>CAZEQJ010000013.1:0-38065 GCA_964514385.1 uncultured Cytophagales bacterium
TGGCAAGGTTGTGCTCTACCAGCTGAGCTACTCTCGCTAGTCCCAAAATGGAATGCAAAGATAATGAAGACAAGTTGAAATGCAATACCTAAATCGGCTTGAATGCAAAGAAAATTAACCATGTGATAATCAGCACCGGCACGAGTATGGGTATAGAAAAACGAATGATATACCCAAAGAAGCTTGGCATGCGGATACCAATTTGCTCGGCTATTGATTTCACCATAAAATTAGGTCCATTACCAATGTAAGTCATTGCGCCAAAGAAAACAGCAGCAACAGAAATTGCTTTCAGGTCAAGCACGGAGTCATGGTAACCTCCTGCTGCGAATTGTCTTACCTGTTCAATGTTTTCGATGCTCGCCCCCTGTGAAGCCATGGCAGCAGCAAGAAAATTAAGATAAGTTGGGGCGTTGTCCAGAAAGCCGGAAAGCAAGCCTGTGCCCCAGTATAGCGTATTGTGAGTCACCAGCGCCGTTCCTGCTGTTTTGGCAAAATCACTCACCAGCTCCAGTGCAGGCATCATGGTGCCAAATATTCCTATAAAGATAAAGGCTACCTCACGGATTGGCTCGAAGCTGAATTCATTAAGCTTAATGACTTCCTTTTTTGCCAGTCGGAATGAAAGAAAGGCCACACTTAGCCATACCGCCTCCTTGATAAAGGAAAATTTGGATCCGTCATACATGATATACGGGACCCAGTCGAAAATATTGGGGTCAATAAAAATGAAAGCTACCACAATGGCCAGCCATATAAAGTTGCGGGAACCCTTAATCGAAACTTTTCCTGTAGGCTCCGGCTCCTCCTCATCATAAAACGGATCGTCTGTATGACGGCTGTCGATTACATAGAAAGCGGCAAGTATAAGCACAACCGCAATCATCCATGCCGTAAGATTATGGGTAAATGTCCAGAAGAAGGGTACTCCCTTAAGAAATCCGAGAAAAAGAGGCGGGTCACCAACAGGCGTCAGAGAGCCCCCCACATTACTCACCACAAGTATGAAAAATACAATATGATATGGCCGTACACGTGTTTTATTTAACCGTATAAACGGGCGTATGAGCAGCATTGAAGCTCCCGTTGTACCAATAATGTTGGCGATAACGGCACCGATGGCAAGCACAATGATATTCACCATTGGCGTAGCTTTTTTATCCACCTCGATACCAATACCTCCGGAAGCGATGAAAAGGGCCGCAAGTAGCGATATAAATGGTATATACTCAGCTATGGCATGTACGACGCTATGTGTATTATGCAGAAAAAATAAATAATACGACACCACTACTAATGCCAGGGCAATGGAAACTTTTGGATAATTTTTATGCCAGAAATGTTCGTAAAACAATGGTCCTGTGGCAATCATGATAAGCAGCAGGATAAATGGGATCACAGATGCAGGATGTGCCTTTAGACTATGGTGTCCCTCTTCACCATGACTTGCTTCCTCCTCATGTTCCCCGGAATGATCCTCACCAAGGCTTGTATGCTGGTCAGTGTTCCTGAGGGCAGTGTCAGCGTGCTTTTCCTGAGAAAAAGCAGGTCCTGCGGCCAGCCAACCGAAAAACAATATAAAGAGGATCAGTCTCATATAATAAGGTGCAATACTACGATTTAATATTGAACTGCTGTCATAATGAAGATTACGATTACTTTAATAACATATCCAGAGAGCGCTTAAAAGCAGATTCTGAGAAGGATAATTCCCCGTCCATTTCCTTTAGGGTGCTGGCTATAGCAGCTTCGATGGTAGTGGACACATCATTGAAAATGTTGTAATCCGTGATTTTTGAAGTTGTCTCCATCAGATAGGCAAATACTCTTGCCATGCCGCAGTTTGCAATAAAGTCCGGGATCAGCGTGAGATGTTTATCTGCATATTCCATAGTGGGGCCATAAAAGATTTCAGGATCTTTGAAGGGTACATTTGCACCACTCGAAATGATCTGGGTACCGGAAGCTATCAGTCTTTCCAGCTGTTTTTGATCTACCAGCCGCGAAGCTGCAGCGGGGATAAATATGTCATTCGGTATATCCCATACTTTTGCGTTTACTTCGTCAAAGGGGATCATTCCATCATCTGCCAATGTATTTTTTACCTTCTGATCAAAAAGCTGCTTGACTCTTTCGAGCCCCATGCCCTCTTCCCGGATGAGGCCTCCGTTCTTGTCGATTATCCCTACAATAAGAGCTCCTTCTTTGGCCATATATAGCGCTGCGGCAGCACCTACATTACCCCACCCCTGGATAATTACACGCTTGCCACGAATGTCATCGCCTGTTTGTTTAAGATAATGACGTACAGATTCGCTCACACCGTACCCGGTGATCATGTCAGCAATGGTGTATTTTCGCTGCCCGTTGGGTGTAAACTCAGGGTCTTCAATTATTTTGGTTACCCCCAGTCTCAGGTTGCCTATACGCCGGATTCTTTCAGGCACTGTACCGCGAAAATGACCGTTTACAATACCTTCCTGAGGATGCCAGAGTCCGTTGTCTTCTGTGATAGGTATAACCTCATGGATCTCATCTACATTCAGGTCACCACCTGTACCGTAATAGTTTTTAAGTAGCGGCGATACAGCTTTATACCATCGTTTAAGTACTTCTTCCTTCCGGTCATCTGAAGGGTCAAAATCTATTCCCGACTTTGCTCCGCCAATCGGTGGTCCCGATACGGTAAATTTTATTTCCATTGTCTTGGCCAGTGAGATCACCTCCTCTTTATCCAGTCCTTTACGCATACGTGTGCCACCACCCGCAGCCCCATTTCGTAAGCTGTTGATCACGGCCCATCCCCTTGCACCTGTCTCCTCATCAGACCATTCAAAAACTATTTCTGGGAGCTTATTTTCAAATTTCTTAAGTAATTCTTTCATTCTGTGAAGTTATCAATAATGATACCCGCCGACATGGTTTCTCCTCCGGTAGCCGAAGAGAAAATATTTATTTCCCGCCTATACCGCTGAACACCAAGCCACGCAAAAATAATGGCTTCCTTGAAATTGAGTATCACCGCCGATGGAATTACTATTTTGGCAGTGCAATTGTTTTGAATCATTTCGATGAGGTAACGGTTATTCGCGCCACCTCCACTGAGCATAATGCATCCGGTATATGCATATTTATTAATAACAGCACCTATGCTAGTTCCAATGAATTGATATGCCGTATGCAGGCAATTTCTGGCATCATGATGATCGATATAGGTAAAAATATCAGCCAGCGATTCCCTCCCATAGGATACCGGAAGTTCAGGTGCAGGAAAATGTTGCGCAAGTAAGTTTGCAAAATTTTCATCCATTTCACCCTGTTGACCCAACTCACCATTATCATCAAATAAAAGCCCAAATTTTCCTGCTGCTCTGTTGAGAATCAGGTTACATGGACCAATATCAAATGCAATGGGAGGCGTTTTATTTACTGTTGCATTGGAAAAACCACCCAGGTTTATCAGCATGTCATATTCAGGAAATAGTGTAAAATCGCCATAAGGGGCCAGCGGGGCACCCTGTCCTCCGGTTAATGTATGTAGTTTTCTGAATTGATGTACTACAGGTATTCTGTGGCGTGCATGAATGACTTCGCCGTCCCCGATCTGAAGTGATATCCCTTTTTCAGGCTGATGAAATACCGTATGACCATGAGAACCTATCAGCATGGGTCGCTCTTCCTGGGACGAGAGGTGGTCGCCAATAAAATCTGCAAAAGCAACACCCAGGTCATGATCAAGGACTGTTAGCTCATATCCGGATAATGTCATAGCATTATCCAGTCGCGCACGCATCTCCACACTGTAAGGATAAAAATCAGCCCGTATTACCTCAAACCGTGTATTTTCATCCATGCAGCTAAAAACCACTGTGGCAATGTCCACTCCGTCCATACTTGTGCCCGACATTAACCCGGTGGCAATATATTTTTCCATAGATCGCCAATTTACTGTTATTTTTGACTAATAATTCATTGTCTATGCATACACTGCTTATCGATGCCGGGAATACACGTATTAAAATATGGGAACTTACGGAGAATCTCGAAGAGGTTGCTCATCACGTATTCAACGACGTAGACACTGCAGACGAATTTATTAAAGGAAGTGACTTTAGCGAGTCGCTGGTGTCATCGACACGAAAATCATGGCGCCCGGACCCTCGTTTGCACTATTTTAATGCATTATCCCCGTCACCACTAAAAGTCGAATATGATACTCCGGATACCCTGGGCCCGGACCGTCTGATAGGAGCTCTTGGCGCCCGTCATCTTTATCCGGAGCGTAATATCCTGCTCATTGACATGGGCAGCTGCATCACATACGATATAATTACGGCTGAGAGCCAATATCTGGGAGGTACTATCAGTCCCGGCCTGAGCATGCGCTTCAGGGCTATGCATGCGTTTACGGACGGGTTACCCCTGATAGAAAATGACTTTTCGGTGCCGTTGCTGGGTAAAAGCACGATCACATCTTTGCAAAGTGGCGTATTATATGGTGTTTTGGGTGAAATGGAGCATATCATTGAGCAACACCAACAAGAATTTGAAAATCTTGTCGTTATAATTACCGGTGGAGATGCTGATTTTTTTGAATCTAAAATAAATCATACCATCTTTGCCGTTTCAAAAATTTCATTGATTGGATTAAAAGAAGCATTTTCTTTTGGCAGGCGTTAGGAAGCAATTACTCATCTCATTCTTTATTGGTTCAGTAGGCTTGATATCAGCACAGGATATCAACATGCCATACTCTGCTTTTGGTGTCGGCTATATTGATCAGTATCATCTCATTCCGGCCAACGGCATGGGAGGCACAGGCAATGCCATTCCAATGTTTCGCTCCATTAACCTAAAAAATCCGTCACTTTCAGTTTATGATTCCATTTATACAAGCTTTGATGCCGGATTTATCGGTGAGTTTAAAACCATAAGCTCTGAGGCAGCATCAGTGCAGGGCGGAGGAGCAAATCCAAGGTTTTTTTCGCTTGCTTTTCCGGTGGTAAAAGGCAACTGGACAGCGGGACTGGGCTTTAAACCTTACAGTAACGTAAATTTTGCACAGCAGAATATAATTGAAGAGCAATTTTCAAGCCGAGCCATTGAGCGACAAGGTATCGGAGGTATTTCAGATGTTTATATGACACATGGGGTGCGGCTTTTCCATGGAAAGTCAGAGGGTGACACAAAAGTTACCAGTTATACTGCAGGGGCAGGATTCAGGCTTTCCTATCTTTTTGGCGGGGTACTCGACGAACTATCCAGCACTACCCAGATACTAGGGCAGGGGGCTCCTACTTCGGTCAGCTTCTCAGAAAACATCAACTATGCTGGCTTTACTTATCAATTTTCGGGTCATTATAAATATGATGTTGATGAGCAAAATGAGGATTTTCCGAAATATTATTCGATTGGGCTCACGTTTACACCAGCTGTAAATCTGGGTACAGTTACCAATCGTAGTTTTGAGCGCTCGCTCAACGGGGTGTCACGCCCTGATTTTCCCGGTGACACTACGATTGACAGCAATATCATATCTGATCTTGAAGGCAATGTAAGGCTACCTTCATCTTTTGGTTTTGGTGTTGGCTATGGCCGTCTGGCAAAATTTTCCGCCGGGCTCGACATAGACTATACACGATGGAGTGAGTTCCGGTATGCGAATGGTAATGCAGACAGCCTGCTTACGGACAGACTCCGTCTATCAGCAGGCGTGTCATTTTCACCTGATCCTACCTCACTGGATTCGTACCTTAACCGGGCTACCTACAGGTTTGGCACCTTTTTTGAGAATTCATTATTCAGATTTGATGAAAACCAAATTAACAATTTTGGGTTAACACTTGGTGCCTCTTTTCCAATTATGGATCGGGTTTCTGCCATAAATACAGGAATAACCTTTGGTTTTATGGGTAATGAACAGAATGGTTTGTTAAGAGAGCAATATATTCAGATACAATTTGGAATAACTTTTAATGATGTATGGTTTAGAAAATACAGATATGATTAGATTAGCAATAAAATCTCTGGTACTTACATTATTTATCCTGACACCTTTTCAGAGTCAGGCTCAGTTTGCATGGCCTGAAGACCCGGAGCAGCGCAGTATAGCAGAGGAAAAAAACGTACGTTACACGGACGAACTTAAAGCAGGTAACTACTCAGTTGCGGCTAAAGAACTTCGATGGCTACTCAATAACACACCTGAGCTAAGCAAATCTATTTATCAGAACGGAGCCAAAATATATGAGGCCCTAGCACTGGAATCGGCTGACGAAACAGTAAAACTGGCTTATGTCGATACATTGATGCAAATGTACGACCTAAGGATAAAATATTTTGGTGAAGAAGCCACTGTAATGGATTACAAGGCATACTCAGCTTACCTGTACTGGAAGGGTGAAGTTAAGAAACTCGAAGAGCTGTATGAAATTTTTGCCAAAACTTACGAACTGAATGGCCAGGATATCATGGATGTAAATACAGTCGGGTATATGGATGTTATAAGGCGACTTAAAAAGGTAAAACCAACCAGCCTCGATGATGATCAGATATTGACTATCTACGGTGATCTTTTTGCGGCGGTAGAATATCAGAAGTCATTGGGCAAGAACCTGAAACGTCTGGAAACCATTCAGGATAACCTGGATAAATTGCTTGCGGCTACTGTCAACGTGGATTGCGAGTTCATTGATACTAAGTTAAAGCCAAAATTCTATCAGGACACCACAGATCTGAAGCTTGCCAAAAAGATATTTCAGCTGCAGCTAAGCGCCAAGTGTTCAGATACACCTCTCTTCCTTGAGGTGGCAAAGGAAATCCACCGGCAGGAGCCTACCTATGGCCTTGCTAAAATCATAGCTGTAAAAAGTATGGGCAACAAAGACTGGAATACAGCCATTACCTACCTTAATGAAGGGTTGAATCTTGCTCGCGATGATATGGACAAGTCTGAAATGAACATGGACCTGGGAGTGACCTACAAAGCTTTGGGTGAGTTGTACAAAGCCCGTACTCATTTTCTGGAATCAGCCTCCCTTGATCCTACCAACAAAAAAGCATATGAGCAGGTTGGATTGATGTATTTCCAGAGCTTCGAAGGCTGTAAGCAGGGTAAAAATCCGGTAGTGGACAGAGGGGTATTCATTGCCGCATATGATATGTTCAAAAAAGCAGGAAACACCGAACTTATGGAAACCGCACGTGAGCAGTTTCCTACCAAAGAGCAGGTATTTACCTATACCATGAGCATAGGTGACCCGCTTGAGGTTGACTGCTGGATAAATTCAACCGTGAGCATTGCTACAAGAGATTAAAAACATTCTTTGCATTTTTATTTTGGTAATGGCGTCTTCTTGTTCGGGTAACAGGGAGACGCCATTTGTCGAATATACAGGACCAATAGTCGAGAGTGAAAACATTACGACATACTGGAGCGACTCTGCCAGGGTACGTGTAGAGCTTAATGCTGCACGTCAGATGGAATTCAAAGAAGGTAACCAGGAGTTCCCGGAAGGCGTTGAGGTAATATTTTACAAAAAAAACGGGGAAGTAGAATCTGTTCTTACGGCCAATGAAGGGTACTACCTTAGCGAAGAGTCATTGTACAGAGTGGTAGGAAATGTAGTACTGAAAAATGAGGTGAACAACGAAACCCTGAGTACAGAGGAATTATTCTGGGATCCTAAAAAAGAGGAAGTATATACAGATCGCTTTGTGCGAATTGAACGTGAGGGCCAGCTCATACGGGGATCTAAATTGCGTGCACCTCAGGATTTCAGCAGCTTCACGCTGGAAAAAACAGAAGGTATTATCAACCTGGATGAAGCAGGAAATGAAACCGTAGTGTTTGAGAACGATTCCATATGACAAGACTTATTGATATCGTTATTTTCTCCTTTGTAATCGTTACCTTCGTTATCGGAATACACCAGACCGTAACGGTAGGATTTATGGCCAGCTACTGGTTATTTATGCTTTCCATTGGTCTGCTATTACTTATCCGATACAGAAGAGCAAAAAATGACCGTTGAAATCGCCATTTTGGTATTGTCACTAGTGCTATCCGGCTTCTTTTCCGGCGTGGAGCTTGCATTTATTTCTTCTGACAAGCTCCATATTGAGCTTTTGAAAAAAAAAGGAAGGTTTTCAGGTAAAATACTCAGCAGGTTTGTAGAGAAGCCTTCAAATCTGATCATCACCCTGCTCATCGGGAATAATCTGGCCCTTGTAGTTTTTGGTATTTATTCGGCATTACTTCTGGAGCCCAGAATACAAGCGTTGCTATTTCCTGAAGTAGATAATCCGTTGTTTTCCCTTATCGTCCAGACGTTAATTGCCACTACCATTATCATCATTACAGCAGAATATCTTCCCAAAACACTGTTTCTGATAAACCCTGATCGGTTGTTGCATCTGCTTGCATTGCCGATACAGTTGGTCTACATCATTTTCTTTCCTTTTACATGGACCATCAGCCGGCTTTCAAGATTTACTATCAAGCGTGTATTTAAGCTCGATTACAGCGAAGACAAGGCCGTCTTTAACCTGGTCGACCTCTCCAACCTTATCCGGCGCAATATGAATACCGAAACCGAAAGCGCACAGGATGAGGTGAGCACAAAAATTTTCACCAACGCACTGGAGTTTAAAACCGTGCGCATCCGGGAATGTATGGTGCCGCGGACCGAGCTGTCAGCCATCAGCATTGAGGACGATATCGATGATCTGAGAGATCTTTTCTTGGAAACCGGACATTCTAAAATACTGGTATACAAGGAAAATATAGATGACATCATCGGGTACTGCCATATTCTGCAGATGTTCAAGCGCCCTACCCGTATATCCAGTCTGGTATCACCTATCATCATCGTACCGGAAACCATGCTGGCAAATGAATTGCTCATACAGTTTATCCAGGAAAACAAGAGTATTGCCCTCGTTGTGGATGAATTCGGAGGCACCAGCGGCCTCGTGACGATAGAAGATATCATTGAAGAAATCTTTGGTGAAATTCAGGATGAGCATGATGATGAGGATTGGGTAGAGCAAAAAATCGATAATAATAATTTTCTGTTAAGTGCACGTCACGAAATCGACTATCTCAATGATGAATATGGGCTAAATCTCCCGGAGGGTGATTACGATACATTAGGAGGATTAATTCTATCGGTGACAGAAGACATTCCGCAGGAAGGAGAAATAATAAATATCGGAAATTACTCTTTATCCGTGATTTCCGTCAAAGATACGCGCATTGATATCGTAAAATTAACACTTATCGAAGCTAATTGACTTCATTTCAATACCTTATCATTTTGATATTTATTGATAATACGACATTTTTGCGGCACTTTAAACGTAGCATACATTTCAATGGGTATAATTAATCAGTTAAGACAGAGGTTAGGCATAGTTCTGGTGATATTTGTGGGTATATCCCTCGTCGCTTTCCTTGCCGGTGATTTTCTAGGACAGGGCCAGCTATTCGGAGGTGGTCAGAACCGGTATGTGGGTGAGATTGATGGTGAAAAAATAGACTATGACAGATATTACCAGCTTGTAGAACAGCTACGTAATAACTATTTACAGCAGTATGGAACACCACCGAATGAAACCTATATGTTTACCATACGGCAGCAGGCATGGGACTACATGGTGGTAAATGTTGCTTTCAAAAATCAATACGAAGAGATAGGTATTGCCGTGCCGGAAGAAGAGCAGTTTGATATGGTGCAGGGTGATAATATTCATCCGCTGGTGGTGCAGGCCTTTACTGACCCTAATACTGGTCAGTTTGATAGAAATTATGTTATTCAGCTTCTGCAGCAGGTGTCCCAGGATCCACAGGCAAGTGCTCAGTTTGCCAATTTTGAGCGACAGATATTCGATGCACGCATCCGCGAAAAATTTGATAACCTCATCAACAAATCGGTGTATGTCAATAAGCTCGAAGCAGAAAGAGCCTATGTGGAAGCAAATAAGATCATCGAAGCGCGCTTTTTGAATGTGCCCTATGTAACAGTACCGGATTCGGCTATTTCCTTTACCGAAAAAGATATTCGGGATTATTATCAGGAGCATGCCGGAGAATATGAAACAGAAGCGCAACGAACTATCCGCTATATTGCCGTTACGTTGGAGCCTTCTGCAGCTGATTCTGCTGCGTTTGCAAAAGAATTGCAAAGCATGTCAGAGGGCTTCAGAAATGCGGAAAATGACTCACTTTTTGCACGCCTGAATAGTGAAGCAGCTGATTTCTTTGGAAGATACAACAGGGGCGAGATTCCTGCTCAGCTTGAGGATGAAACACTTGAAGCGGGAGAAGTTTATGGTCCATTTATTAACGGCTACAACTATTCGTACTTCAAAGTTTCAGAATCTTATCGGGATACAGTACCGTCAGCGAGAGCCAGCCATATCCTGCTTCGAAATACCGGTGATCCTGTCACTGACGATAGCTTGCGCAGAGAAGCATCAAGTATTTTGAGAAGAGCAAGAAGCGGAGAAGATTTCGAAGAACTGGCTCGTGAGTATTCGGATGACTCGTCCGCACCATCCGGCGGTGACCTCGGCTGGTTTACGACCGGCGTCATGGTTGATCCTTTTAATGACGCTGTGTTTGGAAGGACATCACCTGGTATCGTTAATGAGGTAGTAGAAAGCCAATTTGGCTACCATATCATCAATGTTACGGAGGCACCGACATATCAGTCTTATGCTATAGCAAAGATAACGCTCGAGCTCTATCCCAGTGACAACACCCGTGATGCGGCCTTCCGGTCAGCAGGAAAGTTTGCCGCTTCGGTAGATAATTTTGATGATTTTCAGCAGGAAGCTGAAGCACAGGGTTTTCAGGTTCAGGTAGCGGGTGCGATATCGCCCACGGCCAGAGAAGTACGCGGCCTTGCCGGCTCAAGGGAAATTGTACGTTGGGCTTACAATACAAAAAATGTAGGTACTATATCTGAAGTATTTGAACTGGACGACGCCTATGTAGTGGCCGTGCTCACCGAGATAGTGGAAAAAGGGCAGACACCATTGGAAGAAATTCGTCCCGTGATCGAAACTGCAGTTAAAAACGAACTGAAAGGAGAGATCATAGTTGAAAAGCTAAAAGGACTTTCAGGAGCAAACGTAGATGAGATCGCTATAGCCTATGGTGAAGAAGCCACAGTATCGACTGACCCATCTCTCAGCCTTACCAAGGCGGGGATACCCGGCATTGGTGCTGCACCAAAAGCCATCGGTGCTGCCTTTTCAATGAATGAAGGAGAAGTCTCTGATCCTATTGCAGATCAGGGTGGAGTAATTATTGTACAGGTCGATGCTATCACAGAGGCTGTAGCACTTGAAAGCTATGACAATTTCAAAAGTAGCCGAAGCTCACAGCTACAGTCTACTGCCAGTACCCGGGCAGCACAGTTAATCCGTAAGAAAGCTGATATTAAAGACGAACGATATAAGTTTCTTTAATCTTTAAAAAATCCAGATATGACCGCATCTTCGGAGCATCAGGAAAAAATAAAACAATCCATTGAAGAGGTAAAAAAAATGGTGGTTGGTCAGGATTATATGATCAACCGACTACTGGTGGGTCTCTTTACCAATGGACATATCCTGCTGGAAGGCGTACCCGGTCTCGCTAAAACACTGACAGTAAACACGCTGTCGAAAGTCCTGCACCTTGATTTCCAGCGCATTCAGTTTACACCGGACCTCTTACCCGCTGATCTTATCGGTACGATGATCTACAATCAGCAAAAGTCAGAGTTTGAAGTTAAAAAGGGTCCTATTTTCGCAAATATGATACTTGCCGATGAGGTTAACCGGTCACCGGCAAAAGTGCAGTCAGCTCTTCTTGAAGCCATGCAGGAAAAGCAGGTGACCATTGGAGAAACGACTTACCTTCTCGACAGACCGTTTTTGGTACTGGCCACCCAAAACCCTGTGGATCAGGAGGGTACCTATCCATTGCCTGAAGCTCAGGTCGACAGGTTCATGATGAAGGTATTTGTCGATTATCCTTCCAAGGAAGAGGAGCGTGAAGTCATGCGTCGTATGGCTAACCTGACCTTTCAGCCTCAGGTGAATGAAGTGCTGACAAAAGAAGATATTTTTGCAATAAGGGAGGAAGTAAATAATATTACCATTTCTGAATCAATTGAAAAATACATCATCGAGCTTGTATTTGCATCCCGAAATCCTGGCGAGTATGGCCTTAAGGATGAAGAGCACTACATTACTTTTGGTGCAAGTCCCAGGGCATCGATCAATATGGCGCTTGCTTCCAAGGCGATGGCTTATCTCGATGGCAGAGAATTCGTGTTGCCCGATGATGTAAAGGATGTGGCACATGACATAATGAACCATCGTATTTTGCTGAATTATGAAGCGGAGGCAGATGGAGTGACAACTGCCGATGTGATTAAACGCATCCTACAGAAAATACCGGTGACAAAATAATATTCTTAACAATTACTTCACATTAAACCTTTTTAGTTAATCTATTCTTAATTGCCAATTGGTGGTTATGTAACATTCGTTTGTCAGCATTGCGGCAGTAAAACGCATGTTTTTAAACCAAAGGTAATTATGAAAAAATCATTAGTATTAATTTCAATCCTTGCTGTGATCACAGCACTTATTTTCTCCTCATGTGAGGGAGAAACTGTAACTGTAACAGAATTAGACACTGTAACTGTAGTGGTATTCCCTACAGTAGTTGTTACTGAAAACATCTCAGGTGAAGTTACATGGACTGCAGACAATGTTTATGAGCTTGCAGGTCGAATCACTGTTGTTGATGGCGCTACACTGACAATCGAGCCTGGTACTGTAATCAAAGGTCAGCTTGGTACTGGCGCTAACTCAACTGCTCTTCTTGTTGCTCGTGGCGGAACGCTTAACGCTGTAGGTACAGCTGCTCTTCCTATCATCTTCACTACTATTGGTGATGAAATCACGCCGGAAGATGTTGCTGCTGGTAACTATTCAAGCCCTAACCTTGACCCTAACGTTGGTGGTCTATGGGGTGGTGTTATCGTACTTGGTAATGCTAACATCTCTGCACAGAACGAAAACGATCAGGATGTAACTGAAACCCAGATCGAAGGTATTCCATTGGAAGACACTAACGGTCTTTACGGTGGTAACAATGATGCTGACAACTCTGGTGAAATCGCATATATCTCTATCCGTCACGGCGGTTCTAACATCGGTGCTGGTAACGAGATCAACGGTCTTACACTTGGTGGTATTGGTTCAGGTACTTCTATTTCTAACGTTGAAGTTGTAGCTAACGCTGATGACGGAATCGAGTGGTTCGGTGGTTCAGTAGATGTTGACGGTGTTCTTATCTGGAACTCAGGTGATGATGGTCTTGACACTGACCAGGCATGGAACGGAACTTGCTCTAACTTTGCAGTTGTAACGCCTATCGGTGGTTCTGCATTCGAGCTTGATGGTCCTGAAGGTTCATACGAGAATGGTCCTCACCAATTCGAAGACGGTGTAGTTTACGCTGGTGCAGACATCGATCACCTTGTTGATCTTGATGGTGATACTAACGCTGGCCTTGAGAGAGTATATTTCTATGGAATGGATGCTGAGCAGGCTGCTTCTGCAGTTGCCGATGGTTTCTCATTCATCGAATCTTTCGGAGGTGACGGTACAGGTGCATACAGTGCCTGAGAATATACTCTTCCTAACACTGTTACAGCTGCACAAGTATTCGTAGGTGTTCCTGCTGCTGCTCTTACGGAAAGATCAGGTATAGCTGCTGCTTCTGTAGGATCTTCTGCTGATTACTCATGGACATGGGGTTCTGACTCTGGTGCTCTTAGCTCAATAGGTATCGAATAAATAACAATATATTATTATCTGAAAAACCTGCGAATTCTTTATATTAACAGGTTTTTTATTATTACAAACCTTCCTTTTATGAACTATAAACTGGTCTTTCTTCTTCTTTTTATCTCAATTGCTACTTATGCCCAAAAAGGAACACTAAGAGGCACTGTGATTGAGGATGGTACTGGTGAACCCTTTTTTGGTGTTACCGCAGTGATTAAGGGCACATCAAATGGTGCAGTTACCGATTTTGACGGTAAATTCGAAATTAGGGCCGAACCGGGTATTTACGACCTCCAGGTCTCATTTGTATCCTTCAAAACGGTTACTATCACAGGGCTGGAGGTAAAGGCAGGTGAGGTAAATGTAATTGACCAGATAAGGCTTGCCGAAGCCGTTGAGGAACTCGAGGCTGTGATTGTGACAGCAGAGGCAATACGCACGTCAGAAGCCGCCCTGCTAACCGTATAACGAAAATCAGCTAGTTTACTCGATGGTATATCTGCAGCCAGCTTTAGAAAAATCGGGGATTCAGATGCCTCGGAAGCGGCAAAGCGTGTAACAGGTGTATCTATCGAAGGTGGTAAATATGTATTTGTGCGGGGCTTGGGAGACCGCTACACAAAAACCACCCTGAATGGTATGGATATCCCCGGTCTTGACCCTGACCGAAACAGTTTACAGATTGATATATTCCCTACAGCGCTGATCGATAACATGATCATCGTAAAATCGGCCATAGCAGATTTGCCGGCTGACTTCACGTGAGGTGTGGTAAACATCGACACAAAAGATTTCCCGGAAGAAAAAATATTTGACATAAGTCTCGGGCTGGGTTACAACCCGGCGATGCACTTCAATAGCAACTTCCTTGATTACGAAGGTGGCGCCTATGATTTTCTTGGTTTCGACGATGGTACCAGAGCATTACCTGATAGAGCAAGAACAAATCCTGAAACTGGTAGAATACCAAACCCTGTAGTAGGGTACACAGATCAGGAAGTAAATGATTTTGTTTCAAGCTTTGACTCTAATTTAGGTGTTAGCCCTCAAAATAGCTTAATGGATTTTGATTTTGGTCTTACCTATGGAAATCAGGTTTCATTAAACAACGGAAATAAGCTTGGATACATTTTTAGTGGATCCTACAGAAATGAAAGAGAACATTTTGACCGTGTAATTTATGGTGAGTATCAGCGGTTACGTGACGAACCTGAAAATTTAAACAAGATACCCGCTCAGGTATTGGAAGGAACCCAATCCGAAAGAAACATTGTGTTGGCTGGTTTAGGCGGATTAGCCTATAAGACTGATAGATCTAAGTACAGGTTGACTCTAATGCATATCCAGAACGGTGAATCGCTTGCAGGCCAGTACGAAATTTTTGATAACGATGATGCAGTTGGAAAATCAGGTTATATAGCTGGTTCTGATAATATTTCTTATAATCAGCGCTCAATTACCAATTTGTTGATTGGAGGAAAACACACAAGCCCGGAATCGGGATGGGAAGTTGATTGGAGGCTATCACCTACATTTTCAACAATAACGGATCCTGATATCAGAAAAACTGCCTACACTTTTCAGTCAGATACCATCTTTGCAGGAGGTGCAGCTGGATTTCCAAACCGTATCTGGAGATTTCTGACTGAGATTAATGTAGCTGGAAAAATAGATGTATTGAAATCATATACCTACAACGATGCCGATGCAAAATTGAGATTTGGAGCAAGCCATACCTACAAAAACAGAGATTACGAGATCTTAAGTTATGACCTGTTATCTTTTGGAAGTACATCTATTGTAGACGTTTCAACCGATCCGCAGGAGATTCTTAAGCCGGATAATATTTTCCCTAATGGGCTGGAATTATATTACCAATCAGGTAACCCGATACCTAACCCGAATGAGTTTCAGTCAAATTCCAATACTACAGGATTTTATGTTTCAAATGAATTCAACCCCATCACCAGGTTAAGAATGGTACTAGGTTTGAGAGCTGAAAATTTTGTGCTAAGACATACTGGTAGAAATTCTACGAATACAATTTCACTTGATGATTCCGTTGTGCTTAACTCCTTTGATTTGTTTCCTTCAGCAAATTTCATTTACAGCCTTGGTGTTGAAGAAAATCAGAATCTTAGAGCTTCTTATTCACGTACCATTGCAAGGCCATCATTTAAGGAGATGTCTTTTGCAGGAATTATTGACCCTATTACTAATCGTACATTCAATGGTGGTTTAACACCCATAGATAATTGGGATGGAAATTTAAGAGAAACCTTTATTAATAATATAGATTTGCGGTATGAGTATTTCATGCCAGGTAATCAATTAATTTCACTCAGTGCCTTCTACAAATCCTTTAAAGACCCGATTGAAATCGTATTACTTCCACAGGGCGGAACAAATGTGAATGTTCAACCAAGAAATGTGGGTAATGGTCAACTATATGGAGTGGAGTTTGAAGTGCGTAAAAGCCTTAATTTTATGAGTGAATCACTTTCGAAATTCGCCTTCTCATCCAACATCACATTTGTAAATTCACAAATTACAATGACAGACCTGGAATTTGATTTAAGATATGCCAGTGGTTTCCTGAAAGAGGGAGAAGTGCCATCCAGAACCAGACAAATGGCAGGACAAGCACCATATATTGTAAATGCAGGCTTTTCCTATGAAGATCCGGATAATAGTTTTGATGCCGGTTTGTATTATAATGTTAAGGGGCCGACATTAACTATTGTAGCATTTGGAGTAAATCCTGATGTATTTTCAGAGCCTTTCCATAGTCTGAATTTCAGTCTCAATAAATCTTTTGGTGAAGATGAAAGGACATCAGTTTCCTTTAAAGTTTCAAATATCCTGAACGATGACAGAGAACAATTTTTCCGGGGTTTCGGAGGAACAGAAGAATATTATGAGTTCTTTTCTCCCGGAACATCTATCTCGTTGGGCCTAAATTATTCATTCTAAAATTTTATGGAAGTAGGGCAGTGTTTGTAACGTTCACTGCCCTCTCCCAAAAATACTTTGATATCCTCAATACGCCTTCGGGTCATGCGGGTCCACTCCTCACATTTGCAGTAACCGGCGTCCTTTCCAAATTCCTTTTTGTAATAATCATTTTTTCGGGGATACAGTGACTTGACGTAACGGTCTTTGTATTGCACCCAATAGATCTGTGATTGCTTAAACCAGTTGATAAAGTCAAAATCATCGGCATATTTCTCCATTACCTCATTGTAAAGGTCGAGCATTTCCCGATCTACTTTATCCAACACCTGACAGGGGTCCAGGCCGGCATATTCATCGGTTTGGTTTTGCTCTTTAGCTGTTTGTTGTTGTGCCTGTTTAGAATCACATCCTGCAAAAATCAGAAGGATGAATACCGGTAGAATAAGATTTTTCATGTTATTGCCACTTTACAATTTCACGCTTATAACGATCCAGAAGTAACTGGATTTCCTCAATTTCATTCTGCAATGAATCCTGCTTAAAAATAAGGGAATTTATGTCATTCCGGGCACCTTCCAGCCGGTCTTTATTTTCTATTAAACGTTCCTCATACTTGAGGATATTGTTGTAATATCGGGTGGAGTCCCGCACTGTCTTATTAAAATCCCTTTCGGTACGTTGCAGATCTTTGCTGTAGAGTTCTATTACATCCTCGACCTCCTCAATCCTGCGCTGCCATTCGATCTGGTAATAATAATTTGTCATGGATTCCGCAAGTGCTTTAGTATCCTCCGTTTCCGAACCGATCCATACAGTAGAGGCAGCGCTACCCTTTACGGTTATGTAAATAATAACTTCCGGTTTATTGGTTGGGATTAGTTCCGTATAGCTTTGGTATCCTTTTATGTCACCAATAGTTTTTGCCCACTCTTTCACAATATCTTCCGTGGCTTCCCGTGAATTGTTAAGCGTCGTGGCATAGCCATCTATTGTTTTTCCATTGATCCTGTCAGTTGCTTCACCGATATTTACGGTCTGCCCTACGCATACATTCAACACCATAAATAAAACCGTCAAAAGTAAATTTCTCATCTCACTCACATTTAGCTGCAAAACTAGTTATCATTAATATATTATGGAATCTATTACGATTATATGGCAGAAAAGATAGTAATAACCGGCGGCACCGGCATGATTGGAACCGCCCTTATTCAGGAGCTGATGGAAGACCACGCATTTAGTTTGCATGTGCTTTCTCGTAGTGCAGGCACTTACATGGGAGTAAAAAAATATAGCTGGGATCCTTCCAGCGGCCGCATTGATCCGGAAGCTTTACGAGGAGCAGATTATATCATCAATCTGGCGGGTGCCGGCATAGCTGATCAGAGATGGACACCCAGGCGAAAAAAGGTAATTCTCGAATCGCGTACAATGTCCGGAAAACTGCTTGCAGACGCAATTAAACAGGCTCAGGCAAAGCCTAAACTTATCATTAATGCTTCTGCCATAGGGTTTTATGGAGGTGACCGGGGAGAAGAACAGCTTGACGAACATAGTACGCCCGGTGAGGATTTTCTGGCTGAAGTGACAACAGCATGGGAAAATGCAACCGAGTTCAACGGCCTTCCAAATGTTCACCTGAGAATAGGGGTAGTGCTCGCAAATGAAGGAGGAGCATTGCCAAAACTAATGGGACCGATACGCTTTGGTATAGGATCGCCACTGGGAAATGGAAAACAATGGATGAGCTGGATACATATTCACGATCTGGTTCGTTTGATTATTTGGTGCATGGACAATAAAAAAACCGGTATATTTAATGCTGTGGCTAAAGACCCCGTACGAAATAAAGATCTTTCTGGACTTGCAGCCAAAATAGCCGGGAAACCATTTTTTATGCCAAACGTACCATCATTTGCTTTAAAGCTGGTATTTGGAGAAATGGCATCGACCATATTGGGAAGCACGTATGTTGTACCGCAACGCCTTATCCATGAAAATTTCGATTATGTATACCCTACCCTTACCAAAGCATTGGAAAATCTGATAAAAAAATAATATGAATCAGGGAAATAACTTACCGATCTCTCCGGATGATCACAAAATTCACAAAGCCTTTGAAGATAAAACCTGGACCGACCTGAAAGGTGAAAATTCGTGGTCCATCTTCAAGGTCATGGCCGAATTTGTTGATGGATTTGATAAACTGACAAAAATAGGTCCGTGTGTAAGTATCTTTGGCAGTGCCAGAACAAAGCCAACAGATTCATACTATCAGGTTGCCCGTAAAATCGCTGCCGGACTTGTCGATAACGGCTTTGGCGTCATTACAGGTGGTGGCCCTGGTATCATGGAAGCGGGTAATAAAGGAGCCTTTGAGGCCAGAGGTAAATCTGTCGGTCTTTGCATCACATTACCACATGAGGAAACGAACAACAAATATATCGACCGTGATAAATTCATGGAGTTCGATTATTTTTTCGTTCGTAAGACGATGTTCACCAAGTATTCTCAGGGCTTCGTCGTTATGCCAGGCGGCTTTGGTACTATGGACGAACTTTTTGAAGCTTTAACCCTGATTCAGACAAAAAAAATAGCACGCTTTCCCATTGTGCTTGTAGGCAAAAAATTCTGGGGCGGCCTCATCGACTGGATAAAAGGAGTGATGCTGGAACAATCCGAAAACATCAGCCCTGAGGATATGTTCTTGTTTAGTGTTGTCGATACAGCAGATGAGGCAGTAAATGTGATCTGCGAATATTATTCCAAATATCGAATTACACCTAACTTCTAAACTGTATTTCATTGGAACTCAAGGAAGAAGTAATTGATCTGGTAGGTTATGAATTCATTGAAGTGCTTGGGGCACGTGAACATAACCTCAAGGATATTAACCTCTCCATACCGCGTAATAAGCTGGTAGTTTTTACCGGTATCAGTGGTAGTGGCAAATCATCACTGGCTTTTGATACTATTTACGCTGAAGGTCAGCGGAGGTACATGGAAAGCTTTTCGGCATATGCCCGCTCCTTTATCGGTGATATGGAGCGACCCGATGTCGATAAGATAAATGGACTGAGTCCGGTTATTTCTATTGAGCAAAAAACCACTTCACGTAACCCGAGGTCAACAGTGGGTACTGTGACGGAGGTTTATGATTTCCTGCGGTTATTATATGCCAGGGCGGGCGAGGCATATTCCTATATCACGGGTAATCGCATGATCAAACAATCTGAGGATCAGATCATTGAACAGATATTTAAACATCACCAGGGTGAGAAGCTGATCATCCTTGCGCCGGTCGTAAAAGGGAGAAAAGGACACTACAGAGAACTTTTCCAAACCATCCGCAAGTCCGGGTTCACCAAGGCACGCGTTGACGGAGAAATTATTGATATTGAACCAAAAACACAGGTCGACCGCTATAAGACACACGACATTGAGATCGTAATTGACCGTGTGATTGTAGGTGAAAAGGATAAGTTCAGGATTATCGAATCCATACGTACGGCGCTACGGCAGGGCAAAGATGTTATGATGGTGTTAAAGCAGGATGGCACGGTATCGCATTTTTCCAGACAGCTGATGGATCCCGAGTCAGGGCTTTCGTATGACGAGCCTGCACCCAATCTTTTCTCATTCAACTCACCCTACGGCTATTGTCCCTCCTGTAAAGGCCTTGGAGTCGTCGAAGAAATCACGGAAGAATCCGTTATCCCCGACCCTTCATTGAGCATAAGCAGGGGAGGAATAGCCCCGCTGGGAGAGTTCAGGGATATCTGGATCTTCAAAAAAATTGAGGCAATACTGAAGCGGTACAAGGTGAACCTGTCTACCCCGATTAAAAACCTACCTGAAGAGGTATTGCAGGTGTTACTATACGGTGACAGCGTACCGGTAGCCGTAAAATCAGTGAAATATCCCGGGACAAACTGGAATACCAAATTCGAGGGAATTATCAAATTTTTGCAGAAGCAGCGCGAAAGCAGCTCGGATAATATACGAAACTGGATTGATGATTTTGCGATTGCAAAGACCTGTCCGGAATGCGAAGGATATCGCCTGAAAAAAGAATCGCTTCATTTCAAACTGGGTAATCGCCATATCGGAGAGCTTGCTTCTTATGACCTGCGAATGCTGTCAGACTGGATAAATCAATTGGAAGATCACCTGGATGACAGACAACTGCGTATAGCAGAAGAAGTATTGAAAGAACTACGAAAGCGAATAGGCTTCCTGCTTGATGTCGGGCTGGATTATTTACATCTCAACCGGCCCCTGAAAACACTTTCCGGTGGCGAGGCGCAACGCATACGTCTGGCAACACAGATCGGAACCCAGCTGGTAGGTGTGTTATATATTCTGGACGAGCCAAGTATCGGATTACATCAGCGTGATAATACACGACTGATCAATGCGCTCAAGGATCTTCGTGATTTGGGAAATACAGTGCTTGTTGTGGAGCATGACCGCGATATGATGCTCGCATCAGATTATATCGTGGATATAGGGCCTGGTGCAGGCCGTCATGGCGGAAGGATCGTGGCGGAAGGTGATCCTACCGCTTTTGATAAACTCAACTCAACCACTGCCCGATACCTCCGTGATGAATTGCGAATACCGGTACCGGAAATACGACGAAAAGGAAATGGCAAAAAAATAGCATTAAAAGGGGCCTCCGGCAACAACCTGAAAACCGTCAACGTGGATTTCCCACTGGGAAAAATGATTTGTATCACCGGAGTTTCAGGGAGCGGTAAGTCCACCCTTATACATGATACACTGTACCCAATACTAAACCAGCATTTTTACAAATCGCGACGTGACCCCCTTCCTCATAAACAGGTGCAGGGCCTCGAACATGTTGATAAAGTAATTGAAGTCGACCAGTCACCTATTGGACGTACACCACGGTCAAATCCGGCTACCTATACCGGTGTCTTTAGCGAAATCAGAAGTTTATATGCCAACCTGCCGGAAGCAAAAATACGGGGATATAAGCCGGGCAGGTTCTCCTTTAATGTAAAAGGAGGACGATGCGAAACGTGCGAAGGTGCAGGCATGCGACTTATTGAAATGGATTTCCTGCCTGACGTATACGTGCCTTGCGAAACGTGCAAGGGAAAGCGATACAACAGAGAAACACTCGAGGTGAGATTCAAAGGAAAATCCATCTCCGATGTACTTGACATGACAGTAGAAGATGCTGTGCAGTTTTTTGAAAATCAGCCCCGGATTTTACGCAAGATCAAGACCCTCAATGAAGTTGGACTGGGGTATATCTCACTTGGTCAGCATGCTACCACCCTCTCAGGGGGCGAGGCACAACGTGTAAAACTAGCAACAGAGCTTTCAAAAAAAGATACTGGAAAAACGTTTTATATTCTGGATGAGCCAACGACAGGTCTACATTTTCAGGATATTCTGCATTTACTTGATGTATTAAACAAGCTGGTGGAAAAAGGAAATACGGTTTTGATCGTTGAGCACAATCTGGATGTCATTAAAGTGGCCGACCATATCATTGACCTGGGACCCGAGGGTGGAGGCAAAGGCGGAAATATTGTAATATCAGGCACACCCGAGGAGGTTGCTGCATGCAAAAATTCCTATACCGGACATTATCTGAAAGCTGAACTGGATAGAAAATAAAAACCCCGGTCACTAGCAAAACCGGGGTTAACCTAAATCGTCTCGGATGAAGAGGTATTTACTCCGAGGATTTATACAGATAAATTCTTTTGCCGTTGATTTCTGTAATAAAATCGCTGTTTCGGATCATTAATTGTTCATCGTCATTTAGTTCATTGCCTATGCTGAACGGCCATGATTTTTCGACTAATATATTATTTGCTTCATCTACTACCAGCACACCTTCTGTGGCCAGCTGCGCGTTCAGATAGATGATTTCCTCAGCCTGATCGCTGAAAAGATTTGTAAGTACCACTTCATTCGGATCAACCTCAAAAAGAGGGAGAATGAAAAAACCGAGAATAACAGAAATGATAGTCATATTCAAAATTTAATTTTGATTGCTTGTCTTCATATTTACTGACGCAAAATTATATTTTAAGTTACATCTTTGACGACCTTTCTATATAAATTTTTTGTGAAGTTAAGGGACCCTGTGTGAACTGTAGATTATCTAAAAATAATCTTAGATTTATGCAATAATAAGAAAGAGATTCAATACTTGTTTTATTTCCATTAAATAGACATATCCTACCCCCATTTTATACGTTTCAATTGCTATGAGCGAAATCAATATTCCCAAATCAGATAAACCAAGGGTCATCATTGTCGGCGGAGGATTTGCCGGGATCAACCTGGTGCGGCATCTGAGAAATAAAGGTTTTCAGATCGTCATGTTTGACCGTCATAACTACCACACCTTCCAGCCATTACTCTATCAGGTGGCTACTGCTGGTCTTGAGCCTGATTCCATAGCAGGCCCACTAAGGAAGCTGATGGAGTCGTACAAGGATTTTTATTTCCGAATGGCATCGGTCAACAAAATTCAGCCGGAGTCCAAAACGGTAGCCACTGACCTTGGCGAAATAGGATATGACTATCTTGTGCTTGCCAACGGGTCGGTTACCAACTATTTCAATAATGATAATATAATGAAATTTGCCTTCCCGCTCAAGCAGATACCACAGGCACTTGACCTGAGAAGTCATATACTGCAGAATTTTGAAAAGGCCGTAATCTCAAAGGATGAGGAGGAGATCCGTGCGCTACTGACATTTATTATCGTCGGTGGTGGACCCACAGGGGTGGAGGTCTCCGGTGCGCTTGGTGAGTTGAAGAAACATGTTTTACCACATGATTACCCTGAGCTCGATCTTAATCTGATGTCTATTCACCTGCTGGAAGGTACCGAACGTCTGCTACCTGCGATGAGCGTGGAATCAAGTGAAAAGGCCCTTAAATACATGTCCAGATTTGACGTGAATGTACATCTGAAAACACTTGTGACGGATTACGATGGCCACATCGCCACCCTGAATGATGGAAGTACTATTGAAGGCCATACATTGGTATGGGCGGCAGGAGTTAAGGGCAACATCATTCAGGGCATTCCAGAATCTTCTGTTGAACGTGGCAGAATAGCCGTTGACAGGTTTAACCGGATATACCGCATGAAATCAGAGTTTGCCATAGGTGACATCGCCATGATGAAATATGATGAATATCCCAATGGACTGCCAATGCTGGCCCAGGTAGCGATACAGCAGGGCAAGCATTTGGCGCAAAATCTCATTTCCCTCGAAAATAACGGATCTCAGAAAACCTTTTTTTATAAGGACAAAGGGTCTATGGCTACAATCGGCCGCAATCGCGCGGTTGTCGACCTGCCAAGTAAGATCCGGTTTGGTGGCCTGATCGCCTGGCTGCTCTGGATGTTTGTGCACCTTGTCTCGATTATCGGGTTCAGAAACAAACTGGTGGTATTCAGTAACTGGGTATGGAATTATTTCACATATGACAGAGGCACCCGGCTGATTATAAGGCCATTTAAGCCCAATTATATCACCGGATCACCAAAAAAATAATATTGTTTTAGTTGTTGGATCAGAATGGCTAATTTTCGTGACATTTTATGAACAAGCAGAAGCTTTATTGGTCATGTCAGATAATTGGCTGGTCTGCCTATGCGCTGGTCAATATTTTCAGTCTGAAGATCAACAATGCACTGACTCAGAATGCGTTGTGGTCTTTTTCATTCCATGCCCTTTTCTTTCTTTTCAGCACCCATATTTTCCGAATTTTTATTATTCATCAGGGCTGGTTACGATATGTGATCAATAAACTCATTGTACGTCTCATTATTGCGGTCATCATTTTGGGGGCCGTAAATTTTCTGTTTCAGGTTATGGTTTCCTTTTTTCTGGAAGGTGAGTTTTTTGGCGAGCGTCTTACGCCATCACTTGTGATTGTCAACCTGGCCACTATGCCACTTATCTATTTCATATGGGCGAGCGGATATTTTACCTACCATTATATTGAAAGCTACAACCGCTCACTGAAATATGAGGCTGCTATGACGGAAATAGAGTTAAGTCATCTGAAGTCGCAGCTAAATCCGCATTTTATTTTTAATGCCCTTAACAGCATAAAGGCCCTGGTGGATGAAGAGCCTAAAAAGGCTAAACTGGCCATTAATCAGTTGAGTCGCATCTTACGTAATTCGCTCATTGCCGATAAACTCCAGCTTACGCCATTCGAAAACGAACTGAAAACAGTCAACGACTACCTAAACCTTGAGTCAGTGCGTTATGAAGAACGCCTGAACACCTGTATCAGGATTGATGAACAGGCTAATAAATTTAAGGTACCACCACTTATGTTGCAGACATTGGTAGAAAACGGTATAAAACATGGCATCTCAACGTTACGGGACGGAGGCAAGCTGAATATAGATGCCAATGTTATCGATAATGAATTGCACATTGCCATTCGCAATAGCGGTCATTTCAAAGGCAACCGGCAGAAGGGATTGGGCCTTGAAAATACCAGACAACGTCTGAAACTCATCTATGGTGATAAGGCACGCTTTTCCATTCAGAATGACGCGGATGAAATGGTATTAACCGAACTGATAATTCCAAAAAAGGACACAATATGATCAAAGCATTAATCATTGATGACGAGCGCCTCGCGCGCAAGGAGCTGGCTTCTCTTTTAGAGGACATGACAGGTATTCAGGTAATCGGGGAGGCGGTAAATGCTGACGATGCCATTGAGAAAATGGACGAACTTAAGCCTGATCTGCTATTTTTGGATATTCAGATGCCAGGAAAAACGGGTTTTGACCTGTTGGAGCAGCTGGACAAAACGCCACAGGTAATCTTCGTGACTGCGTATGATGAATTTGCCATGGAGGCATTCAGGGTCAATGCACTCGACTACATATTAAAGCCGGTAGAAACAGAGCGACTGCAGGAAGCTGTGGAACGCGTGCGAAACCGCATCAGGGAGAAGGAAACGTACAGCAATTCCAATAAATTAACACATCACGATCAGGTATTCGTAAAAGACGGTGACCGCTGCTGGTTTGTAAGGCTTTCAGATATCCGTTTGTTCGAGTCTGATGGCAATTATATCAAGGTTTATTTTGATAAAAACCGGCCCATGATCCATAAGTCATTGAATGCGCTGGATGAAAAGTTGGATCCCAAGGCATTTTTTCGTGTAAGCCGAAAGCATATTATCAACCTGAACTGGGTCGAGGAGATTGAAGCCTGGTTTAATGGAGGTCTGATGGTAACACTAAAGGACGGAGAAAAGGTGGAAGTAAGCCGCAGGCAGGCAGCAAAGTTTAAGGATATGATGAGTCTTTAGCTTCTGACCGTTTTGATAAGTTCCTTTTCTACATCCCAGTCTTTGGCGAGGGTGATGATAGCCATTGCCTCCATCTCTGTGATATAACCTTTTTTCAGGTTGGCTTGCCATACATCGGAGAGAAACCGAAGTCGTGTTTCCGGTGAGATAGAGTCAAGATGGCTGGAGAAAAACTCACGGGAGCGTTGGTAAGCCGTTACATAATCTGTAGAAATGAATTCGTTTACCCATTGAATTTCACGGTCAGCGTTCATTTCACTGACCATTTCATTGAGTATCTCTTTTTCTTCTTCATCCAGCCCGTGGTAGTGGAATATCACGGACGCCAGCAGGAGAAAGGCCTTCTTTTCTTCAGACGTCATCATAAACCCAGATCAGCAGGCAAAATACACTAAATATTGATTATCTCAAATCATTAGTGACGCTGTTATACTGTCAGTCACCATCCTTCCTTTAGAGGTCAATATTATTTTTTCTTCATCAAAATCCAAAAGACCCTGATCCCGGTATTTTTCCAGAAGATCTGTGTCAAAAGTGGCTTCAATATTATATTTTTCCGATGCCTGTCGATATGGAAAACCGTAAACCGTGCGTAATGAACTGATCATAAAATCATTGAAAAGCTCGGTTGAACTAATCGATTCGACGGTTTCCGGCAATACACCCTCATGGATCATGGCGATATACCGTGCGTTATTTGAAACATTGGATACCCTTACTGACTGGAGAAAGGAATGCGCAGACGGCCCGACACCAATGTATGGGATATTTTTCCAGTAAGCACTGTTATGTCTGCTTTCAAAGCCTGGCTTACAGAAATTACTTACCTCATAGCCCTGATAACCAGCCTCCTGTAAGGTAGACAGGATAAGTTCATACTGCTCTGCACGAATTTCATCGTCCAGTTCTTTAAGCTCTCCCTTCCTGAGGAGGTAACCAAGATATGTTTTTTCTTCTATGGTAAGATCGTACAGCGAGATATGGGGCGGCCCGACACGTACAATTTCTTCCAGATCTGCTTTTAGTATTTCCATGGAATGCTTTACAGGATATCCGAAAATCAGGTCCATGCTGTAATTATCTACTTTGTTTCGGGAAATGACGTCAAGTGCATTACGGCTCATAACCGCATCATGAGCACGGTTAAGGGACTTTAGCAGATCGTCATTGAATGTTTGAACCCCCAGGCTGATGCGGTTTATCCCTGCAGTTATCAATTCATCTACCTTGCGCTGTGTTACATCATCCGGATTCATTTCTATGGTGATTTCAGGTGTATCGGACATTTGAAAACCGGATTTGACGCCAGTTAACAGGAGTTTTATTTCCTCCACAGAAAGAAGGGAGGGAGTACCACCACCAAAATACAGGGTGGAGACGTTGACTTTATCATTTGCCTTCATTTGGATCTCTTTTCCTATAGCCTGCAGCATAGCGGACTTTTGTTTCAAGGAGGTTGAGAAGTGAAAATTGCAGTAGTGGCATGCCTGCCGGCAAAAGGGAATATGAATGTAAAAACCAATGCTTTCCATAAATTGCAAAAGTGCGCAAATATTATTACATCATATTACTCCAGATCGTTGCATTATTCCAGCTTAGGGCACAGGATAAGCTGATATTGTGCACAGACAGCGGTGATACATTGTATGCACATCAAATTTCCGGAGATGCTATTCATGTTACAGACAGCATGCTTAACCATTGGAGAAATGAAGGTTTTCTGGAGGCTTCTGCTGACATCCCTGCCATTCGGGATGAAGATTTTGTTTATCAGCAGGTTCATCTGGGGCCAGTCTACCTGGTTTCACGACTAAATGGTCGCGCCATTGACCCGTTAGCTTTTAGTCTTGAGAATCAAAAAAGCTGGATACAGTCAGCGCTTGATTCCATGGCCGATAACGGGTATCCATTAGCCAACGCATCACTTGATTTCAGGATAGTTCCTCCGGCAGAGGTTCATGTAAACATTGCATTGGAGCAGGGCAGATATATCGAGTTTGGCGGTATTGTCAGTGAAAACAGTCCGTTAAGTCCGGAAATATTATCTGCCATTTTAGAAGTAAATAAGGGAGCATATAGCCAGGAGAAAGTAAGAGCTATTTCGGAAAAAATACGCTGGCTGGATGGATTGAGGCTTACAGGCGCACCAGAACCAGATTTCCAGCAAGGTAAATGCATTATTCGTCTGCCGTTAGAGCGCGAAAGGGTCAGCCAGGTCAATGGAATACTTGGCTTTGCGGGTTCACCGCTAAATCAGGGCATCTATGGTGAAGTCAGAGGAGAGTTAGGGCAAATGTTCCGGCATGCGCACCGTTTGAACTTTTATTATAATCAGACCCAGAATCAGACCCGCACTGTTGACGTCTCATATCATGCGCCTTATATGAATGGTCATTTCGGTGGTGGGGTGGCCTTTTACCTGGTCAGCAACCCTCAGTTTTCACGGACTCAGCTTCAGGCAGGAATAACTTACAGTCCACCGGCAAGATACCGCCTTGGAGTTGAATATCAGCGATGGGATAATAATGCGGTAACCGAGGAGCAATCGGTCAGCCATTTTATGAATATGGAGTTTTCAAACTACATCCGTAAAAGTAAGGACAGGTGGAACATATCAGCAGAGGTCGGTGTGGGCAGAAACGTCCTTACCTTCTCTGGCAGAACACGTCTTGCGATGGATATAGCATCAAAAGAATGGAACAGGGGAGGGCTTACTTTTCATATGCGCACGGCCTACCAGCGGCTAACAGGCAGAGACCTTACCTTTTCAGAATTTTTCCCAATTGGCGGCAGTGATTACCTTACCGGCTACCCACCAAATTTTGTTTTTACTGATGAATTTGCCTTTGCTGGTTTTTATCCGGGTTACCGTATTGGTAGCACCAGCCATTTCCATGTAATTATGGAGCAGGGTGCCTACGGCAGATTTACACAGTTGCCATTTTCGGCCGGAATTGGGTGGTCGGTTTTGCAGGAGAATGGTATAATTCGTATTAATTTTGTAGCAAATAAAGACTGGAAAGCACTTCAAAACACGCCGTTTCTATTATCTGTAGCCTATGAAAATCTTTTTTAGACTTTTAATGTCGACAATGGCGCTCTGTTTCAGTGCTACAGCTCAATATGATGATGTCACATACAGGTGGTGGTCGCTGGATGGGGAAAATCTCAAGCCTTACTATGGCAAGAGTTCTTCTGTATTTGCAACACATCTCGACAGTGCCGAAATCTACCTGATGCTGACGACAGTGGATGGCGTATTATCCATTGACGGTAAGCTGACTCGTCAGCTTACCAAAAACAACTCTTTATTTTTGGAGTATGATCGACCAGTAAAGCTTATTTTTTATCCTGAGGACCAGGCTAAGGCACCACAGCTGTTGATCCACAAAGAAAAGTTGTCTGATACATTTGATTTCAGCTACAGGTCAGACTATTTTTCATCTGCTGCAGCGGTTCGTTTACTGCTTAGCTTTCTGGTCATTATCGGACTCACAGTCATAAATAACAGGGGGGTTGAAGCTATCATACCCTGGAAGGTGATTCAGTTTAATATCCGCCCGGACAGCATGGCCAGATCCAAAACGCTATCTGGTGATGTGTTTATCCTCATGTTTGCATTGAGTGTTTTAAGCACATTGATACTCACCGACTTTACTGGAACCGACACGCTTACGGTTTTATTCGGAATTCAGAAGGCTGGCGTACTCAATATGGTGGTAAGTTTCATTTTTTTAGGACTCTTCCTGTTGAGGTTGTTGAATATTTATCTGATCTCAGGGGTTTTTGGGTTACGTGGTTTTGGCAACTACCAGTTCACTGAATACATCCGAATCTCATTTCTTATTACATTTTATTTTGCAGCTGCAGTCTATCTGGCCGATGTAATCTTTGTATTTAAGCTCTCTGCAGGCCATCCGGTGTTTTATTTTTTCTTTTTTCTGATGATAATCTTACGTACGATTATCATATTTATAAAATTGATAACATACACTTCTCATAGAAATCTCTATTTATTTTTGTACCTTTGCATTTCCGAAATAATACCATTACTTATTGGTATTAAGGTACTTGACTCAATCTAAAAAAGTATTTGTTTAAAGAACGATGAGTAACCCTAAAGGATCTCAGAGCGGAGTGGCAAAGAAAGTAGCAAGTATACTGGTTTCACAACCTGCACCCTCCGGCGAACATTCGCCTTATTACGACCTCGCAAAGAAATATAATCTGAAGATAGATTTCAGGCCTTTTATTCACGTGGAAGGTGTGCCGTTTAAGGAATTCAGGAAGCAGAAAGTAGACATTCTGGCACATACAGCCATTATCCTGACCAGCAGAAATGCTGTGGATAACCTTTTTCGTATTTGTAAAGAGGCAAGGATAGAGATGCCAACAGATATGAAGTATTTCTGTATTTCAGAGCAGACCGCCAACTACCTGCAAAAGTATATTGTGATTCGAAAGCGTAAGATATTTGTGGGGAATAAGACGGCACAGGATCTTATCAATGTGATCAAGAAGCATCCAAAGGAAAAATACCTGTATCCTTGCAGTAATATCCGGAAGGACGACATACCGGATTTTATGAAGAGCAATGATATGCATTTTACCGAAGCGGTATTTTATCGCACAGTGGCCAGTGATTTGTCGGACCTTGCAGATGTGAATTATGACATAATTGCCTTTTTTAGCCCTTCCGGCATTAACTCATTGTTCACTAACTTTCCTGATTTCAAACAAAACAATACCAGGATAGCAGCGTTTGGACCTACGACGGCCAAAGCGGTGCGCGATATGGGACTTCGTCTTGACATCGAAGCCCCACATCCTAATGCACCTTCGATGACTGGTGCTATTGAAATGTATATTAAGGATGTAAATGAAGTATGAAATTGTATAATATAAATATTTACTTTACTTTTATCATTATATAACTTGTGTATATGCGGACGGGGATAAAAATAATACTTCTTTTCAGTGTACTTAGCACCCTATCATTGAGTGCCCAGCAGGATCCTCAGTTCACACAATTCATGTACAACAAGGTATTTTACAACCCGGCATATTCCGGAGTAGAAGCTCTTACCCGTTTTTCAGCGATTTACCGGCAACAGTGGCTCAATTATACGCCTACATTTGATATTGGAGGCCGGGCTCCTGAAACCTTCATGGTTATGGGAGATCTGCCTGTTCCGCGGGTTCCGGGTGGTGTAAGTGTAATGGCCGTACGTGACAGATTGGGCAATGCCAATAATATAGAATTCCAGCTTGCTGGTGCCTATCACCTTGGATTCAGCAAGTCAAAACTTTCTCTGGGAGCAAGATTTGGGGTAATGAGCCGGAGTTTTGATGCGGCCCTATACAGGGTAATCGATGAATCCGATCCGATATACCAGGACATCATCAACGGCGGACAGGAATCTCAGGTACGTCCGGACATTTCGGTAGGAGCACATTACCAGAGCGAAAAACTGAGCATTGGTATAAGTGCACTACATCTGGTAGAGACACAATTTGATTTTGGTGTGGCTGACTTAAGAAATGCACTGAATACCCACCTTTATGGATATGGTACGTATCGTTATGAAGCATCCTACAATGTAACACTTCTCCCTTCTGTACTCTTAAAATCAGATCTGAATACTTTCAATTTTGATATTGGCGCCGTAGCTGAAATAAATGCAAACAAAATTGAGTACGCTGTCGGACTTACCTACAGGGAGTCGGATGCTGTCGCGTTGATACTGGGGATGAATCTGTTGAAAGAAAAGTCATTACGAATTGGATATGCGTTTGATTATGTAGCCTTTGGGCAGGAAGCCAAAGAGCCTACATCTCATGAATTAATGGTGACCTATGTATTGCCTCCACCCGAATCCGGTGGAAAAATCATACAAAGAACACCAAGATTCAGGCTTTAGATCGAAATATTTTGGAATTAGAATAAATTTTGAACAATTTAACCACGAATAATAAGTTCTTTATATTAAACTAGGTGTGTAGTCGAAACTAAATGTTAGTAAATTAAAGTGTTTCTTTAATTAGGTGTGTTATGAATAAATCTATTGTGAATGTGCTTATAAGCAGCTTTATGCTTATATCACTCTCCTTTTCTCTTCAAAGTTGTGGAGTTTTTGGTGGTGGCGGAGGCTACGGAGGAGAAGTGATTGGTGTGCCGGGTCGTGAAGGCTGGTACATGACCGTACCCTATGGAATGGTGTCGATACCCTCAGGGACCTTCCACATGGGGCAGGCAGATGAAGATATTGCTGCCACTCAAATCAACTTTAACAAGCAGGTTACCATTGGTGGTTTCTATATGGATGATACAGAAATCACAAACAATGAGTATCGTCAGTTTATTCAGATTATGATGCAGGACTCACTCCAGAATCTAGGTGAGGATTTCATAATGAATGAGCTTTATCCTGATACTACTGTCTGGGTTAAGGATTTTAGTTATCACATGGGCGATCCTATGATGATCTATTACTACGATCACCCGGCGTTTGATGATTACCCTGTGGTAGGTGTGGATTGGGAAGCAGCTAAATATTTTTCCAATTGGCGCACAAGTTTCTACAATTCTTACAGGGCAACATTAGGGCTATTTGACATGCCAAACTTCAGATTGCCTTCAGAGGCAGAGTGGGAATATGCAGCACGAGGCGGACGGGATATGGCCAAATATCCATGGGGAAACCCGTACATACGTAACGCAAAAGGATGTATGCTGGCCAACTTCAAGCCCAACAGAGGTAACTACTATGATGATGGATTTCAGTATACTGCTGAGGTAAGATCCTATTTCATCAATGATTATGGTTTATATGACATGGCCGGGAATGTATCAGAATGGTGTGAAGATGCATTTTTTCCTGCTTCTGTTCCTGTTGTCTGGGATCTTAACCCTACCTACTATGATGAGGATGAGCCCAGAAAGGTAATACGCGGTGGTTCATGGAAAGATATCGCGTATTTTTTGGAAACTGGCACCAGAACTTACGAGTATAAGGATTCTGCCCGTTCTTACGTTGGCTTCAGATGTGCAATGACCTATCTTGGTCGCTCATCAGGGGCGGAGTTTTAAAGTCTCTTGAAAAATTATATTTTAGTAAACTAAAAATCTAAAACTGTTAATAAAATGAGTGGTAAAAAAGGTGGCTTTATGGAGATTCTCTTCTCCACGATCATGCCCAAAGTCTATGGTATAGGAGCTGCAGTTGTTATTGTTGGTGCTCTTTTTAAGATTCTTCACTGGCCTGGCGCAGCTGAAATGCTCACTGTAGGTCTCCTTACAGAGGCTGGTATTTTCCTTCTTAGTGCTTTCGAACCTAAACATCCGGAGATTGACTGGACCAAGGTATATCCTCAGTTGTCAGAAGAGTATGATGGGGATGATCTGTATGTTGACAAGACAAAAAAGCCTGCGAAGCAAATCGGTGACAGCACCAGCCAGAAACTGGATAAAATGCTGGATGAGAAAATAGGACCTGAGTTGATAGAAAGTCTGAGTAAAGGCCTTCAAAACATGGCTGAGTCCGCTAAAAATATGTCTACGTTGAGTGATGCGGCTGTTGCAACTAACGAATACGCAGGTAACGTAAAAGAAGCAGGTAAGGCATTATCAGAAATGAATAAGGCTTACAATACAACTGTAGGTGCCATGCAGGAAATGTCATCTGCGGCTAAAGACACTAAGGAGTATCACTCTATCGTTCAGAATGTAACGAAAAACCTGACAGCGCTTAATTCTGTTTATGAAATGGAACTGCAGGATAGCAATAATCACCTGAAGGCAATGAATAAATTTTATTCAAACCTTACAGTAGCAATGGATAATATGGCCGAAGCATCTAAAAGTACAGATACTTTCCGATCACAGTTATCGAAACTTACAGATAACTTATCTTCATTGAATAACATTTACGGAAGTATGCTTTCAGCCATGAGAGGAACCATGAGTGCTGACACTAATAAGCAATCATAATAAAAGGTAAAAATTATGGCAGGCGGTAACGAAACACCAAGGCAAAAGATGATCGGTATGATGTACCTCGTACTTACAGCGCTTCTGGCGATGAACGTAAGTAGTACGGTACTTGACAAATTCATCTTTATCAATGCTTCCCTTGAACGAGCAGTCTCTGAGGCTATCGAAAAAAGTAACAATACGATCAAACGTATTGAAACGACCGTCGATGAGTCAGGTAACAGGCCGGCTGATATAGCGATCCTGGATAAGGCAAAAGAAATAAGGCAGGAAACCAGCCGCGTAATTACCGAACTTGAAGATTTTAAGAAAAAGTTCGTAGAGATAACCGGTGGCTATGCGGAAGGTCATGAGGGTGACATTGCGCATATGAAGGGTAAAACGGATTATGACAAGGTGGGTAACTACATGATTCCTGATGGCAAAAATAAAGGAGTCGAAATGGAAAAGCTACTCAACGACTACGCGGCTTATCTGACCAAAGAAATCGGTGAAGAATTTGATAAAATCGCTAAGTCAGCCGACGAAAGCGAGATATTCAGAGAAGACCCTAATCAGAAAGGAAAAGATTTTGCCACCCTTACATTTGCGAATACACCTACCCCTGCCGGAGTTGCATCGGTTAGTGAGCTGCAGTCTGAGGTAATGGCGTATGAGACCAGAGCATTAACCATACTCGCCAATAAAATTGGTGCCGGTGACCTTAAGTTCGACCGTATAACGGCTATGGCAAGACCTGAGTCTAAAACAGTAGCAGCAGGGGCAAAGTACCGTGCGGAAATTTTTCTTGCAGCCTCTTCTACCGTTACGCCTACTTACACTATGAATGGAAGAGAGCTTCCGGTAGAAAATGGTTTTGGTATAGTGGAGTTCGTTGCTAAACCACCTGCATCTGGTTATGGTGGAAAGCCAAGTGTTTCGGCTACATATAAAGCAGAAATTACCGTCCCTCAGCCAGGTGGTGACAGTACTTTTATTTTGGAAGCTGAATATTTTGTTGCCAAACCGGTGATACAGGTTCAGTCAACTGCTTTACAGGCGCTATATCTAAACTGTGGTAACGAGCTATCTATTCAGGTACCTGCTCTTGGATCTAGCTATAACCCTACCTTCAATGTAAAAGGTGGTAGCCGAATCATGGGAAATGAGCCCGGTATTGTGACTATTGTACCTAACGCCCCTAAGGTTGAAATTACGGTGGTACAGGAAGGAAACCCACTTGGAACAGAAACTTTCAATGTAAAGCCTATTCCAAAACCTGATATTGTCATTACTTCAAGAAGGCAGGAGATCGATCTTAAGTCAGGTGTACCTGTAAACAGACTCCGTACACTTGAGGCTAATGCGGTTCCAGATCCTGATTTCGCGCAAAACCTGCCAAAGGATGCCCGTTACAGGGTAGCTCAGTGGAGATTGATTGTAGCCAGGGGAAGTATTCCTGTGGAAACTATTAATCAGAATGGACCAACAGCTGACTTAACCGCAGTTGCTTCAAAAGCCCGACCAGGTGACAGGATCATTTGTGAAATATTAAAAGTGCAAAGACAAAATTTCAGAGGAGATATAGAGGAGGTTTCATTGTCTGCTAACCAGGCTGTAACTACCATTCCCCTGAATTAATTTTGAATAAACAGGTGTGTGTTATGATGAATAAATTAAATGTATTAACAGGAATTGTTATCCTTCTTTTCGCCGCATCACCTGCGTTTTCGCAGGGTCAGGGTGAAATGATTAATGAGGAAACAACAAACCCTAATTCTGTGCGTCCTATTCACGAGCAGAATCAGATGTATAAAAAGCGTGTGTGGCGCTATATGGACCTCAGGGAGAAGCAAAATCAGCCCTTTTTCGCCAGGGGGTTTGAATTAAGTGGATTCATTATAGATATGGTAGATGCAGGGTTGCTTGTACCTTACGAGAATAATGACTCTCTTAACCGACGCATGACAAAAGAGGAGTTTTTTAAACTTCTTGAACTTCCTGACTACGGAGGTGGTGACGATGGCTTTGGAGGCGGAGGCTTCGACTCCGGTTTTGGAGGGGGCTTCGATAGTGGCTTTGGAGGTGAAGAAGAGTCAGCTCCGGCTGAACCTGCAGGGCCGGACTATTTTACAGCCCAAAACGTCTCAACAATCGAAATTATGGAAGATGTAATTTTCGATCGTAAGCGTTCCAGGATGTACTATGACATCCAGAGCCTAAAGCTGATCATACCTGCATCAGAATTTCCTAATACCGGTGTACGACGCGACGTCGCATCCTTCAAGTATAAGGATCTTTATGACCTGTTTCGCGAATATCCAAGAAAAGCCATATGGTTCAACCGTCAAAACTCTGCTCAGCATCGAAACATGGCGGATGCTTTTGAACTACGACTTTTCTCATCGCACATTACGAAGTTTAGTAACCCTAACGACGATAACGTGATCGACATTTATGGAGGTGATCCAAAGGTAGGTATACAAGCGTCACAGTGGGTAGAATATGAAATGCTGAATTATGAATCCGGCGTTTGGGAATATTAATTTCAGTTTTAGATGATAGTACCCGTCATGGCTAAGCTGTGACGGGTTTTTTAATTTATATAAAACTCAAAAACGGCTTTAGCACCAGATTTACCAATTACTTTTTCAAGTTCTTCAAGGCTTGCACTTCTGATATTTTTGATTGTTTTGAATTCCCTTAGCAGCTTATCCCTTGTTTTAGGTCCAATTCCGGGAATTTCCGTCAGACCAGATTTAATCTCCTTATTGCGTAATGATCTGTGAAAGGTAACAGCAAAACGATGTGCTTCATCTCGTATAAACTGGAGAAGTTTTAATGATTCTGATTTTTTGCTGATGTGAAGCGGGAACGGGTCTTCGGGTACATATATTTCCTCAAGTCGCTTGGCAATACCAATGACCGGGATCATTCCATATATATCGAGATCTTCCAACGCTTTTTTAGCAGCATTGAGCTGGCCTTTACCTCCATCTATTACAAGTAAGTCAGGAAGCGGTATTTCTTCTTCAATGAGTTTGCTGTAGCGACGGCTGACTACCTCATACATTGATGCAAAGTCATTTGGTCCTTCCACCGTTTTAATTTTGTATTTACGGTACTCCTTTTTTGCCGGCTTACCATCACTGAAATACACCATGGAAGCCACCGGGTTACTACCCTGGATATTGGAATTATCAAAACACTCAATATGCCGAGGTAATGATTTCAGCTTCAGATCTTGTTGTAGCTGCTCAAGTACCCGGAGATATTTATCTTTCTTAGGCTTAACATCCTTCAGACTGCGCTCATGCTTATAAAATTTTAGATTTTTTACAGAAAGGTCGACGAGTTTCTTTTTATCCCCAATCTTTGGTATCATGATCAGAACTTCATTAAGTGCATCCTGAGGCATTTCTATATTGGAAAGCACCTCATTATTTTCACTGTGAAATTTTTCGCGAAATTCCAAAAGCATCATTTGCACTATCTCACTGACTTCTTCTTCGAACAGTATTTTCCTTACTGCACGTGATTCACTGGTGACAATGCTGCCGGCATCAACTTTCATGTAATTGATATAATAATGCTTTTCATCATCGATCAAAGTGATAACGTCCGTATCTGAAATTTTTTCATTTACAACCAATGAGCGGCTCTGAAATTTTTCTACAAGTGCCAGTTTTTCCTTGTATTCATTTGCTCTTTCAAAATTTAGGGATGCTGCAGCCTCCTCCATCTGTAACTTGAATGATCGGCGCACAAGTGATAAATGTCCCTTTAATACGTGTTTTACCTGCTCAATATCTTTGAGATAATCTTCTTCTTTTTGCAGGCCTTCACATGGACCCAGGCAATTACCGATATGATATTCTAGGCAAACTTTAAATTTTCTTTTAGCTACATTCTCCTCGGTTAGAGCGTATTTACAGGTTC
>CAZEQJ010000013.1:38075-80444 GCA_964514385.1 uncultured Cytophagales bacterium
AATATTTTTCATTGCCTTTACACTGGCATACGGGCCAAAATAGATACCCGATCCGGGTATTTTAAGGCGTGTAGGGAATATTCTGGGAAAACGTTCATTGGTGATGACAAGATAAGGAAAGGTCTTATCATCTTTGAGCAGGATATTGTACTTCGGTTGAAATTCCTTGATCAGGTTGTTTTCCAGTAACAGGGCATCAAATTCACTGTTTAGGATTACAACTTCAATGCGTTTGATTTCATTGACCATGCGCATTGTTTTCCTGTTGCTATAAGTCTTTGTGAAATAGCTGGATACTCTTTTCTTAAGGTTTTTGGCCTTTCCTACATATAAAATTTCATCCCGGGCATTAAAATACTTATACACCCCAGGGTCCTGAGGCAGTCTTGTCAGATCATTCCTTGAAAAGGAAAGAATATTTTCCATTATCCGATGGCAGAAGGGTCCAGCACCACATCCGGTACATACGTAGAGTCTTCCTCCTGTTGTTGATTTTCAATGCAATCCATTGGAATGGTGATGGGCTTTACAGGTTTTTTGAACCGACCCTTTTTGTAGGGGATGTCCTCATCCTCATAAACATTTTCCATAAATTTAATCCATATTGGCATGGCTGTGCGTGCTCCCTGACCCATGTACCAGTTTTTAAAATGTATAGACCTATCATCACCACCTACCCAGGCGCCTGCCACAAGGTCGTGTGTGATGCCCATAAACCAGCCATCACTGGCATTATCGGTAGTTCCGGTTTTGGCGCCAATGTCATTGTTTTCTTTCAGGTGAGCAGGTATGCTTCTGCCCGTTCCTCCTGATTCCTCCAAAGCACCCTTCAGCATATGCAACATCACGTAGGCTGTTTCTTCGCTGATGGCCTCTTTTGTTTGCGGTGTGAATTCCTCAATGACGTTGCCATATTTATCTTCAATGCGTGAAATATAATATGGCTCGGTACGGACACCCTGGTTGACGAAGGTGCAATATGCATTGACAAGCTCATACAGCGAAACATCACTTACACCCAGCGCCAATGAAAGAACAGCGTCAAGCGGACTTTCTATGCCCATCCGGTGCGCATAGTCGACCACAAGTCCGGGTGTAACTTTTGATATGACGTTTGCCGTAATCGTGTTTACTGATCGTGCCATCGCCTGTCGCAATGTCATCATTTCACCGGTATAATTACCATTAGCATTTTCGGGTGTCCACGTAGGGGGATCTCCTCCGGTAGGTAGTGATATCTGCGCATCTCTCAGTTCAAAACAGGGCGAGTATTCATTGTCAATGGCTGTAGTATATACGAAGGGTTTAAATGTAGATCCTGGCTGGCGTTTACCTTGTCTCACATGGTCAAATTTGAAGTATTCATGGTTTATACCCCCCACCCAAGATTTGATACTGCCATCACGGGGATCCATAGCCACAAAGCCCGCATGCAGGAAATGCTTATAATAAATCAGGGAGTCAATGGTGCTGAAAGTGGTGTCAATCTCACCGTCCCATGAAAACACTCTCATTTTTCTTTTTTCGTTAAGATCACGGTATACCTTGATGGTATCGCCTTCATATTTCTCCATTAATGCTTTGTAACTTTCCAGTCTTTTAATGGTGTTGGGCAGATAATTTTTAAGCACATTACCACGGTTGTCGATCCATGGCATATCGCCATCAAGGTGGTCGCGGAATACACTATCCAGGTATTGCATATGGTTTGTCAGCGCATCTTCTGCGTATTTCTGCATGCGGCTGTCAATTGTTGTATATATTTTGAGGCCGTCTTCCCAAAGATCATATCCATTTTCATTGGCCCATGCCATAAGATCACGGGCGATTACTTTGCGGAAATATGGCGCCAACCCCATATTCTGATTTTCAACATTATACTGTGACATATCAATAGGCAGTGTCTGAAGGCTGTCACAGAGTTTTTCGGAAAGGAATCCATATTTTTCCATTTGGCTCAGGACAACGTTACGCCGTTGAAAGGCGTTATCGGGATTATACACCGGTGATAAACGTGTTGGCGCCTGGAGCATACCCGCCAGCAGGGCGGCTTCATGTGGCTCGAGCTGCATGGGCGTTTTATTAAAAAATGTATTGGTAGCTGACTTAATGCCGCTGGCGTTGCTCCCGAATTCTACCGTATTCAGGTACATACTCAGGATTTCTTTTTTGGTGTAATTCCTCTCCAGGATCACCGAAAGAAGCCACTCTTTTGTTTTCACGACAAATATCCCCAACAGAGGTGTACTTCGTTTGATTTTACCTTCGTGTTGCCGTGTGTTGAATAGATTTTTAGCCAGTTGTTGTGTAAGTGTACTTCCTCCACCACTAAGATCTGCCTTCCCGAAAGTAGCAGCTTTACGGGCTACTCCAAAAGCAACCCTTCCCAGACCGCGCAGGTCTATTCCTGAATGTTTATCAAAACGGATGTCTTCTGTTGCGATAAGGGCATGGACCAGATAAGGTGAAAGCTCATCGAATGTTGCATTGCTTCGGTTTTCACGATAATATTTACCAAGCAGGAATCCGTCGGCAGAGTAGAGTTCAGAAGCAAGCCTGGGGTCCGGATTTTCAAGCTGTTTCAGACTGGGCAATTCACCGTAAAGTCCCATCCAGTTGATGCTTACGGAGTAGATGTACAGTGGAAAAAGAACAACAAAGGCGATAACCAATACCCACAGTACCCGGATGGATTTTTTAAGCCAGTTTTTTTCTTTCTTGTCAGCCATTATAATGGATAGTTTTTATTGAAAAAGGTTTTATAGCCCTCCAGTTCTTTACTTTGATATAAAATCTGAAAATTATCCCTTGAAATCACAAAGTTCTCAATTTCTTCATCACTAAACATTGAAAAGGGTTGTTCATTTCTAAAAATATCACGGAAAGATAACGCATCATCCGCGGAATTAAATTCATTTACCAGCAGCATATTCCGGGAGTTGTCCAATATCAGGCTGCCTGTGGTCAGGTTTTCATACGATTCTAAGGATTGGCAGAACTTTTTGAGCTCACCTGACAGTGAATCTGTCAATGAAGCTTTCTGATAGAGAATTAAAAACAGATGGGGCTGATCGGGGTCTGTAATATATCTCACTGCATCAATTCTACGCAGAAAATCCTGATAATCTTCTGAGCCTGCCCTTAAGGTAGCTACAAAATCAGTTAGCTCAGAATCAGGGTTATTTTCGGTAAACTGGTCTAGCTCGTATTGATATTTAAATACACCTTGCTGCTTGCCGGTTATTTGAATGTCCAGCACCTGAAAATAGTCTGCCCACCGGGTTTCACCATAAGTTTGCAGGCCGTATTGAATCAGTTGTCTACAACTATCATACTCTGCTTTACTGTAGAGACGGTAAGCATTCTCGTACAGATGGCGCGCTTCTCTGGCTGCCTGCTCCTCTTCTTGCAGGTAGTTGGGGTTAAGGATCAGTTTAGCATAAACCGATTCCGGAAACTCCCTGAGAAGTTCTTTTTTCGGCTCATCAGCTGTTACCATTCCGAGTTGATTTCGGCTAAGATACAACTGATAAAGCACCTCCGGTTTATAAGACGAAGTATCGAAGCGTTGAAGAAAGCGAACGTATGTATTTTCAGCATTGATGAATTCTCTCAGTTTAAGGAAATATATATTGCCCAGGTTATACATAGCATGCATCACCTTTTCCTGAGCAACTATTTTATCTTCATCGGTAAAAGGAAGTGTTGATAAAAATGAATTGAATTCATTTTGTAATTCAACCCGCAGGTTTTCTGGCTGCGAGTTGTCGCTATTGATCTCTTCCTCTGTTTCCTGTGTTCGATCCGCAGACGTTAGGGTCATCATACCAGAGACACGCCAGTTATCCACAAGTGGACGGTCTCCCCATTGACTGCGAAACTGACCTTTGCCTCTTGCTACAGCGCCCTGATCGTAGAAATACCAGGTTCCGGCAGTGGCCTGCGAAGGGCCACTGAAATTCTGATTGGACATTGCCTGAGCCTGCATATTCTGGGCTTGAGAAATTGCCTGCGCCCGTTTTTTTTGCCGTGCTTCCAGTTCTTCTTCCTTTACTCTGGCATTGAACTGATCACTGAAAAGGGAATAGAGTGTAGCTGTATCCAGTGATGCCAGAAACAACAGACTATCCTGCTGCTGGATTGTATTGTAATGGATTACAAATTCATTCAATATGTCGCTTCTTGTCTTGATGGCAGCATATTTTTCCCGTTCGGGTGACATGAAGGTCACTACGCTGTCATAATAATTCTTTGCAGCATTGTAGTTTTTTAGCTCTTCGTAATAAATTTTTCCGAGTGCAAGGTAGCTTTGTGCCTTTTGGTAATTATTACCTGCAGAGGCTGCAGTACTCTGCCGGTAAAATCCAATGGCTTTATCCAGATTGCCTTGTTTTTTCTCAAAACGGCCCATTTCGTAATAGATTTTGTCCCGGAAGTCTTCATTTTTGTCGTCAGCCAGCAGTTTTTCATAATATTTTCTGGTAGCTTTTATATCCGATTCGTCTACAATGCTGGATACCTGAGCGATATTTAGGCGGGTGTAGAAGGAAAGCTGGTAGGATGGGTTGGACCGGAGGCTTTTTTTGTAATGAAAATAGGCGAGCGAAGTGCTGTCCATTTCCTGATAAAGCTGTCCCAGCTGATAATGAACACGTGCCCTTCCATCTTTTTTTCTGGTAAGCTTCACAGCACCCGCAAGATGATCTTTTACCAGCCCCATTTCATCACGTAGCCGGTATACATAGGCGCTGTTCATATGATATAATCGTCGGTTATCCTTGTTTAGCTGTTGTCTTTTCAGATAATCTATTACAGCTATCGCATTATTGATTTCTCCTGCATCCGCGAAGGTACGGATCAGGTAGCATAATGCCCTGTGACGGCTATCGTCATCCTCGCTATCCGTATTCACGAATTTAAAAGTTTGAATAGCGTTAGGGAAGTCGGCCTGAAGGTACCGGGCTCTGCCGATAAGAATATAGCAATCGTCTGTCCACCTTGAGGTACGATGGCGCTGAATGGCAATGGAGGCCATCCGGATTGTTTTTTCAACAGCATCGGCGTTGGCAGTTATGGTAGAGGAGTCAATTACCGGAAGAATCGGTAACAATTCATCATAATTATAATTCTGTGACTGCTCCACAGATGCCATCACCTCTTTTATCGATTCTTTTGCGATGAAATAACCGTTGTAATGTGCCGTTACATTATGGTATATTTCATATAGAAATCCCTGTCCCTGCGATGTGATGGGCAGATTTATAAAAAGCAGTAAACAGTATATGGTAGCTTTACGCAAATCAGTCACAGTAAGTCAACGCGGATAATCTGGTATTAATTTATAAATCCTTAAAAATAAGGCATTAATTCCACTATTTTTGTACAAAAATACGAATTGTGAAGAACAGAAAGACATTCACAAACTGGTTAACGAATAAATACCTGCTGGTCATACGTAATGAGGAGGATTTTGCAGAAAAATCATCGATCACATTTACCTATGCGCGGGTTTTTCTTTTGATATTCCTGTCGGTAGTGCTGATATTCCTGTTAAGTCTCTACATGGTAAAGACCATATTATCCCAGTGGTTTAATCCCCGACATGAGCAAATGGAAACCAACCGCAATCTGGTGGAGTTACGAATTAAGCTTGACTCACTGGAGCATCAGGTGCAGATAAAGGATCAGTTTATCACCAATATCGGTAAGATTCTGAAGGGTGAAGACACATTAAAAGCTGATAATGGCTTAGAAAATGAAGAATATACTGCATCCGAAGTCGAAAGAGTTTTTTCGGATGACTTTATGCGCATTGACTCCACCTTCAGGCAGCAGTTTGAGCAGTCCGAACAATCTTTCCTCACGGTCAGCAATTATACTTCTGACCTTACCGATCTTTATTTATACAGTCCGGTGAATGGCATTGTTTCCTCAAAGTTTGATATGGATCTTGGCCATTATGGGGTTGACATTGTAGCCGGAGAAAGCGAAGTGATCAAGAGTGTTGCTGACGGTACGGTCATATTCAGCAGCTGGACGTTAGATGGAGGGTATGTCATTGGTATACAGCACCGTGCCAACCTGGTAAGCGTATACAAACACAATTCGGTATTAACAAAAAAAACTGGTAACTTTGTGCGATCTGGAGAACAGATAGCTATTATAGGAAATTCCGGGGAGCTCACCACAGGGCCTCATTTACATTTTGAGTTATGGTACAATGGGGATCCGGTTGACCCTGAGGATTTTGTTTCGTTCTAAACCAGCTTATTCATGGGCAAGCAAGACAGACTAATTGAAGAAGAGCTAAGCAACAGCAGCAATATCATCGGCAAAGGCACAATGATATCAGGAGATGTGGAAACTTTTGGGAATATCCGCATCGAAGGTAAGCTCAAAGGAAATGTAAAAACCAAATCCAAAATTGCGCTGGGCCAGTCCTCTATCGTAGAAGGCGACATCACCGCTCAGAATGCTGAGATCTCCGGTGAGGTAGTTGGAAAAGTATTGGCAACGGAAACGGTGATTCTCCGGCCAACCGCGGTTGTTCACGGTGATATAGTCACCAATAAACTTATTGTAGAATCAGGTGCCACCTTCAATGGAGGATGTAAAATGGGCGCTTCAAAAGAAGAGATTGTTATCAATAAGGACTTTTCAGTGAACGGCATAACAAGGGAAGACAAACAAACTGCCTGATGTTTGTCCGGTATTCGGGCATTGCTTTACAATTTGTAGTTACAATAGGCTTATTGGTTTGGCTCGGTTTATGGCTTGATGGTAAGACGCAGATCGTTTTTCCCATATTTACCATTCTCTTTTTATTTCTTGGTACAGGGGTTTCATTTTATCTATTATTCAGGCAGATCAATAAAAATGAATAATCTTTTTCGTTCCCATTATATTCAGCTGGGCTTATTAGCTGTTATTGTCCTTGCTGTACTTCTGATTATGGACGCCAACGATACACTACTTGATCGTTTTAGCTTCCTTTATATAAGTGTAGGTGTATTATATCTGGTTTCTTCTCTTGCTTACTTCCTGTCATCAAAGGGAATACGCGCCAGCGGCTATCAGTTTGTGAACCTGGCGATGTTGTCAATCGTCATCAAACTTTTATTTTACCTTATTTATATCATTGCAGCCTTTTTTCTGCTTGAGCATCAGATAAAAGAAAATCTTATCGCATTTCTCTGCATTTACTTTCTATTCACCGTTTTTGAGGTGGTCACATTGGTGCTTTATTCACACCAACAAACAGCAAAATAATTGTTTTACTTTCTGCATTCTTTACCTACCTTTGCAACCTGAATTTCGGATGGTCGACGAAAGATAACATGAGGATCAGCACGCTTTCTTTATTTATTGTATTCATCAGCAGCATTTTACTAATCACCAACGCGGTTGCGCAGCATGCACCTGACCACGATGCAACAGCCGAACATGCAGCAGATACACATGGTGAGGATCACGATTCACACGGTGAGAGCGGAGAGGTGAATATAGGAGAAGTCATCATGCATCACATATCAGATGCGCACTCCTGGCATATTGTCGGCGATTTTACCATTTATTTACCCGTTATTTTATTTGAGCCGGGCGAAGGATTCCATGTTTTTTCATCCCGACATTTTTACAGTCATCACCACCCCACCGAAACACATGAAGGCTTTCGTATCAATGAAAACGAAAAAATCATTCCCCTGGATGAGTCAAGAAAAGTATACGATTTCTCCATAACCAAAAATGTAGCTTCCTTATTCCTGAGTATTATCCTTACGCTCGTCGTATTTTTAAGTGTCGCCAATGGATACAACAAGCGCGGGATTGGTGCACCGCGTGGTATTCAATCATTATTTGAACCTATTATCATCTTCGTGCGGGATGAGATCGTAAAACCAGCCATTGGCGAACACAAATATGAAAGGTTTTTACCCTATTTACTTACCTTGTTCTTTTTTATCTGGTTCAACAATCTGTTAGGTCTTACTCCCGGGGCTGCGAACCTTACAGGAAATATAGCAGTAACCGCTTGTCTGGCTTTGATAACCTTTGTTATTACCAACGTCAATGGGAATAAAGATTACTGGAAACACGTATTCTGGACGCCGGGAGTGCCCTGGTGGATGAAAGTTCCTTTTCCGATGGTTCCTCTTGTTGAGTTTATTGGATTATTCACCAAGCCATTTGCATTGATGATACGACTTTTTGTGAGTATCACGGCAGGACATATCGTTATCCTGAGCCTTATTGGACTCGCATTCATATTTCAGAGTGTCGCTGCCGGGTTTGTAGGAACAGTCTTTGTGACGTTTATAAATATTATTGAGTTACTGGTAGCTACCATTCAGGCATATGTATTCACACTCTTTTCATCGATGTACATTGGTGCAGCGGTAGAGGAGCATCACCATGCAGAAGAAGTGGCTGATAAGAGTTTAATTTAACCCTAAATAATGTTTGTTATGTTGTTAGCTTTATTGTTGGAAATCACTGGTTCATTTGCGGTATTTGGCGCTGGTATAGGCGTTGGACTTGTTGCGTTGGGCGCAGGTATGGGTATCGGTAGAATCGGTGGATCAGCCATGGAGTCAATGGGTCGTCAGCCTGAGGCTGCTGGTCGTATTCAGACCGGTATGCTTATCATTGCTGCACTGATTGAGGTAATTGCTCTTTTCGGAGCGGTTATTTGTCTGTTGATTGCACTTGGCGTTGGAGCCTGATAATTAAGGGGAGGCAATTGCCTCCCTGATTTTAACAACAACAACTGGAAAAGAGATGAATTTAATTACTCCCGATGTAGGTTTATTCGTTTGGCAGCTGATTGGCTTTCTGGTATTATTATTTATCCTAAGGGCGCTGGCCTGGAAGCCCATTCTGGGTGCATTAAAACAGCGTGAAGAGTCTATACAGGAAGCACTCAACTCGGCTGAGTCTGCCCGCTCTGAGATGGATCGGCTAAAATCTGATAATGAGAGGTTGCTGGAAGAAGCACGTCAGGAAAGAGATAAAATTATAACTGAAGCCACATATGCGGCAAAAAAGATCAGGGAGCAAGCATCAAACGACGCTAATGAGCAGGCAGAGAAAATCATTAAAGACGCCCGGGAAGCCATAGAGACTGAAAAGTCGAAGGCGATGCGTGAGGTGAAATCTGAAGTAGCCCGAATGGCACTTGAGATTTCAGAAAAAATACTGCGAAAGAACCTTAGCGATGATAGCGCTCAGAAGGAACTGGCAGAAACATACCTGAAGGAACTAAACATCAATTAAGGTGTCTAATTTACAGATAGCCAAAAGATATTCTAAATCACTACTGGAGTCGGCTATTTCCCAGAAAGTGGACGAACAGGTGTACTCCGAGATGAAGGATTTCCTTAGCCTTCTTCAGGCTGCACCGGAATTGCGGAATACACTTAAGAGCCCTGTGATCAAGCATCTGAAAAAGGCAGCAATTCTGAAAGCTGTTTTCACCGACAAATTGCACCCTATCACACTGAAAATGTTCGAGCTTGTATGCCTCAAGGGTCGGGAATCTTTTCTGCCTGAAATGGCCAAAGCCTACATACATCAGTACGAGGAATTAAATAAAATAGGAGAAGCCCGACTGATCACTTCGTATCCAATAGACGAAAAGCAGGTAAATGAGCTCAGGGATAGGTTGAAAAAATCTACAGGTAAAACATTCGATATCGTACAAAAAGAAGATCCATCGCTTATTGGCGGGTTTATTCTCAGACTCGATGACCAGCAATACGATGCTTCAGTACGAAGTCATTTAAATTCACTACGAAATTCATTGGTAAAATAAGTTAAGACCATGGCAGAATTAAGACCAGACGAAGTATCTGCAATTTTAAAGAAACAATTATCAAGTTTTGATGCTGAAACATCACTCGAAGAAGTAGGAACGGTACTACAGGTAGGTGATGGGGTAGCACGTATTTACGGATTATCCAACGCTCAGTCAGGTGAACTACTTGAGTTTGACAACGGAGAACAGGCCATGGTGCTAAACCTGGAAGAGGACAATGTGGGTGCTGTAATCCTGGGCGACACCGAAGAGGTAAAGGAAGGCGATAATGTGAAACGTACCGGTAGAATTACCTCAATCAATGTCGGAGAAGGGATGGTTGGTCGTGTGGTAAACGCTATAGGCTTGCCAATCGATGGTAAAGGGCCCATCGCAGGTGATCTTTATGAAATGCCAATAGAACGAAAAGCGCCCGGTGTAATTTTCCGACAGCCCGTTAATGAACCATTGCAAACCGGTATCAAAGCAATAGACTCAATGATTCCTGTTGGCAGAGGCCAAAGAGAGTTGATAATTGGTGACAGGCAGACGGGCAAAACTGCTGTAGCAATTGATACCATCATCAATCAGAAGGAAAATTACGACAGGGGAGAACCTGTATATTGTATATATGTCGCTATCGGGCAAAAGGCCTCTACTGTGGCGCAGGTGGTTGATAATCTAGAGAAAGCTGGTGCAATGAATTATACCACAGTCGTTGCAGCAAGTGCATCAGATCCTGCTCCTCTCCAGTTTTTTGCACCATTCTCCGGCGCAGCAATAGGTGAATTTTTCAGAGATACAGGTCGCCCTGCGCTTGTAGTATATGACGACCTTTCAAAACAGGCTGTTGCTTATCGTGAAGTATCACTTCTGCTGAGAAGACCTCCCGGCCGTGAAGCATATCCCGGAGATGTATTTTACCTGCACTCAAGACTTCTAGAGCGTGCTGCAAAAATAATTGCAGATGATAGCGTAGCTAAGAATATGAATGACCTGCCCGAATCAATTCGGGGTATGGTAAAGGGGGGAGGATCACTCACAGCCCTTCCGATCATCGAAACTCAGGCAGGTGACGTATCTGCCTATATCCCAACCAATGTAATTTCCATTACAGACGGGCAGATATTTCTGGAAACTAACCTGTTCAACAGTGGTATACGACCAGCGATTAATGTTGGTATTTCTGTATCACGGGTAGGGGGTAATGCTCAGATTAAATCTATGAAAAAGGTGGCAGGTACCCTGAAACTTGACCAGGCTCAATTCAGAGAGCTGGAAGCTTTCGCCAAATTTGGATCCGACCTGGATGCCGCCACTAAAAGAACGATTGAGCGTGGAAGAAGAAACCAGGAGATATTAAAGCAACCACAGTATTCTCCTGTTCAGGTGGAAGAGCAGGTCGCCATAATTCTTGCTTCCACACGCGGGTTTATGGACAACGTGGCGGTTGACAAAGCAAGAGACTTTGAGAAGGATTTTCTACAGCTACTTAAGGCTCAGTATAGAAAAGAGCTGGATTCCTTGAAAGCAGGAAAGCTCGAAGACGAAGTTATGGAGACGCTTAAAAAGGTAGCGAAAGAAGTAGGTTCAAAATATACAGCGTAAATGCCAAGCTTAAAAGACGTACGTACCAGAATAAACTCTGTAAAATCAACACAGCAGATTACCAGGGCCATGAAGCTGGTAGCAGCATCCAAGCTGCGCAGGGCGCAGGATCGTATTGTCAAGCTTAGACCCTACGCTGACAAGCTGAATGAGTTACTTGGAAAGGTGTCAGCTGCCGCAGGCGAAGTTGAAACTGCAGTATATGGGGAGGAGCGTGAAATAAAGAGAATGCTGGTAATTCCCGTGACATCTGACAAGGGATTATGTGGGGCATTTAACACCAATATTTTCCGTAAAATCAGAGATCTGCTGGAAGGCGAATGGAAGCATTTACATGACGATGGTGCTATTACCTTTATGCCTATAGGTAAAAAAGCGTTTGGTACAGTAAAACGAAATCAATGGTCTGCCATAAATGATTACAGTGAGATTATGCATGATCTGACCTTCGATCTCGCATCTGATGTAGCTTATTATGCTATGGAAGAGTTTAGAAAAGGAGAATATGATAAGGTTGTCATCGTCTACAACGAGTTTAAAAATGTAGCTACCCAGATTGTGAGAGATGAACAGTTTCTGCCTATTCAAAATCAGGAAACAGAAGAAGAGGTAACGACTGAATACATCTATGAGCCTGGTAAAGAAGAAATCATTGATGAGTTAATACCAAAATCACTTAAAATTCAATTGTTCAGAGCATTGCTCGAGTCAAACGCTGCTGAACACGGTGCAAGGATGACGGCAATGGATAAGGCCACGGATAATGCAGGTGAACTGCTCAAAGAGCTGAAGCTGGTATACAACAGAACACGTCAGGCTGCCATTACGAAGGAAATTCTCGAGATTGTAAGTGGTGCAGAAGCATTATCACAGAGTTAAGAGATAACAATTCACCTTAATAAGCCCATAATCATGGGCTTTTTTTATGTTCGATTTATACAGATTCAGCCAATCGATGTATATTTAAAGGATAATCAGATATAAAAAAATGACAAATCTACCCGACCAGATCCCTTCGCTGGATCTTCTTGACTTCACTGGCGGTGATAAGCGTCAGCAGTTTGTAAATGACCTTGGTGAGGCCTTTAATACCATTGGATTTGTAGCACTTAAAAACACCGGCCTCACGGATGAAATGAGGGAGAATCTATATGGTGCTGTTAAACGATTTTTCGAGTTACCTGATGAGGTCAAGGAAAAATATCATATGGAGGGATTGTTTGGTCAGAGAGGGTATACCGGCAAGGGGAAGGAACATGCTCAGGGACGTTCTACAGGTGATCTGAAAGAGTTTTATCATGTGGGCCAGCCGCTGGATGGTACTTCACTTACTGATGGGTATCCGGATAATATCTGGCCACAGGAGGTGCCCGAGTTTAAAGAAACCACGCTACAGATTTATCACCTGCTGGAGCAGGCCGGCACACAGGTATTGCGCGCCATAGCACTTTATTTAGGACTTGAAGAGCATTATTTTGATAGTAAGGTCAATAAGGGCAACTCGATTTTGCGGCCTATCCATTATTTTCCTATCGAAAATCCGGAAGAAATACCCGATGATGCAGTTCGGGCTGCTGAACACGGTGACATAAATCTGATCACGCTCCTGATGGGGGCCAGTGCTGACGGTCTGGAAATATTGCGAAAAGATGGTAGGTGGATTCCGGTAACAGCGTTGCCGGATCAGGTAGTGGTAAACGTGGGTGATATGCTGTCACGTCATACCAACAACAAGCTGAAGTCGACAATACATCGTGTGGTAAATCCACCTCGTGAAAAGATGCGGGAGTCCCGCTATTCTATTCCGTTTTTTATGCATCCGCGTGCGGAGATGGATCTTTCGGTACTTCCGTCTTGTGTAGATGATACCCATCCAAAAGCATACAGCGATATAATAGCCGGAGAATTCCTTAGCCAGCGTCTGGAAGAGATTGGATTAAAAGCATAAGCTTTGTTCAAAAGAATCAGATATTTCATTTTTTTAAGAGAAGTATTATTGCTTGCCGTAACAACTTTCGGTGGACCGCAAGCCCATATTTCCTTTTTCATCCGACGCCTGGTCGTAAAACGGGCCTACCTGACAGAAGCTGAGCTGCTTGAGCTCTACGCGCTATGTCAGATACTGCCAGGTCCTACCAGTACCCAGACAATCACTTCGGTCGGGTTCAGACTGGGTGGTCCGGTCCTTGCTTATCTGACTCTTTTGGTGTGGATTTTACCAGCTGTTTGCCTGATGACGATTGCTGCAGTACTCATCGCTTATTTCAAATCACTGGGTATCTCATTAGAATTCACCATGTTTATACAACCCATGGCGGTTGGCTTCATTGCCTACGCCGCATATGTGATATCGTCGAAAGTAGTAAATACCAATATGGGTATTTTCATAATGCTGATCGCCACCATAATTGCATTTGCTATACGATCACCATTTGTATATCCTGCAATTATTATTGGTGCCGGTATGCTGACTTCCCTGAATTATCGCAAGCACGAACGTGAGATGAAGGGAGATGTGGATGTACGCTGGATCAGTCTGATTCTTTGGGCAGGAATTTTTTTACTTGTAGCTGGCCTAGGTATTATTACACAGCTCAAGCCAATTCGTCTTTTTGAAAACTTCTACCGAAACGGCACATTGATTTTTGGAGGAGGCCAGGTACTTATTCCACTGTTGCACACTGAGTTTGTAACCTTTAAAAAATACCTTACCTCGGAAGAGTTTTTAAGTGGATTTGGTATTGTTCAGACAGTCCCGGGCCCTACTTTCTCATTCAGTGCCTATATCGGGGCGTTGTCTATGCGGGAATATGGAATTGGAGGTCAAATACTGGGTGCATTCTGTGCTTCTATCGGGATTTTTCTTCCGGGTACATTTTTTATCTTTTTTGTAACCCGAATATGGGAACATATTAAGAAATATAGAATGGTTAAGGCTTCTCTGGAAGGCATTCACGCTGCCAGTTCGGGGATGGTAATTGCTGCTGCACTCATCCTTTTTGAACCCATGTATGATAAGGTGATAAATGGTGTAGTGGTGCTCGTTACGATAGCATTACTGGTATGGAATAAAATACCCTACCCGGTCATTATAGTAATGGGTCTAATGGCAGGCCTTGCAGTCGTGGGACTGCAAGGCGCCATTTAATTATTGTCCTCCGGTAGTTTCCGGATTAGAACCAAGCTCAAGTTCTTCCTGTGTAGGTGGTTCGATGTTCAGTTTTTCAAATACAAGGGCAGAAATTTCATCACCTTCTGGTGCATAAAGAAGGGCAGAGCTATTGTAGATATAAGTATATCCTTGCTCTTCAGCAACTTCATTGATCGCAACCTGAATTTTATTGTATAGCGGTTGTAGCAGTTTCGCTTCTCTTTGGGCCAGCCGCTGGGGTGCATTAGCTTCAAACTCCTGTGCAGATTGCTGGAGCTGTTGCAATTCAGCCTCACGATCTTCTCTTACCGCATCAATCAGGTTGGGTGCTTCCTGGCGGTATAACTCAAATTTTTTCTGAAGATCCTGATATTTAGCCTGAGCCTGCTGATATAGCTGATTCTGGTAGGTAGTCAGCTCAGCCTGTGCCTCCTGTGCTTCCGGCATAAATGCCAGGATATATTCGGGGTTGGTATAACCTACTTTACCTTCCTGCGCGAGCAGGGATCCTGCTGCCAGCATCATACCAAAAATTGCAAATAGTACGTTTCTCATCTTTTTTTAGTTTGTTATCTTATTATATCATTCGGGTCACCAAGACCCAACTCTTCCAGTACGTAATCAGTATAATCATGAATCGGATTGGTATATAGCATAACCAGATCGCCAGATTTGTCAAATAAGATGCCTAGGCGGTGATCACGACATACCTTTTCTACTGCTTCATATACCTTATCCTGCGCCGGCTTCATCAGCTCCTTTTTTTTCAGGAAGAAAAGACCTTCAAAACCAAAAATTTCTGTCTGATACGCTTTTACTTCCTCTTCCAGCTTCTGAATCTCTCTGACGCGCTCTTCTCTCAATTCATCTGTAAGGAGGACTTCTTCCGCCTTTAATTCACGATATTTCGATTCGATGATCTTATGCATCGTCTCGATCTCTTTTTGCCAGTCTTTTGAAAGTTTGTCAATTTCGGCCTGTGCTTCTCTATATTCAGGCATCTTACTCAGGACAAACTTTGTGTCGACATAACCTATTTTTTGCGCAAAAATAGGACTATTAATCAAAAAATAAATAACAAAGGCTGTGCCAAATCTCAAAATCATCGTAACTGCTGTCCAATTGTAAAGTGAAACTGCGAGCCGCTGATATTATTTGTGCCGGGAACAGGATCAAATCCATATGCCCAATCTATCCCAAGCATACCAAATGCAGGCATAAATACACGGGCGCCAAAACCAGCCGACTTCTGTAAATCAAACGGCCTGAATTCAGCATAATTGCCCCAGTTGTTTCCGGCTTCGCCATAGCCAAGTACAAAAATCGTAGCCTGGGGATTCAGTGATATCGGGTAGCGTAGCTCCATCACATATTTGCTGAACACAACACCACCCTCCAGCAGGTCGTCAGCGTTATTATCCGTGATAAATGCCCGGTTTGATGGGTTAAGGGATTGATCTGGATAGCCCCGTAAACCGATAATATCAGTACCGATGATAAAGTTATTCTGCCCTATAAACCCAGCGCCACCTAATAAAAATCGCTCAAACGGACCGATAGGTCTTCGGTTAGAGTATGTACCGATAAAGCCCATATGCGCACGGGTATTGATTACCAGTTTTTCAGTAAGCTGATTGAAGAAGCTAAAGTCAAACATCCATTTATGATATTCCTGCCAGCGGTTTTGTGCCTGCTTTGACAATTGGTTATAGTCGGTATTATTGAACAGAGAATAAGGTGGAGTAGCTGTTACACTTAATGAAACATTAGATCCTTTACGTGGGTAGAAGGGCTGGTCAATACTGTTTCTCGATAAAGTGGTATTGAATGTAAAGGCATTCGATACGCCGGTGCGGAAGCCAAGGGCACGACTCTGCTGCAGCTGAAAATCTTCCAGTCGGTACTGCAACAGACTCACTGAGTTAACCATATTAAACCAGTTATCGGGCCAGTTCAACCTTCTTCCAAGACTTATCGTAGCGCCACCGTTACGAAGGCTTCCCAGATTTTCCTGTGTAAACCAGTTAAAGTTCCTCCAGATTGTGTAGTTCAGCGCAACGGTAAATGAATTTGGTTTTCTTCCACCGAGCCAGGGCTCCGTAAACGAAACGCTGTAGCTTTGGATGGTTCGGGTGTTCCACTGTCCGTTAATTGACAAACGCTGTCCGTCTCCAACAGGCAACTGCATTTTTTCACCCAGCTTGAACAGCTCCCTGGCAGAAAAATTATTGAACGTTACGCCAAGTGTACCTACGAATCCGAATACACCACCAAAACCTCCGGACAACTGTATCTGGTCATTCGATCGTTCAACAAGGTCAAATTGTATATCTACAGTACCGTCGGCAGGATTAGGCATAGGTTGCATTCCTATTTGTTCCGGGTCGAAATAGCCCAGATTGGCCAGCTCTCGTTGTGTCCGGATAAGTTTTTCTCTGGAGAAAAAGTCACCAGGTATTGTGCGTATCTCACGGCGGATGACGCGTTCATTGGTACGGTCATTACCGTTGATAATGATCTTGTTGACGATGGCTTTTTCACCTTCTGATATACGCATTTCCACATCGATGCTGTCATTGCTTATCTTTACTTCTATCGGCTGTATATCAAAAAACAGGTAGCCATTATTCATGTAAAGGCCGCTGATATCAATACCCTGCGGATTGAAATCAAGTTTTTTCTGGATCAGATCCATATCATACACGTCGCCCTTATCGATACCCAGTATCTGGGATAGCTGCTCATCGCTGTAGATATAATTACCTTTCCATTCTATGTTTCGGAAATAGTATTTGTTTCCTTCATACACCTCAATATCAATGTTTATTTCGCGATCGTTTATGGCATACACAGAGTCTCTGATGATTCTGCCATCGCGGAAGCCTTTGGAGTTGTAATACTGAATCAGCAGGTTTTTGTCATTTTCGAACTCTTCGGGGAGGAATTTATAGGATTTAAAAAAGTTGACCTTGGCATGACGGTAAAGGTAGTCTCTGATCTTACCAAAATCAGCTTCTTCTTTATGCGTCAGGAAATACACTATATCCTTAGGTTTTGTATTGAAAAGGCTGACCAACGCATTTTCCAGCAGAGTGAAGCGCATATGAGGATTGGTCTTTTTCATTTTAGCAACGAGTATTTCTTCCGAGATCTCATCGTTGCCTATAATGTTCACATCATTGATCCTGACCTTTTTCTTTTTATCAATTTCAAATATCACTTTTATACCATTTGTGAAGAGGGTGTCGTCCTGTTTATAAGTGGTAATTTCAGTGTTGAGATAGCCCTTCTCTACGAAGAAGTTTCTGATTTTCAGCTCAGTATTTTTTAACAAAGCATCGGTGAGTATCCGTCCACGTATCAGTTCGATATCATCTTCAATCTCACCTTCCTGAGCGCTGGTGATACCACAGAATTCGTAGCGTGTCAACTTGGGCCTTTCGGTAAGCCGGATGATCAGATAAACCTCATTGCCTTCTACTTTATCAATTAAGATGGAAACATCGCCCAGGATACTTTGCTTCCATAGTTTTTTGATGGCATCGGATATTTCCGATCCGGGGATGGTGATCTGATCGCCAAACCGCAAACCTGACAGTGAAATGAGGGAGGCGTGATCAAGAAATTCCGTTCCCTCCACCTTAATATCTGCGATGGTATAAACCTTGGGGTTATTATAATTTACAGGATTTGACGTACTTGCTCCACCCAATTGCGGCCCTACCCTTATCTGTGAGAAGGCTGTCACAGAAAGTAAAAGAGTAACGATAAGGAGGTGCTTAGGCAGATTCAATAACTTTCCCAAAACGTCTTTCTCTTTTCTGATAATCGATAATGGCTTCATATAAATCTTTTTTCCTGAAATCAGGCCATAATGTTTTAGTGAAATAAAGTTCAGTATATGCCATTTCCCATAACAAGAAATTGCTGATTCTTTGTTCACCACTTGTTCTGATAAGCAGCTCTGGATCCGGAATATCCGAAGTGCTCATATATTTTCTTACTGTATCATCCTGAATAGATGCAATATTTAGCTTTCCGGTTGTCACATCAGCCGAAATTTTTTCAATGGCCTTTCTCAGATCCCATCGGCCACTGTAATTCAATGCAAGAACCAGCCTCAGCCCATCATTTTCTTTGGTTTTTTCAATGGCCTGGCCAAGCTCGCGATAACAACTTGCCGGAAGACCTTCAGTATCTCCGATTGTCAGCAACCGTACATTATTGTCCATCAGGGTATTGATCTCCTTATGGATGGTGGAAACCAGCAACTCCATCAGCGCATCCACTTCATATTTAGGCCGTTGCCAGTTTTCAGTGGAAAAGGCATAAAGGGTCAGGTATTTCACACCTAGCTCAGCACAACCTTCGGTAACATCACGTACAGCCTTTATAGCATTTTGATGCCCGAAAATGCGTTTGGCTCCCTTTTTTTGTGCCCACCTGCCGTTACCATCCATGATCACTGCAATGTGAACAGGCAGATTATTTTTATCTATACTGATTTCGGTCATTCACCGCTTGCGGTTACAATCTGCAAAGGTCTTAAAATTTTCTTTAAATCACTGGAATACAGCGCTTAATTATAGTCAAACGGACAGGGAATGGTGTAAATTATGTAAGAGACTCGAATACTGACCTGATAAAACCAGTCATTGTCGTATGAATTACCAAAAAGGTAGTTTTTGTTTTGTTGAATGCCAGTGCTGATATTATCCAGGTAATCGGTGAAGGTAGCGTTAAATGACACTTCACCACTCAGAATCCACCGGTCCCCGATCTTTTTCTTGGCACCTCCTCCAAAGGGAATAAAAACCTGTACATTACTGTAATTTTCGTCATTAGGTTGCGGGGAAGCACCAACAATATATAATGCCCCCAGTCCGACAAACGCATAGGGCGATCCGGTATAATAGGATTTCCGCTGCATAAAGTCAAAAAAGTTGAATTCGACAGCACTGCTTACATATACCAGTGAGCTGGAAAATGTAAAATCCCTGTTTGCACTCAGCGCATCAAAATTAACCTGGTCCCTGCCTGCCAGAAAACCATAGCCTATTGTGTTTTTCATGCTGGTGAGCTTGTGGAGGTTCCACCTATGTATGCCCTCTATACCCGGGCGACTATCCAGCGGTTTTACATAGGTTGAAAGGTCACCGGTATACCCGTTTACAGTAATCCCTCCGCCAAATTCATGTTTCTGACAAAGTGCGATTACCGGTATTAAATATAAAAGGATAATCCGGAGCATAGAAAATCAACGAAAAATTCGGTATTAAATTATCTGAACCTGGCGTTCCGGAATGAACCTCCGAGTATATAACTGAGGCGGATACTTGTCACCAGATAGATGTCGTTGTCCGTTGGGCTTCCCCTTAGGTTCAGTTCGGAAGCCGGTCGGAAATCACTGCCATAGCCTCGTACCACGAGGTAGTTATAGGCATCGTTATTAAATCCGGTAAAATTATCCTGAGGCAGATAGGTAAAACCATCAGGTAATACATTGCGCTGCTGACGGTTAAATGCATTCACCGGCTCATTGCTTCTGTAAGACATCGCTTTGGCCAGCTCGGTGTCCACGCCCTCATAGTAATCAAAAAGGGTTAGATCTACATAGCCACCGCTTACATCGTCAATGTAGTCAGTAAAGAGCTGGCGGTAGCCTACCTGTAAGGAAAGGTCGAGTGTACGTGTAAGCTTATATCTGACGCCCAGTACTATAGGGATGGCAATCTGTATCCTGCTGTAAGGATCGTTCAGTTCTCTTCCGTAGGTTGAAGCATACTGATCTTTCAGGTCAGCCGGCAAATGCTGTCCCTCTGTTCCCAGCTCCCATAGTGATACCCATGTGCCTGCATTTTCAAAAGCCCTGGCTTCATCGAAGGGGGTATTGGGATCAAGATAATAGGCGTCCGGCACGATGGCTTGTGGATTGTGGTGTAGTATGGTTATACCTGCTGAAACATAGGGCACCAGAATAAATCGGTTGATATATGTGCCATAGTTTTCAAAGAAGTCAAATGTCCCAACAATAGATAGCTCCTTGATATCATTACGAAAATGAAGATTTCTCACATAGCGAAACCGCGCATTGGGGTCGGCAATATCCTGAATGGTTTTGTCATCTGCCTGGAGCCTTCCATATACAAATGACCCTTCTACATTAAAGCGGCCACCAAATGTATAAGCACCCTGGACACCGATTCCGGGACGTGTAAACCGAATGTCCGAGCTGGCAAAGCTTTCCCTTGGGGTAATATCGCCGTAATAGTTTAAGGTATTAAGTGAAAAGCCAAATGACCAGTAGGGTGTAGCCTTGGAGCCGCTAAAGGAGGATGCTCTTTTCGATGACTTACGGAACTGCTTGGACACACGACTTCTTCTCGTCTGTGCGATTGCATCTGCTGTCGTTAATATTATCAGCAGAAAAAGCATAATGCGAATAAATCGAGACATAAAAGCCTATTCAAGTTGGCCTAAAGATATGAAGAATACGTCCCTGATTACAATTTTTTTATTGATAATCGATTTTTAGTTGATTTTCATCGTTAAATAGTTCAATTTCTTGCATCAATACCCCAATTTAATTTTGATTTCAGGGTGTCCAGATAAGAATTAAAGTCAAAATTGAGAAGGTGGGCATGATGTGAATTCCTGGAAATGGTGATCGCAATATCAGATGTGGCTACATAGTTTCTGGAATCCAGTGTTACCATAACGTGTTCATTCCGGCTTACCACGCGTAATTCGATAGTGGTAGACTCGTTTACGATAAGGGGCCGAAGGTTCAGGTTGTGCGGGCTTATGGGTGTGATAATAAAAACGCCGGCACCCGGCTCGATAATGGGTCCTCCACAGCTGAGGTTATAGCCTGTCGAACCGGTTGGAGTGCTGACAATCAGTCCGTCGGCCCAGTATCTGGTGACATACTGCCCATTCAGATAGCAGTCTATTCCTATCATTGAAGAGGAATCACGCTTTATAACTGTAAAATCATTGAGTGCATAGGAGTGCCGGAGATCAAGCCCTTCTATTTCACATTTCAGCATGATACGCTGATTGACGGTATATTTCCCTTCCAGCACAAGCTGCATGGCATCGTTTATATTTTCCAGTGGCACACTGGCCAGAAAGCCAAGACGTCCTGCATTGATACCGAGGGTAGGAAGCTTTTTGATATGAGAATATTCCAGAGAGGCAAGAAATGTACCATCACCGCCAACGCTTATAACTGCATCAATTTCCTGATCCCGATAGCGTTGAATCTGCATATCGTCGATAAAATCAAAAGCAGGGACACCCGGTGACAGGTATAGATCACAGTCGTTCTGATGGCAGAATGTTGTAATCCATTGTACAGCGTCAGCTGCTTTTGGCTCCTTTGAGTTGCAATGAATGAGAAACCTCCTCAAGCCTAAATATTTAGGTATTTAATCAGGTTATCAAACCTTTGCTGCTCATTGGTCATGGACGGCAGCTTCTCAAATTTTGACTCGAGTCGGTAGTTGAATCTTTCCAGCGCATGCTCTACTTTTTTAAGGTCCAGTGCGTTGGTTTTTATCGTAACCCTGGTTCGCTTTTCATTAACAGGGTCATCCTCTGTCCAGATACTGAGAATGGCTACATGTTCGGATTCCAGAATACTTACTATTTCTTTCAGCTGGTAATCAATTTTATCCAACGAAATGATCAGAATACTGCCATCGGTTTGTACTGGGGTACTTAAGGCAAAAAGGCGGAAGACATCTTCAACGAAAATTACACCCGCATAACGCATCTTATCATCTACAAGCGCAATCATGTCGATACGATGATCGTAAGCCAGCTTCAGAACATCATAAAAATGCACATCTTCTCCTACATAGCAATCGCGGCAACCGATCTCGAATTCACCTACCAGTTGTCTGCTGGAGTGGGAGTCCAATAGTATATCATCGGAGATGAATCCAACGAAGCGGTTATCCTCTAGCACCGGTATTCTGCTTAATCCCAGGTCACTCATCAGGTTCATCGCCCTGATGGCTGTATCTTCAGTGGTAAGAAATGGGATTTCAGGTTGTGCAAGCTCTACAATATTCATGCTTCAACTAGTTTTTCTGTCAAAAATTCTTCCACGTAGGCGTTAAACTCATCGGGGTGTTCCATCATCGGGGCGTGACAGCAATTATCAATAAAACGAAGCTTACTTCCTTCTATCAGACGATTAAATTCATGTGCCACATAAGGTGGGGTAATGGTATCGTTGAGCCCCCATATCAGCAATGTGGGTACTTTGATGGCGGTTATTTCCCTGGCCATGTTGTTACGCTGCGCTGACTTGGCTATGGCTACTATGCGCAGGCATTTGGGTATGGAGTTGGTAATTTCAAATACTTCGTCAATAAGGCCTTTTGTGGCAGTATTTGGGTCATAAAATGTATAGCCCACACGCTCCTGAACGTATTCGTAACTTCCTCTTCGGGGATATGAGCCTCCCATGCCGCTCTCAAAAAGCCCCGAACTACCCGTCAATATAAGGTGGGTTACTTTTTCCATGTTTTTCAATGTATAAATCAGGGCCAGGTGGCCTCCCAGTGAGTTGCCCAGCAGGATGAACCGGTCCAGACTCATGGTTTTCACAAAACCTTCAAAAAAGGTGTTGAGACCTTCCAAACCAGCCTTTTTCACGGGCATTTCATAGATTGGCAACATAGGAATGATCACCCGGTAATCGTTCCGGAACCTTTCAATTACACCTTCCCAGTTGCTTAATGCGCCAAAAAGGCCGTGCAGCATGATCATGGGCTGTCCTGAGCCTTCATCAATATATTTATAATCTGCTTCTTCCTTAATCGTGTAATTCATCTTTATGTAGTTAGTCCATAATGGCTGGATTTCCAATTATACAACATTTTTAAACCATTTTCTGTTAAAATTGCCTCAGGATGGAATTGAAGCCCGATAATGGGATAATTCTGATGTCGGATCGCCATAATCTCACCGTTATGATCTTCAGAAATAAGGTTGAACCCGTCAGGTAAATGCGTTAACGTGAGTGAATTGTAACGTGTTACCACGGTAGGAGAATTGATACCTTGAAAAATGGGATCTTCAATATCCACCCATACTGATGTGCGCTTACCATGACGGGGCTGAACAGAATGTCCAAGGCCAGCACCATAATACATACCGATTGCCTGATGACCTAAACAAATTCCCAGGATGGGAACACGCCCTGCAAAATGCCCGATCAGTGGCAAAATATTTCCTGCATGCTCAGGGCGGTTGGGCCCCGGAGAAATGACTATCGCATCAGGCCGAATACGCTCCACTTCATGATCGCTGATCGTATTTGATCCCACAGTAACATCGTCCCGTGTCTGATTCAAATAATCTTTAAGGTTGTAGGTAGATGAGAAGAAATTAGCAATAAGCAGTATCAAGGCAGGAATTCTTCAATTAGCTCCCTGAAATTTTCACCTATGGGACCGAACTCGGCGATAATACGAAAAATAAATGGAGCTATGGGCTCAATAAATCCGAAAAGAAGGGAAGCTACAAAAATCTCACGTAAGGGCAGACCGATCCATGAGCTGATAAAGAAAAAAACAGAGATAATAAATGCCCATTTGAAAAGACCAAATATGGCACCCAGAATCGTATCGGCAGTACCTAAGAGGGTCATATCGAGAATTTTTTTCAATATTTTACCCACAAAGGTCATCAGCAGAATGGTACCTATAAAAATGATGACGAAAGCGATAACGGGTATGACTTTGCTGTCATTGATATAGTGAGATAACCATTCAGAAACCTGATCCAGCAGTACAATGCCCAGAATGATAGCTACAAAAAATGTAGCCAGATGGATGATCTCCATCAAGAGCCCCCTTCTGAACCCTGCCACCAGTCCGATAAGAAGGGGGATTGCCAGAATTAAGTCAAAAACGGTCAACTATTCAGCAGATTTTTCACCTGAGTAGAAATAGCCTTACCGTCTGCTTTACCTTTAAGCTTTTGTGAGGCTAATCCCATCACCTTACCCATATCCTTCATGGAGCTAGCCCCGGTTTCATTTATGATGGTTTCAATCTCAGCTTTTAGTTCTTCTTCTGAGAGTTGCTTGGGCAGGTATTTTTCGATGATTTCGACTTCTACGATTTCTTTGGCATAGAGGTCTTCACGGCCCTGCTGTTTGAATATTTCTGCAGAATCCTTTCGTTGTTTAGCGGCTTTCATCAGCAGTTGAAGTTCCTTTTCTTCATCCATCTGACTGTCGGCAGACTCACTTTCTGCCAGAAGGATCATTGATTTGATGGCACGCAGGGCGCGCAGTTCGTCCTGCTGCTTTCCCTTCATCGCTGCCTTAATATCTGCGTCAATTTGTGCTTTAAGACTCATAAAATAAGTAGTTTTGAAACCGTAAAATTAACGATAGAGGCGGAAAGAATAAATACATGACCAGGTTAAGCGTAAATATTAACAAGTTTGCCACATTGAGAAACGCCCGGGGAGGCAATAATCCCGATATTCTCAGGACAGCAAAGGACATTGAAAGATATGGTGCGCAAGGCATAACGGTGCATCCACGACCTGATGAACGGCATATACGGCATGCAGATGTTATCCTGCTCGCACCGGAACTACGGGAAGAATTCAATATCGAAGGATATCCGGACCAGCGGTGGATGGATCTTGTAAAAAAAGTTAAACCAGCTCAGGCGACCCTGGTGCCAGATGCACCTGATGCGCTGACCTCCAATGCAGGCTGGAATACAATAAAACACGCCTCATTACTGAAAGATGTTATCAGCGATCTTAAATCCAATGGTATACGTGTGTCAGTATTTGTAGATCCGGATATCAAGATGGTGGAAGGGGCTGCAAAAATCGGTGCTGACAGAATTGAATTTTTCACCGAACCCTATGCGGTACAATATCATCAGGATCGGGAAAAAGCTGTTGCTCCGTATGTGGCTGCAGCAGAAGCGGCAAAGAAAATGAATATTGGGATTAACGCCGGCCATGACCTTGATCTTAATAATCTGTCATTTCTTAAGAAAAGTATTCCTTTTCTGGATGAGGTATCAATCGGGCATGCATTAATCTGCGATGCCATATACCTGGGGTTGGAAAATACTATTCAGATGTATCTCAATAAGCTCGCGAATTATGAATAAATATCAAGCAAGAGGAGTATCGGCAACCAAGGAGGATGTTCACCAGGCCATCGCTCATATAGATAAAGGGCTTTATCCCGCGGCTTTTTGTAAGATTATTCCCGATATACTATCCGGGGATCCGGATTGGTGTACCATAATGCACGCTGATGGTGCCGGCACGAAATCCTCCCTCGCCTACATGTACTGGAAAGAAACCGGAGACCTGTCGGTCTGGAAAGGTATAGCTCAGGATGCTATAGTCATGAATACGGATGACCTGGCCTGTGTAGGAGCTGTAGACAACATGTTGTTGTCATCGACCATAGGCCGCAATAAAAACCGTATCCCCGGAGAGGTGATCAAAGCGATAATTGAAGGTACAGAGGAGTTTTTGCAGGAGCTGCGCGACCTTGGTATATCCATTTATGCTACTGGCGGCGAAACAGCCGATGTGGGAGACCTGGTGAGGACCATCATTGTAGATAGTACCGTAACAGCACGGATGCCTCGTGAACGGGTGATTACCACCGACAGGATTAAACCCGGAATGGTCATTGTAGGTCTGGCGTCCTTTGGGCAGGCCACGTATGAAAGTCAATACAATGGGGGGATGGGATCGAATGGGCTTACCTCTGCACGTCATGATATGTTCAATGCAATATACCGTGAGAAGTATCCTGAAGCCTATGATCCTGAGATAGATACATCGCTCATCTTTACCGGCCCTTTCAGGTTGACGGATGCCATTGAAGGCAGCCCGTTGGATGCCGGGAAACTTGTGCTGTCACCCACCCGAACGTACCTGCCCATATTAAAACAGGTCTTAAAGGAGTACAGCTCGCAAACAGGGGCAGTCATTCATTGCAGTGGAGGCGCCCAGACCAAGGTGCTTCATTTTACAGACCGCTATAAAATTGTTAAGGACAATCTGTTTGACTTGCCGCCACTATTCCGGACGCTACATGAGGTTACAGGTACTCCCTGGAAAGAAATGTATCAGGTCTTTAACATGGGCCATCGCATGGAACTCTATGTGGAGGCTGAAGCTGCGAATGATATTATGGATATTGCCAGGTCTTTTGATGTTGAAGCTAAAATCATTGGTTATGTAGAGGATGGAGAAAAATCACTTGAAATCCATTCACCGGAAGGCGTGATCACTTACTAGCCTTTATCACACGAATGAAGCCCTGCATGTCTTCAAAAAGGATCGAGTGATGACATCCAGCCACCTTTGACAGCTTTAGGATATCCGGAATATTCGTGCGTGGATGGCCGGCAGTCAATTTCAACGCCCAGATCATGACCCTTGCAAGCAGTCTATGATATGGTTTTTGTGGTGGAACAAAGTCCACAATTATTGCTTCTGACTGAGGCGAGAGTTGTCTGAAAAAATCCAAAATCTGCCGGTCACTCCAGGTATCCATCACAAAAGGCAGCAAGTAGCAGCCAGTAAGCTGCTTAAGACAGGTAAATGGCTCGGCCTTAAACGAAACAAATGCGGCAGTATCCCTTTTACGGGCTATTTTGACCATTTGTAATGACTGTTCAATAAATTCCACCTGCTTCTTTTCCGGGATATATTGCAAAATCAGGCCAGTACCTCCGCCTATAATAGTCAGCGGATAATGGCAATAGTCAAGGCCAACGTGTTGAGCACACAGCAGTTTCGATCCAAATACGAGCTGTGCGATCCTATCGTACACGAGGGCGACCCTACCGTAATTCATATCAAAAACGTCATGATACCGGTTAATATATAAATTCCATCCAGAAGCGGCCTAAGCCAATCCAAATGGTTAAAGAAGAATGTACGGCTGCGGTATGTGAAGGCATGAACCGAAAGACCGATGACAAGAAAGATCATCCAGAAAATGTGATCGGCTGTGAATCCCTGACGGGATATCAGGATCATGACAACAAGGCCGCCCAGAAATAGGAGTCTTATAAAGAACATGGATTTTCGGATGCCAAAGCGCGTGCTGAAAGACACGGAGCCGGATTTAATGTCGCTGCTGAAGTCAAAAAATGACAGAATCAGACCATTTTGTACAGATAATATGAAGGTGACAGCAAGAGGAACCCATATTTCCGACAAAGTCCCATAACTGATGGCTACAATACCTACACCACAGGTATAAAATATGCCCGTAGACCATTCTTTTGTAGGCAGGTTTCGCCAGATCTCAAAAATACGTAGAAGTATCAGCGAAGCACCTATTAGTATACCTGAAATCAATATTTCTTTTGGTAGCCTAAAAATCAGAAATAGGGATAAGCCGGCGATAAACAGGCTGCAGCTGATAAAAAAATTAAAATATTTTTTGTGCAGGTCATGACGAAAGGAATTTACATGCCTTTTACGGTATACATCCACGAGATGATCACTGGTATAAATCAACCATACCACAAGACCAAGCACAAGATAAACGTAAATACCCGCGCTATGCCCTGTCGTGTAGTTAATGGCATAACACATACTCAATGCGCCTGCTACGATATCGATACTTGATGCACTTAAGTATTTATAGAAACTATTCATTCATCAGGGATTGAAGGATGTCGAGCGACTTCATCGAACCGATACCCGGTATATGCAACTCATAGAATGCAAGCACATGACGTATACAAACCCGCCGGATATCTCGTGCTGCTTTTACATTTTCAAATAGACCACCATGTAGCAATTGATTGATATAATCGGCTTCATCCTCATGCCCGCTGACATTGACACCAGCCTCCTCGAGCAAAGCCTCACCATTTTCCGGGTAAAAACCCAGGTATAAGGCTGATTTTAGTAATACCTGAATATGAAAATTGGCTTTATGCGGGCTGGTATCAAATTGGATCAATGCATTTTGAAGAAAATCGTAAAGGTCTTCATTGGAGTAATTCTGGTGCAGAATGCGTGAAAAAAATTCTGTCAGAAAGATCGCAATGGTGGATTTGGCCATGTCAAACGGAAGCTGCTGATATGGATGAAAAATCCGGGCCTCGGAGATCCGCTGAATATTGGCATCCTCCTTATGATATACGACCAGCTCCAGTAATGTCAGCGGTTGATAAACACCGATCCTGTTTTTTGACTTTGATGAACGAATTCCGTTGATGATATAAGACTGCAGGCCCAGACTTCGCGTAAAAATTTTTACAATAATAGAGGAATCCCGGTATTTGATGTAGGTAAGTACGATGCCTGTTGTCTTCTGTAACATCAGTTGGAAATGGCTACTTTTCCTATTAAATGATCCTCTCCGTCTCTTGTACTGGAGAAAATGAGGTAAATACCGCCACCAACCCGGTTGCCCCGGTCATTTCTCAGATTCCACGAAGTACGTCCGCCAAAGCTTGTGGTCTCATACATGAGATTTCCATAGGTGTCGGTTATCTTCACGATGGCGTCGATAGCCAGCCCTTCAATGGTCAGCTCACCCTGATAGCCGGGAGGCACAGGATTAGGATAAACCTTCATATTATCACCATGAAACGGAGTTCCGCGAAGTGAGTTTGACCGGTACGAAACCAATCCGCGATCTGTAGCAATGAATACATCCCCACTCAATGGATCGAATGCAATATCTACGATCAGTGGTGATGGTAAGGGGCTGTTTTCAGGTGTAAAATATTCAAAGATCTCATCACCGGAAGCGCTCACCAGCCACAATCCCTGTCGTGTACCTATCCATTTTCTTCCTCCACCATCAGAGGCAATGGCAGTCACCTGCTGATCCCGCAACAGGGCTCTGTCATCCAGCACCGGCACGGCAGCATTGATGTTCTGAGCTCCTGAAATATTAAAGAAATAAGCCAGCCCATCCGTGGTTGCCACCCAGAGTTCACCGTTGATGTCCCTGTCAAAGTCGATCGTACGATTTGATGGCAGGTTTCCGGTATTTGTCTGGTCATTGAGAAGGGTGAAATTGCCATCATAATAGACAAGTCCACTATTGAAACTACCATCAAAACGGATCCAGAGGTCTGATGCTGCTCCTGTAAGGGCAACGGGAAAACCCGGGTTACCGGGAGTGATTGCTTCAGATCTCCAGGCATCTTCTTCAAATACATGAAACGACTGCACAGCAGCATATTCTATGGCATATAAAATGTCAAGGTCGGACAGGATATCTGAATAAAACAGATCGACCCCGGACGACGGGTTTTCAAAGCCACCGAACGTGGTATTACCCGTGAATAATCCATCACCAAAGCTGGAGATAATGCGCTGCCCCCTGTAAAAATCTATGCTTACGATATTTCGTATCCGGGGTAATGCAATGATAGCGGGGTCATGATATGCTGCATGATAATGCATCCATCTACCATCTCTCCACTCATCAAAACGACCGGGCCTTGTCTGGAATGTCTGATTGCGTTGCCATAGGCCATCCAGCACAAAAAGGGATGAATCCCTGAAGAGCAGTCGTGTAGGGTATGCAATCTGAGGTCCGGTTGGGCGAAGCGTTTCAGTGATGCTGCTAATTTTTTTTAAACCCCCGATTTCATCAGCTACAAAAGCGGTGCCCGTTTGTCCGGGTATAAATTCATTGACTTGCTGCCACATACCGGGAAGGTGTAATTCAACAACATCTTGTTGAAGTGAAAATAATGAGTCATTCGCCACGATATAAAGCATATCCTGTTGGTGCGTGACTTGCTTTACGGATTTATTTTCTCCGAATACCGGTATCCATCCGGATTCTGATGACCGCCATGCATTCTGATCTCCGGCGACCCAGATGCTTTCATTTATTTCGGTTACCTGAGAGGCGAGATTTAGGCCGGGGATATCTATTCGACGGTAATTGGCAGGATTTTGAAGGTTTACCCCTGCAACAGGTGCTACGAACACCCCTGCATCTGTAGCGACAAATACAGAATCATTTGCGAGCAGCACATCATTGCATCCCAGACTTCCTGACTCTGGCCCAAGGTCGATATAAGATTCACGCACCAGCAGGGTAGAGCGATCGAATACCACGATACCAAAGCTCGTACAGGCATAAATGGACTCTTCCGTAAAGTTAAAATTTCGTATTTCCTTATCGAAATCCCTGTCCAGATCAAAGATTACATCGAGCTGTTCTGTCCTATTGCTGCTGTAGCGTGCAATCATACCGTCATCAAACCCTACCCAAAGCACTTCCTCAAATGGGTCATATGCAATGGATGAAAAATTGTTTTTACCAGTAACAGATCGCTCAAGTCGGGTTAGCTCCTCATACTCGAGGTCATAAGAAAAGAGGCCATTCTCTGTCATGCAGTAGATAGCATGCGGGGATGAGGTAATATCAAGTGCCCGGAAATAGCTGTAGTGGGTGTTCCAGGTGCCCGTCGGAGCCGGCTGGGCAAATGAAACAAATGGCAATATTACCCATGGCCAGATTTTCATTTTGTGTTGAAATATTTACGGTTTCGGGGCTCATAATGATCTTTTTCACCCAGCATTACTTTTTCTTTGCCCTCGCTAATGCGATAGGAAAATGAGGCCAGACCTCCGCTGACGGCACATATGGCGTGCAGTTTGGTTACAAATTCAGCGATAGCCAGCAGGTAGGGCATAGGGCCAAATGGCTTTCCTTCATAATCCATATCCAGGCCGGCCACTATCACGCGCTTACCGGCATTGGCCAGCTTATTACAGACATCAGGAAGGTCGTCATCAAAAAACTGAGCTTCATCAATGCCAATCACATCCGAATTGCCGGCCTGCAGCAGAATTTCACTTGAAAACTGCACAGGAGTAGAACGGATAGCATTTTTATTATGGGATATTACGTCTGTTTCATCGTAGCGATTGTCAAGCGCAGGCTTGAAAATTTCAACATTCTGGCGGGCAATGACAGCACGGTTTAACCTGCGGATAAGTTCTTCCGTTTTACCACTGAACATGCAGCCGCAGATGACTTCTATCCAACCGGCATCCGGGTGCTTGGGGGAATAGGTGGGTTCAACAAACATGTATTCAGGTATTTATGCTACAAAACAAATACATTTCAACTATTTTCACATCAATGCTGAATGTTAAGCTCTTTCTGATATGGAAAACACTTTAAACCAGGAAAAATTGCTGCAGTATGCCAGAAACTGGTCTAAGGCTGCCTGTGATGCCTTTTTTAGCGATCACAAGAAGATTAATGGCAACGATATTAAAAATTTTTCGACCATAAAACAGGTCAATTTTTTTGTGATACAGGAGCTGATGCTGAAATGGCATGAAGAGACAGAAAAAATCCGGAGTCCGTATTTCAACTTTGAGCATCATGAAGTCAGGGAAGCGCTCACCTCTTTCATGAATGTCTTATCCCGCCATATCGAAATGAAGCGTGAAGTTTTTGAGGGCATCCTCGTGCAATCAATCCGGGATACCATAACCATACTTTTTGCGCCTTTTGATTATTTTGTAGAACAGATCGGGGCATCCGGCACCTTTCAGCCGGACCTCTTCCGCAAAAAGAGCAAATACATTGTGATCAATAAAAACCTTGCACAGGTATTTCTCAAAAAACTGGAGGAAAATAAGGTTTCTGATAAAAAAGAAGCTTTTAATCTGTTCGAAAATGCCTGTGCAGAAGTCAACGCAATGCCGGAAGATCCTGCAAATACAGTAGCTGAGCTCAAAAAAACCCTGGATTTTGATTTTGATTCACTCTTTCTCCACCAGCGGAAAGCAATTGAAGACAATCAACCTTCGGTCACGCCGCGGCAGAATGAGCCCATCCCAGACATAAAAGTGTCTCATCGCTATGAAAAAATACAATCCATCTCGGCTTCGATTACATTAAACCAGCGATATATGTTCCAGAAAGAACTGTTTGATGACAACCCGGAGACATATGAGGAGGTGATCAGCAAAATCGATGAAATGGCTTCCTACAGTGAGGTTGCAAGATTTCTTTCCCCGTACATGGAAAGGTTCAACTGGGATATCGAAAAAGATGAGGAGGCCGAATTCTTTGAATTGATATCCAGAAAATTTAATGGGTAATATGAAAGTCATACTTTATATAGTCGGTGTGGTTGTAGTAATAATCATCGCGGCCGGTATCATTATCAGTAAGCAGCTACCGGAAGGATATGATCAGGAAAGGGCCGATGAGGTAGCCCATAATATCCTGGCCCGCGTGGATTCATCTGCATGGAGGGAGACACAATATTTCAGCTGGGAGCTATTTGGCCATCAATATGTATGGGATCAGACAAATAACTATGCCTCCATCCGGTGGGATGACATAGAAGTGCTGATGGTGCTGGACAGCATAGATGGCATAGCTATGCAGGGAGGTGAAGAGGTCCTGGGCGATGAAAAACAGAAAATTCTCGATAAGGCGTGGAGCTTCTGGACGAATGATAGTTTCTGGTTTATGGCCTACACAAAATTATTCGACACTGGCACCATACGTGAAATGGTAAAAATTGACGGCAGAGAATGCCTGAAAGTTACATACACTACCGGTGGTACTACGCCGGGTGATTCATATGTATGGCATTATGATGAGGAATACCTGCCGGAAGCGTTTCAGATGTGGGTATCGGTATTGCCTGTAAATGGCATAAAGGTAAGATGGGCAGAATGGCACCAGACAGAGACAGGTGTATGGGTGGCAGGATTCCGGGGTCGTGGTGATCTTGGATTTGAAGTAAAAAATATCCGCGGAGTTGACGTCATACCGGCCACAGAGCATCAACCTGCATTTCATTTGCTCGACTAGGTATCTATTTTTCTTGTATTATAGCCTTCGAACTCAGGGATATCGCGTTTGTATTCATTTTCCATAAAGGGGCTGGAAAAGATAAAATCAGCTGAACTGCGATTGGTAGCTGTAGGGATATTCCATACTGTTGCAAGGCGTAGCAGTGCCTTCACATCCGGATCATGGGGTTGTGACTCCAGCGGATCCCAGAAAAAGATAAGGATGTCGATTTCACCTTCCGATATTTTTGCTCCGATTTGCTGATCTCCACCGAGCGGACCGCTTAAAAAACGATGAACAGGGAGCTGCAATGCTTCCTCAAGGATTTTTCCGGTAGTGCCGGTAGCGAAGATCTCATGCTGAGCCAGCTGGTTTTTTTTGTTTTGAGCCCAATTTACCATTTCCTTTTTTTTATGGTCATGGGCTACCAGTGCTATCTTTTTCTTCATGGCTGAAAGGTGGTTACAGTATCCAGTATCAGTTGAAACAATTCATTATACCTTGTAAGTGGCAACGTGCTGCCCTTGTCGTTTATATCGTGATAGGCTGTGATGCCACCAAGTGTGTAAATAAAAAACGATGGCACACCGGCCATATGGAAAGGGCAGTGGTCACTGTTGCAGGCCTCACCGCGTGCTTTTACCTGTGTCATGTAGCCCTTCTCCTCATTTATAGACACCATACGGTTAAATACCTCGGGGTATTCCTTACCATTGACGACGGTGATGCCGTCATCACCGCTACCTACCAGGTCCAGATTGAATACCCATTTGATCCGGGATAGAGGCACAGGAGTATTTTGCACAAAATAGAATGAACCCAGCAACCCTAGTTCTTCACCTGATAATGCAAGGAAAAGTACGGAATAGTAGGAGTCTTCGAAGGATTGAGCCAAATCACAGATGAGGGCGACGCCACTGGCATTGTCGTTCGCTCCGGGGATATAGGCTTCTTCTCCCAACATACCCAGATGGTCGTAATGGGCGGTAAATAAAAGAAAGGTATCAGGGGCGCCATAGCCTGTCTTCCACCCCCAAACATTTTGAGTTTCTTCATTTTTCAGATAATCTGATTCGATGTTTACCTCAATCTTACTGCCCGGTGCAGGTGCCTGGCGCATGATCAGCTCGGGAATATCGCATACATTTCCGGAAGGGCTCCATGTGAGCTTATCTTCGGTAGGCCTGATAATTAGTTTAGTGGCAGATGTAATGACAGGTTCTTGGTTTTGTTCAATAATAAGCGCATGATCTGATTTTACCGGTTCGGTCACCACTTTCAGTTTACCGGCATACGGTGGGCTGCAGGGGTTAGGAAGGAAGTCGACACCAGCAATGTAGGTAGTGCTTTTCCGGCGTATGCTCAGCGCACCCGGAAAAGTATTTGCTGAAAGTGTAAAAGGCTGCATGTATGAGCCATCGATAGGCTGGAGACCTGCTTTCTCAAATTCAGCTGCAATGAAATTGGCTGCTTTTCCATCGTGGTTATTGGCATATCCCCGTCCACGAAAAGCTTCAGAAGTGAGTGTATCGATGATTTCCCTGGCATATTCAATATGCTGTGCGAAGGCAATGTTGGCAGCACATACCGTAAAAACGATTATGTATGGGAATATTTTCATTCTATTTCCTAAAATTCCACATATTTGTGGCTAAAATACATAAACTATGATGATTTGTGGTATACAACAGGTAGGTATTGGTATTCCTGACGTTCATAATGCCTGGGCATGGTATAGAAAAGCCTTTGGTATGCGGATACAGGTATTTGAAGAAGCAGCGGAAGCAAATCTGATGCTGCCTTACACCGGAGGTAAGCCACATAAGCGCCATGCTATCCTGGCATTAAACGAACGAGGAGGTGGCGGATTTGAGATCTGGCAGTATACCAGCCGCACCCCGCAACCTCCCGGCGAGGAAATAGTATTGGGCGACCTGGGGCTGTATATCGCTAAAATCAAAACTGACAGGGTTGATAAGGCCTATCAGTATCATAAATCACAAGGTTATGACCTGCTCGGTGAGTTGAGTAAAGACCCAAAAGGTGATCCGCATTATTACCTTAAGGACCCTTATGGAAATATTTTTGAAGTTGTAAAAAGCGATGAATTTTTCAGGGATACAAAGGAGATCACCGGCGGTCCAAATGGTATGGTAATTGGGGTTTCCGATGCTGATAACTCCATAGCGTTTTACCGGGAAGTCCTCGGCTATGATGAGGTGGTTTATGATAAAACAGCGGCGTTTGAAGATCTTTCCAGCCTTCCAAAAGGAGATGGGAAAATAAGACGTGTACTGCTACGTCACCGGAAGGAGCGTATGGGGCCATTTTCTGAAATGCTTGGGCACACAGAAATAGAGCTGGTACAGACGATGGACATCAAACCTAAAAAAATATTTGCTGATCGCTATTGGGGTGATCTTGGTTTTATTCATTTATGTTTTGATGTTGTGGGCATGGCGGAGTTACGATCACATTGTGTAGCGAAGGGCCACCCCTTTACTGTTGACAGCAGCAAGGCGCATCATGATACGTTTGATATGGGCGAGGCCGCAGGCCATTTCAGTTATATCGAAGATCCAGATGGCACATGGATCGAGTTTGTTGAGACCCACAAAGTGCCTATTCTAAAGAAATTTAACTGGTATCTCGATCTGAGGAAGCGAAACAGGGAAAAAAGACTCCCACGCTGGATGCTGAAATCTATGGCGTTAAATAAGCATAAGGATTAACTATCTCTCCAGCACCTGCATACGGTGTGCATCGAGCTTGAGCAGGATAAAGAGCAGTATGGTAAAACCCCATAACGAGCTGCCACCATAGCTGAAAAATGGCAGCGGTATCCCGACCACCGGAAATAAGCCAATGGTCATGGAAATATTGACTACAAAGTGAAAAAAAATGATACAGGCTACACTGTAGCCATATACTCTGCCAAAACGTGTTTTCTGCCTGTCTGCGATAGCAATAATCCGGAAAATCAGCACAATGAACAGGGTAATCAAAACAAAGCTGCCAATGTAGCCATGTTCTTCACCAATGGTGCAAAAAATAAAATCGGTACTTTGCTCCGGCACAAAGTCGAACTTTGTCTGTGTGCCGTTCAGAAACCCTTTGCCGGAAAAGCCACCTGAGCCGATTGCAATTTTTGACTGAGTCACATTCCATCCGTAGCCAAGCGGGTCGGCATCGGGATTGATGAGCACCATAATCCTGCTTTGCTGATAGGGCTTTAGTACTTTTTCAAATACCAGATTTACACTTTTTACCACGCCTACCAGCATTAAAGCACTAACAACCGTGATCACCATCATCCGGCGTGATTTTCTTACAATGAACAGAACAATGAGGGTCAGCGCGGCAATACCTAGCATCAGTTGCAGCTCCGGCACCAGTAGCGATATTACAAACACCGTCACGGCAACGACACCTACAACCAGAAAGGTTGGATTGATACCTTCACGGTAGAGTACAAGCAGAAAGGCTGAAAAAACCATAGCCGTACCTGTATCTCCCTGCAAAATAATAAGCGCCGTGGGCAGTAAAATGATCGCAAAAGTGATGATCAGGTGGCGTAAGCTGTCAAATTTAAACCCCGTGGTGGTCATATACCTGGCCAGTGCCAGAGCAGTGGCAAACTTGGCAAACTCTGATGGCTGAAGGCTGATGCCTCCCAGCCTGAACCATGAGCGGCTCCCGGATATTTCCACACCAAAAAACAGCACACCGACCAGCAGCGCAATCATAATTCCATACAGGATATAAGCAAGCGATTCATAGCCCTTAAAATCAAGAATGAAGATCACCAGAATGATTACAATCGAGGCAAGAATACGGATAAACTGCTTGCCGGAATTGGCAGACAGGTTAAAAATGGAATAGGTGATCTCATCATCGAATACAGCCGCATAAATATTTAGCCACCCCAGCATTACCAATGCCAGATAAATAAAAATGGTTAGCCAGTCCAGACGGTTTATGAAATTCTCTTCTCTCATTCTGTTCCGAGTGCAGCTTCTGTATTATCAATTTCAATGACCTCTTCCACTTCTTCAGTTTCGGTTACTTCAGGGTCAGCAAAATCACCTTTGACCACATAGTCTTCAAGCCAGGGGCGTTCAACTTCGCCTTTGATGTAATACTCTACCATCAGGCTGGCAATAGAGGCAGCTGCACGGCCACCCCATCCGGCATTTTCAACATAAACAGATACAGCGATCTGAGGATTTTCCTTTGGGGCGAAGCACATAAATACAGAGTGGTCTTCACCGTGGGGGTTTTCAGCGGTACCCGTTTTTCCACAAACTTCAATACCCGGAATAACAGCGCGCCATGCGGTACCATATATAGCCTCGCTCATGGCATCAATTACAATATTAAAGTATAGGGAGTCTATTCCGGTCTGGTTGGGAGTGGTGTATTTTTCCGGCTTTCCCCGTCCCCCGATATCCTTTACGATATGTGGGGTATAATAATATCCCCGGTTGGCCAGACAGGCACCCAGGTTGGCCATTTGTATTGGGGTCATGAGCAGGGCATCCTGCCCGATGCTTAGCGAAGAGATGGTGGAGAATTTCCAGCTATTTTCTCCATAAAAGCGATTGTAATAATCAACTGTGGGCACCAAACCGCTGTTTTCACTGGGCAGATCTACTCCCAATGGCCGTCCGATACCGAATTTTAATACATTATTGCGCCATTTTTCATAGCCCAGTCGGGAGTCGATAAAGGTATTGTCATCCAGGTTCTGATTGATCAGCCTCCGGAAAACCCTGAAAAAATAATTGTTGGATGAATATTTTATCGCCTTCATTACATTATAAGGCCCCGGAGGTGCATGGTCACCAATCTGATAGGATTCAATATTAATGATTTGCTCCGGCCAGATTACTCCCTCCTCAAGTGCTATCAGAGCTTGTACTGTTTTGAAGATCGATCCTGGGGGATAGGTAGCCATAAGAGGCCGGTTATATAAAGGTTTTAGAGAATCCTGCACCAGCGAGGCAAAGTTCTTGCTGTAGTCACGCCCGGTCAGCAGAGAGGGGTCATAGGTCGGACTTGATACCATACTCAGAATTTCACCTGTGTTTGGGTCTATGGCTACTGCAGATCCTACTTTTCCTTCCATCAGGTAGCGGGTATATTTCTGTAGGTCGAGGTCGATTGTTGTTGTCAGATTTTCGCCCGGCACTGCAGCTGTGTCGAGTTCTCCATTACGAAATGAGCCTTTTTCAATTCCTCTTACATTTACCATTTTATACGTGACTCCTTTCACACCACGCAGATACTCCTCATATTTTCTTTCTACACCACTTTTTCCGATGTAGTCTCCCATTTTATAAAAACCGGTTGTATCCTGATCGATATTTTGTCTGTCCACCTCGGCTACATAACCCAGTGCATTGGCGGCTATGGACGATTCATAGGCACGGATAGTTCTTGCATTCGGATAAAATCCCTTAAAGCGATTTAGTCGATCCTCCATCATACTAAACTCCTCCATGGGTATCCTGGCTTTAAAAATGGACGGTTTTACATAAGAGTACTGTTGTGCTTCCCTGATTTTCTCAACAAATTTTTCCTTTGTCATTTGGGTAATTTCACAAAAAAGGGCAGTATCACGCACATCAATCTCCCTGGGGATAACCATCAGGTCTATTACCGGAGTATTGTAGACGAGTAGTTGACCATTGCGATCCATGATCAGGCCGCGATATGGATATTCCACCACCGGCTGCACAATATTATTTTCTGCTGCCCGCTTAAAACTGTTGTTTGTGACCTGAATAGAAAAAAGTTTTGCCAGTAGTATGATGCCCAACAGCAATACCACCAACTGGATAATCAGCCTGCGTTCATTCATATCACACGTTGTTTACTGTGAAACAAATATTGAAGCATAATAATCACCACAAAACTGAGGATGGTACTCAATACCACACGGCCCAGGGTAAACCAGAACATCCGGAAGGTAGAAGCCTCAAGATAAAACAGAAGCAAAATATGTAAAAACAGCAGTGGCAATGTGTAGGTGATAAACCAGGTGAGCCCCATATTTTTCATATTAGGGAATACGCCCAATTCATAACCTCCGCGTGGCACATTTACATTTATCCAAAAGGGGCGAATAAAGGCAATAAATACAGTGGCTGCGGCATGTATACCACCCGAATTATAAAAAAGGTCAACCACAAAGCCTGATAAAAATCCCAGCAGCAACAGATAACCTCTACCTGTTTCCAGAGGTAAAAGCAGTATAAACATCAGGTAAATCAAGGTAAACGCCTTGCCTCCAACCACCAGATTACGTGCAAAAATGACCTGCAGCAGCGTATAACTGATAAAAATTATGACCGATCGCACCAGTGGAGACCTCATTCTTCTGTGGTTATTTGTTGAACGGAATCAATGGCAGCTTTCTCTTTGTTGGTGATGACATACACATATTTTAAACTGCCAAAGTCGACAGTAAGGTTTATGGTAATATCAAAAAATGATTTATCCTCACCAAGCTTCACTTCTTTCACTACGCCTATGGGTATTTCTTCAGGAAAAATCGCATTGAAACCTGACGTGAAAAGAGTATCACCTACCTGTGGGTTGCGGTGACGCGGAATATATAATACATTGGCCTCTGTAGGATCATCTCCGGCCCATTTTACTGTGCAAAGAGGCCCCAGACGGCCCAATTTGGCCGAGATGAGGTAGTCGGTATTGAGCACTGAGGTAACGGTAGAGTAATTTCTACCTACCTGATCTATTTTTCCTACTATGCCCTGATCGTTTACAACACCCATATCCCGCTCAAGACCATGTGATGCCCCTTTGTTAATGGTCATGGAATTATGAAAATTGAAGATACTGTTGTTGATCACCTCCGCTACTTCTGTTACATAAGCCAGCGCTGAGTCAGGTGCTGTTTCAGGTATATCAGCCCTGCTGTTGATCAGCTGCTGTCGTAATTGCTCATTTTCCTCAGCCAGGCGCTGATTGATTTTCCTTAGCCTGAAATAGTTCCCTACACTGGTAGAGGCCTCCTGTATTCCACCAGTAAAATTATTGGACGCATTGACATAAACCGTCCTGTGAAAGGACCGTGTATTTACAATAAGCCCTATCGATATCAGCTCAAGAAAAAGAAAGAGAAAGAAAAAACGGTTTCGTAGTAAAAACTGTATTAACTGATTCATTAAAATCAGGTCATTAATACTGCTTTGTATTCATTGATCTTTTTCAGGGTGATCCCTGTGCCCCGCACCACAGCGCGTAACGGATCATCGGCCACGTGAATAGGCAGTTTGGTTTTCAGTGCCAGCCGTTTGTCCAGGCCGCGCAATAATGCACCACCACCCGTAAGATGAATACCATTATCATAGATATCGGCCGAAAGTTCCGGTGGACTGATCTCAAGTGCTTTTAATACTGCTTCTTCAATCTTTGACACCGATTTATCCAGAGCAAAGGCTATCTCAGAATAGGAAAGCTTGATCACTTTAGGTATACCGGTCATAAGGTCACGCCCGCGGATTTCATAATCTTCGGGACCGTCATCAAGTTCGGTAAGTGCGCTACCTACTTCAATTTTCACCTTTTCCGCTGTTCGCTCGCCAATGAGCAGGTTATGCTGACGGCGCATGTAATCCAGGATATCCTTGTTGAAAGTATCACCGGCTACACGGATTGACTGGTCGCAAACGATACCGGAGAGCGCGATGACAGCAATTTCTGTCGTACCACCGCCGATGTCAACTACCATGCTGCCAACAGGTCGGTCAATATCTATTCCTATACCTATGGCGGCAGCTATCGGCTCATGGATCATGTAGACTTCCTTTGCTCCTGCGTGCTCAGCAGAGTCGCGCACGGCACGTTTCTCTACTTCAGTGATACCTGAAGGGATACAAATGACCATGCGGTGTGAGGCAGGAAGAAACCTGCGGTTGCCACGGTCAATCATTTTGATCATGCCACGGATCATCTGTTCTGCAGCATGAAAATCGGCAATCACGCCATCCTTTAATGGCCTGATGGTTTTAATATTCTCATGCGTTTTTTCATGCATCTGCATGGCTTCCCTACCAATGGCAATCACCTTATTGGTGTGCTTGTCAATGGCAATGATGGAAGGTTCATCTACAGTAATCTTATCTTTATGAATGATCAGCGTATTGGCTGTACCCAGGTCAATCGCCAGGTCGTTTGAAAAGAAGTCAAGAAATCCCATGTATCAAAATATCACCGTTAACCAGTAATGAAAATGAAAGTTACAAATAAGTTTGTTCAAATAAAGCGACATCCTTTTAAAAGTTAATGTTTGAAATGCCGGAAACCTGAGAATACCATCGATATACCCAGCTTATTGCAGGTTTCTATGCTGTCTTTGTCGCGTATACTGCCTCCGGGCTGTATTATCGCCTTGATACCGGCATTTGCCGAAATCTCCACAACATCAGGGAAAGGGAAGAAGGCATCCGATGCAAGTACAGCACCGGTAAGGTCAAAACCGAAGGTTTCTGCTTTCAGAATGGCCTGTTTTAGCGAATCGACCCGGGATGTCTGCCCCACACCACTGGCCAGTAACTGGCCATTTTTTGCCAGCACAATGGCATTAGACTTTGTATGTTTACAAATTTTCGATGCAAACAATAATGCATCGGTCTGCTCCGGTTTAGGCTGCATATCCGTGACTGTTTTCAGGTCTTTTGCTTCATCGGTATGATGATCATGCTCCTGTACCAGGTAGCCCCCCAGCAATGTTTTTACCTGCCGTGCACCGGGCACAGGTTTATGCTGCTCAAGTAAAATTCTGTTTTTTCTGGATTTAAGCAACTCAAGAGCGCTTTCATCATATCCCGGGGCGATGAGGATATCAAAAAATAACGAATTGATCTCTTCAGCCGCTTCTGCATCTATTTTTCGGTTTGACGCCAACACACCTCCGAAAGCCGAAACAGGATCGCCAGCAAGGGCATCTTTCCAAGCCTC
>CAZEQJ010000014.1:0-24369 GCA_964514385.1 uncultured Cytophagales bacterium
GAAAACAATTAAGAATAGCTAACCAGTGGTCTTACAAATAGGGAGTACTACAAAGAATAGCCTTTCTCAATACATAAAGTTTTAGAAGAGTTATAGTGATATCTACACTAGACATATTCCCACTTGATGGATCCTTATAAAGTTGTCTATATTCAAATTGATATCTTTATATTCTAAATAAGGAATTATTATATCTCGATTTAAATATTGTTGAAGCTCATTACTCTCTCTTGTCAATTGGGCCAATTCATTCTGAGCCTCAGCGGATCGTTTTAACTCTTTTCTTGTCTCTGCTAATTCTTGTCGTTGGAGTTGGAGTTCTTGCTGCTGAATCTTAAGATCTTTTCGCTGTAACTGGATGGCATAGAACAATAATATGAAAGCAAGTGCAGAGAAAAGAGACTCAATGCTACTAAAGGGGTCATCCAGTTTAGGCCATCCTATGAATAAACCATACTTATCAATCACTAAGGGTAAGAAAAGCCATAAGCATACAGCAATAATAATGATCACTGGGATCGTCATTTGAGATATCTTCATTTTCTCGTTGGTGTTTTTCATGTTAGCGTAAAATCTACTCTAATATAAGAATTGGAATCTATAGATTAACAACCCCCATTCCCAACCCTGTCACCACTTCTACGATCTGGCAGATAACGCGTTGTCTCTCTATCTCCCCGTCCAGTTGTACTGAAAATTTTCAGAATCTTAATATCAAATAATTCAACGAACCGCTAACAGTAAATCCATTTAATTCGTTATTCTTGTAAAGATTTTACAAAATCCGCGACTAAAATGGTATTAGAGATCCGTTTACAAAACTTTTTCTCCATTAAGGAGGAAGTTATCCTGGACCTAAGAGCGGCCAATATAAAATCTGAAAAAGCCAGAGCACTAAATAGAAATACCTTCTCGTTTGATGATATCAATGTACTCAAATCAGCAGCTATCTATGGGGCAAATGCGTCTGGGAAAAGCAACATCATCAAGGCTATTCGATTTTGTAATGCCCTTGTATTCGAGTCCCATAACCATAATGAAAATACAATCTATAATTTCCTCCCTTTCAAGTTTGAAGGGTATGTAGATAAGCCGAGCTCCTATTTCATAAATTTTGTGATCGAGGGAGTGGAGTATGAATACAGCTTTGAGCTAACCCGAAGGTCAATATTAAAGGAAGCCTTGTATCATTACCCCAATGGCAAGCGGGCGAAAGTTTTTGAGCGCGATGAGACGAAGAAAGGGGATAAAAAGGATTTCTATTCTTTTGGTACTAGCGTCATCCGTCGGCCCAATGATGTGGTGGAAAACACATCCAGTAAGACCCTTTACATATCAAGGGCTAGTCAAATGGATCGCGAAATCCCTAAAAAAGTATTCCGCTTTTTCCATGAGACCTTCATCCTCAATATGTTTAATTATAACGCCAAATATGCAGATGACCTAATCCGTAAGAATAAAGAGCGGATACTGGAGGGCCTTCGTATTGCGGATAGTGATATTGTTGATTTTCATCATACCCTAAAAAGAGGACCGGGTAAAAATGCACATATCGACCTTTCAACCAGTCAGGTAACCTTTCAGGACATTGAAACAGAAAATTTAGATGTAAAACTATTTCACAAACCATCTAAAAATGTGGCTTTCGACTTAAGAGAAGAATCCGAAGGCACGCAGCTCCTTTTCTGGAACCTGATCCTGATTTTTGATATCATCCGAAATAATAAAATCCTGTTAATTGATGAGATTGAGCGCAGCCTTCACCCCAAAATCATTGCGTATATCATTAGCCTGTTCCATGCCAGTCATCATGCCCAACTCATATTCAGTACACACAGTACCTACCTGTTGGATTTAAACAAGCTTCGAAAGGATCAGATCTGGTTTGTCAATAAAAAAGAAGATGGCGCCACTGACTTGTATTCCCTCTATGATTATTCGGATTTCCGTGATACCATGGATGTAGAAAAGGCCTATCTGCAGGGCAGGTTTGATGCGGTACCTATTATCGATGACTCAGAAAGCCAATTAGAATCGTTAATCTATGACTAATGGCAAGAAGCAGGCGACCATCCAAAGGAAAAAAGATCAATCCGACGTTTTTCGTTTTTTGTGAAGGAAAAACTGAAGAAGCCTATGTCAAATATTTGAGATCTAAATACAGGATAGCATCCATTCAAATTGACTGTAATGCAACCGGCCAGAGTATCACACAGGGCCATATTGAAAATTATAAACAAGGAAAGCCAACAGATGAAAAGGATTAAGACTTTTTAATGTTTGATGGGGATGTTCCTGCAGTTGTGAAAAAACTGGAGGAAATCGATGCCCATAAACTTATATCTGTTCCTTCTATTGAACTTTGGTTTAAGCTTCATCATTCAGATCAAAAGACCCACATAACTTCCAATCAATTAAAAAAAGATCTTAAAAACTCTTTAAGTTATAAAGAAGGCCTGATTAATCCCCCGTTGAAGAAACTACTTGATAATAAACAAACTAAGGCTGTTAATAGGGCTAAAAAATTAACCTATCCTGATAATCCAAGCACCAACGTTTATACATTCATTGAGCGATTAGAGGACTTAAGAAACCGACCTCGTAGATAGGAGCACATATAATTATTTAAACTTACCCCCAATCCCCACCCGCGTCACCGCTCCTACGATCGTACAATCAACCAAGAGTCTTTTCATCTCCCCATCCACCTCATCGTGCGGGAGGATATAGCAACGTGTTGTATCTGCTGAGGGTATATCAATCACCTTAAAGAAGGCGTCGGAGATTTCAATCTGGTTGTGGTTGCCTGTAAAGGTTCGGAAGGAGTTGAAGATGGGACCGACTATGTTAATTTTATACGCACATCTTCAGGGAACATTTGTTGCACATTTATACTAGGTAAAAGAATTTGATTGAACGGTGTTTTTTCCAGTTTGGCATGCAAAATACCCCTCGTACTACCAATCACCAACATACCTAAATGTGCCATAAAGTTTTTTTGAAGAAAGAGCTCCTTATTTTCAGGATTAAATGCTTTAGCCCAGGTTTCTTCATGAATAACAAACTGTCCTTCAACCTTGATGATTATGAAAGGTTGTTTTTCAATTTCAAAAAGAATTTTTACAGCTAGGCCAATAACCCTACTTTCTGCATTTCCACCCCAGGAGAGGTTAATATTGGTATTGACCTCTTTACGAGGTGCAAAGTTGTTTTCAATTAGTGCAAACTCCTGCGTTATCAGTTTTGCAAAGCTGAATTTATAATTTAATTGCTCACTCATCCGGCAAGGGTAAATGTTTCAAAATCATCAACGTTTTCAGGTGTAACTTCGCTTTTGTTACCGTAGGTGACAGACAAAGGACCTATGTTTGGAACCTTCGGGTTAATTTCCAACCCAACTTCTATCACACGTGTTGGTGTGGCCAATGTAATCAGATTGATATCCAATACTTTTTCAAGTTTGCTAATCGTTTCCAGAGTTAAATTTTCCTTGCCTTTTATTATCTTACTGACATACTGTGGGCTAACATCAAGTTTTTCGGCCAGCCATTTTTGAGTTTTACTTAACGTTTTAATTTGATCATAAACACGTAAAGCTATTTCAAACGACATATCAAGCCAGTGCTCATTTTCAATTTCATAAGATACATTTTCCAGCCATTTTGTATCTCTGGTTGCGTTTTTTAGTTTATCTGGGAGTCGATTTTTCATAAGGATAGCTCATAGAATATATCTGAATCAGGATTTTCTAAGTCTTCTAAATAATCTTTAGTTATATCTAATTTTTCAAGTTCTTTTTCCAGGTGTGGACGGTCCATTTTTTTAGTAAGCTTAATCGCACCACCTGTTACTACATACACATTAATATTTATACGTATGGCATATAGTCGAAGCCATGAACTGTTTGCTGGACCATAAGCCTTATCTCTTTCATAACCGTCACTTAATAAATCTTTTTTGGATAAAGGTTTAAACAGATCGGATAAGAAGGTGCCATTACCTTGTGTACCTTGTGCAAAGTCAAATAGTTGCCGTTTAAATGCTTTCGCTTCTTTTCTCGTTTTACGAATGGCATCAGGAATATCTTCCATATAGAACCCTCCTTGTAAGTCAGATTTATGTTCTTTAAAAAAGGCGTAGAGATATTCGACATCATTCCAGTCATCAAATATTCGCTGTAATTCATGGCAATCAGCTTGATGCCATTTTACGGCATAAAGACTTTCATTAATTACTACAAATATATCCTCTACAATCATAAAATCAACCTATAAGTTTATTTTTGTTGGGGGAATAACAAATTATTCATGAGAAGGAGGCGTTTAGTGATCTTCTTTAAATAAATTTTAGAGGATAATTTAATGAATAAATATAACATGAACACCCCCAGCAACCTATCTGGCTAGTTTTTAGTGGCTATCAGGTCGATACCCGTCACCGCTTCCACAATTTTACAGTTAAGGGTCTCCCCATCTTCCTCACTCAGGTTTTATACGATCCCCTCCCCAAAAAATCTTCGGAACGAACTACACTCCTTTGTAAGAATTATATTATTTCAATTGCCAAATCGTTCAGCTATAATCGATCAATAACAAAAGTATGTACTAGTATAATAGAGCATAATACCTATATTTGTTCTATTATAATAATACTATGACACTTCAAAATCTTAAAATAGAGCAATTAGAAAATAAAATAGCCCGTTTTCGTATGGCAGGTGGGGTGGTAGCACCGCCAACCGGCTGGGTCAATGCCATCCGTACCGCTTTGGGCATGACCACACAACAGCTGGCCAACCGGCTTTCTATTGTAAAATCTTCCCTCCATGCCCTGGAAAAAAGGGAAGCTGAAGGAGGGATCACCCTGCGATCGCTTCGTGAGGCAGCCGATGCTTTAGATATGAAACTGGTCTACGGCCTGGTGCCCAAAGATGGCTCACTGGAAAACCTCATCGAGCGTAAAGCAGAAGAGCTAGCTACCGCCATCGTGATGCGCACATCCCAGAATATGGGGCTGGAAGATCAACAAAACTCTAAAGCACGGATCAAGAAAGCAATTGCCGAGCGTGCGGAACAGCTGAAGTACGAGATGCCCAAAGCACTATGGGACTAAGCCTGCAGTATGGACATGGCCAGACACCCATCGATGAAGAGGAAAAGATCGGGTTACTTATTCCTACCGTTACCACGCAGGGTGAACTCAATGAGTTTGAACAAAAGAACATTGAGAATGCGGTGCTTTGGCTCAGTAATAGAAGGGCAATAAAGGCAGAAACGCTGTTTTCGGTTGGCTTTGTGCAACAGCTCCATAAACAGATGTTTGGCAAAGTATGGCGCTGGGCAGGCAGCTTCCGCCAATCCCAGAAAAATATCGGAGTGGATTACTGGCTGATCCCTCAGCAGCTGCAGGTCTTGCTAGATGATGCGTTGTTATGGCATAATGAAGAGGTTTATCCTCCTGATGAGCTGGCTATCCGGTTCAAGCATCGGCTGGTCAGTATTCACTGCTTTCCCAATGGCAACGGAAGGCATAGCCGGTTGATGGCGGATATCATTATGGAGAAATTATATATGCAGGCCCCGTTCTCCTGGGGGTCTTCTTATCCCGATAGTCGAAAAAAATATATCACGGCATTAAAAGCAGCTGATCAGGGAGATATAGGTGAACTTTTACGCTTTGCCATCATGTAATCACTTCAATGAAGAAGCATAGGTTGGAGGGATAGAGTTTAACGTTATAAGTTATTAGCTCAAAAAAAAGCGATGGTGGTTACTATTTGGTTAGATTAGTGCTAATTCACAACCCCCAATCCCATCTCCGCTTCCTCAGCTCCCCCAACTCAACAGAACGAAAATGATTTGAAGTTTTACCATAAGGTGTTATATTTAAAGCTATAAAAATAAGAATTTACCTGTGATATCCTTGGAAAAGAGTATCCTGAGTTATTTACCTGTCGTCCGGAATTTTCATTAGAATATATTTTATCAACAAACCCCCATTTTTTAGTTATGAAAAAACTAGTCATAGTTATTCTCATTTCCTCGTTATCACTCCTTTACTCAGGTTGTGATTTCATTGAAGAACTTGCAGGTCCACTATGTGAAAATACTCAGGTGATATTTACAAATAATACAGCTGAGGTTATTGAAATCTACATAGATGGGTCGTTTCGGTCTATATTGAACCCTGGCGGCGAATACATTTATTATGGTATTGAAGACAGCTATATTACGTATACGATTTATTATGCCCGAAATGGTCAGCAGGCAAGCGTAAGTTCAATATTGTTGGATGACTGCATTACCACTGTAGCTTTGAACAATTAAAGAAAGGGGTAAAGACGCCAGCAATTTATCAGCTGTTGTGAAGTCTTATGGCTTGCCTCCCCTTCGCAGTAAACGTTATTTCCGACCTGATCCCCCAGGCGGTTCGGTGTAGCGTAAAAGCTGCTTTTAAAAAAAAGGACAACCACGCCGGGTTGCCCTCTAATCGCAATGTCCGGATGGACATCTACCTGTTCTTACGGTGGTCGATGATACGTTTTATCCCATATCCTCCTCCTGCTACCAGCAGCAGCGAAAGGCCACCGTCAATAGGTGTTGCCGGTGGAGCCGCCTGCCCAAAACAAACTGCGCTTAATACTAAAGTGAATGCAATGAATAAATATTTCGTTTTCATAGGATTATTTTCTAAAGTTAAATTTTACTACAGATTCGTTTATTTTCATCAGATATATATGTCCACTGCTGAGCTCCACATTTACGGTCGCATGCCCGTGTGTAAAGTCAGCGAGGCCCTCATAAACCTGAACCCCACCAAGGGTGTAGATTTCAAGTTTTTCAGTTGACTGTGATGGATAAAATACGGTGACGCCCTGCTGAAAGGGAACTACTTGCATCTGATCGCCTTCGATTGTACTTAAAATTCGTTTTTGGCGGAAAATCAACTGAAATAAATGCCGACTGCCCTCAGCCTTAAGGTCCAGCTCTATTGCGGTTGATTCATCCAGGATATATTCCTTCCCTGAATGCTGATCAAGCAGCATTACTTCGATATCATCCGGTATATTTTCCATTCTCATCACGCTCAATTGATAACGGCCTTCTTTGCCTACTTCCATTCCGAGTGTAGTATGCACAGGTACGTTTTCGACCAGGGGCAATCCCTGTATGGCAAATCTTTCATCACCGATCAGGCTGTAAAATTGCAGCGGATTATCTGTTTTCATTTTTCGGGCATCCAGATGGTGATCACGGCCATATGTGGCATCGTCGCTCATTCCAACTAGTACTTCATTGTAAAGTCTATTACCCTCAAGGACTAGCTTTATTTTCTGATACTCCTGCACACGATAGTAGTTGGCGTCATTATTTGAGCCGGATGTGGTGCTTTGCATATTGGGATCAAAATCAATGCTACCCGATGATTGTACTTCTACAAAAAAGCCCTGCATGCTGGTGATAAAGCCATTATCGGCTGGCGAGGTGCCCTTATTGCCGTCCACCCCATCTTCGGTACCTGAAGGCTGTACAGCTGATGCGCTTCCCAACCCATTGGCTACAATATAATCTCCACCCTGGTCCGGGCCTACATTGGCACCTCCGTCATCCCAGAAATAAACACCTCCGGTAATTACCGAACTATTGTCGCTTAAAAAACTATTGATGGAGATGGCAGCGGAATACGGATTGGACAGCAATTCATATCCTGAAGTTTGCAAAACGCTGTAGGTGACGATTCCGGTATTTGGTGTTCCGGTAAAACTGATGGTTGGGCTGGCCTCATCAAAACCAACAAAATATCCTTTTCCGGGCGTCATGGAGCCGAAGCCCGTAGGCATGCTAAAACCTGATGGGTTGGCATATTCATAAATATAATCTGCATCAGCCAGGTCAAACATCGTGGTAGCACTGGTAATGGGCGAGCCAATAATGCTGTATGCTGCATTTCCCGTTGTATTTCTGCTGATGGTATACGTACCTGAATTGCTCACCGTTCCGATGATGGCTAGCCCGCCACCTGATTCAACGGTCAACACACCGCCGGACTCAATGGTGAGATCATTTACAATAAATGCCTGACCGCTGAAAATCACCGGGTCTGTCGTAACGTTAGGAATGACGACATCATCTGCTGATGTTGGCACAGCGCCCTTGGACCAGTTGCCGGCACGTGACCATAAGTTATCGATGGCACCGGTCCATGTGTTATCTTCCATCACATCATTGATGGTGATACTAAATACTTTCTGTGTGGTAAAACTGCCATCGCTGGATTGTACCCGAATGGTGTAACTGGATTTTGTTTCAAAATCAAATACTTCCGATGCGCGTAAATCAGAGCCGGAAATATTGAACGATCCGTTGTCGGTATCACCTGTACCCGTCACCAATGTATATATATAGGTTTCTCCCGCGTCGGGATCTGTTGTAGTGAAACTACCGATCACTGCATTGATGGCATTTTCTTCATCTATGTCAGCTGCACTCAAGGTAATATCCGTTGGAGCTTCTACTACATTGGTCAGGTTTACGGTAATAGTCCCCGTATTACTGAGCCCTGAATTATCGGATACAGATACTGTTAATGTAAATATCGGGTTGGTCTCATAATCAATAGCGGATGCTGTATTTACACCAAACTGTCCAGTGGTGGGATTAATGGCAAAGGCAGATGAGGTATTGCCCCCCGTTATCGCAAAGGATACGATACTTCCGTCGGTATCTGCTGCATCTACAGTGCCAACGACTGTTCCATTAGCACTGTTTTCCGCCAAATCGAAGCTTTGAGCCCTGATCACCGGCTCCTGAACAAAGTCAATGCCAATGGCTGAATTAGCCGCCACAGCATTGGTTACAATGGAAACATCCCCAATGCTAAATGCTGAGTTTTCAAAGGTGAAGATCAAGCCCGATAAATCATCGTCGTTATCATTCGAAGTGGCACGATTTGATAACGAGAGTGTGGCCGATTCGCCATCACCGGCAACAGATAATGCAGGAATAAGTCCGGCAGGAAGGTTTGTAATGGTATAGTCTGCTCCATGCGTTAAGCTTCCACCGGGATTTGTAAATACATCATCCTCAATCGACACGGTCAATGAGCCGGTAACCGAACCATTATTCGATGAATTTTCCGTAAATCCGGGACCTGAATAGCTTAAAACAGGGGCGTTATCATCAAAATCGACTGATATTGTACTGGCCGACGTGATCACTTCGGCTCCGACAACTGCCTCCCAGACGCTGTTGGTAAAAGCAGAATTGCCAAAGCGTAAGGCAAGCTTCACATCATTGGCATTCTGGTGATTATTGGCTTTGCCCGAAAAGGTAAAAGTGAGGGAGCTGCCATCGCCTGAGACCGTAGCAGTAGCGCTGAGTCCGGCTGGCAATGTATTAATGACATAATCGACCCCGCTGGTGAGCGTTCCTCCTGCATTGGTAAAGGTATCGCCTGTAAGGGTGAGGGTGAAATCACCTGTGATGCTTCCGTCATTGGCACTGGATTCACTTAGAGTTACAGTGGGATAGGTTATTACCGGGTTGTCCTTGTACCGGATTGAAAAACCGCTCGATGCACCAACTGCGTTTTCTACTGCAGAAGCATCACCACCAACCAATGCAACATCAAAAAATGTAAAATTTATATCGTTGATGGAGTTCACCGCCTGGTTGTTTATGGCGTTACCGGTATAGGTAAGTACTGCAGATTTACCATCACTGGCCACAGAAAGGACCGATGTCAGGCCTCCCGGTTGCGAAACAATATAATCCGAACCATACGTAAGCGTACCCCCTGCATCGTTGAATGTATCTCCTTCAAGTGAAATAGTCAGTGATCCCTCGACTTCTCCCAGATTTTCTGATGTTTCCTTAAATCCCCCTGCATTAAGATCAAAAGGCGTGATGTCCCTACCACTTGCACCGGTAAGGAATAAGGTAGCCCCTGTGTTGTCAAAAACAATGTCTCCCGGAGTCGCATCGATTGTGCCCACATAAAAATTAGAAGATAGCGAAATGGTGCCTGATGTAACATCGTATGCATTGGTCAGGGAATAAACATGAATGCTGTCCTTCGTAGTACCGACGATAAACAGGGTCAATCCGTCTGCACTGAATTGTAAACCCTGAGGATTGTTTTCTTGTGACGAAACCGAATATTGGCCATTATGTGTTACTGTTCCGCTGATGTCAAATGGCGAACTTAAGGTGTATTGGTTTACCTCATCGCCGTTATTACCGATAATATACATTTTGGTGCCATCCGCATTAAAGGTCATTCCCCTCGGACTTCCTTCCTGAGAACTTACATTATATGTAAAATCAGAGGTAACACCTGAGGTGATGGTAAAAGCCGAAGTAAGGCTAAATTGCTCCACCAGGGGTGTGCCTCCGGTTCCGGTAACAAATAACGTAAGACCATCGTCACTGAAGGCCAATCCATTAGGTTGCGGGATGTTGGTACTTACATCAAGGGATCCATTGTATGTTACGGTTGACGACAGATCAAATGCTGTGGACAGGGAGTATTGGTAAATGCTTCCTCCAAAATCAGCCACGAACATTTTTAGCCCATCCGAACTAAAGGCAGTTGCCGTTGGGCTTGAGACTTGTGCCGAAACGTCGAAAGATGCTTTTACCAACGGACTGTTGGCTAAGGTATAGGGAAACCCATACCGGAGCGATTGAGCATGTGCGCTGAAACCGGCTATCAGATAGAAGACAGCCAGCAAGAGCCATTGTTTTCGTAAAAAGGTTTTCATGGTATTTTGCGATTAAAATTCCATGAAAGATCCTGATTCATTACAAGAGTATACCTGACCCTATGGGATAGTTTTACCTGACCCCTGGGTGTAAAAAGGGGGAAATTGAGAAAATATTACGTCCTGGTTACATATTGCAAGGCTTCCTTTCGGTTGCTTACGCCCAGCTTACTGTAGGTATTCCGCAGATGAAACTTCACTGTGCTGATGGAAATAAAAAGTGTATCCCCTATTTCTGCATTGGTTTTGCCCTGAATCGATTTTTGCAATACCTCAAACTCCCGTTCGCTGAGTTTGTCCTGGAGCTTATCATTTAACGCCGCCATATCCAGTTCATCCTCATGGACCGGAACCTTCAGATCACGCAACCGTTTTTGAAGGGCTTCTACTTGCAGTTCCTGCGCCTCCCGTTCTGCCTGAAGGCGTTTACTTTTTTGGCGGAAATATATAATCAGTATCAAAACTAATAATGCAAAAGAGGATAGGATAGCGAACAGCATGATACGGTTGTTTTTCAATTGAACTTCCTGAAGAGAAGTGGTGAGCTGAAGCTGTGCGATGGCTGCATCCTGTGTCGCTTTTTCAAAACGGCTCTCCCATTCCGCAATTTTCTCATTTCGATCTGCATTTACCTCATCTATTTTCATCTGGTAAGCATTCAGCAAAGTTTCAAAACCTTCCTCCTCCTTACCGGCATTGAAATAGATAATGGCTTTTCGTTTTTCAGCATCTGCGGTGAAAACATTTGTACCGATGGTCGCTCCTACCTGATCGGCTTCTTCTACATAAGCAAGAGCCTCCTGGGCACGATCTTGTCCGGAAAGAAAGCTTGCAAAATTTGATAACCCGTTGTAAAGGCCAATCTGATCCCCAATGGTTCTTTTTAACTGGATGGACTTTAAATAATGAAATTCAGCCAGTTTAATATCTGGTATTGCATCGTAGATTATCGCCAGGTTATTGTGTGCATTGGCCTGTTTGGAAATATCATTGTATTTTTCAGCTATGGCCAGCGATCGCTCATAATAGGGAATGGCCTTTTCATTTTCACCAGTTCTGCGATAAATAATGCCAATATTATTCAGGGTATTACTGAGCGATTGCTCTTGATCGTATTTTTCTTTTACACGGGCGGCTTCCAGGTAGTACACTAATGCCTGACTGAGATCATCCATGGCACAATAGGTATTGCCCAGGTTGTTTAATGGGCTTGATACCCGGCTGGAATCAACTGCAGCATAGTACGTCATTGCCTGCAATAGCAGGTATATAGCCGTATCCTGCTCTGCTTTATAACTATACAACTGTCCCATGTTATTATACATGGCACCTAATCGCAGTGTGTCCCTGAGCTTTTCAGCATAGCCAAGACATTGGCTGAAATAGTAAATAGCTGAATCATAAGCTGACTGGATAAAAAAGGTATTGCCAATGAGATTATAGGCTGCGGCTATATTCTGGCTATCCGCGATATCAACTGAAAGGATTAGTGCATTTTGTGCAAAATAGCGTGCACTATCGGGGTTTTTCCGCATGTATTCCTGTGCTAATGCTGTAGCCTGCGTTATTTGATCAGCATCATTAGGCTGACCAACAGCACCCGAGAGCGAAAAAATAGCAATAATACAGCACAGTAAGAGTTTCATCTGCTAAATAAGCTGGAAATGGATCTCACGGGTAGCGCCGTAACCACCTCTCAACAAAACAATTTTGATTGTATTGCAAATAAACGCCAGAAAGGGATAAAATCAACTTTTATGCATTTTTAATGAGAGAAAATTACAAAATAGTAATGCGACCGAACGCGTAAATGCCAGCACGATGATGATTACGACGGGAATAGGAGTTCATTTTTAGGTTTTTTTGCCCGTAGTGTAACGTCTACTCCTCCAGCTCTTTCAGTATCTGCTCCACGCTGGCCTCGGTAGTACTCAGCTTCTGCTTGCATAGACTGATGAGTTCTGCTGCCCGCTTTACCTTTTCGGATAATGCATCTACCGAAACTTCCCCGCTTTCTATGTCCTGCACAATCTGCTGTAACTCTTCAAATGCCGCTGTATACTCCATATTATGTGATCTTCTTAACGGTACTGGTGATGGTGCCCTGGTATAACTGTGTTTCGATCTCGTCCCCCGCTTTTAGCTCTCCGGGTTTTACATGCTTTCCCTTGTATGTGGTAATACTAAAACCCCGCTGCAATATACGCTCCGGACGCATGTTTTCTAAATTCTGCTGCGTAGCCTCAAGTCGGTACTGCTGCCGTGCCATTTGTGCACCCGTCGATGCGCGAAGCCGGACTATTTGCTGTCCAAGCATAGCTTCCTCCCGTGTCTTGTGCTTCTCCACCTGACGTGCCAGTATATCCACCTGTTGCCTCAGCACTTGCGGCGTATCTTCCAGTATATCCCGGCTGGTGGCGCTGATAGCCACGGTGGTGTCGGAAAGGTCACGCCGGTGTTCTTTTATCAGATCGATGGTGCGGCTGCGAAACAAGCGCAGCTCTGAACGCAGTAAGGCCTGCTGCTGCTCGAGCAACGCTGAGGTCTTACGTATCATTACCTGCTGCGCCTCCCGGACCGGTACGGCAACATTATGAAACTTCTGTATGATCAACTCTGCCAGCTTGGTCGGCGTAATGCAGTTGGTGTGGGATACCATTTCAGATACAGTTTCATTGGTACTATGCCCGATACCCGTGATCACCGGAATGGGGAAACGCGCTATCTCCGTTGCGAGCCGGGCGTCATTATAGCAGGACAGGCCCACGTCACCGCCGCCTCCTCGGATGATCACCACCAAATCAAAATGATGAACAACCTTCCTGATCCTTCCCAGCTGTTCAATTAATGTGCCTACAGCCCCCTCGCCCTGCAGCAGGGAGGGAAACAGCATGGTAAAAAAGGCATAGTGCCATGTGCGTTGAGCCTCTTCCATTACATTCATAAAGTCGGCGTACCCTTTGCTGGTTTCTACCGAGATCACGGCGATCCGCTGAGGCAATAGCGGCAGTATTTTACGCTTATTTTCTTCATAAATACCCTGTTCTTTCAGCCAGCGAATGGTCTCCTGCTTCTCCTGCTCCATATCGCCGAGTGTAAAGCCTGCATCTATATCCAGTATACGTAGCGACAGCCCGTACCTGGGGTGGTATGCGACAGTAGCCAGCAACAGGATCTTGATATCATCCTTCAGGGGCTCGTGAAGCACATTCAAAAACTGACGGTTAATTCGTTCGTAATCACTGCGCCACAGGTTGGCCCTCATTTCAGCAACCACTTTTCCACCCTGCTTTTCCACCAGGTCGGGGTAGCAGTGACCGGAGCGTTGATAATGGTTTAGGCGCAGCATCTCGGTCTTGATCCAGTAGGACTGCCTGAAGTTTGCCGTAATCACCTGACTGATGGTAGTGGCAATTTCATGGAGGGAGTATATGCGGGAAGCTGTGTCCATTGTAAGGTGAAATTAATATTTTCCGCCGAAAGTCGGCGTAATCTTTTGACGGTGGCGGTGTGGTGCCTATTTATAGTATCCCGATTTTTATTATATTGTACTCTTTTTATCAACCAATTGAACATGGGAAACCTAATCCTGCTTGAGATCATCATCTCACTGATTTTCATCTACCTTATCTACAGCCTGCTGACCACCACACTGATGGAGGTGATTGCCTCGGTATTTCGCCTTCGCGCCGTCAACCTCTGGCTTACGATCCGTAGTCTTTTTGAAAAAGATCCGGTCTGGCTGACTGGCTTTTATCGTCATCCGGTGATCAAAAGCATGAAAACTTCCTGGTTTTTTACTTTTTTACCTCCATCAAATATCAAACCGGAAGATTTTGCAGATGCCGTAGTTGACATCGTGACTTCAGGTCCGGGTGATGCGTATGACAATATCGAAGATAAACTGGATCAGCAGGATTCTTCCGTACATAAAAAACTGCGCTCCATCTATAAAAGCTCCGGTCACGACCTGGTTGTGTTCAGGTCACGGCTGGTTGATTTTTATAACGGTGTCATGGACCGGGCCATCGGTCAGTATAAGCGGCTTACTTCCTCCATTACCCTCATCATCGGGTTCCTGATCGCCTGGAGCTTCAATGTAAACTCCATCCAGATATTTCATACCCTGAAGGAAAACAGTGCCAAACGTGCTGCCATGATGGCTATTGTAGACAATTACCAGGCCGAAGTTTTTGAGGATAAAGACAGCTTCGAAATTGCTGTTTCACAACTCAAAGACAGTATACGGGATGCCAGCACTAAGATCAACAGTACCCTGGCACTGGAACGAATCGACAAAATCAACAAAGCCGAATTAAAAAAGAACAAGCCCCTTCTGGGTTGGTTTCTGACGGCCATTGCACTCTCCTTCGGCGCACCGTTCTGGTTTGACCTTCTCAATAAATTCATGAAGCTTCGGTCATCACTGCCTATTGCCACGACAACAAAGGAAAACGAAAAAAGCAGGAAAAATACACGTGATAACCAAACCGATGTAGAAGGATGAGTTACACCGGAACTGTCAATCAAAGCCGTCTGCGAATACGCATCGGCGGGCCTTCCAAAGATTTCGATGCAGAAGACCGGCTACTCCACCGTGGCGAAAATGTGACCATCCTCCGTGCAGTCATCGGCCAGCGTATCCGGCAGCAGAACATCTGGTTTGAGTTGCCTGATAACCGATTTGTCTGGAGCGGCCGTATTGATCCCTCAGTGCCGGTCAGTCAGCTGATGGAAAAGCGGAACGTTATTTTTACTGCTGATGATTACGGCGCCGTAGATAGTATTGACGATGGTGTTATCTATGCAGTAAAAAAAGGGAAGCTTCGATCTGTCGCCTGCTTCACCAATTACCGGCGTAATGATACCAATATTTCCCTGAAAAAGGCCAGGGAGCTGCAACAAGTAGATGCAACCGTAGAACTCGGCGTTCATCTCACCATATCTTCAGGCGACCCCTTGCTGCCACCGTCACAAGTATCGCTGATCTGTAATCCTGCTGCAGGGGCGGGATCAAAGTTCAGGCCATACACGGAAGTACTTGAGCATTATGAAAGCCTTTCTGTCAACAATAAAAAGGAGTACAGAAAGCAGCTGGCAAATGAAATTAAAGCGCAGCTCAATGTTTTCAATGTACCCGATGACAATAAAAGCCCGATCCGCATTGCCCATATCACCAGTCATCACAACACCCTGCTTTTTCATCCCGATTTTTTTGATACACTTACTGCAGTAGTTCAGGAATATTCGTTTTACGGCTATGATCAGAATAAAAAGCCGGCATTTCGCAGCCTGGAAAACCTGCCCAACTGGAAAGATTATCTGTATCTCTATTTTAAAGGCGGTGTAAAATGTCCGGTTATCAACAAGTCAAGGCTGAAGAATATCGCGAGCCTCAAAGGTATCCGGATGATGGATCTGCTTCACTCCAGCCATTATGGTCCACTGCCCTCGATTCTTATCTCGGAGAAAGGTCAGTTCAAGGATTATGTAAATCAAAAAATATTCCGCGCCAACAAAATGATGCGCGATCTCAACCTTTCAGGAAAGCAAGGAATGGAGGTGCTTCTTCACCTGCGTGCCGGAGGATTGAAAACGTCGCATCAGGACTATTTGAATGAGATCAACCAGTACAGCGGGGTAGATCACCGTTCGTTTGATGCCCGCTACGCCGAGCTGGTATCCTTTATTAGTTTTTGTAAAGATCCTGAAATTATGGATCAGGTAGAAATAGGATCATGGTCAGAACTGTTCAATTATTAATACTGCTAAACCTGGTGACGCTGATCTCAGCTGCACAGGAAAGCGCAGCCCTGCTCTCACGTCTGGAAGCACAGCGCGAATCCCTGCTGGTGGATAAGGAGTTTGTGTGGGGAGTCAACGCCGGCATCATGTTTGCCATGGGGCCCTATGATATGAATGAGCTCCGTTTTTTTGTATCCGGGGGCATCGCACGTGGCATCGCCATTTCGGATGACCCTGCCCCTTTTCTGGCTCAATATCATATACAGCTGGAAGCCTTTCGGGGAGGTGTGGGGTCGTCACTGCTGGAGCGAGGAAAGTTCAACTTCGAAGTCCGCAATGCCTTTATAATGCATTACGGTAAATATAAAGCAAGGAATGCTCCACACGGACGTATGCTGCTGCAGTCGGTAGGCGCCAATCAGTCTGCCATACGAAACCCCTACGAAACGTCTGTCGGTCTGGGTACAATGTTTGTCAACGGCCTCAATCATGACCGTCACCAGCAACTGGGCCATATCACCGTCGGCTACCGTAAATTTGAGCTGTCCTACCTCAACGATGGCCCTCCCTTTCATTGGCTGGCCCTCGGGGATGGGCATGATCGTTACTGGACAGGTATGGGTTTTGCCTCTTTGTATTTTCTGGAAGCTGACGTCACACGGTATACACTTCAATATCAGCGGTATACGGGATGGCAACGTAATCTATATGAAATGGAAAATCAGCTCGACCTGGACTATATGGCCTACAAGGATTTTGAAGAGATCTATCTCAATCAGGGCGTTTGGACGTTCGGCGCGGAGCTGTACAATGCTTTTCAGCTGTATGGCAAAATCTATGAAACCAACAATTCGGATGTTCAGCGCATCATTCACAGCACAGGTGACCTGCCGTTTCATCCCAATTTACTTGGCAGAAGGTATACGCTGGGCGCAGGATATATATACGAAAGATGAAAAAAATACTACTACTGGTTACCGGGTTGATCCTTTTGGGGTGTGCAAAGAGGCTGCAGACGAAAATCTATTTTATTCAAGGGGATGAAAATGTGGCAGGATTTACTGAATTATCCATCGACCCTGAGAATTTCTTTTTCCTGAAAAGGGAAGAAGTCTTTCTTCCTTACTACCATGAGGACAGCAGCGTAAATGAAATACCTGTACGCAGCTTCAGGCCGGTGCGTGATGGTCGCAGAGTTCTACCTTACCCACCTTATGATACCGTGGTGAACAACATCGTGGAAGAGAAATATATTTACCTGGATAGCTTTAATTCTGCCCGAGAGGGCATTTTCATTCAGATAAAAACTGCGCGGTATTTTAATAACAATGCATTAAAGGACAAATACACAGATGATGGTTTCCTTTATCTCTCTACAACACGAAATATGTGCTTCGGACATTGGTTCAGGGAAGATGACGGCACCATAGTTATCATCGGGAATAATAAGGCACGGATATTCACCATTGAAGCTACCTATGCCCATGATACATTAATGTACCGGCGGATGTCACATCCTAAACAGGACGCCAACTCCCTGAGCCAGAAGGCTGACATAATGATCGATATCGAGGATGTAATGTATCTGCATGGCGAAGATGGGCTACCCTATTTCCGCAACCTAAACCGTTCCATCGTGGTAGAAAATACAGCCTACCCCCTCACCCGCCTGTACTACCGCATACCTGATGGCAAGTCTGATATACTAAAAAGTGAAGTGGTGCTGGAATGTACTTCCACAGCGGGAGCAGATATCAGAAAATATCATAATGACCGCAAAATTTATATAATCAACCCTCGTGCCATTCAGGAGTACAGAAGCTTCCGTGGCCTAGACAGAAGGAACTGGTTTAACAAACTACGTAAGCAGGAGGGTTAAACTATACCCGCATTTCTGTTTGGATGAATTTTTTTCGCCCTGCTGTAATAATGCGGCGGGTTTTGATACTAATACCCATGAAAAGACTCCTGTTATGAAAAAGAGAAAAACGGTTTTTTTGGTGCTATTGGTAATTGTGTTTCTTGAAATAGGTGTGCTGGTCAGCTCCCTATCATCTGTGAGTGCTCCCCGGTATTTTACCCATGGCCTATCCGGTCGGTTGCATAATATGAAAGCAGCTATGACAGAACGGCTGACGTCGCACCACTTTGTAGATACGGCCATGCCGTTCGTTGTCAGGTTATTTTCAGTGAAATGATATGAAGAGATTACTCATTTTACCTTTTGTCATTGTTTTCATTCGTTGTGCAGATAAATTTGACCAGATGAATTATACTTCCAGCATTATTCACCACCAGGGCCAGGCCGTACTTTTCCTGAACCAGGATACCGTCCTGAATATTCAGGGTGAAGCATTAGGGCATTTTGAGGTCAATACATTAATAAACTTCAGCGGTCAGCCTCTCGCTTATATTGAAAATGAAAAAATATTCAATATGTCCGGTCAGCATCTGGGAAATATTGCAGACGACTTTCTGATGGATACTCAGGGAAATAAAATAATCAGGGCTGAAGGCGGTTCATTGGAAGACAAGTTAAAACTCGGAGCTGCGTTTTTTTTCTTTCTTTAACATATTTTTTCTTTTTACATGTGAGTAAATGTGCCCTGCGGTCGCAGCGTATTCAAAATTGGCAAAAAGCTTACATCGTGGGGTCAGCTTCCATATTAACAGAATATACCGGGATGCATCCGGTACATTTATGTTATGAAATCTTACATATCGATCGCAATAAATGCATTGGTAGGTCATCCGGAGAGATATCCGCTTCCTAAGCGTGTGGCCCATATTTCATTAATCGCATCGATCCTGATGCCGCTGCTGCTGTTGCTGGAAACACCTTTCAATACATCCTATCCGCTTGAAATATTGCCCCTCACGCTGTTTTTCGTTGCGATTTTCGTCATCTTATATATCTGTAGTTTAAAATACCCCACAAACTATACCACCTCCTATATTTACCTGGGTGTGAATTTTGTCGTTATCCTGTTGGACTGGATGAACTTGGGTGCCACCGAAGGAATAGCCCCGATACTTTTTGTTTCGGTCGGATTTATGACACCCTTTATCAGTTTGCCGCGAAAGCTTTATGTAGGAAATCTGGTGTTTTTTGGATTTACGCTATTTTTATTAAACCTTACTTTCGTGTTCATTGATCATTTTACTACTGTAGCCACTCGCAGTGAAGTGATCAAAAGTGTATTCGAAACGGTACTGGTAGGGTTTTTTGTGATCCTCAGCAGTAACCTCATCGTACATTCAATTTACCGCGACAACGCCAAGATCGGACAACTCAACCGGGAACTTCAGGAGCGAAACCGTGAATCTACACTGCAAAATATGGCCCTGGAACAGATCAACCGAAACAAGGACGAGCTCTTCCATATCATCGCGCATGACCTGCGGGGTCCCATGGGCACCATCAGCTCCAGCAATGAGCTGTTGCTAAAAAATTACCATAATCTCTCTGAATCAGAACGCGAAAAAATTCTGGTAGCGTTGACCGAAATGAGTAACCATACCTTTGAATTACTCGAAAATCTGTTGCAGTGGTCATTAAACGCCAGTGGCACCTCGCGGATACGCATCGAAGAAGTAAACATGGGGCCGTTTTTTGACGGAATCATCAGCCTGATGAGGCCCCAGTTTGATAAGAAAGGCGTTATCCTCCGGCAGCTGACTATGCCGGTAACCCTTCAAACAGACAGAAATGCATTGCATACCATTATTCGAAATCTCCTCAGCAATGCCCTTAAATTCACGTCACGGGATAAAACGGTAACCTTAAAGTCGTACGCCACCCGAAATCATTTTTACATCGAAGTATTGGATGAAGGTGTCGGCATGAGCAGTGAAAAGGTAACGTCCCTCTTCAATGCCGAAAAGGTGCAGACGATGCGTGGCACCGATAATGAAAAAGGCACAGGACTGGGCCTTCAGCTTTGTATGCAGCTGGTCGAAAAATTAAATGCAAATCTTGAAATAACCAGTGAGCCCGGTAAGGGAAGCTGTTTTACCATAGCGTTGCCTTTGAAAAAACATCAGCCGGAAGAGATGCTGCCTACCGAATAACAGGACCATTTGGCTGTAGAAATAAAATTATTCTTCCGTCAGTCGTTATTTATCCAACTATTCCCTCTACCTTTGCCACACTATTGGCGGTTTAGCTCCTTGGATCAATTTCAATGATCCTGAAAACCAGGTTCGTAATCCTCCAGAACCGGTTATTTATTAACCCATTCTTATTGTAAACAAAAAAACATGGCCTCATGTAAATGAAGAGGCTTATCAAACTATTATGCATTCAAATAATACCAGGGGCAGAAATACGCGCCGAAAAAAGAAAACTCATTACAACGGCCTTGAAGAGCCAAAAAAATCAAACTTTTCAAAGCCAAAACCAAATGCCGATGAGCGGCAGGTGAAGGCTGAAGGCGATCGGCCACCTAAATCACGCAATACCCGCTCCCGAAGTAAAAGCCGGGGCGGTAAACAGCAGAAACGTCCGGTAGGTTTACAGCCTGAGCAGTTGGTAAAACTGGCTTCAGAGCCGGCAGCAGAGACATTTGTGCCTTCATGGACCTATGAAGAAGCTCATTTTCAACCGGCACTCAAGCATAACCTTCGAGAGAGAAATTATACTTCGCCAACACCTATACAGGAAAAAGCAATTCCACCCATTATGGAAGGCAGGAATGTGCTGGGTATTGCCGACACGGGCACCGGCAAAACAGCTGCCTTTCTCATTCCGATCATTGAGCAACTGTTGCAACACGATAAGGTAAGGCCTTTGATCATTGTACCTACACGTGAACTGGCACTTCAGGTGATGGAAGAATTTCGTGCTTTAGCTAAAGGTACACCTTTATACTGTTCCGCCTTTATTGGCGGCACAAACGTCCGCAGTGATATTAATCGCGCCGGGAAGCTGAACCACCTTGTGGTAGGCACACCGGGACGTTTACTCGACCTTAGTAATCAAAGAGCATTGCATTTTGACCGCTTCACCACGCTGGTGATAGATGAATTTGACCGTATGCTCGACATGGGCTTTATCACAGATGTGGAGAAGATCATGGATGGGATGACCAACAAACAGCAGACTTTGCTGTTTTCAGCCACCATCGACAAGAAAATCAAGCCGTTGGTAGAGGGTATACTGCAGGATCCGGTGGAAGTGGCCTTAAATCACGGAGGAAAAACAACCTCTATGGTAGACCAGGATATTGTGCGGGTAGCGCAGGGTCAGGAGAAATCAGAGCTGCTGTATGACCTGATTGCAGCAGAAGGTGAATCGAAGGTGTTGGTATTTGCCGAGACCAAACGCAATGTGGACAAGGTGGGCAAAATGCTCAATAAGTCCGGCATGCAGGCAGAGGTTATCCATGGCGACAAGTCGCAGAATTACCGCATAAAGGCATTGAAGAACTTCAGTTCCGGCAAAGTAAAAGTTCTCGTAGCTACGGATGTGGCAGCGAGAGGCATCGACGTGTCTGACATTGCTCTGGTGATCAATTACGAGATGCCACGCACGATGGATAGCTATATCCACCGCATCGGGCGAACAGGAAGAGCCGGCAAAAAAAGGCAAAGCCTACACGATAGTCGGATAACACTTACTGATCAGATCCATTTTCACTCCTCCTTTTCGGGTGGGGTGAGAATGGCGCTGAATTTATTTATACAACTCTTCATAATATTGTGCTGCCATGCGGTGGCTGGTAAAAGCGGGCACCACATCATCAAGCGCATTGAATGCCATATCCAGCCATTGCTCATAGTTGTCATAGTACATGGGCACGACCGTATTTTCTAACAACTCATAAAGATGTTGAGCATCCAGCCTATCCTGCTCTTCGACCGGAAGGGTGTGATCAAGTGCCGGTAGCACAAAACTATTGTGAGGGTGTCGGGCAAACTCCGGTATCCATCCATCATTAATCGTAAGATTGACAGTGCCATTAAAAGCTGCCGACATTCCGCTCGTACCGGATGCTTCACGTGTAATACGCGGGGTATTGAGCCAAACATCACTCCCCATTTTAAGTATCCGGGAAAGCTTCATCTCATAGCCGACGAGCACTGCGCTGTCAGCCCTATATCGTGTGAAATGAACCAACCGGTTGAAAATGTCTATTGCGGCATGGTCTTCCGGATAGGGCTTTCCCGACCATATCACCTGAACGGGCCTTCCCGTATCTGAAAGTATCGCCTCCAGCCGCTCAATATCATGTAGCAGCAGGTCGGGACGTTTGTAGGCCGCAAACCGCCTCGCCCAAACTATCGTAAGTGCTTCGGGGTCAAGCATTTTGCCTGTCTGGTCCAGAACCTCATCCAGTAATTGCTGTTTGAGTATTCGTTTGCGTTTACTAAAGGCAGCCTTATCACGGGATTCCCATGCTGACCTGATTTCTTTATCCTGCCAGTAGTGCTGATGCTGTGCATTGGTAATAGAAATAATTTCGCTGGTGCCTTCAAAGCCGGACCACATCTCATGTGACACTTTGCCATGTAGCTGAGAAACGGCGTTGGATTTTCCGGCCATGCGAAGTGCTGCCACAGTGTAGCTGAGCATGCCGTTGGGAAGGCAAACCTCTCTTAGTTCGTGCTTGGCATAATGACGTCCAAAAAAGCCCATTTCATTTAATAATGCCGCATTTCGTTCCTCATTGCCCGCCTTTTCAGGGGTATGGGTGGTAAACACTTTCTTTTCTTTGGATATCCCCTGATTTTTCAGGTGAAAAAACGCAGGCAGGCCATGGCCTTCATTGAGATGATAAATGTCCGCTCCACCCAGCTGTTCCACAACTTTGGCACCGCCGATGCCTAAGACGATACTTTGCGAGATTCGGGTCAGCTCGTTAGGGTCGTAAAGTCTGGAGGTGATACTGCGCGACAGGTGATCGTTGGAGTCAAGATCGGTGGTCAGAAAATAGATTGGTATCGAGCCAAGTGTTTCCGGCCTGAGGACATAAGCACGTATTTTTACAGAAGGATTATCGAATATGCGAACCTGCACCTCAATACCTGTATCTTCAAGAAAACTGTAGTTCTTTTCAATAAAATGAGGCCGCAGCGTAGCATCAGTGTTTCTGCCCTGGTCATAGTAGCCGTATTTCCACAGCATGCCGATGCCAATAACATTCTGTCTCAGGTCGTAAGCGCTGCGCATATGTGATCCTGCCAGAAATCCCAGTCCGCCGGAGTAGGTCTTGAGTGGATGTTCAATGGCAAACTCCATGCTGAAATATGCGACACGTTTGCTATATTCCTCAGCATGTGGATGTGGATGGTACCAGGTGTTATATTGACTCATATACGTATAGTGATAAAAGCCTGAAACTAGTGACCAAATATTACTTTATCGTAAATAAGAATATGATATAATTCAGTAGCGAATGTTTTACCCTGGCTTTACCATCTTTTCATTAATCATCAGATCAAATGTATCCTGAAGTGTTTGTTCCAGTGGTATGAAGGTCATGTCCAGTTCCTTTCTTATTTTGCTGTTATCCGCCTTGAAGGGTATATCCACGTTATTGCGAATGTATTTCCGGTTTAGCTGTTTGTTGACCATAGGACCCACAAGCATCAGCAGCCACTTGGGCAAGGGGCGGTTAGGAAGTGGATACTCCTTACCATAGCGCTTGTATAGCACCTGTCCGATTTCGAGAAAAGAGGAGTTGTGCGCACAGGTAATATACCGGCCATTGGCTTCGGGACGTGTAGCCGCCTGATAATGCGCTTCCGCTACATCCCTCACATCCACTACTCCCATCCCTATATTTGGCACTCCCATCTTCATGCTCCCTCCGGCCATCTGTCTCAGCAAGGTATAACTTTCGGCCGTGATGGTGGAATGA
>CAZEQJ010000014.1:24379-76463 GCA_964514385.1 uncultured Cytophagales bacterium
CGGCCCCAATACCAGACACGGGTTGATCGTCACGAGGTCCCAGCGATTCTGCACCTGTGCTATTTCCCATGCCGCCTGCTCGGCCAGCGTTTTAGAGTAAGAATATGGCTGATGTGTAAGTGAACTGCTGGTGTTCCATACTTTCTCGGTTAGCACCCCTCCCGGTGCCAGTGCCAAGTCCGCATTGTCACCGTAAATTGCAGCACAACTGGAGGTGAGCACCACACGCTGTACCGAATCCGTTTTATTTACCTGATGCAATACATTTTTGGTCCCCAGCACGGCCGGATCTATCAGATCCTTTTGTGCATCACTAAAGTTTGAAGTAAACGGTGAGGCTGTGTGAAAAACCACCTCACAACCTGCCATAGCTTCGGCATACGATCCGTTGTCCAGGAGATCGGCCTTAAAAAACTTAACATCTCCGGGTCCTTCCTGTGCAATTTTTTCTAAAAAAGACACTTTACGCTTATTATCCGGATCTCGTACTGCTGCGTGTACAGTATAGCCCTGATCGACCAGCTTTTTCACCAGCCAGCCGGCAACATAACCGGTAGCTCCGGTCACTAATACAGGATTTGATGGGTTCATGATCACCTTGATTTATTTTATGCAAAAGTTAAAAATATTTAATGGATTAGAACAGGGTAAACTTGTTTGTTTAATTTTTTTTAAAAAAAATTAAACATAACTGGTTGCGGTTCGTGAACCTTTATATAACCAAAACAAAAATCAATATGTCTGATTCAACAAGAACATGGCCAGACCTGGCCATCGGCCTTTACGAAAAGCTTACAGGAAAAAATGCGGAAATCACTTATAAATTTGAGGATTTTAGCATTGCCGTACCGGATAAGGTGGGTGGAAATGAGCATGCCAACTGGAAAATAGACGGTACCCTGAAAATTACCACAGAAGAAAGGTCATGAAAATAAACGGCTCTTTGTTGATCTCTACTTCTGATCATGAAGTAGAGATTCATGGAAAGGGGAGCAGGGTTGAGGTAAACCTGCCTTCTTCCCTGGTTCCTTCCGGCGGGTCGTTTTCATCACTACTCAAATTTAATTCTATTGTACGCCGGTTTGGAGTGAAGCTTACCCTTTCTGTAAATCATAAGAAGAAAGTCACACTAGGCAATCTTATCCCCATACCACACCTCTTCTGATATGCTGACAATTGTTGTTGCCGGTGCTACAGGATTTATTGGTCAGTGGTTTCTCGAAACTTATCATACGAAATACAGGATCATTGCCCTTTCCCGGAAAACGGTGAAAAATGAGAAGCGGGAAAATATCGAGTGGCGCAAGGTTGATCTTTATTCCTACAGCAGTACTGCATCTGCTCTGAAGGGTGCCGACATCGCCTTTTATTTTATTCATAGCATGAATGCATCCACACGGCTCAATCAGACCCGTTTTGAAGATACTGACCTGTTGATCTCGGACAATTTTGCGCGCGCAGCGGCATCCAACCATCTCCGGCAGATTGTCTACCTCGGAGGCATACTCCCCAAGGAAAAGGAGCATAAAATATCACATCATCTGCAAAGCCGTCTGGAAGTTGAAGAAAACCTGGCAGCCTATCGTACTCCTCTTACCACCATACGCGCCGGCATCATTATAGGGCCGGGAGGATCTTCATGGAAAATCATGAAAAACCTTGTGGAAAAGCTCCCTGTAATGATTACGCCGCGCTGGACTCGCTCGGAAACTCAACCTATTGCCGTTCGCGATATGCTGGATATTCTGGATGAAGTGGCCGATAATCAACGGCTGTTCCATAAAACGATCGAAGTTGGGTCCAGAGATATCCTGTCGTACCGCGAAATGCTCAGAAGGCTGGCATCGATCATGGGCAAAAAGAGATTACTTCTGAATGTGCCATTCTTCTCGATTGAATTGTCTAAGCGCTGGGTGAGCCTTTTTACCGAAAGTAAGGCTTATCTGGTTACGCCGCTGGTAGAAAGCCTTAAACACACCATGGTAGCCGATGACTCGGGTAAAAAATTGTTGCAGAAATCTCAATATGAGTCCTTTGACGATATGGTAATTTTTGCACTCGAGCAACAACCCCTGAAGCTGGAGCTGCAGCAGGTAAAGTTTCAAAATTCGGTTCGCAGCATCCAGCGCATCCGAAACAGCTACCATTTTTCGATTGCTGAAGTCGCAAAAAAATATTTCAACTGGCTGCCAAAACTCAGCCTGAATATGATTCGCACAAAGGTAGAAGACCACCGTATAGAAATACGCCTGCTATTGCTTAAAAGACCATTGCTGGTATTCCACCATATGGTCAGCCGTGGTATGGGATTCCGGGAGATATATTTTATCAAAGGAGGCATACTGGCCCGGCGGTTTGACTTTGGGTGGCTCGAATTTCGGAGTGTCAAGAATAACACCTATTTCCTCTCATCAATACACGAATATGTGCCGCGCCTACCATGGCTGTTGTACATCAGTACCCAGGCCATCATACATAAATGGGTCATGTGGCAGTTTGGAAAATATGTCAACCGAAAACAGATTTAACTATCTTTCGGAAAAGAATAGCGGATGGCTGTATTATACCTGATCACTACTCCATTATCTCCATATTTACCTGCAGAGCATCTTCCTCCGGTGGCGCTATCTATTATACGGTCACACCGGATATTTCTCGCCGAAAATATTCGTACTGTCCGGCGTTTTATTGCCTCATTGAAGCTGGATATAGAAATCGATCAACTGGAGTTTATAGAGTTCAATAAAAAGACAAAGCCGCATGAACTTGACAAGCTGCTGGAACCTCTTCTATTCGGAAATGACATGTGCCTCGTATCTGAAGCAGGTGCCCCGGGCGTTGCAGACCCTGGTTCGCTGGCTGTCAGATGGTGTCATGAAAGTGGTATTCAGGTAAAGCCATTGCCGGGTCCCAGTTCGTTTGTTCTGGCCCTGATGGCCTCCGGTTTAACCGGGCAGCAATTCCGTTTTCACGGTTATCTGCCCATTCCGGCAGGTGACAGAGTGCATGCTTTGCGCAAGCTTGAGGCAGATGCGCGTAAGGGTGAAACACAGATATTTATGGAAACACCCTATCGGAATGATCAGATGTTAAAAACCATTACAGAAACCTGTGCCAAAAATCTGATGCTGTGTATTGCTGTAAACCTTACCGGTGAGGACGAATCTATCCAGACCATGAGTGTAGGAGACTGGAAAAAAATGAAGGTGAGCTTCCATAAAAAGCCTGCTGTTTTTCTGTTAGGGTAATTTATCGGCTATGTGGCTTAATTATTTGGAGGTTTTTCTAAATTTGCCATCCATTTACAAAAAATTGTTATGCCATACTTGTTCACTTCTGAGTCCGTTTCCGAAGGACATCCCGATAAAATCGCTGACCAGATATCCGACGCCCTGCTTGATCATTTTCTTGCATTTGACCCCAATTCGAAGGTAGCATGTGAAACACTTGTTACTACCGGGTTGACGGTATTATCCGGCGAGGTAAAATCGGATGCCTATATTGATGTACAGGAGATCGCAAGGGAAGTGATCCGACGTATTGGTTATACTAAATCTGAATACCAATTTGAAGCTGACTCATGTGGTGTGATCTCTGCTATTCATGAGCAGTCACCGGACATCAACCGGGGGGTGGACCGGGCATCGGAAGATGAGCAGGGTGCAGGTGATCAGGGCATGATGTTTGGCTATGCCACCAAAGAAACACAAAGCTATATGCCACTGGCACTGGATCTGGCACATAACATCCTGCAGGAGCTGGCGGCATTACGAAGAGAAAATAAAGAAATTACCTATCTGCGCCCTGATGCCAAGGCACAGGTGACGATCGAATATGATGATAATAACAACCCTATCCGCATCGATACGATCGTAGTGTCTACACAGCATGATGACTTTGACTCTGAAGATAACATGCTAAAAAAGATCAGCGAGGATATCAAAAGCATTCTTATACCCAGGGTAAAAGCCAGACGAAAGCCGGAAATACAAAAGCTTTTTAACGATCAGATCAAATACTTTATTAACCCGACAGGGAAGTTTGTGATCGGTGGCCCACATGGTGATACCGGCCTTACCGGCAGAAAAATCATCGTTGATACTTACGGAGGAAAAGGAGCACATGGTGGTGGCGCCTTCTCCGGTAAAGACCCTTCCAAGGTAGACCGCTCTGCCGCCTACGCCACACGTCATATCGCTAAAAACATGGTAGCTGCCGGTGTTGCCGACGAGATGCTGGTACAGGTTTCCTATGCCATAGGCGTGGCTGCGCCAATGGGGATCTATGTTAACACCTACGGTTCGGCTAATGTGAACATGTCAGACGGAGAGATCGCCCGCAAAATAGAAGAGATATTTGACATGCGTCCGGCTGCCATCACCCGAAGGCTTAAGCTCAAAAATCCAATCTACTCTGATACAGCTGCGTACGGCCATATGGGCCGTGAGCCGGAAGTGAAAAAGCTCTCATTCAAGACAGCAGGAAAGGAAATCACACGTGAGGTTGAAACCTTCACCTGGGAAAAACTCGACTATGTCGACGAAATAAAAAAGGTATTTAATCTTTAGGAAGTCAGCTCGCTGTCATCAAAGCTGGTATCTTCGATACCAAGATAGGATGCCAGTTCACTGATGGTTTCAGCCTCTGATTTGCTCACGCCATCAGATGCATGCGCAAACAGGTGCATCACCTCCACGATGAACTCCTTTGAGTTGGGGTTATACTCAAAATATTCCCTTAGGGCGTCCAGGAATTTTATTCTCCACGTATCCATGTTGTGAATAAGGTACCTAAATTCACCTTTATATATCAGGGTGAGATTTTCTTCCTTATCCATGCCCAGATTGTCACTGGCAAATTCTTTTCCTAGTATTTTGGAAAGTCCTTTCATTACCTGCCATTCATCCCTGTCGATCAGCCCGTCACTCATCACTACCAGTAGTGCGGGAAAGGCATGAAGTAAAAATATAAACTGTTCTTCCGATATTTCCAGGTTGCGGTGCCTGGCATAGGTCACATGTAGTCGGGTTATATCTTTCATCTTAATTCATATTGATTGACAATATCGTAAATTTTTTCTTTTTCAAGTCTTGTAGCACCACCTGATGCTTCGGTTATTAAATATAACGTATCCATTATGGAGGCTTTTACCTCCGGTTTATTTTTTGAATGAAGCCGTAATGTATAGGTAAATGGCTTTTTCCAATCCGCCATATGTTCAATCATAAAGGTGATCTCATTGAGGTATAAATAATGCAGGTCTTTTTGAAGCTCAGGGTCCTGTGTTTCGGATTCTGCCATAAATGATGCCAACTGCCTGAAAAACTTCCACTCGTCATCATCGATTACCTCATCGCTCATGATTACCTGAATGGCAGGAAAAAAAATCAACAGCACTTCAAACTGGTAAAACTGAAGCGATGTGTCGTGTGAATTTCCATATTGCTCATACAACGCTCTTACCGGATCTGTCTTCATAATATCTGTATTCCAAAATAGCCACTTTTTCATATTTTTATTCATTAAATCGACGAAACAATTTCATTGATCCTTACCTTTCTTCTGTAATGAATAAAGATCATGCCATTATCATAGGAGCCGGAATGGGCGGTCTTGCTTCTGCCATACGCCTCGCGTCAAAAGGGTACCGCGTAGACGTCTATGAAAGCAATGCCTATCCGGGAGGGAAACTTACCCAGATCAGACTGGGCGGTTTTCGTTTTGATGCAGGTCCATCACTGTTTACAATGCCCCAACTGGTTGCCGAATTACTGGAAAAAGCACCTGAAAGGCCGGAATTCGATTACATCCGCCTCAAAACAAATTGTCATTATTTTTATGAGGACGGCACTACGCTGATTGGTCATGCTGACAAGGAAGAGTTTATTAAGGAAGCCGTTACCAAAACGGGAGCAGATGCCAATAAGCTACGACAGGCCTTTGCTTCCAGTGCAACCATGTACGAATATCTGGGCGAGATGTTTATGTTCAAGACGCTGCGCTCCATCAAAACGTGGACTGACGGCGATGCATTGAAGGCATATATGCGGTTACCATCATTCAAACTATTTTCTACCATGCATGAGGTGAACCGGCATCAGTCAGGAAATGATAAGATAACACAACTCTTTAACCGGTTTGCCACATACAATGGATCTGACCCTTATCAGGCTCCGGCTACACTAAACATCATCCGGGAGCTGGAATTCAGTCAGGGAGCTTTCTTCCCGAAGGGAGGTATGCACTGCATTACTGAATCTTTGTATGAAGCTGCGCGAAATTCAGGGGTCAATTTTCATTTCAACAGCCCGGTCAGTAAAATTCACTATAATCACGACCGGGTCACCGGTATTACAGTAGGGGATAACTATCTGGAGGCTGATCTTATTGTATCCAATTCGGATATGACCAGTACCTACCATCAGTTATTGTCTGGCATCAGGGCTCCCAAAAAACTGGTGTCGCAGGAGAAGTCGAGTTCGGCCTTGATATTTTACTGGGGCATCAGCAGGCAGTTCTCCCAACTTGATCTTCATAACATACTTTTTTCTGCAGACTATAAAAAGGAGTTTGATCACATCTTCGGGAAGAGGACAATCTGTGATGATCCGACAGTATATATCAACATCACCTCCAAATATCATGCTCAGGATGCTCCGGAAGGCTGTGAAAACTGGTTTGTCATGATCAATGTGCCGAGCAATCACAAACAGGACTGGGATGCACTAATCGTGGAGGCAAGAAAAAATATCATTAAAAAAATCAATCGCATGCTGGATACGGACATTGAGCCGTTAATTATGGAGGAGGATTACCTGGATCCTCGTCGCATTGAAAGCCGCACCAGTTCATGGCAGGGCGCCTTATATGGCAACAGTTCAAATAACCGGTATGCTGCATTTCTACGGCATCCAAATCAGAGTCCGCATTTCAAAAACCTCTATTTCGCTGGTGGAAGCGTACATCCCGGAGGTGGAATACCATTGGCGTTAAGCTCTGCAAAAATCATCGATCAGTACATTAGTTGATGGAAGCTACCTGCTCGGATGGCTGTCCCGGCAGCAGCAGCTCGTACTGTTCGTAACGAAACAGAATATCCCTGACGTAATTTACCGGTTCTGTGCCGCGGCAATAGCCGGCCTGTACCACCGGGTCATTAAAATATTTTGCATTCGACTTTAGCTTGAGATATTTCGCAACGTTCCCGTCCCAGACATTTGGATCCGCGCCATATTTTTTTGCAAGGCGGCGTGCATCTTCCACGTGGAGGTGACCTACATTGTAACTACCGAGAATAAACTTGATCCTGTCATCTTCTTCCAGGTCGACACCAGACCAGTAATTGGTAAGCCATTGCAGATGTCGAATTCCACCGCGGATATTTTCTTCAGGGTTATAAAGATTATATACATCATATTGTCTGGCCGTGTTTTCGACAAGTTGCATCAGGCCCTTGGCTCCCATACGCGATTCGGCTGTAGGGTCAAACCGGCTTTCCTGATACACCATAGATGCCAGCAGGCGCCAGTCCCAGTTGAGCGTATCAGCATATGCTTTTAGCAGGTCGTCATACTCAGAAATCTGATTTCCTCTGATCGTACTGTATTCGCTTTTGAAGCGCGTTTTGGTATACTGCCCTTTGAAATATTTATCATAAAGTACGTAGTAATCAGCTTCTGACTGCATGTCCTGGATCCATTTGTCAAGCTTTTGCTTGAGCTGGGGTGCATTTTTCCGAATGCCCCAGGCCACCTGCTGATCCAGGCTGAGAGGTGTTTTTACATCAAGTATGGGGAAATACCCGGCGTTAAGGCTGGCCACATCATCATCAGCGACGGTATAATCTATTTCTCCTTCTGCTACCATCCGGATCAGCCTTTCCGTATCATATTCCGAAGATTCTTCAATGATCACAATATCACCTCCGATTTCATCAGACAGGTTACCCAGCCGTTCAGAAAAGGACGAGCTTTTCCGCACATGGACCTTTTTACCTATGAGTTCTATTGGGTCGCGAATAAGCTCCTGTTCTATCTCATGTAGTTTCATATCGCGCCAGTTTCTGGGTTTACGTTGTACCAGTACCTGGCGTACACGATGATGCGGTGCACTGAAGGCCATAAAATCCGTCCTGTTTTTGGTGACGGTCAGATTATGTGCAATAATATCACCCTCTCCTTTATTCAGTAGTTCAAACGCTTCACCCAGATCAGTAACAATCTTAATTTCAAGCCTGAGGTCCATAGCATTCGCAAAACGTTTAAGCAGGTCATATTCATATCCCATCGGCTGACCTTTATAAATAAAATAAGAGGTGGAGCTATTATCAACTATGGCAATAATACTGCCCCTTTCCTTGATTTTATTAAAATCGTACTGCACCGGATCCACTATTTGTGGTCCATTACCCATCTGTCGACTTTTATTATCAAGTCTTTGATTGGTGCATCCCAAAAGGACAATAAGGAATATGAATATGAATCTAAGGTTCATAAACATGTAACATTATATTAAAATATACGGGTTTTTCCTAATAAAGTAGGTTAATTGAAGGTATCGGCTACCGTGCCGGACAGTCTTGTGAGTTCAATTTCAGCACGTTTAGCCTGAATGATGGCTTCCAGCCTTCGGTTTTCAGCTTGTAAAAGCTGGAGTTGCGCTTCACGCAATTCAAGAGCGGAGATGGTTCCAAGTTCATAACTTTCTAATGCAATAGCTGCATTTTCCTGTGCAATAACGATATTGTCGGACTCAAGTTGCATAAGCTCCAAAAAGATAACATAGGAGGTATACGTTTGCCGTATATCACTGATAAGGCTTTCCTCTGTGAGTTTTTTCTGAACCTGGAGCTGCTCTGCGATGATCTCTGCGTTTGTAATACGCCTTTGGGTGCTCATTTGATTGAAAATAGGTACCGAAACGGTGAGGCCGTACCCTACTCCGCTACGCTGCGTGGCCCTGAGAAAACCTGCTGACTGGTTCCTCGAAAATTCATAGGATCCCCTCACGGTAACATCGGGCAAAAAGTCAGCCCGGATGATCTTTTTCTGGAGGCGTTGTGCTTCTACTTCTACCATTGCCTGACGTACCATGGGGTTTTGCCGGGTAGCCATCTGCTCGAGTGCTTCCAGTGACAGCATATCGACAAGGCCAAGTGAATCTCCCGGAACATATGTCTCCGTTGCTACCCCAAAAGCAAGAAAATTAAAATTTATAAGGTTTTGTTCATAGATCACGCGGGCATTCAGGAGTTGTGATTTATCGGCATTGTAATCCACCTGGGCTGCCAGATACTCTTGTCTGGACATAGACCCTACCTCATATTGTGTGCGGGCCAGGTCCAGGCGGCGCAGTGAAAATTCAAGATTTTGCTGTAGTACCTGAAGTTGTTTTTGCTGAAAAACTATATCATAATAATTGGTGAGAATATCGGCAGTAACATTTTGTACCACCTGCATGGCCATTACGCGAGTCCGTTCCTGCGTTGCATTTAGCAGGTCTACAGTAGCGATGCGCGCCAATCCGTCAAAAACCAGCCAGTCGGCGTCCAGACTGGCACCAAGGTTGGAGTTGAAGGCATTACGGTTGTTAATCACGGTATCGGCCAGCGTTTGCTGGAAGTTACCAACGCTGGCGTTTTGGTTAAGGCTTGCATTCAAGGATGGAAAAAAAGAATAGATTGCGTAGTCCAGGTCGTTAGCTGCCAGCCCCAGGTCATACTCGGTAAGCATGATGTTATAGTTTCGTTCTACAGCACTCAGAAGCGCCTCTTCGGCAGATACCGTATCCTGTTGTGCCTTACCCTGCAATGAAAATAATACCAGGATTATCGATGATATATACTTCATATCAGAATCGGGCTTCACGTTTTACTTTACTGGTGATATAGGTATACATCGCCGGGATCACGTACAATGTAAGAATGGTACTGAAGATCAGGCCGCCAATTACAGCAATACCCATTGAAACACGACTTTCAGAACCTGCTCCCAGGGCAAGCGCAATCGGCAAAATGCCCAGAATCGTAGAAAGCGCTGTCATCAGGATAGGCCTGAACCGTGACTTTGAGGCTTCAAAGATAGCGGTGGGGATGTCTTTACCACGTGCCTTAAACTGATTGGCAAACTCCACGATCAGAATACCATTTTTTGTTACCAGTCCGATAAGCATGATGATACCGATCTGGCTGAAAATGTTTAATGTCTCTCCAAAAAGCCATAATGATAATATAGCACCAGCAAATGCAAGCGGCACGGTAAACATGATCACGAGCGGATCCCTGAAGCTTTCAAACTGTGCAGAAAGCACCAGGTATATCAATAATACAGCAAAAAGGAGGGCAAACAACAGGCTGTTAGAGCTTTCCCTGAATTCAGCGGCAGCACCATCAAGGTCCGTCTGATAACTTTCATCCAATATAAGACCGGCGATCCTGTCCATTTCATCAATCCCCTGGCTGAGTGAATACCCTGAATTCAGGTTTGCACTGACTGTCGCCGAGGCATAGCGGTTGAAGCGGAAAAGTTGTGGGGGTGTACTTTCTTCTGACATCGCCACCAGGTTATCCATCTGTATAAGTCCTCCGTCTGCTGTGCGTACATAAAGGGTTTTGAGGTCAAGTGGCTCATTTCTGTCATTGCGCTGCATCTGACCAATGACCTGATACTGCTTGCCATTCATGATGTAGTAACCAAAACGCTGACCGCTGATCCCAAACTGCAATGTGCGTGCAATATCACTTACAGATACACCCAGTTGGCGTGCCTTTTCCCTGTCAATGCTTATCTCCAGCTGTGGCTTGTTGAATTTAAGGTTCAGGTCCACAAAACTAAAGGCATCACTTTTTCTTGCCTCCGTCATGAAAGGCTCAAGCACTTCTTTCAGCTTATCGATGTCTCCTGCCTGAATTACATATTGAAGATCAAGGCCTCCCCTGCGATTGCCGATGGAAGCCGGTTGAACAATTACCGACCTGGCCATGGTGTAGTTACTCAGTTTAGAAGACATTTCGTCAACTACTTCCTGCTGGGTAGCATCCCTTTCGGTGGCATCTACCAGATTAACTATGATAAAGGAGCTGTTTACAGAGGAGGCAGCACCAAAGCCGGGTGAGGTGACACTGAAAATGTTGTCTACATGGTCCTGGTCCATCGCCATATCGATCACCTGATTGGTGAAAAAGTCCATGTATTCAAACGTAGCTCCCTCCGGTGCCGTAGAAAGAATGCGAAATGTTCCCCTGTCTTCCATTGGAGCCAGTTCGGAGGGTACAAATTGTAACAATACGTAGATTCCGGCGCCGCTCAACAGCAGGATGATAAAACTGATCCATCGTCGGACAAGAAAAGCCTTTAATGAACGTGCATACAGATTGTTTAGCCACACAAAGAACGGCTCGGTAATATTATAAATCCGATTATGCTTCTCCCGGTGCTTAAGCATTTTACTTGAAAGCATTGGCGCAAGTGTCAGGGCTACGAATGAGGAAATGATTACGGATGCAGCTACGGTTACGCCAAATTCCCTAAACAGACGCCCGGTGAGGCCCTGCAGAAACACTACCGGCATAAATACAGCCACAAGCGCAACCGTGGTGGAAATTACTGCGAAAAATATTTCAGTAGCTCCTTTCATGGCTGCCTCTTTCGGCTTTATACCACGTTCTATTTTGGCATAAATATTTTCAAGCACTACAATGGTGTCGTCCACCACCAGTCCAATAGCCAGTACTACCCCGAGCAGGGTAAGCACATTGATGGAAAAACCGGCAAAATAAAGTACAGCAAAAGAACCAATCAGTGAAATGGGTATCGTAATCACCGGAATGAACGTCGTGCGCCAGTCTCTGAGAAAAGAGAAAATTATAAGTACCACAAGGATAAATGCAATGTAGATGGTTTGCTCGACCTCATCGATACTGGCCCGGATATATTCGGTATCATCAAAACCGATTGTGGTTTCCACATCATCCGGAATGTCATTTATCACCTGTCCGAGTCTATTGTAAAACTCTTCTGCTATGGCCAGGTTATTGGATCCGGGTTGTGCGCGGATTACCGTCATGACCATTGGCTCGCCATTTCGTTTCAGAATAGTTCTCAGATTCTCCGGTCCGAGCTCGGCGAAGCCGATATCCTTAAATTTGATGAGTTCATTTTCATTCTCACGGATGATAAGGTCGTTGAATTCCTCCACCGTTGTGAGCCTTCCCATTGTCCGTACGGTAAGTTCTGTTTTATTCCCTTCTACAATGCCGCTGGGAAGTTCGATATTTTCGCTGTTTACCGCATTGAAAACATCGATAGGCGTGAGATTATATGCGGCCAGGCGGATTGGGTCCATCCATAGTCTCATGGAGTATTTTTTTTCACCCCAGATATCTACTGAGCTCACCCCGTCAATTGTCTGAAGTCTTTCTTTCACGATATTTTCTGCTATATCGCTGAGTTGCAGAAGGGACCTGTTCTGGCTTCGTAGCTGGAGTCCGATAATTGGCTGCCGGTCAGCATCGGCCTTACTTACTACCGGCGGCTCCGCATCCGGGGGCAGGCTGCGTACCGCCTGAGATACTTTATCACGTACGTCATTCGCTGCTGTTTCCAGGTCAATATTGAGGTTAAACTCTACGGTAATGGTACTACGGCCATCACGACTGACCGATGTAATGGATTTAATACCTGATACAGAGTTTACCTCTTCTTCCAAAGGTTCGGTGATCTGACTTTCAATGACATCTGCATTGGCGCCAGGATAGGAAGTAGATACAGATATGACCGGGGGGTCCACACTTGGGTATTCCCTGACGCCGAGAAATTCAAAACCGATGATACCAAATATGATGATGATCAATGACATCACTATGGCCAGTACAGGGCGGTTTATGCTAAGGTGGGAAAGACTAGCCATGGTTAAAGCACCTCGTTTTTGTTGTCATAGGTAATAAATTCGAGCCTTGTATCGGGCTGTATCTGAAGCAGGCCAGAGGTAATGACGGTATCACCATCCTGTAAGCCTGCTGCAATTTCCACATCATCAGGTGTCCTTATACCTAATTGGACCGTTCGCTTTTCGGGCCTTCCCTTGTTGGACACATAAACATAATGGCCATTGAGTTCCGGTATTACTGCCTCGCTGGGGATCAGAGCAGCCTCAGGCTTTACGGAGAGGACCAGTTCAATTCTCGCAAATTGTCCCGGAACGAGTTCACCACTTGTATTATCTGCAATGGCACGCGCATTGATAAGGCGGGTATTAGGATCTATCCTCGGTTCGACCGCATATACCTCTGCTTCAAATTCTTTATTGAAAGTCTCTACAGTAAAATAGATACGGTCGCCGGGTTCAATTTCTTTGGCATACTTGCCCGGAACAGCAAAGTCAACCTTAATTTTATCCGTGTCATATAATTGGGCTAGTACCATACCGGGGTTCATCAGCGCACCAACACTTACCTCACGCAGTCCTAGTATTCCGTCAAATGGAGCCCGTATCTCTGTTCTTTGTATCTGCGCACGGATAAGCTCTATTTCAGCCAGTTGCGTATTGAGCTGGGTAAGGGCGTTGTCATATTCCTCCTGACTGATAGCTTCCCTCTCGAGTAGTCTGCGTTGCCTGGCTTCAGTGGCTTTACGAAGCTTTAAGGTAGCTTCTGCCCTGTTCAGTTGAGCCTGCAGGTCCGCGTCGTTAATCTTTACCAGCAGGTCGCCTTTTGCTTTACGCTCACCTTCGTCGAAATAAATGCCGGTAATCAATCCGGAGACTTCGCCGGTAAGCTGTACTTCTTCCTGAGCCATAAGTGTACCGGTAAGCTTAATTTTATCCTGTAGCGGTTCCGGGTCGACCACATGATAGGTGACTTTCAAAGGTGGCTTCTCGGTAGTTTTTGGTTCCGCTTTCGGATTGTCGCATGCAATAGCCAGAAAGAGAAGAGTTGAAGTAAATAGAATGAGATTGACTTTCATCAGGATGCCCGGGTTAACCGCATACACAACGGGATAACCGTCCGGTAGGTTTATAGTTTCTATATTAGCGGTAATATATTGTTATTAACCTCAAATTAGGTTAGCTGTACATGAAAAAACTGATAATTCTATTCGCCCTTATTTCGCATTTTGCGCTCAACGCTCAGAAAACACCCGACCTGCGGTATTACCTGCCGGATGAGAACTATAATTCTAGCATTCCCACACCTGCTGAGGTACTTGGTTTCGAAATAGGCGAGCGCCATGTGAGCCATGATCAGATGGTGCGTTATGTCGAAAAAATCACGGCAGCCTCCGGGCGTATGAGTCTTGAAATTTATGGCCGCACTTTCGAGAAGCGACCTCTCATGTTGATAAAAATTACCTCCGAAGCCCGTCAGGGTCAGCTTGAGGACATCCGGCAGAAACGCAAAGAGGCGATACTAAACGGAAGTGACCTGTCTGATTTTCCCGCTGTTGTATATCAGGGGTATTCTGTGCATGGCAATGAGGCCAGCGGAGGCAATGCTGCATTACTGATGCTATACTATCTGGCCGCCTCTGAAAACCCGGAAGTGAAGGAATGGCTCGAAAATAACATAATACTGCTGGACCCCTGCTTCAATCCGGATGGGTTTAACCGGTTTTCCTCATGGGTAAATTCACATCGCTCACAGGTAGAGGTAAGTGACCCGAATCATCGGGAATTTGATGAAGAATGGCCGGGAGGACGCACCAACCATTATTGGTTTGATGTAAACCGGGACTGGTTACCTGTACAGTTGCCCGAAAGCAAGGGCCGGCTGGTAAATTTTCAAAAATGGCTTCCTAACGTATTAACGGACCACCATGAAATGGGTACCTATTCTACCTTCTTTTTTCAGCCTGGCATAGAATCGAGAACAAACCCTAACACACCAGACAATAACGAGATGCTAACAGCTAAAATTGCCACCTATCATGCCGATGCACTAGATAGCATCGGTAGTCTCTATTATTCCAAAGAAAGCTATGATGATTTTTACTATGGCAAAGGGTCTACGTATCCCGACATTAACGGGGCAGTAGGTATCCTGTTTGAACAGGCCTCCAGCAGAGGTAGTGCCCAGGAAAGCCCGCATGGGGTATTGCGCTTTCCCTTTACTGTCAGGAACCAGGTTGTTACTTCCTTTTCTACGCTGCGTGCTGCAAATGCATTACGCATCCAGCTGTTGGAGCATCAGCAACAGTTTTATGCTGAGTCAAAAGTTATGGCAAGTCAGGAAGAGTATCCGGCTACGCTGATAAAAGCAGATGACGGGCATCGCCTGAAAGCCTTTACCGAGATACTAGATGTACATGAAATAACCTATTTCAGTATGTCAGAAGCGGGATATCGTTCAGATGGAATCGATTTTAACAGGGAAAACGCCATAGTCGTGCCGCATGACCAGCGTCAATACAGGCTTTTCAAGATCATGACAGAAGATGTAACCTCATTTGAAGACAGCCTGTTTTATGATATTTCAGCCTGGTCATTCCTTCATTCTTTTCATCTGGAATCAGCTCCGTTTAAAGGAAGGAGGGTGGAAGACTATACCGCTGAGAAAAACTCTTTTTATCCTGACACCAGCTATCCGGAATACCAGGAAGGGATTGTGGCCTTTATAATTCCCTGGAAAACCTATTACAGTTCCGGTGTAGTGTATGAGCTGCAGGAAGCCGGCCTGAGGCTGAAGGTCAGCAACAGAGAAATTGATTTTGGAATAAGCAAAATTTATCGTGGTGACATCATTATTCCGATTCAGTCACAGGAGCTGAAAGGGAAAGCCCTTTACGACCTCATCAGGGAAAAAGCATCGAAACATAATGTATCCTTTTTTTATACCAATAGTTACAGTCCGTTGGGTGCTCCCTTCGAATCACTGGAGAAGACAGGGCCCTATCTGGGTAGCCGGAATATCGAACCATTGGAGCAGCCCCGGATTGCTTTACTCGTTGGAAGCGGTGTATCGGCTTATGACGCCGGCGAGGTATGGCATCTGCTGGATGAGCGTATGAAAATACCTGTGACCTTGCTGGAAACCAGTGATGTAAATGCCGGTACATTATCACGATACAACGTACTGATCATGGTGGATGGCAGCTACAGGATAAATAAAGATGTGCTGAGCAACTGGATTTCCGAAGGCAATACAATCATAGCATATGAAGATGCTGCACGATCACTCGCAATGACAGGCATCACGGATGTTCAATTCAAAAGCCAGCAGGAACAACAAACCTCATCAGAGGAAAATTATGAAAATATGGAGCTTTTTGATGGTGCACAGGTGATTGGCGGAACCATATTTGCCGCAAAAGGTGATCTTACACATCCGTTGCTGTACGGCTATTCCCGGAAGCAGTTTCCCGTTTTCAGGTCTCACACGCTATACATGGAAATGGCTGAAAATCCTCGATCCAATCCGTTGTCTTATGCCGCAGATCCGCTAATAAGTGGCTATATTTCAGATGAGCAATTAGCGCAAATCCGGAACACAGCCGCTATCGATGTAAGTGGTGTTGGCCGCGGCAGGGTGATCTCGTTTATGGACAACACCAATTTCCGGGCCTTTTGGTGGGGAACCAACAAGCTGTTGATGAATGCCATTTTCTTTGGTTCAACGCTGGATTACGGCACCACACGATAATTTTTCTTATTTTTGTAAAAAAAATGAAGTGTGAACAAACGATTTTTTGCGTTTGACAAAAACTATTTGCTAAAAGAAGCCCAGGCGAAGGCTGAGTATGATCTCCTGCATGAGATGATGGCAATAGTACGCTCATCCTATGAGATGATGTTTAATCCCCTTGGGCTGGTCGATGATACTATCCTGGCTATACGCAATACGCCGTTTACGCGTGTGGAGGCTTTCTCCGGGTTTTATACACGTATGGCTGCGCTTTACCGGTATAAATTTGACGACAATCAGCTGGCACTCGTTTTTGATGGTAAAAGCAACGAGGAAAAATACAGGGAAGAATGGTCATGTCAGTTTCTGGACTGGATCAGAGACTTTTGTCAGGACCGGGTGTTTCTGGTGACGATAATAGAAGAAGGCCTTTTTTATAACGACCAAAATCGTTCCATGTCAGCAGAGCGGCTCATCACGTATCTTCATGAGAAGTTTGAGGTTCGCTTTTATCCGAAAAAGGGAATAACGCCCTGGAAGCCAAAGCCACGTATGCGGGTTAACCGTTAGCCAGATCTTGCTTTTTCAGAGATCAGGCTAAGAATTTTCTGCTTCAATACGGCCGGTTTGAATGGCTTGGACACATGATCATCCATGCCCATTTCTTTCGATTTATTTTTTACATTAATAAAAGCGGATGCCGTAAGCGCAATAATTGGTGTGCGGTGCCGTCCGGTGTCTTTCTCTGTTTGCCTGATTTTCCTGGTGGTCTCATACCCGTCCATATTAGGCATCTGGATATCCATCAGTATAATATCGTAGGGGGAATTTTCAAATGCCTCCAATGCTTCATAGCCATCATTAGCAATATCTACTAGTACGTCCCATCTCGACATGATCTTTAATGCAACCTTCTGATTGATCAGATTGTCCTCTACGAGCAGTATTCTTGTGCCTTCAATAGACTCTGTGGATAATTCCATATCGGCTGGTTCTTCATTCGCCACATCAGATGGCTCAAGCGCCAGCACTACCGTAAAAGTAGAACCTTTGTCCAGTTCGCTTTCCAGCTTTATACTTCCACCCATCAATTCTACCAGCTTTTTGGTAATGGCAAGACCGAGTCCCGTCCCGCCATATTTTGTTGTAGTGCCGCTGGACGCCTGTGAGAAATGTTCAAAAACCTTTTCGTGATTTTCGGGCGCGATGCCGATGCCGGAGTCTTCAATTTCAATAGCGAGCATGACCTTGCTCTTGATGTCACGGATTACTTTGGCCCGCACCCAAACATGACCCTCCTCTGTAAATTTAATAGCATTATTGATAAGGTTGGTGAATATCTGGTTCAGCTTTTGACCATCGCTGATCAGATAAGGAGGAATATTGTCGTCCCAGGTGAAGACCAGCTTTATTCCTTTTTGCTGTGCAGTAAACTGAAAGCTATCCACCAGATTCTGGATTAATTCTACCAGATTATTTGGTGCATAATCAAATTCCATTTTAGCACTTTCAATCTTGGAGAAATCGAGGACGTCGTTGATAAGTGCCAGCAGCTGATTGGCAGAAAAGCCCAGTGTCTCGACATAATCTTTTTGCTCGGGGTTAAGATCTTCTGATTCGAGAAGGTGGGCCATGCCGATCACAGCATTGAGTGGGGTCCGGAGTTCATGACTCATGGTGCTTAGAAACTGCTCTTTCGCCTTTGATGCCTCTTCCGCTTTTTCTTTGGCAAGAATTAGCTCTTCCTGCACCTTTTTTCTTTCGTTGATTTCTTCATTAAGCAGCTCATTTTGTTCTTCGAGCATGATGGTTTTTTCCTCCAGCTCAGAAGTTCTTTCCTGCACCTGGATTTCAAGCATTTCATTGGCCTGCTTGACTTTGCTTGCTTCCCTTTCGAGCAGGTCTGTAAGTCTTTTGTTGATGCGCAATGCCAGCCATGCACCAAAGCCGGCAGTAGCAAAAACAATGAAGTATTCGACATACGTAATCCGGGACTGTTCATTAAAAAATAAGGCATCCGGAGCAAGATGTATCTTGTAATACTCGAATGAAATCAGGGTAATGGATATAATAGCAAATAATATCGGCTGATAAATGCGAAAAGACAGGAAGCCGACAAAAATTAGACCGGTGAGGTAAATAAATGCTGACTCAATGTACGGGTAATTGAAGATCTCAAAAACCGCAATATTGAGGCTGCTGTTGATGGCATTGAAAACCAGATTGACTACCACACTTAATATGGTAAGGTTACTGGCCATTTCGGTTTTACCCCGATAAAGAAACCAAATGCTTAGAACCAGGCAGAGCACTGCCGTAAAGCCGGAAAAGAAAATAAGCCACTCCTGTTGAATGAGAAAAAAAAGCGACCTGAAAAAGTTGAGAAGTAATAGTATCAGTGAGGTATAGAGAAGATACTTGGCCTTCTCCTTAACGGATAGGTTCTCTTTGCTTACTCCAATCAGTAATCCCGATATCCACTGGTTGTCATTCATCGGTAATGATTTACCCGAATATACAATAATTTAATTGAAGATTGACTCAATATCTTCTTTAGACAGACTTTTTACGAATTTATCTTCCGTAGATACCAGGCTTTCTGCCAGCGACAATTTATGCTTCTGCAGTTTTTGTATTTTCTCTTCTACCGTTTCTTTGGTGATAAACCGATAAGTGAAAACATGGCGATTCTGGCCGATCCTGTGGGCGCGATCCACCGCCTGAGCTTCAATAGCAGGGTTCCACCAGGGATCAAGTAGGAACACATAATCCGCCTGGGTAAGGTTTAAGCCGAGGCCTCCGGCTTTGAGGCTGATCAGAAATAGTTTTTTGTCAGGATCATGCTGGAAATCCTCTACTTCCTTTTGTCTGTTTTTTGTTGATCCGTCCAGATAGCTATACTGATAGCCCTTTTGATCCAGATAGGCCCTTACCAGGCCAAGGTGTTTTACAAACTGGCTAAAGATGAGGATTTTATGATCGTCAACAAGGGTGTTTTCAATCATGTAGGATAGCTCCTCCATCTTGCCTGAGTCGCCCTGATAGGATTCATCCACCATTGCCGGATGGTTGGCGATCTGCCGCAGCTTGGTTAAGCCCTGTAATACCATAAACTGCGACTTGTTTATGCCATGACTTTCTATGTGTTCCAGGATGTTGTTGCGGTAATACTCTTTTACCGATTCGTATTCCTTACGTTGTGGCTCTGTCATTGTGCAGAATTGGATCTGCTCGACCTTTTCGGGAAGCTCAGAAGCTACCTGCATTTTATTTCTCCTGAGGATAAACGGCTTTATCAGCGCAGACAGCTTCTCCAGCCTGGTTGTATCTCCTTTCTTTTCAATAGGTATCTGGTAATGCTTTCTGAAAAATTTCTGTGTTCCCAACAAACCCGGATTGATGAATGACATTTGCGACCACAGGTCCATTGTGTTGTTTTCAATCGGGGTACCGGAAAGTATCAGTTTATGTTTCGATGCCAGCTCACGGACAGATTTTGATATAATACTCTCGGGGTTTTTGATGGCCTGCGATTCATCGAGTATGATATAGTTGAAGTAATAGTTTTTTATGATGTCGATATCGAGTCGCAGTATACCATAGGATGTAATGACCAGGTCGTAATCGTTGAACTGCTCACAGTTTTTATTGCGGTTCGTTCCTGTGTAGGAGAATACCTTCAGTTCGGGTGTAAACTTGGCTGCCTCCAGTTCCCAGTTGTAAATAAGGGAGGTGGGCATTACCAGCAAGGAAGCCGGGGCGTCTGGTGTTTCGTCATGTACTCCCTGTAGCATCGCCAGTGTTTGTACAGTTTTACCGAGTCCCATATCATCTGCCAGACAGCCACCAAAGTTATAGCTTCGGAGAAAATGCATCCAGTTAAACCCGGCCTTCTGATAGGGCCGGAGTTCGCCATGAAACGCAGATGGCAGCAACTGATCTTCAATGGTTTCGAAAGTGCGTAGTTTTTCCAGCTTCCGATCTATGGATACTTTGGCGATGTTGCCTTCCTTAATTTCATGCACCAGGGCAAGGTGATGTTTCTTTAACGTAACGACGCCTTCCTTTTCACTTGTAAAGGATATCAGGTCGCTGAATTTTTCTATCCATGATTCAGGAATTACAGCAATTTCACCGTTTGGCAGGTCAATGTTATAGGATTCGTTGATTATGCTTTTACGCAATACACTGAATGGGATTTCATATTCTCCAAATTTTACAATGGCGTGGATATCAAACCAGTCTATATTCTCACGGATATCAAATGAGATCTGTGGCTGTCCTACAAAGTATTTCTTTTTAGCATTCGTTTCCTGCCGTAATATATATCCTTCAGCCTTCAGGGTGTCCAGGTTTTCTGAAAGCCAGCTAAAAGCCCGCGTTGCCGGCATATCTGTTCTGCCATTCTGAATATTCAAGCCGCGTGAGACCAGAAAATTTTTGAGCTGCTTTTCCAGGTCAATGTTTCTGGATACACGGTAAAAATGATAATTGTCACCCTCTTTCTCCATTCGCACGGTGACGGGTTTATTGCCATTATGGCCAAAGGAAAAGCGGGAATACTGAAACGAAAGGTCAAAAAGTATCCGTTCTTCCGGGCCTTCGTTAGCGGTATCCTCATCAAAAAGATCTTTCTGAACCGATGCCAGCGATGAAAAAGTAAGTACAGGCTCTGGTGCCGGCTTGAGTGTTTCTATCTCGAAACCTCGCGCAAAGACATCATGCTGCTCAAGTAGCGCTGTTACAAACTTCTGATAATAGGTTTCTTCTACTTTTTTGGGAATGACAATGAATTTTTTGTTGAGAAAGGGGGAAAGTTTATTGCCATCCAGTTCCTTTTCAAAATGATATAAATTACCCTTCAGGTATAGCCATGCGGGTTTATGACATATGAGGATGGAGCCATTATATTGAAAATCTACTTTTTCGCCATCTTGTTTGATGGTAGGAAAATAATGGGTGTTATCTTCATTTCTGCGAAAATGGAAAAGCACTGTAGCAGGTGCCTGTTGGACATCAATTTTCTTCCAGGCCGGCTCACCATCGTTGCCCATTTCATAAAGAAGCTTGTCCTTTAGCAGCAATTGCAGGATTTTGGCTCGCCGTCGCTCGAGGTAATTGTGTATTTCTGTCTGTAATGTTTTATTGTCGCTGCCGAATACCTTTTTGAAAAACTCATCGGGCTTGGTTTTTTTACGTTGAAAATGGTAGATCACAGCATCCTGCTGCATGGAGTCCATAAGTTTGATCAATTCCCGGTCTACCTCATCAATACCGGAGCAGAATTCATCTGCATTCGCCGCACTGATGTTCTGATTCTGCAGTGACAGGTTGCCATGAGCATCGAGTTGTATGGCAAAAGATTCAAACAAATAGCCCAGGTATTCATGCTGATACAATGAATATATAATTCTGAATGGCTGATTTGGAGATACCTGCATTTACTTAGTGGTGTTAAATTGATCTCTGGCGGCAACGCTGGCAGGATATAGTGTAATGATCAGGGTAATGAAAATGACGCTTGACAGAATGAGTACCAGGTCACCTGTAGCAACCTGAATCGGATATACATTCATGACAGCGCTGGATGTGCCCATCGTCAGGATGCCGAATCTATCCTGAAGCCAGCAAAAAATCAGACCCAGCAGCAGTCCGATAAATGCACCTCCAACCGACATGATCGCTCCTTCAAAAATGATGATTTTCTTCAGAGAGCTTCGGGTTATTCCGAGTGCCTGCAGAATGGCTATATCCTTTTTTTTGTCTATCACCAGCATGGATAATGAAAAGAAAATGTTAATTGAAGCAATGAGCAAGATAACGGATAGACCTAAAAAACTAAAGAACTTTTCGATTTTAACGATCTTGAAGAGGGTGCCGTGTTGCTGATCGCTGTTTAATACATTAAAATCGGAGCCCAAATGCTGCTGAATGGATTGCTGTATTTTTTCAATATCAGCCCCGGTGGTAAGTAAGATGTCGAGTGAAGTGTATTTTTCCGGAATGTTGAAGAGTTTTCTGGCCCATCCAATTGGTACAAACATATACTCTTCATCGAATTGCTTTTCCACTGCAAAGACTCCACCTGGAATGATCACCTGCTGACTGAATCGTGGCACAATGGACATAGGGCTGACACTCAGCGGATAAAATGCGCGAATTGCGTAAAATGCATCATTATTGGGAATACCCAGTGTGTACTGCACACCCTGACCAATGATCGTGTAGGGAATACTATCTCGGTAAAGATCGGCGCTACCGGAAACAAGGTGCCGTATCCAGTCCTGTGTATTGGCAGAAGAGGCCTCCATGCCCTTGATGGTGACTACCGCATCGTTATCTTTATACTGCACATAGGCCTGTTCTTCCAGTACTTCCGATATGCCCCTTACACCGTCAATATTCAGGATTTCCTGTCGCTGACTATCTGACAATAGAAAATAAGGTTGTCGGGAATGGGATATCTCAAGAGGAGCATCAAAGGACTGGAATAAGGAACGTATAAGACCATCAAGGCCATTAAAAAGACTCATTACAATTACCATGACCATGGTGCCGCCTGCGATACAAATGACACTGATAATGGAAATGATATTGATAAAACTTCGCTTCTTTTTTGACCAGAAGTACTTCCTAGCAATGAAAAAGGGTAAGTTCATTCGTCATTATCTTCTTTAGGAATGTCCAGGTTTTTCAGTATATCATTTATGCGCTGGGCGTGCTCCTGGCCTTCATCAAGATAGAATTGCAACTCCGGAATTTTTCGCACCTGCTTGCCAATCCGATTACCCAGTATTTTTCGTATTTCCGGTTTCCTTTCCATGATCATATCGAAGGCCTGATCTCTACCTTGCTTCTGCAACAGACTCAGCCATATTTTTGCTATGCCCAGATCGGGTGATACGGTGACATCTGTAACGGAAATAAACAGCGAGCCAAACATGTTTTTGGTGTCCTGCTGAAAAATTTCACTCATCTCACGCTGAATAAGTTTTGAAACCTTATGTTGTCTTCTGTTATCCATAATTATGATCAAATGCAAAGGTGCATTATTAATGTTATTTTTCGATTATTGCAAAGTATAAGTTCTAACCAAATTACGATTTGTTTTCATTTTTCAGGATCAATGATCCATACAGACAGTTGTTTATCCTGCTCCTGCTCATACTGATCAGGATTCCTTATCTTTTTGGAGCACAGACGCCGCTGCTGGAGGAACTACACTGGATTGCTATTGGCAATGCGATGTCGTGGGACTCCTTCCTTTACAGCGACCTGATAGATGATACGGCAGCAGGTAGTGCCTTTGTTTACTGGTTTATCGATATTATTTTTGGAAGATGCCTTCTGGCCTATCACTGGATCGCTACATTCCTGATATTTGTTCAGGCCGTTATTTTCAACGTACTGCTAATACAAAATAAAGCCGTTTCAGAAAACACCTACACTTTCGGGTTACTATATGTCGTATTCACTGCTGTGGTACCGGATTTATGTACATTGTCACCGCCTCTGTTAAGTTTTACCTTTATTTTGCTCGCACTCCGAAATATTTACCTGCGTATGGACCGGGTACTAAGTGATGAAACGATTTTCTTTACCGGCCTATTTATGGGCTTCGCCTTTATTTTCTATGTTCCGTCTGTTTTTCTCAGCCTGATTCTTTTCCTTTCTATGCTGTTGTTTACCAGCATAATGCAACGCCGGTTTTTATTAAGCCTGCTGGGGTTTCTTCTACCTGTCATTTCCTTATTCTTTTTTTACCTGGTGGTTGGAGAAAGTGATACATTTTTTGAGCTGTTCCTTTTATCTGCCTTCTCTTCCCTTGGGCCGGAATATTTCTCCTTCAGGGAAATTATCATTTTGCTGGCAGTTCCGCTTGTCTTTGTTATCGTCAGTATCGTATATGTGATCCGAAAGGTACGGTTTACCAATTATCAGTCACGTATCCTCCAAATACTGAGTTTACTTTTTGCAGGGGCATTATTTACCCTGTTGTTTACCAATATTAACATGCCGTATGTATTTATCTTTTTCACAGCAAGTGCTGCTTATTTTACCAATGTGATGCTGCTCTATGTAAAACGGCAATGGGTAACAGAGGTGGTATTTACGCTCATGGCAGGGGTCTTTATTGCTAATCCATGGATTCATCAGCGACTTGGCCATGATTTCCGGAAAAGCTACAGCCGTGAGGATTTTATAAGGAAGCCCGAACAGCATGGTATTTTCATTGGTAGTAGCTATGAAAAATATGGAATGCTTAGTGCCTCCGGACCATTCATAAACCCATGGTTGGCCAGAAAAGAACTACGTTCAATAACGTCAGAGCAGGACCTGGTAAGATTTTATGAAAGCATACAAAAAGCAGACCCGGACATCATTTTCGATGAGGAAAACCAGATCCAGACTTTGTTTGAAAAAATTCCGCTCCTTACCGAAGAGTATAACATTCGCGACGGTATAATTACGAAGTGATCTGCTTTCTTCGCTCTGCCCGCTGAATGCGTGCGGAGATCATGATCGAAATTTCGTAGAGCAGGGCCAGCGGAATTGCAATCAGGATCTGACTGAATATATCCGGGGGCGTAATGATGGCAGATAGGATGAGTATCGCCATGATCGCATGCCTGCGATATGTTCGCATCAACCCTGGCGTAACGATACCCGCTTTGGTAGTGAAATATACGACCACAGGCAATTGAAATAGCAGAGCACAGGCCAGCACCAGTGTAGAAACGGTGCCTATATAGGAAATTATATCAAATTCATTCATTACGCTGGGGTCAATCTGGTAATTAGACAGAAAGTTTATGGATATCGGCACCACAATAAAATAGCCAAACATCACCCCCAGAAAGAAAAGAAAGCTGACACTCACAGTAGCTCCCCTCGACAGTCGTCGCTCCCGCGGCAGCAGCCCCGGTCTTATAAATCGCCATATTTCCCAGAAGGTGTAAGGAAATGCAACAATAAGCCCTATCACAAATGAACTTGTGATATGCATAGTAAACTGACCTGTCATCTTACGACTTTGAATGATGAAGGGGAGTTCCTTTACACAAAGAATATTGGTGGTGAATATTTCATCCAACCGGCACAACTGCCTGAATGTCCAGAAATCTGGTCGTGAAGGAGCCAGAATAATCTTGTTGAACACCAGGTCTTTGGATATGAAGGCTAAAGCCGAAAACACAAAGACCGAGATGAGGCTACGGATAATATGCCACCTGAGCTCTTCCAGGTGGTCAAGAAATGACATCTCCTTCTCTTCCACTAATTATTCAGCAAATAATGGGTATTCTGACATCCATCGGTTCACTTCCTCCTTTACTTCCCTGATCACGGTAGTGTTGGTATGGTTTGTTATGACACGGTCGATGAGGTCGGCCAGATGCGTCATACCTTCGACGCCAATTCCACGCGTAGTAATGGCCGGTGTGCCAATTCTCATACCAGAGGTAATCATGGGTGATTTGTCATCATACGGCACCATGTTTTTGTTGATCGTAATATCTGCCTGTATCAGGGCGTCCTCAGCTTCTTTTCCGGATACGCCTTTAGACCTGAGGTCTATGAGCATCAGATGATTATCTGTACCATTACTGATGATGTCATAACCTTTTTTGACGAAGGCATCCGCCAGGGCACTCGCATTTTCCTTAACGCGCTGTGTATATTGCCTGAACGAATCCTGTAACGCTTCACCAAAAGCTACAGCCTTCGCGGCGATCACGTGTTCCAGCGGCCCCCCTTGTGTACCCGGAAATACTCCTGAATCAAGCAGGGAAGATAGCTTGCGGATTTTTCCTTTTGAAGTGGTGATACCCATTGGGTTATCAATATCGTGGCGTAGCATGATGAGTCCTCCTCTCGGGCCTCTCAATGTTTTGTGTGTGGTGGTAGTGACGATGTGGCAATATTCAAGTGGGTCATTCAACAATCCGGTTGCTATAAGTCCGGAAGGATGTGAAATGTCGGCAAGCAGTATAGCACCTACCTTATGGGCTATTTCTCGGAGTCGCTTATAGTCCCAGTCACGGCTGTAAGCAGATGCTCCACAAATAAGAAGTTTGGGTTTTACCTCTATTGCTTTTTTCTCTACTTTATCCCAGTCGATAAGTCCTGTATCTTTTTCCACACCATAGAAATGTGGATCATAGATTTTACCAGAGTAGTTGACAGAGGAGCCGTGGGTAAGGTGTCCTCCGTGGCTGAGATCAAAGCCGAGAATGGCATCACCCGGCTTTAGTACCGCGAGCATCACCGCGGCATTTGCCTGAGCACCTGAGTGGGGCTGTACATTAGCCCATGAAGCCTTGAATAATGATTTGACACGTTCTATGGCCAGGGTTTCAATTTCGTCTACAAATTCGCAACCCCCGTAATATCTTTTACCCGGCAACCCTTCCGCGTATTTGTTGGTCAGTACGGTACCCATTGCCTGCATTACCTGTGGAGAGGCAAAATTTTCCGAAGCAATTAACTCAATGCCGTGTAACTGCCGCTGATGCTCCTTTTGGATGAGATCAAAGACTTCTGCATCCTGAATGTTCAACACTTCTGCCATAATGGTGATTTTGGGTCAAAATTAACTGAGATTCTCAAGAATACCTAAGCTTTTCAATGCATACAATATTCTTGGAATTATTATATCTTTTTAGTTTTTAATATCGTAATTAAGTATATTGATACTCAATCAATTATATTTGTATAAAGGAAAAGAGAAAAGATGAGAAGCTGGATGAAAAACAAGGAGTTGTTAAAGATTCTGATTGACACCAATCATAAGCTTACCCGTCAGTTCTGCTTTCAGAACGTAAGAACATCAAATTCTCATGATTCATTCGTTTCCAGCAAAAATCTGCCGGAAGTTCCGCTTTTTACCTATCATAATCACTTTTCTAACTAATCAGGCTGTTGGATTTACAAAAACTCAGGGAATCTATTGACAATATAGATGACCAGCTTTTAACGCTATTGGTTGACCGAATTGAGCTTGTCAAGCAGGTGGGTCACCTCAAACAACAGAATAAATCTGCCATTTACCGACCGGAGCGTGAGCAGGAGATTATTGAGCGCCTCAGTAATGCCAACATTGGCTTGCTGAACAAAAAGGCCATTGAAACTATATTTCTTGAGATATTCGCGGTAAGCCGGAACTTTGAGCTTCCCGAATGGGTCGCTTACCTCGGGCCGGAAGGGAGTTTTACACATCAGGCGGCAGAGAGTCGCTTCGGCAGCCTGAGTCATTATGTAGAAGTAGGAAATATCAAAGGGGTTTTCAACGCCGTCGCCGCTGAACGCGCACGATTTGGTGTGGTACCGGTAGAAAATAACCAGGAAGGTGTGGTTGAGGAAACCATTGACCTGCTCGGTCAGAGTGATGTCAAAATCATTGCTGAGGTACCCATGGATATCCATTTTTCTTTTGCCTCCAATCAGGATGAGATCAGAGAAATTGATAAGATTTTCTCAAAGGATATTGCATTTCGTCAATGTGAAAACTTTATACAGAACTATTTTCCCGAGCACATCGAGCTCATTCCTGTTGAAAGCACCAGTAAAGCAGCCCGATTGGCGAAAGAAACACCCGGCAGTGCTGCTATCTGCTCTTCTGTGGCCGCCCGCATCTTCAAACTGCCTATTCTGTTCCATAATATCGAAGATTCCAGAGATAACATTACGCGCTTTCTCATATTGGCCAAAGACATGAGAAATCATAACAAAGGGGTTAACAAAACCTCTATTCTTGCCATGCTGTCGCACCGTCCGGGTGCTTTAGCCGAATTTTTACAGGATTTTTACCTGGAAGGGATAAACCTGACCAAGATTGATGGAAGGCCGGCAAAAGAAGGAAAATCCTTTAACTACAACTTTTACATCGATTTTGAAGGTCATATCGATGACGAGAAAGTACAAAAGGTAATAAGTAAACACCAGGAACAGTTAAAATGGCTGGGCAGCTATCCCAAACTTTGCTAAACATATGCAAATAACATCCTGTTAAGCTCACATGAGTGCAGGATTGGTCTGGTTTAGGAATAACCTTCGGATACACGATAATGAAGTGCTGTACCGGGCAGTCAGCGAAAATGATAATGTCATCTGTATTTACTGTTATGACCCTGCATGGGATGAAGCCAACCCCTATCTGGTAGATGTTGCGAAAATGGGAGAGTTCAGAAAAAAATTCCTGAAGGAATCTCTCATCAATCTTGACCTCAACCTGAAGAAGTTTGGCGGTGAACTAAATTTCTTCTATGGTAAGCCGCATAAAGTCATTGCTGATATCCTCAGTAAAGAAAAAGTCGATACCCTCTATTATTCCAGGGAAACCACATACGAGGAAACCCTCCAGGAACAACAGGTCGAAGCTGAAGTCAACCGGAAAAAATGGAATATCAAAACCTACTGGTGCCATACCTTATATCACCTGGAGGACATTCCGTTTACCATACCCTCTTTACCTGATATTTTCACACAGTTTCGTAAAAAAGTTGAAAAGGAATCCCACATCCGGGATGAGTTTCCCATACCTGAGGCGATCAACGGAAAATCACTCCACTATGCTGATCAAATAATAGTACCCGATAGCCCAGTAAGCCGGATAGATGATACTCTCTCATTCCGCGGTGGAGAGTCTGCCGCCTGGGAACGGCTAAATCATTATTTCTGGAAAACAGAAAAGCTCAAAAACTATAAATATACACGTAACAAACTGCTGGGTGCTGACTACTCCAGCAAGTTCAGTCCATGGCTTGCCCTGGGGTGTATTTCGGCAAAAACCATCTGGCATCAGGTGGCGAAGTTTGAAAAACAGGTCCACAAAAATGTATCCACCTACTGGCTGGTATTTGAGCTGATCTGGCGGGATTATTTCTGGTATGTGGCCAGAAAGTTTGGTAACCGGTTATTCCATTACAAGGGAATAAAGCATGAAGATCCCGGTCATAATCAAAACAGAAAGCTTTTTCAACTATGGTGTGAAGGAAATACGGGTATCCCCTTTATTGATGCCAACATGCGGGAGCTGAGCAGCACGGGATTTATGAGCAACCGGGGGAGGCAAAATGTAGCCTCGTTTCTGGTAAAAGACCTGAAAGTAGACTGGCGATGGGGCGCAGCCTGGTTTGAAAGCCTCTTGATAGATTATGACGTGCACAGCAACTGGGGCAACTGGCAGTATGTGACAGGTATTGGGAATGATCCGCGAGAAAACCGGTATTTCAATATTCTCAGCCAGGCAAAAAAATACGACAGCAAAGGTGATTACGTCCGGTATTGGATACCTGAACTTCATAATGTACCGGGGTTTAAAGCCCACACACCCTCTTTACTCACACGTGAAGAACAGGCTCAACTTTCCTTTTTTCCGGGCACGGATTATCCCAACCCCATTATCAACATAAGGAAATGGGTCTACTAGGGTAATATGTCTATGCCGTACGAAATGTTTACCGTAGGCTCCAGATGCTTGGTCACGGAGCAATATTTATTCATGCTCAGCTCTACCGCACGTTTCACTTTATCTTCATTGAGATCACCCCAAAACCGGTATTGGATATGGATATTCTTAAATAGCGCCGGAATATCATCCACACGGTCACCTGTAACCTCAACCTTGTAATCGCGGACAGGTTCACGTTGCTTTTTTAAAATCTGCAGCACATCGATACTGGAGCATGTACCCAAAGAAGCCAGTAGCACCTGCATCGGTCGCATGCCCTTATTATGGCCGCCTACCTCTGCGGAAGCGTCGGTTTCCAGGGCGAATCCATCGTCATTGGATGCACGTAGATGATAATCGTCATCAAGTCTGTCAATGTGTATTTTCATGATTACCTTTGGTATGAATTTGATGCAACTTAAAACAATAACTAAATATGAAAGAAATAAGCGTAAAAGAATTAAAAGAGTGGCAGGATAATGGAGCGGATTTTCAGCTGATCGATGTGCGTGAACCGCACGAGTATGATCATGGAAATATGGGAGGTGAGTTAATTCCGCTGGCATCCGTTCCCAGTAATATTGACAAATTTGCCCGCGATAAAAAAGTCGTCGTGCATTGCCGAAGTGGAGCAAGAAGTGCCAATGCCATTCGCTTTCTGGAGCAAAAAGGATACGATAATCTGTATAATCTTGCCGGCGGTATCATCGCATGGGGTGAAGAAATTGACCCTTCACTACCGAAATTTTAACTTCAGGGCAATAAATAGATTATTTTTGCATTAATTTTAGTGAAAATAATACTTGTTGAAGGTTATGCGCTTGACGTATTAGTCAAAATACATATCTTTACTTGTTGAACAGTGTGTTGAATTTAATTTGTTGTTATGAACAAGCATTTTGGTAATGGCTTTATTGCCACCGCTGGTATTCTTATTAGCGCTTTTATGTATTCATGTGCCGGAGGTGGAAATCCTTCCAGCTCAGCTCCGGGTATTCAGAGTACCACCACTCGTCTGGCTTACAATGAAGATGGTGGGTTTCAGGTAAACGAATATCGTGGTCAGCCTGATGGTCCCAACCTTGTCTTTATAGAAGGTGGTCGTATGGTATTGGGCTCGTATGAGGAAGATCTCCTGCACAAAAGAGATAATATTGAAAGAGCTGTAACGGTAGCTTCCTTCTACATGGACGAAACAGAGGTAGCCAACATTCACTGGCTGGAGTATCTCTACTACATTCAGCTCGACAGCTCGCGTGCGTTTTACGAGTCGGCATTGCCGGACAGCACGGTTTGGGCAAGGGAACTGGCATACAATGATCCGTATGTAGAGCAATACCTCAGATACCCCGGTTTCCGTTATTTTCCGGTAGTCGGTATAAACTGGAGACAAGCCAATGACTATTGCCACTGGAGAACTTCCGTTGTAAATATTAAACTTGCTGAAGAAGCCGGTCTGGAAGAGATTCCTGCCGAATCAGGTGGTCGTATTCCTCTGGAAACAGGTGTTGTGCTTCCGGACTACAGACTCCCTTCTGAAGCAGAATGGGAATATGCCGCACAGGCAATGCTGGGAACGCAGTGGTATGATGAAAACCAGACTCATCAGCGTATTTATCCCTGGGATGGTCATTCCCTGCGTCAGCCATATGGCAAAGAAATGGGATATTTCCTTGCCAACTTCAAGCGAGGCAGAGGTGACTATGCCGGTATAGCCGGAAAGCTTAATGACGGAGCTATGATTACTGAGTATATCTATGCCTATCCTCCAAACGACTTCGGTCTGTACAATATGGCAGGTAATGTGAATGAATGGGTACTTGATGTGTACCGCCCACTTTCATTCCAGGATGTAGAAGACCTTAACCCGGTACGTCGTAATGATTATCTGGATGAAATAAGCCGATATGATGCCGGCGCTGATAACCCGACGCCAAACTCCCTGATGAGTAATACCCTACGTGTTTACAAAGGAGGATCATGGAAAGACATCGCTTACTGGCTGTCTCCAGGAACAAGAAGATTTCTTGAAGAAGACAGCGCAACTGCCACCATTGGTTTCCGTTGTGCGATGATCCGCGCAGACACTAACTATTGATATCGATCAAAACTTGTTCAACATTGTAAACAAACCCTGGCGTGTAATCGTCAGGGTTTTTTATTTCATACTCAATGCAAGAGAAATAACCGAAATTTTGCCAAAATATATCCGTCTGATGGCTTCAAAACATGCCAGTGTCGTAGCCCCTGTAGTGACGACATCATCTACCAGAGCAATGTGTTTATAAGAAGAAACACCCTCATTTTGACGGCTAACAGTAAAGTTTCCATCTATAGAGGCAAACCTGTCCTGTCTTGACTTCGTTGTCTGCGACCTGGCCCGCGATGTACGTAATAATAGTTTATCCAATACTGGCACACCCATTTCACCTGCAATAGAATCTGCAAATAACTGACTCTGGTTATATCCGCGCTTTATTAACTTTGTGCGATGAAGCGGAACAGGTATCAAGGCCTCAATACCTGAATCTTTGATTTTCATCGCCATTCTTGTCCCCATGTCCAATGCGAGGTGTTTGTTATGATGATATTTTATGTCATGCAGTATATGCTGCGTGATACTGTTTTTCTGAAAGTATAAAAGAAACCAGGCTGATTCAAGGGGCATTAATGGAGACAGACGATCAAACATCTCTGCTGATGTTTTGGCGAGCGGCAGCTCATTTTCACATGAAATACAAATATGTTGTTCATATTTGTAGAGCGGAACCTGACAGGCCACACAATAACCAGGGTATAATATATGAAGAATGTGTTTTAACATGGTTGTAAATTAAATGTACAAAAAAGATCTGGAATTAGCGCAAAAATGGTCTCGCCTCACCAAAATGATTGGGGAAAGTGTAGGCAAACGGCCCAAAGACCTGAATAGTGTACTGTTTCTTATCGGTGTGCAGGAGCTTGGTGCCGGGCCCAGGCCTTTTGAGAAAGAAGAAAAACAGGACCTCATGCATATTGCAATATGTAAAGTGCTTAGCTATGCAGGATATTATAAACTTGAGGGACTGGATGAAGAAGGCTGGCCTCATTATAAATTGGTAAAAAAACTACCCCATTTTGATCTTCTTGAACAGGAGCAGTTGCTGAAATGGCATGTTATTGAATATTTCGAAAAAGAGTTTAATACCTCTATTTGATGCGGCATTAAAACAAAAGTGTATATTTGTTACATACCATAGTACCGGGAATGAATAAGCAAGGAGTTACATTATTTACATTTTGTGCCATACTATTTTTCAGCACGTGTCAGCAGAGAGAAGAAAAACGGGAGCTATTACCAGCCGATGGGGGTAAGTTTTATGGAGGTGTACTGAATGTCAACGAATCGGAATACCTGAAAACACTATACCCACCTGCTATTACGGATGTTTTTTCCTACCGGATTGCCAGCCAGATTTACGAAGGCCTTTTTACTTTTGATCCCAGGACATTACGTACCATACCCCTTCTTGTTGAAAACTATTCGGTAAGTGAGGATGGCAAAACCTATATTTTCAGGATCAAGGATAATGTATTCTTTCATGATGATGAATGTTTTGAAAATGGAAAGGGCAGGGAGCTGACATCAGAAGATGTTATTTACTGCTTTGAGCGACTCGGCATCCCCGCTGATAATAATATGGGACATGCTGTACTGGAGAATATTGAAGGCTTTTCGTCTTTCTATGCAGGACAATCGGACGAAATCGAAGGAATCGAAGCTATTGACGATCATACGCTAAAAATATCACTCACTAACCCCGGGGCCTTTTTTACCACCCAGCTGGCACGTTCTTTTACCTACATTTATCCCAGAGAAGCTGTCGAGTATTATGGCGAAGATTTCAGGCGCTCACCCGTAGGTACAGGGCCTTTTTATCTACACGACCTGAATGAGGGATCACAGGTGGTCCTGAGAAAAAATCAGAATTACCACGGGAAGGATGAAAATGGAAATCAGCTTCCCTTTCTGGAGGCTATCAACATCACCTTTATCAATGATAAAAAGAGTGAGCTTTTTGAGTTTCGAAAAGGTAATCTCGATATGATCTACCGGTTGCCAACGGAATATATCATTGAAATACTGGAAGAAACGATGGGAAATGAATCGGGTGACTACAGCAATTTTCAGCTTCAGCGCAAACCCGAGATGGTAACGCATTTTCTGGTATTCAACAATGATAGTCTTTTCCGGAACAAAAACCTGCGCAAAGCCTTCAGCTATGCTATTGACAGGGAAAAAATTCTGAATTTTGTTCTGAATGGAGAAGGGTATGCTGCCGGCACCCATGGAATTACGCCGCCTGTATTTCCTGATTATAATCTAGATCTGATTAAGGGTTATCCTTTTGATGTTGACTCTGCTTTATTCTACATGGATAAAGCCGGATACCCCGGCGGTACTGAATTAGGTGATATTACCATTTATCTAAATGCCGAAGGCCAGCGCAATACCAATGTAGCGGTAGAGATTCAGAAACAACTTAAAGAGCATATCAATGTCGAGGTTAAATTGAATGTGATCCCGTTTGCACAACTCACCGACAGGAGTATGACAGGTGACTTCACGCTTATGCGCATGGCGTGGTATGCCGATTACCCAAACCCCGAAAGCTTCCTTTCCTTATTCTCCAACCGGCACATGGAAAATGGGCAAAATGTGTATCCAAATATTGCACGATATAACAGTGATCGCTTTCAGGAAAGCTATGAAGCCGGTCTGTCAGCTGAAACCATCGACGAAGCCTATTCGCGCTTTATCGAAGCTGAAAATATTATGATAGAGGATGCCCCTGTGCTAATCCTGTGGTATGACGAAGGCTATCGGCTGCTTCAACCCTGGGTAAAGGATTTCTTCAATAATTCGATAGAATTTAGAAATTACGCCACTGTATACTTTGACAAAACTGATCCATCCCTTTAAGCGTTGAAGTCTATACGTATGGATGAACGAAATTTACTTCTCAGGCAGATCCACAGATTTAAAAAACGAATATTTCTAAATCGGCTCATTAGAAAGGTGAGCCTTTTTCTGTTGCTTTCATTCCTGATATTTACGCTGGCTTCATTGATGGAATTCACCTTTAGGCTGAATACAACAGGAAGGCTGATAATATTTATAACGATCTTAATATCAGCAGGTTATCTTCTATTTCGCTTTATTTTAGCTCCACTTGAGGCTTACCTGCGCGTAGACAAAAAGATGTCCGACGATGAGGCCGCCCGACAGTTGAGCGGATACATTCCAGGCCTGGAGGACCGGCTGCTGAATTATCTTCAATTGAGACGTGAAGCAAAGCAAAATGATCTGCTTATCGCTGCCATTGAGCAAAAAACAAAATCCCTGAGTGTATTTCGTTTTGAAGATGCTATTTCCATACGTCAGGATCTGCGAAACTTTTTAATCTCTTTCGTTGGCATCAGCACGCTGGTAATATTAGGTAGTGTTCCCTTCAAAAATATTTTTCTTGAGCCAACTTCAAGGATAGTACAATTCAACAAAACATTTGTGCCCCCGTCTCCTTATGAGTTCAATTGGATAAATAGTGATGAAACCCTTTATTTCGGAGAATCCGCCTCCTTAAAGTTTGACATAGGTGGATCTGCGCTGGCTGAGGATGTATACATTCTCATTAATCGTCGAAAAATAAAGCTTTCAGCATCACAAAGTGCTGATTTTGAGTACTTTATCGACAAAGTTTATGAAGATAAACTCGGTTTTCAGTTACAATGCAACGGGTATCTGTCTCAACGCTTTTCCGCTGTAGTAACAAAACGACCGACCTTGAATTTCCTTCAGATTAACCTTGATTACCCCGACTATACAGGTCGTGACTATGAGACCATCAGCAATACCGGTAACGCCGAAGTGCCGGAAGGTACGATCCTGACCTGGAGTGTAGACACTGAGTTTTCTGATTCTGTTTTCATTCTCAACAATGAGATGAAATCCATGCTTCGTAAATCGGGTGATACGCATGTGTTGCAGCGTCAGGTGCTATCAGATTTTCCTTACGAGATCCGTCTCTTTAATGCCAGTGGCACCAATAGTGACAAACTGCTATATGAGATCGAAATCATTGAGGATCAATATCCGGAGCTTGATGTCAATGTACGCGAGGATACCCTTCGCTTTAACTATATTCTCTTATCCGGTTCGGTTGCGGATGATTATGGTATCAACTCTGTAAAACTCCATTATGCTGTCGATAGAGGTGAAGAAAAGGTAGTCTCTATTCCATCCATAAGTGATAACCTGAATCAGCCGTTTTATTATCAATGGTTTCTGGATAGCCTGTCACTTTCAAAAGGAAGCCAGATTACCTACTACTTATCTGTAAGCGACAATGATGCAGTAAATGGTAGTAAAACAACAAAAAGCAGGGTATTTAATTTTGGTATACCTAGCTCGAAAACGCTCGCAGAAAATGCTTCAAAAAGCGCACAAAACACTGATAATCAGCTAGATAAAACATTGCAGCAAGCGGAAGACCTCAATGAACAGATCAAAGAACTTCAGGAAAACCTGCGGGGGAAGCGACGCTTGAGCTGGGAAGATGAAAAAGAAATCAGGGAGATGCTGGCCCAAAAGGAAATACTGAAGGAGCAGGTGGAACAATTGAAAAAGCAAATTGAGGATACAAGAAATAAAACCGAATTAAGTACAGAAAATCAGGAGCTGGCCAAAAGAGCGCAAGAGTTACAACAACTGATGGACGAAGTACTGGACGAAGAAACGCGCAGATTATATGAAGAGCTCGAGCGGCTCATGGATGAACAGTATCAGGATATTAATGAGATTAATGAAAACGTAGAGGAGCTGGACCGAAAACAGGAAAATACAATAAAGAGTCTTGAACGCTCCATTGAAATGTTCAAAAAATTCAAGTTTGACCTGAAAGCCGATGAAATCATTCAGGAAGCGGCTGAACTCGAACAGGCACTAGATTCGCTTTCAAATGAAATCGAAGACATGAGTAATGCGGATGAAAATGAGGTAGCTGAAGAAAATAAACTAGAAGAATCAAATAATAGTGAACTGGATAGTCTTTCAGAAGAGGGGAGTGAGGGGATGTCCGAAGAAATGAAAGAGAGGGCAGAGGAATTGAAGCAGCAGATGGAGGAGTTGATGGAAAATATGGAAGAGCTACGGGAGATCAACGAATCAAGGAATAAGCCGCAGGATATTGAGGAAGCAGAGGAGGCTGCAGATGATGCCGAGCAATCCATGCAGGATGCGGAGGAAGAAATGCAGCAAAATAATCAGCAGGAAGGAAAGAAAAAGCTAGAGGAAGGTTCACAAAGCCTGCAGAAACTGCAACAAAGTCTTCAACAATCACAAAGTATGAGTGGTGAAACTCTTCAGGTAAATATCCAAAACCTGAGAAATATCCTGGATAATCTGGTAACGTTGAGTTTTGATCAGGAAGAAATTATCCAGCAATTCCGTGGTGTTACGAATGTTGATCCGCTGTATTACGAATTAGGTGAACAGCAGCTTGCGCTCCTGGATGATTCAGAAATAGTCTACGATAGTGTCGCTTTTCTTGCTGAGCAAATTTTTGCCATACAGACAGTAGCCATGAAAGAGTTGGAAGAGATGAAATATACGTTAGAGAAATCTTTGGAATATATCAGGGCGAAAGAAAAAGGAAATGCGTTGGTTAATCAGCAGTTGGCCATGTCACATATGAATAAACTAGCCAATATATTAAGTGAAATACTGGATCAGTTACAAAACGCTTCATCCGGCAGCGGGGAGGGGCAATCGCAGAAGAACGATCCCAACTTAAGTCAGTTGCAGCAACAGTTAAATCAAAAGATCCGGGAATTAAAACGTAGCGGTAAAAGCGGACGTGAACTTTCAGAAGAACTGGCAAGACTAGCTGCTGAGCAGGAACGCATTCGTGAAGCCCTTGAAAAAATGGGCATAATGGAACAACGCGGTGGAGAAAACGGCAAGGGTGAAAATGGAAATGGTGAAGGTGGAGTTGAAGGGGAAAACGGTGAACAAATAAAGCAGCAAATTCTAGATGAAATGCTGCAAAATGAGATAGACCTGGTGAACAAGCGCATCAATGACCGGCTGATTAATCGGCAGGAGCAGCTACTGGAACGATTAATGGATTTTGAAAAAGCAAGCAACGAAAGGGGTGAAAAAGAAGAACGGGAAGGTGAAACAGCTCAGGACCTGGAGCGGGTATTACCTCCGGATATTGAAGAATACCTGAAATCGAGGCAAAGTGACATTGAATTGTTAAAAACTGTGCCTGGTAGAGTTAATCCTTATTATAAATCTGAAATAAACGAATATTTTAAACGACTGAGTAATCAGGATAAATAGTTATAATTGTAGCATGTAGGCATAACGCTATGAAGTCAATCAGTATACAAATACCATCTTTGAGCGAGAACATCCGCATTGTGGAAAGTTTTATTGACAATGCACGTGAACAGTTTAAGCTAAACGATGATATATACGGCAATATCATGATTGCTGTAACAGAGTCGGTCAATAATGCGATTGTTCACGGTAATCAGGGTGATAAATCAAAAAGTGTTTTTTTGAAACTAACGCTGGATAACGATCTGATCAAATTCATTATCACCGATGAAGGTCCTGGGTTTGATTATAAAAATACGCCAGACCCCACTTCACCTGAAAATCTGGATAAGCCTGGGGGAAGGGGTATATTCTTAATGCGGAATCTTTGCGATGAAGTCAATTTCCGTGAGAATGGAAAGCAAGTGGAACTCTGCTTTTATTTTAGCTAATGCCTATTGTTTTTAGTCAAGTTGACCATCCCATACCCCGTTTTTCAAGAACACAAGTTAAAAAGTGGATTATCGAAACCATCACCACGCACGGTAAGACGACCGGTAATATTCAGTTTTATTTCTGTAGCGACGATTATCTCCTATCTATTAACAAAAAATATCTGAACCACGACTATTATACCGACGTTATCACTTTTGATTATTCGCAGGATCATCTTATAGAAGGTGAGATATTTATTAGCTGTGAACGTATAAAAGAAAACGCAAAATCTCTTTCAGTACATTACGTAACGGAAACCTGCCGAGTCATAATACATGGAATACTGCATATGCTCGGATACCAGGATCATAACCAAACTGAAAAAGAAAAAATGCGTTATATGGAAGATAAATTGTTAGGTGAATTGTAACTGTTCCACGTGGAACATTAGTGATGGAAAATAAATACGATGTTATTGTAGTAGGAGCAGGCCATGCTGGATGCGAAGCAGCGCACAGTGCAGCGCGTATGGGGTCTAAAGTATTGCTTGTAACCATGAATCTTACTACGATAGCGCAAATGTCATGTAATCCCGCTATGGGCGGTATTGCTAAAGGTCAGATAGTTCGTGAAATTGATGCACTGGGTGGCATGAGTGGTATTGTAACGGATCAGTCGGCCATTCAGTTTAGAATGCTTAACCGTTCCAAAGGACCTGCTATGTGGTCACCACGCACCCAAAATGACCGATTACTCTTTTCAGTTAAATGGCGGGAGCTGCTTGAAAAGAATGAAAATATCGATTTTCTGCAGGATATGGTCGTGGATCTAACTGTTTCACGTGGAACAGTTACTGGTGTCATCACTTCACTTGGCGACACTATATATGCACAAAGTGTAATACTTACCAGCGGTACCTTCCTAAATGGGTTGATCCATATAGGGCGTAAAAACTTCGGTGGTGGCCGAGCAGGAGAAAGGGCTTCAAAAGGTATTACCGAGCGACTGGAAGATTTGGGTTTTGAGTCAGGAAGGATGAAAACGGGTACACCTCCAAGAGTGGATGGGCGTTCACTCAATTACGATGTAATGGAAATTCAGTATGGCGATGAAAACCCTGGTAAATTTTCATACTCAGATGAAACACACTCCCTGACTGAACAGCGTACCTGCCATATAACCTATACCAATGGCATCGTACATGATATCCTCAGAGAAGGTTTTGATGATTCTCCTATGTTCAATGGGGCTATTCAGGGTGTTGGGCCTAGATATTGTCCATCCATTGAGGATAAAATAAACCGATTTGCAGAGCGAGACAGGCATCAGATATTTGTAGAACCTGAAGGATGGAACACCGTAGAAGTCTATGTTAATGGATTCTCCACTTCATTGCCTCATAAAATCCAGGAACGGGCTATCCGAAATATAAAGGGATTTGAAAACGCTAAAATATTTCGACCCGGTTATGCCATAGAATATGATTATTTCCCACCTACCCAACTGAAATATACACTGGAAACCAAACTGATAGAAAATCTGTTTTTTGCAGGGCAGATAAACGGAACTACAGGGTATGAAGAAGCAGCCTGCCAAGGACTTATAGCAGGTATTAATGCACACAATAAGGTCCATAACAAAGATCCTTTTACTCTAACCCGTTCTGAAGCCTATATCGGTGTTCTGATTGATGACCTGATAAATAAGGGCACAGAAGAGCCATATCGAATGTTTACGAGCCGTGCTGAATTTCGTATACTACTGCGACAGGATAATGCAGATGTGCGCCTCTCAGAAAAAGGATATCAACTGGGTCTTCTCCCTGAATACAGATATCAATCAACACTGATTAAAATCGATTCGATATCCAATACGATTGATGATCTCAAAAAGACGAAAATTGCGCCTGAACTGATCAATGATTATCTCGTTAATGCCGGAACCCAACCCATAAAGGAAAAAATATCATTGTATAATCTTGCGAAAAGACCACAGTTGAATACCCGGGACCTTGTACATAATGTCCATTTAGAATTATCATCAGTTGCTGTACTGGATGAAGTGGATATTGAGATCAAATACGAAAACTATATAGAAAAAGAAAAACAGACCGCTGAAAAAATGAACCAATTGGCAACATATTCAATACCCTCTGACTTTGATTATGACAGAGTAAAAGCGTTGTCAGCAGAAGGATTGGAAAAGCTGAAAAAAATCAGACCCGAAACAATCGGTGCTGCCACCAGCATCAGCGGCGTTTCACCTTCTGATATTTCAATATTAGTGGTTTATTTGGGGAAATAATGTACGAATCAATTACTAACTGTCCTGTTTGTAAAAGTGTTAGATTTAAGCACTACCTTATTACAAAGGATCATTTTCTCTCGAAAGAAAGTTTTAATATTTCCAAATGCCAGGAATGTTCACTGCTCTTTACGAACCCGCGCCCTTCATCAGAAAATATTGGATCATACTACGACTCAGAGGAATACCTGTCTCATAATTCCCGGAGTGGTTTGTTGGCTTCAATCTATAAAATAATACGTAGACGAAATATTCAACATAAGTATAATATCATTAAATCCAGGGTGCCTAAAGGAAAACTACTTGATGTGGGAGCAGGTACCGGTTCATTTTTAAACTTTATGCAAACTAAAGGCTGGAAAGTCTACGGCACAGAACCGAATGAAAGCGCACGTAAACAGGCAGTCAGCTCTGGGATTAATGTTGTCGAGGATATTGGTAAATTAAACATACCGAAAAAAATGGATGCCATTACGATGTGGCATAGCCTTGAGCATGTGCATAACTTTGACGAAACAGTACAATACCTTGCCAGTCATCTGAAGAAAAAGGGTAGACTATTTATTGCTGTACCTAACCATGAAAGTCTTGATGCTTCTATCTACAAAGAATACTGGGCTGCCTGGGATGTGCCCCGCCATCTTTATCATTTCAATGAAAAATCAATAGCAACGTTAGCAAACCTGAATGGGTTAAAACTGAAAGAAAAACTCCCTATGAAATTCGATGCCTATTATATATCACTGATGAGTGAGCAATATAAAACAGGGCATAAAAATATATACAAAATGATATTAAATGGCTGGAAATCAAACAGTTATGGTAAAAAAACCGGTCATTATTCCAGTATGATTTATGTTCTTAAAAAGAAGTAGTTTATATACATCTCTACTGTTTCTGATCATCATGTATCTGACAGTTTTATCCTGTGCAAACAGAGGCTCACCTACCGGAGGCCCAAAAGATACCATTCCTCCAAATCTGGTTCGTTCATATCCTGAAAACCGCACGGTAAACTTTAGTGAGAAAGAAATTGTACTCGAATTCGATGAATTCATACGTATTAATAATATCACACAAAATCTCCTGATCAATCCAGCCATAGAGGAGTTTGAATATGATGTAAAAAAAAGAACGCTGACGATTATTATCCAGGATACACTGGAGGATAATACAACTTACACATTTAATTTCTCAGGAGTAGTCAGCGACATTACGGAAAATAATAAAGCAGAAAATATTCTGTTGGCCTTAAGTACCGGTTCTTACATCGATTCACTTGAAGTGAATGGTATCGTAATGGTCAATAGCACGCATCAACCGGCTTCTAAATCATATGTAGGACTATATCCATTTGACTCCGTACGTCTGGATACTATCAAACCATTATACTTTGCTGTGACAGATGAGTATGGTGCTTACAATATTCCTTACGTAAAACAAGGTAGATATTTTCTCTACACTTTTACTGATGAGAATAATAACCTCAAAATTGATCCAAAAACAGAGGCGTATGGATTCCTGATAGATGGAATCGATATTGATACTATTGTATCTTCCGACTTGTATATATACAACGAAGACCTTACGGAATTACGGCTGAATTCAGCACGAACTAATGGTAACTACTTCGAAATGAAGTATAACAAAACACTGGATACATTTTTTGTTCTCAACAATACTGATTCACTTCTTTACAGCCTGTATGACGATAATAAGACTATTCGGTTTTTTAGAAAACCTGGAACAACCTTTGACAGTCTGATGTCCATTACTTTGGCAAGAGATATAGCGGAATACGAAAAAAGGGATACCGTATTTGTTCAATTTACGGAAAGTCGCAGGCCTCCCATAGACTTTACAGCGCGGATCACACCTAAATCAACCAGTAAGGTTTATCTGTCTGATTCGTTTCAGGTTGTGTTTACAAAACCAATATTGAGTATTGATACTGCGTCTATATTTATTGCTTATGACTCAGTTGACCAACAGATCGTAACGGATATTAAAGCAAATTATAATCAGACGATGCTTACGTTTAGATTTGATATAGATCCAGAAAAAATAAAGGACACAACACAATCCGACAGCAACAGACTTTTAAGTGGATTAGTCAGTAAATACAGACCATTTACCATTGAATTGGATTCATCAGCATTTGTTTCTGTTGAAAATGATACATTGCCGCCTGCTTCATTGCGGTACAGCATTATAGACCCGACCAACAGAGGAATTATTCGTGGTAATTTTATGTGTGACAGTTCGCAGCATTTTATCATACAATTGCTTAATAATTCCTTCGAAGTGAAGCATGAATTGCTGGATGTCGCAACCTACGTATTTAAAGATGTGGAACCAGGTGAGTATTACCTACGCATCATTCTCGACGATAATAACAACGGAAGGTATGATGATGGGGACCTTTACAAACTTAAGGAACCAGAAAAGATAATCTTCTACTCCGATAAGATTAATCTTAAGGCAAACTTTGAAATTACGAATAACGATATCTTATATTTTCCTGTGGATAATCGTGTTGAAAATGTAAAGAATGGGCCGTGGATAAAATGATGTTATGCACAGGGCATAGCAATTTCATCTTCAGGCTTCGATGGCGTGTTAATGGATGTGAATAACCTATACATTATACACTTGATTACTGACATCTCATATGTAGTGAAATAATTCACATCAATTCACATCCGATATCGTAGAAATACATAAACGCCATTAATTCAGACACTTAAATGTGAATAACATATGCATAACTTACATAACATAGAGATAATATTACACAATTCTAAATCACAAGCATTATTTAATAAACTTTTCCACTTATTCACATCCTAATAAATATTAACTATCTTATAATCTTTATTTATAAATAATATGAGGTTAATATTTCTCTTTCTTGTACTTCTCACGCCATATATCTATTCACAGGATGATACAGAACAGAAAATTGGTATAGCCAATGAATATTTCAATAACAATGAGTTTGATAAGGCGCGAGCGCTATATGAGGATCTATTAAATGATAACAGCATCATTACTATAATACATGACAATTATTTTTCCATTCTGCTACAGGATCGCTTGTACCGAAAAGCAGAGCAATATATTAACCGTGTTGTATCCAGTTATCCACAAAATTATGAGTATCGCGTAGATGAAATTTTGTTGTATTATCAACAAAAAGATACAGCAAAAGGAGAAAAAATAAGAAATATTCTCTTTGACGAAATAATTGACAATAAATATCAGACGCGCCTTGCGGCTACCATCTTCATTCAGAAACAACTCATCGACGATGCCATCGCTTTACTGCTAAAGAGTCGAAGTCACTGGAGTGAGCAGGATCTTTATGCTCTCGATCTTGCAAATATTTACCGTGCGACTTCACAGACATCCCTGATGCTGGATGAATATATAAACTATGCACTGACACAGGAAGGAGCGGAAAATTATGTGATCAGGATGCTGGGAAACAGCCTTCAGACCAATGACGATCTTGATCTTTTCGAACGAAAGCTTTATCAGGTATCACAGAAAAACGCCGGGAATAATACCATTTCAGAATTGTTGATATGGACACAGCTGCAAAAAGGAAATTATTATGGGGCCTTCATTCAGGCCAGATCTATTGACAGACGCAATAAATCGAACGGTCAGCGCTCACTTGAGATCGGTTTGATTGCCTTGAACAATAAAGACTACGAGAATGCCATCCGCATTTTTGAATATGTTTCGGAAAGCTTTCCAAATACCATCAATTATTTATATGCCAAGCGATACTTGATCAATGCCAGGGAAGCAATGGTAAAAAATACCCTCCCGGTGGATAAGGATGAAATCCAGAAACTGATCGATAGCTATGATGCCCTGATCACAGAAGTCGGCTACAAATTTGAATCCATGGACATAATAAAGGATAAGGCCAACTTGTATGCTTTTTATCTTAATGATCTCGAAGAAGCTGTGAAGCTTCTCAATTTCATTATTCGATCAGGCTATGCCAATCAACGTCTCACAAGCGAGTGTAAAATGATGCTGGGCGATATTTATCTACTAAAAAAGGAACCATGGGAATCAGCTCTCATTTATGCGCAGGTTGAAAAAGCATTGAATGATTCACCCCTGGCATATGAAGCAAAGCTAAAGCTTGCCAAATTATACTATTATAAATCCGAGTTTAAACTGGCAAAGGATAACCTGGATATCCTAAAGCAGGCTGCTCAGCGAGATATTGCGAATGACGCCATAGAGCTTAGCCTCTTGATTCAGGATAATTATATTGAAGATATAGATTCACTGAACCAGGCATTGACAACATTCGCTGATATTGATCTACTCCTCTTTGAAAATAAAACCGAGCAGGCATTACTCGAACTTAATACCTTTGAAGAAAAATATCCGCAACATTCGTTGATTGACGAAGTATATTTCAGGCAAGCTGAAATTCTGACCAAAAAGGGAGAATATGAACTCGCCAAATCAAAATATGAATATATCCTGGAAAATTATTCCTACGACATACTCGCTGATGATGCCCAGTTTGCCATCGCAGAGATTTACGAATATTTTATCAGGGATAAACAAATGGCAATGGACGCCTATGAAAAAATCCTGACCAATCATGCGGGAAGTATTTTTACAGCAGAAGCACGCAAAAAATACAGAAAACTGAGGGGAGATATACTGGAACCAGATTTATAATGCAATATAGATGGGGTATTTTAGCTACGGGAAAAATCGCCGGCAAATTTGCAGAGGCGCTATCTACCGTTGAGGAAGCTGAAAAATTTGCGATCGCTTCGCGATCGTTACAAAAAGCACAGCAATTTGCCTCTAAATATCAATTTACAAGAGCGTATGGCTCTTATGAAGAATTACTGCGCGACCCGGAAGTAGATATCGTCTACATTGCCACTCCACATCATGCACATGTACAGTGGTCTGCAGAGGCTCTTCAAAATAACAAACATGTACTAAGTGAAAAACCCCTTGGCCTGAGCTATTCCAGTGTGTCTGACCTGCTCGATTTTGCCCAGTCTTCCGGTAACTTTTTCATGGAAGCCTTATGGACACGTTTTATACCATCCTTTAAAAAAGCTGCCGATTGGCACGCTTCCGGAAAAATAGGTGAAATAAAAACCATAATCGCCGATTTCGGGTTTCGTGCATCCTTTGATCCGCAAGCAAGATTGTTTAATAAATCGCTGGGTGGTGGCGCTCTTCTCGATATAGGTATTTATCCTCTTTTTCTGGCACATCATTTTTTGGGTAAACCAGATCAAATCCTGGCGTCATCAATTTTTGGCGAAACAGGAATAGATGAATCAACACAGGCAATACTTCGATATCCTAATGCCATCGCCACGATACAATGTACACTGGTTGCTTCTACACCTGTTGAAGCTCACATCAATGGCACAGCAGGTAGCATTACCATTCATGGCAAATGGCATGAACCTACTAAATCCAGTCTTTATGACGTAAACGGCAACGTTACCGATACCTTTTCCTTTTCGCCGATATGCAACGGATATGAATATGAAATCATGGAAGTACATCAATGCCTGAACCAAGGCAGGACGGAGAGCACGTTATTTCCGGTTGCATCCAGCCGTGAACTTTTCACGTTATTACAAGGCGTAATGGTTGCAGCCGGGATCAGCTACTAAGAATTTACATATAGATAATTAGTATGCATGCATAACATTTTTTAATTTTATCGTTATGAAGAAAGAAGAGACGGTAGATTATCATATCAAAGCATTGTGGCATGCCATTGCAAGGATGTATAATCTTCATGCAGCTAAATATGACAGTACCTATACTATTGGATATGTACTATTAAATATTGAGCATGAGGGAACACTGGCAACGAAAGTTGCCCCAAAATTAGGGTTAGAACCCCGATCACTTACCCGTATCCTGAAGTCGATGGAAGACCTCGGACTGATTTACAGGGAAACTGATCAGCATGACAGACGCAAGGTATGGATAAAACTCACAGATGAGGGCAGGCATAAACGTCAGTTCTCAAGAGAAGCAGTCTTGGGTTTTAATACAACCGTATATGAAAAAATCCCGGAGAAGAAGCTGCAGACATTTTTTGAAGTAATGAATGCTATACGCCATATAATAAATGACCAGATGTATCACATTAAAGAACAAAAACTAGTTGATGAAAAAGCATATTCGTAAAGCTGTTGTCCTGGGATCAGGAATAATGGGTTCCCGTATCGCCTGCCATTTTGCCAATGTTGGCGTACAGGTAACATTGCTGGATATTGTCGATCCCAAGCTGGATAAGGATGAAAAAGACGAGGCCAAACGCAATCGTATCGTAAACGATTCGCTACAGGCAGCCCTAAAGTCAAACCCCAGTCCAATTTATCATAAGGGTTTTGCCTCCCGCATAACGACGGGAAATTTTGAAGATCATCTCGATGCTTGTAAGGAGGCTGACTGGATTATCGAAGCTGTGATAGAGAACCTTGATATTAAAAAATCTCTTTTTGAAAAGGTAGAAAAACACAGAAAACCAGGGACACTTATTTCATCCAATACATCGGGTATTCCGATACAAATGATGCTGGAAGGAAGGTCCGACGATTTCAAAAAGCATTTTTGTGGTACTCATTTTTTTAATCCACCACGATATCTGCGACTGCTGGAGATAATTCCGACTTCACATACCGACCCGGCGGTTGTTGATTTCTTTATGGCTTATGGAAGCAAATATCTTGGCAAAACAACCGTATTATGTAAAGATACACCAGCTTTCATTGCCAACAGAGTAGGTATCTATTCCATCTTGAAGGTGGTTGAAGCCATGCAGGAACTAGACCTCAACGTTGACCAGATTGATAAACTTACAGGTCCGGTTATTGGAAGGCCCAAGTCAGCTACATTCCGTACCTCAGACGTCGTCGGACTTGACACACTTATTAAAGTAGCGGAAGGATTATACGAGAACCTAACGGAGGATGAGTCCCGTGATACGTTCCGACTCCCTGATGTCGTCAAAAAGCTTCAGGACAACAACTGGCTGGGAGATAAAACAGGTCAGGGTTTTTACAAAAAAATAAAGAAAGACGGGAAATCTGAAATCTTAACCCTTGATCTCAAAAGCCTGGAATATAAACCGAAACAGAAGGCCAGCTTTGATACACTTGAGGCCACAAAGCCTATCGATCAGTTGAAACCCAGAATACCTGTTTTGTTGTCTGGTAAGGATAAAGCCGGTGACTTTTACAGAAAAAGCTTTTACAGCCTTTTTTCATATGTCACCTATCGCTTACCGGAAATTGCAGACCACCTTTATCAGATTGATGATGCATTGAGAGCCGGGTTTGGATGGGAACTTGGTCCATTTGAGACATGGGACGCTGCAGGTATTGAAAAGACGGTCAAAACAATGAAAGATGCGGGATATAATCTCGCTCCCTGGCTGGATGAAATGCTGGATGCCGGCCACACATCATTTTATAAAATTGAAGACGGGAAGAAGTCATACTACGACATCAGTACGCGAGCCTATAAACCAATACCCGGACAGGATGCTTTCATCATCCTGGAAAACATACAGAACCAGAAAATCTGGTCCAATGCGGGCGTATCCATCTATGACATAGGAGAAGGCATACTCAACATCGAGTTTCATACAAAAATGAATACCATTGGTACCGAAATTTTCGAGGGTATTCATCGCGGTCTAGATCTTGCTGAGGAAAAATATGATGGAGTAGTGCTAGCCAACAATGGTACAAACTTCTCGGCCGGAGCAAATCTGGGTCTCATTTTTATGTATGCCATTGAACAGGAATACGATGAAATTGACTTTATGGTCAGACAATTTCAGCGTACTACCATGCGACTTCGTTATTCATCTATACCCGTCGTAGTAGCTCCCCATGGCCTTACCCTGGGAGGCGGTTGCGAACTGACACTCCATGCCGACCATGTACAGGCAGCAGCAGAGACGTATATCGGACTAGTGGAAGTCGGTGTAGGTCTGATTCCGGGAGGAGGAGGTACCAAGGAGATGACACTTCGGGTATCAGATCGTCTGGAAGAGGGAGATGTTGAATTGAATGCTTTGCAAAACACCTTTATGAATATTGCGATGGGCAAAGTGGCAACCTCTGCTGAAGAAGCCCGCGACATGCATTTCATACGTAAACGGGATGGTGTGACGGTGCACCCGGACAGAAGAATAGCTGATGCCAAAGCAAATGCAATGTTGCTGGCCCAGGAAGGATATACTATGCCGGCACAACGCACGGATATTAAGGTACAGGGTAAAACAGGTATAGCCATGTTCCTGGCCGGAATGGAGGGGATGCGACTTGGAAATTATATTTCCGACCATGATAAGAAAATTGCTTCAAAAATAGCCTATATCATGTCGGGAGGAGATTTGTCATATCCTCAAATGGTATCAGAACAATACCTGCTTGATTTAGAGCGTGAAGCATTTCTTTCCCTAACCGGAGAAAAGAAAACGCTGGAGCGTATGCAGGCCATTATCAGAGGAGGTAAACCATTAAGAAATTAAAATTATGAATGCTTATATAATCAAAGGATATAGAACAGCTGTAGGAAAAGCCAAAAAAGGCGGCTTTCGATTTACGCGACCTGACGACCTGGCAAAGGAGGTTATCCAGCATCTCATTAAAGATGTAAATATTGACCCCAGACAGGTAGATGACCTCATTGTAGGTAATGCAGTGCCTGAAGCAGAGCAGGGCATGCAGATAGGCAGAATGATTTCACTTCTCTCATTATCTGAAGATGTACCGGGTATGGTCATCAACCGATATTGTGGTTCGGGTGTCGAGGCGATCAATATAGCCAGTGCACGTATTCATGCGGGCATGGCAGATTGTATAATCGCCGGAGGCACCGAGTCGATGTCGCTAGTACCCATGACAGGCTGGAGAACCGCATTAAATTATGATATAGCAACGAATAATCCGGACTATTACAGCGGCATGGGAATAACCGCAGAAATGGTTTCTAAGAAATACAACATTTCACGTGAAGATCAGGATCAGTTTTCCCTTCGTTCACACCAGCGGGCTATCAATGCAATAAAGGAAGGCTATTTCCAGTCCGAGATAGTACCGGTAAATGTGACAGAAACTTATATAAACGAAGAAGGTAAAAAAGCTACCCGAAGCTTTACAGTGAATACAGATGAAGGACCACGTGCCGATACAAACCTTGAAGCACTTTCAAAACTGCGTCCGGTATTTGCTCAGGATGGCTCTGTTACCGCAGGTAATTCCTCACAGACATCAGATGGTGCAGCTTTTGTGCTGGTAGTATCCGAAAATTTCATCAAGCAAAACAACCTCGAGCCTATTGCCCGTCTGATGTCGTATCAGGTAGCAGGAGTAGAACCCCGGATCATGGGAATAGGTCCGGTAAAAGCTATTCCAAAGGCATTGGAAAAAGCGGGATTGTCACTGGGTCAGATAGACCTTATTGAACTCAACGAAGCCTTTGCTGCTCAGGCATTGGCGGTATCACGGGAATTGGGTATAAATGAAGATATCCTGAATGTCAACGGTGGGGCAATTGCCCTTGGTCATCCGCTGGGATGTACGGGTGCGAAACTTTCCGTACAGCTATTCAATGAGCTGGAAAGAAGAAATAAGAAATATGGAATGGTAACAGCCTGTGTCGGTGGAGGCCAGGGAGTTGCCGGAATCTTTGAAATGTTAAAAAATTAAAAATGGAAGCAATACAAGAGAAAAAGAAAATTACAGGAGGGTCATTTTTGATTGAAGAGACCACTCCCCAGGATGTTTTTATTCCCGAAGAGTGGACAGAAGAGCAACGCATGATAGCACAATCATGTCAGGAGTTTCTGGATGCAGAGGTTTATCCAAAGCTCGAAGAGATTGATTCGATGAAGGATCCGGCTCTTATGCCTTCGTTGCTTGACAAAGCGGGCGAGCTGGGTTTATTAGGCACCTCTGTACCTCAGGAATATGGTGGATTTGGCATGGATTTCAATACATCGATGCTGGTAGCCGAAGTCATCGGCGCCGGCCACTCCTTTGCTGTAGCACTTTCAGCGCATACGGGAATCGGCACATTGCCTATTTTATATTATGGAAACGATGATCAAAAATCCAGGTATCTGCCAAAACTTGCCACAGGAGAATGGAAAGCATCGTATTGCCTTACTGAGCCTGATTCAGGTTCTGATGCAAATGGTGCAAAATCCAAAGCAAAACTCAATGAAGAAGGAACACACTATCTAATCAATGGACAGAAAATGTGGATCACCAATGGTGGATTTGCTGATGTATTCATTGTATTTGCCAAGATCGATGATGATGAAAACCTTTCAGCCTTTATTGTTGAGAAACAATTTGGCGGTATCACCATGAATGAAGAGGAAAAGAAAATGGGAATCAAGGGTTCGTCCACCCGTCAGGTATTTTTCAATGACTGCCCTGTACCCAAAGAAAACCTCTTGTCAGAAAGAGGAAACGGCTTTAAGATCGCACTGAATATCCTCAATATTGGCAGAATAAAACTGGCAGCTGCAGCTTTTGGCGCCGGAAAGGCGGTAACCGACAGAGCTGTAAAATATGCCAACGAGCGCAAACAGTTTGGCACTCATATTTCAAATTTTGGTGCTATTCAATACAAGCTGGCAGAAATGGATACACGTGTTTTTGCAAATGAATCTGCTTCATACCGCGCCGGACAGAACATTGACGATGCGTATGAACAGCTGGTCGCAGAAGGGACGGACGAGGCGACAGCAAAACTAAAATCGGTAGAACAATTTGCTATTGAATGTGCCATTCTGAAAGTACACGCATCTGAGTCACTCGATTATGCAGTGGATGAGGGTGTTCAGATATATGGTGGCATGGGATATTCGGCC
>CAZEQJ010000015.1:0-72461 GCA_964514385.1 uncultured Cytophagales bacterium
TCGTTCCTAAGACCATAGAGTTTACCATTGTGTCATATATAGGCAGTCGTAGCGGTCGATACGACTGGTTTGGTATTTCAAACTATGTACAGTAGATTTTTATTCAGCAAACGGTCCAGAATTAAATTAATTTAGATTGAAATGAATGGAAAAACTAGGCACTATGGGCAATATCGACACTGAGGTAATTGTGGTGTTATCCAGAACATAATAAAAAGGATTTGCACGATTATAGGCATTATAAACAGAAAAAATATACGAACCAGTTATTTTTGGATAATTGCGAAATGCAAACTTCCGCTCAACAACAACGTCTAATCGATGGTATGGGATCATCCGTCCATTATTCCTGCCTGCATACTGATATATTTGAATCGGACCACCAGTAAACCCAAAACCAGCATTACTAAAGTTAGAGAAATTAACAAAAGATGAAGGCCGTGTATATGGCCTGCCTGATTGAAAAAGAAAATTAAGCGTCGATCTCCATTTTCTATTGAATTGATAACTTACAGAAGATGTTAAAACATGATTAATATCTAATGGACTAGGATAAGCATCTCCATTGTTAATGGCAGAAATTGTATTTGTAGACGAAGCAAAGGTGTAGTTTGCAAATGTTTCCAGGCGTCCAAAGGGTTTTTTTAATTCAAGTTCCACTCCATACGTTATATTTTCACCCTCACCAATGATAGTATTTAAATCACCCGGTTCATCATCTACCTGGGTAAAGAGGTTAATAATGTCACCACCATCAAGGTAATCATATATAAATTGATTATTTCGGATATATATTCCAGCTCCCCAAAACAAATTAGTATTAAAAGCTTCTCTACCTCCGTTATACGTAAAAGTTATTTGATCTGAAATCGTAGTATTTGAATTTAAAATCCATGTATCGTTTGGCAGACCAAAACTTGAGTTGGTTAATAAGGAAACAGGCTGACTCATTCTGGAATAATCCATTGTGAGGGAATGTTCTTGGTTAAAAACTTTATGCAACATTAAGCGAGGTTCAAGCACGGCATCACTCGTCGATCCCTGATAAAAATAATTTGAGTTTCTTAGGCCTACTCGAAAATCAATAGTGGCAAATGAAAAATTAGTTTCAAAATAAGGATGTATCCCATACAAATTATTAATCTCTTCCTGAAGCAAACTATCGTTTAAAATGAGCTCAAATGGGCTTACGCTGATATTATCAAACTGTACGCCAAACTCATAGTTTGGACCCGGTTGGGACTTTAATGTAAAATTAGCCTTTGCTGAAGTCTCCCTCAAGGAGGTAGATAGATCATAATTTTCTAATTCATCAAACTCAAAAATCCTTGTCCTTGAAAAGTTTGATTGATAGGCATTAAATCCAAATTTAAATGATTTCGAAAATACATGATCAAAGTTTAATCCGACAGCATTGTTAATGATTTGATTTCCGAATAATTCAAATTGATCAAAACTTTTAGGAATCAATTCCTCATCATAGTCATTTGATCGATAAAAGTTGACACTTAATTTTGATTTTTCATCAGAATATAATGCCCTGGCATATACATCATAAAAACTAAGTTCTACATCTGTAAAGCTTTTATATAATTCTGTAATGCTATTCCTAAGTCCTGTACTTATATGTATGCGATTATTAACCGGAATTTTCACCGAAGCATTTGTAGATAGGTTACTCACGGAAAACCTGGCTCGGAATAAAGTGTCAATTATTTCATCTGATGAAATATCAATTACGGATGCAACACGACTACCATATTTTGCCGGAAAAGCCGATTTATAAAATGACACCTGATCAATAGCGTTTGGGTTAATCGGAGAAATTAAGCCAAGGAAATGGCCTACGGGATATATCTGCATGCCATTAAATAAATATTGGTTTTGGCCAGGTAAACCGCCTCTTACTGAAATTTCTGATCGTGCTTCACTAAATGCATTTACCCCGGGTTGAAAGGAGATCGCGCGAATAATATCCTGTTCTCCCCCAAAATACCCCAAATCTTTTGCTTGAGTAGGTTCTATTCGTTCAATATTAGCATTTTCAATATCTACCTTTGGATTTATTTTTGAGCTCTGAATTTCAACATCTTCAAGGATAGTATATCGCTCATACATTGAAAATGTAATGATTGTATCCTTTTGAATCTCTATTGTTTTTTCAACAGGTATTAAACCAACCCCAAAAAGTTCAATGAAGATAGGGCCATTTTCAACTAAAAAGGTGAAAGAGGCATCTTTACCTGTCACCATTATTTCATCCGACCTATTCAATCTGATACTTACACCTGATATTGGTTTATCAAATTGGTTTTGGGTCACGATTTTTAGGTAGGAAATATTTTGTGCAGAAATACTTCCCAATATAAAACAGGAAATAAGCATCAAATGAAACCTGATACTCATTCTTATATGGATTTGTATTTTAATGTATAAAGATCTTTATTTGGCTTTCTATCTTCTGTGTCAAAATGTAAATAAAGTTCAATTTTTTCGTTTGGAGGAATTTGTATTGGATGTAATCCGGACTCAATAAATGAGTAATTCCTAAGTCTTTGATTTGATATAGATGACCACAAAATATTACTCATTGCATAAACGGTAAAAATAGGCACAACAAATGTTAATCTGAGACCATTTTGACCACTATAATTATAATCGAGTAAAGACAGAAACACGTAGCCAAAAAAGTCTTGTTTGATATTTTTATATAGACTTTCACCGCTTATTTGATTAATTTCATTGAAACTTTTTATTAATTTAACAGATTCTCTATTGAAATATATGGTATCATTTGTGGTGTTATTCACTTGAATATAGAAAGTTAAGACACCCTTTCTATAGGCTTTATTGTCAAGCCTTTTATGAATTGCCCTAAAGTCAATCTCACGATAACTTATGTTTATACTGTTATCCGAAAATAGCTGAACTAAATCCTGATTAGATTCAGTCTCCAATTTTACAGTTTTCGGCACCATGTAAGTGCATCCAAAAAGCATAAAAACGAATAAAACTGCGATTGATATTTTCATAAAACTATGGTTGTATCAGTGACCAAGTAACTTCCAAATATTCCGAAACCACCATCAATATTAGAGGTTGAGATCGGAATAGTGCTATTAATACCAAAAGGATCAGATCCGTCTATAACTATTTGATTGTTGTTATAAAAGGATACAATATTTATAAAATCGCTCATTGCAATATCCATGGTGATTAATGTAAAAGTGATACTGTCAAAAAAAACAGAAGATGCACCTGTTGATGTTAATGATTCATAATATTTAACATCTTCAGTGATTCGGTTTTGGTCATTGGGATATATAAGAGAAGACCTTACTCCGAATTCTTTATGGTAATAAGTAATAAATAAAAGATTCTCCATACCAGACCTCCATTGAACCCTTAATTGATTATTCAAATTGATGTCCTGAATGACACCCAACTCCACTGGAATGGTTGTATAACCCTCCAGTATTATATTATCATTTATGTCATTTATCAGTAGTTGATAAGTATGTCCCAATTCAAATACAGCAGAATTAATATTTCCATACAGCGCTAAAGAGTCATTTTGGCTTATTTTCAATAATGAGGAAATAAGTTCATTTGTTCCTGAGTCTATGATAAATATATTTTTAATTCGATTAAGATCATTAAAAACAATTTTTGCATTAATGGAGTCTGCCGTAGGTTCAATAAAAAGTTCTATATAAGGTGCTTCCAGAGTAGAAATTGTTTCGATCTCTACAGTATTGTAACAGCTGCATAAGATAAATACTACCAAAACTATGTATCTCATCTAAATCATAATAAGAGATCCATGCTTATTTAATAAGCATGGATCAAGACTATTACTCTTACAATTAAAGAGTGTTCTTATCAATTATCAAAAAATATTGATTGTGTATATAAAGTCCCTCCTGAAAGAAATCTAATTTGATAGGTTGCATCAATATACTGAGTAAAGAAATATGGCCCAGTTCCAGAACCATCTTCAATAATATTATCAACATTGTTATTGTTAGACGTAGATTTTGATTTAGTCAGAAGTTGAAAATTAGTACATTGTTCTCCAGGCTGTGTTACTACGCAAAATTTGGTTAGCGCTGTTCCGCTTGTATAAATATAGTTCGAATCATGATTCCGCCATTTGGTTCCTCCAAAAAGACCGCCCTGTCGAAATCTTTCTGTCCTTACTTTAGTTCCTACAGCTGCATAAACGCCATATGTTTGGCTATATCCTTCTAAATGAGCTCTAAATACATCATCTGCTCCTTGTGGCTGAAATGTGATTATCTGTTCTCCAAGGAATCTACCATTTGATTGTATATCATTATTAAACCCATCAATATTTTGAAAATCTCTTGTAGGTTCAGTTTGTTTGTAATTAGAGATAAAACTTTTTAAGTCTTCATCATTTTCTATGGTGTATATATGCGAAAACTCTCTATCAGTTTGAAATAGTTCGTTTCCAATCACAATCTCACCATTATTATTCATCAATGCGGCAATGGCATCAATAGCGATATATGGGTCATTTTCTTGAAGATTTTGACGAGTATGCCCCCCAAACTCTTCATTTAAATCATCATAATGATGAAGCATGGAGTTTGTAAAACCAATTGAATTATTCCATTCTAACAACTCAAAGTAAGATTTTTCGCTCAACTCATCTAATTTTGCTTCAAAAGCATTTCTATCCTTGAAAACAAATACTCCGTTTACAAGTCGATGATTTTCGATTTCTTGTAGTGTGACAGTTATTTCTTCATTAACTAATCTATCCTCCTCACAAGAAAAGATAATAAACATTACGCATAAAATTACCAGTGAATTAAATTTTAATAAATTTTTCATGACAAAATTTTAAGTCCACTATTTTTAGTGACCATATATATCTACTCTATTAATGGCTTTTCGAAATCCGCCAGCAGTTGTTTACGTGTTACCGGTATTCGTTAGTGTCTGCATTGCAATATATATATATATATAAAATACAAAATCCTTCGCTCAATATTCTTATTTTTTTGAGGTTGATACACTGTATTAGTGCATTTTATTCCTACCTAAATGGCCCTAGGTTTAACCGTATCGTTCCTAAGACCATAGAGTTTACCATTGTGTCATATATAGGCAGTCATAGCGGACGCTACTGCTAGTTTGGGGTTTAGTTCCTGATAATTAAAAATCCCAAGGATGTTTAAGATTCGAATCTATGAATTTTGGTGAGCTATCTACAAATTCTTTTATATCAGATATAAACCGTTTCGTAAAAACATTTCCTTTCAATAAGACCTCAGATGACGATGAAATAAGTATTGTATTAATATCATTTTTGAATAGATTTGGATTATTTTGAATTAGAAGATTATCTTTATCATCAATAATTGGAAAACTAAAATTGTATTTTGAATCATAATAATAATCAAATAATTCACGATCATTTTTTACATATATCAGTACACTGAATTGATGGAAATATTTTAGTCCATTTTTTAGCGTATCAAGTTTTTGTAATGCCATAAAACATTGGCCACAACCTCCATCTACGAAGGTAATTAATGTAAAATCATGTTCTGTAATTGAGCTTTCAAGGCTTTTGATGTCTCCTTTCTCTGATATTTCAATAGAGTTTTCCCCATAAATCAACTTCTCACTTTGGGCTCTAACCAGAGATGCGAACAGGACTAACATTAAAAATATAAGTCGTTTCATAGTTAAAATACTCCGTCCAGTTTATAATTCAATATTGCAACTTGCCCAGTCCTACTGAGAGCGAATAACTCTGAATCATCTTCAGAAACGACAAGATCAAAAATGTCTGAATCAAGTAAAAGTTTCGATTTAAATTCACCTTCCCAATTGTAAACATGGATTTCGTTACCCATTAAAGCTTTATTCCCAAATTCACCCTTTAGTCGCCCAGAATAAATCATATAAATATATTTTGATGATGCTGAGAGGTTGATATAGCCAGATCGTTGATCATCCAAAAAGCTGAGCCGTTTAAATCCACTATTACTTAGATCTTCCCATTTGATAATACTATTATCTAATTCGAAAATTATTTCTATTTGTAAGTCATCAAACTCGAGAATTTCAAAATGATTTGTAAATATAGCTGCAGATACAAATTTGTTATCGGGACCTGATTCCATGTTAGCTTGAAATGCAAAATATTGCAAATCCTGAGGAATAGGCTTCGAAGGATTATCTGGATATTTATGATTAATGATAGTCTCCTCTCCATTACAAAAAACAGAGTACCTACCATTTAGTATTGGTCCAATCCCAATTACAGTAGAGTCATTAACAATTACGACCTTATCCAAAGGCATTTCAAATTTTGAAGATATTACTTCAGGTATGGAGTCGGCTTTGGTAAATTTCAAAAGAGATCGCATTGGTCTACTATATACATAGAAATTATCAGATCTGGATGATAATCCAATAGGTGGAATTAGCTCATTCGGACCTCTTCCTTTGGCTCCAAAAAGAGTTTTCTTATTTTTATTTTTAAGGTCTATCATCGTGACCAAATAACCATCTGCAGGATCGTTTAACAGGATGATAGAGTCTAATAATTCAATTTCTGTAGGATTATTTAATTCATAATCTAATGCAACTTCTTTGGAGAATAACTGGATTTCACTAACTAATTGCCTATTAGGTTTCGAACATGAAAAAAAACCTATACTGAAAAATATCACTAAAATAATTGGTCTCATTCACTCGTATTATCCGAAAAGTAATGGGACAAAATATATCATTCGACCCATTACTAATTTTTGATTATCCAATAATAGCAACCCAGCCATCTGAGTAAAAAATTGTTTGGGTTGATTCTTGATAATAACAACCATAGACAGATCCATCACCGCAATCAGGTGGAATTTCACTTGCTTGGGCATTAGATTCTTTTATACCAACAATACTAATAATTGAAAAGATCATAGTTACTATCAACCAATAAGTTTGATTCTTGATACGATTATACATCTCTATTATTTTTGATTATTCTACTCTCTTCATTGGCTTTTCGAAATCCGCCAGCAGTTGTTTACTTGTTACTGGTATTCGTTAGTGTCTGCATTTCAATATACATATAAATATATATTATAGAAAATCCATAGCTCAATATTCTTATTTTTTTGAGGTTGCTACACTGTATTAGCGTATTTTATTCCTACCTAACTGGTCCTAGGTTTAAGCGTATCAGGCCATGATCCATTCGCCATGAGCCATTAGCTAACCCTACTGGTACCCTTCCGCCTGCAGATTGAACAACTCAGCATACAACTGACCATTCGCCATCAGCTCCTCGTGTGTTCCCATCTCCAGCACAGCCCCGTTTTTTAATACCATGATCCGGTCGGCAATACGTACGGTACTGAACCGGTGTGAAATGATCACGGCTGTCTTTCCTTTCGTCAGATCGATAAAGCGCTTGAAGGTCTCCGACTCGGCCCGCGCATCCAGCGCCGAGGTTGGCTCGTCCAGAATCAACACCTCGGCATCTTTCATATAGGCACGGGCCATCGCCACCTTCTGCCATTGACCGCCGGAAAGGTCCTTCCCATCACGAAACCGTCTGCCCAGCTTCTGCTCCAGTCCTTTGGGTACCTCATTAATGACCTCACGCGCCAGACTTTTATCGGCGGCCAGATCTATCCGACCCTGATCGTCCAGTGCGGTGATAGCACCTACCGCAATGTTTTCCTTAAGCGTCAGGTCAAACTTCACAAAGTCCTGGAATATCACCCCAAACCGGTTATTATAGGCTACCGGATCAAAATCCTGCACCGGAATACCATCGAGCTTTATTTCGCCTTCCGTCGGTACATAAAACCTTAACAAGAGCTTGATCAGTGTAGTCTTACCGGCACCGTTCTCGCCTACCAGCGCCAGCTTCTCTCCTGCCTTCAGTTTAAAATTGATATGCCGGATCACCCACTGCTCCGAATTCGGATATTTAAAACCCACATCGCTGAATTCAAAGCCTTCTGTGATGGCCTCTGGCAAGGGAAGGTTCTTCGATGGCACAGCTGACCCGGTTTCGATCTGATGTACCGCCTTCATATCCAAAAACTCAAAATAATCCTGCAGATACAATGCCCGCTCTGTAATATCGGTAAAGCGGATAAACAGTCCCTGCAACCTGCCCCTGAGCCTGTTAAAAGAACCCGACAGGAATGTCAGGTCACCGATGGAAAACACGCCGGCCACGGTGCGCAGCACGATAACTATATAGGCGCCATAATAGGCACTCGTACCAATTACATTAAAAAAAGAGCCCCAGCCGGCACGCTGCTTCGCCAGCTTTTTACTTTCCTGATAATATTTTTCCGAAAGGTTTTTGAACCGGTCCGATAAATAACCGCCCAGGCCGAAGAGTTTCACCTCCTTGGCTGTCACATCGCTGGCACCGGCATAACGCAGATAATCCAGCTCTCGCCTTTCCTGTGTCCAGCTGCGGGCAAGTGAATAACCGGTGCCACTAAACTTGATCTCATTCATGATGGTCGGGATCACTGAAACGATTAATAGTATAATCAGCCAGGGCTCAAAGACCACTACCCCGGTGATCAGGGTACCGATAACAATCAGATCTTCAACTTGTGTCAGCACGTTGGAAAGTAAGGCTACTCGGCCGATGGTCTGCTGACGGGCACGCTCCAGTTTGTCGTAAAACTCCGAGTCCTCGAGTTGCGCCAATGTCAGCTCCGACGTTTTTCTGATGATCCTCACCGATGAGTCAATGGAATACTGATCACCCAGCAGTGCATCGGTGAGCGAGGTGAGCCGGCTGAGCAGATCGGAAACGATAGCCAGTCCAAACTCAAGCCCGATATATAGCCATAAAGTGCTCAGATCTTTTACATCTGCATTATACTGCAGGATCACCTCATCGATGATAAGCTTACCCACCCACAACATAGATACCGGCAGCAAGGCGCTGACCGTCCGGCAGGCAGCATTGGCATAAAAAAGCCAGGGATTCACCCGCCTTATCTCGCGAAAAAAGCGCGGAATAAACCTGAGGGAAGCAAAGCTGTCCTTGAAGTTAAATCGCTGCTGCTGTAGTGTTTTTTTAGCCATTATGAATTACAATAAGACTTGAACAATTCGTAGTATTCAATAATAATATATACTGAATAATAAATTAACATATAGTACTCATAGTTATCTGTTTATACTCGTAATCATTCAAAATCATTTGGTGGCATACCGTGACGTAGACCCACCGCGCATTTTAGCACATTAGGTTTTTGCCACCGAAACACCAACCCTGAAAAACCAAAAGAGCTAAAGTTTCCCTTCCTTCAACGGAATCAAATTAATGGCAGCAATTAAACTTTGATGCCAAAATATAGTTTCATATATTTCGGTTAAACCTCTTAGAAATCGCACAGGATAAACTACATATTGACGATCTTAGGAATCAATTCCGTGAACAGCCAAGATTATCAACCAGTGAACTAACTGAGTTCTATCGTTCAAAAGAACCAAAAGCAAAGAAGACTACTATCAATTGGAGAATCTATCGCCTTGTCCAAGCTGGAATTCTGACCAGAATTGGACGTGGAAAATTCGCTTTTGGCACAGGAAGGGCTTACTATCCGGAATTAACAACCAAGCAAGTTTCACTATTCAAAAAGCTCAAAGCGGAGTTTCCTTTTATTTCAATCTGCATCTGGAGCACTTCAGTGATAAACGAATTCATGCTTCATCAACCCGGTAGATTCTACCAGCTTATAGAAGTCGAAAAGGATGGAATGGAAAGTTTATTTTACTTCCTTAAAGACAAAAACATGTCTGTTTATATGGACCCCTCTCCCGAATTAATCAAAAGATACTTAATAGATGAAAAGGAACCTTGGATTGTAAAACCTCTTGTTTCTGAAGCACCAACTCAAGAACTCAATGGGATATCGACTGTAACAATTGAGAAAATGCTGGTTGACATTTTTTGTGATCCAATAATATTTAGTGCCCAGCAAGGGTCAGAAATGGATCAGATTTTTAAAGAGGCATTCGAGAAATACGCAATAAGTGAAAGTAAAATGCTCAGATATGCCAGCAGAAGAAGAAGAAAACCAGAGCTGGATAACTATTTAAATGAAATATCTAAATATCGGCAGCAATAACAATTTACTGCCAATAATTTGATTAAATGATAAGCAAAGATTCGCTACATTTTTATTGGATAACTAAAGTATCTAAAGCCAACAGAAAGGCTGATAAGATATTGATTGAAAAAGTAATTCGAGCACTACTTCTACTTGAAGGATTAGCAAAGCAGAAATTGGATTTGCATTTTTCTACTGGTACAAAATATTTGAATTAAACGGAGGAGAACAGAATTAATGGAAAGGTCAACAGTACATTACGCAGATAACAAAACGAATAACGCGCTCAAGAAGCTGCACAATAAACTGCGTCCGGCAGACACAACTTTGCAACTGTTCGAATACATTATTGTGCTAAGGTGTTTGCAAAGGATGGTGTGATAATATACTTTACCGATATTTACACATCTTCAGCCTACGCATTTTAGCTGGTCAATAAATTCAACGATGGAACTCAATATTAACAATATCCCCGCCCAAAAAGGGCGCATTGCCATTGTTACCGGCTCCAATACCGGATTAGGCTATGAAACCGCCTTAGCCTTGGCTGAAAAAGAAGCCAAAGTAATTCTGGCCTGCCGGAATACGGCCAAGGCAGAGCATGCTAAAATGGAGATACTCCAAATGGTGCCCCGGGCAGAGATAGACATACTTCAAATTGATCTCAGCAGCCTCAGGTCGGTTCGTGCATTTGCTGAAAACTTTCAGTCAAAATATGACCGGCTGGACTTACTGATCAACAACGCCGGCGTGATGATGCCGCCATATACCAAAACGGAAGATGGATTTGAATTGCAGTTTGGGGCCAACCATCTGGGCCATTTCCTGTTGACCGGATTATTACTTGACATCCTCACCGGTACTCCCGGCTCCAGAGTGGTTTCCCTCAGTTCGCTTGCCCATAAAAACGGGAAAATCAATTTTGATGATTTGCAGAGCGAGAAAAATTATTCAAAATCCAGGGCTTACGGCCAGAGTAAACTTGCATGTCTGATGTTTGCCTTTGAAATGGAGCGCAGATTGGAAAAAGCTGGTATTACCCAGACCATTTCAGTTGCCACACACCCCGGCGTAGCCATAACCGAGCTCGCCCGCCATTTCCTCAAATGGGCCATGGCAATAGCTAAGGTTATTATAGCGCCTTTTATGACCCATTCACCAGCGTATGGAGCTAAACCAACTCTGATGGCAGCCTTAGCGGATCATGTAAAAGGAGGTGAGTATTTTGGCCCTAAAGGCCACAATGAAATGAAAGGCAGACCGGGAAAAGCGATGTCGACATCCCTTGCCAATAATACGGAAGTTGCCCGCAGACTATGGGAGGTATCTGAAGAGCTGACAGGCATTAAATATTTATAGCTATTTCCTGAGTCGAAAATCTGCATCATTCAGCAATGAGGACAACGCCTTTGCCGGCTGCTATTTCTATAGGAAAATGATTCCCGGCTGCAGTATATTTTGTTCCGCCAAAAAAGGAGGTGTAAGATGTATAACGAGCAGGTATTTCGATCTTCACGTCAGACTTACCCCGGTTAAACAGGCCAATGACTTCGTTTCTGTCATTGTATCTTGACATGCCCAAAACGTTATTATCATCATCAGATACGATGAATTTTTGCTCCCCGAGACGTAATACCGGTAATGTCTGACGCATCGTAATCAGCTTTTTATAATAGTCCAGTAGTTCCGGATCGGCACGCACCGGCTCCTCGCCCTCATCCTCAAACATCATTTCCGGCCACCAGATGGGCTTACGGCAATGCGGATCATCAGCACCCCACATGCCGAGCTCGTCACCATTCCATATCTGAGGGGCACCCATGCTCATAAACTGATAGAGTAGAAATAATTTCACTTCCTCCACCGTCTGCTGATCCGACTTCCCTGTCTTATAGCCGTTCCCCGCTTCCTTATAAAAATTATGATTGAAAAATGTCGTTAATAAACGCGGTGTGTCGTGTGTGGCTGACAGGTTCATGTTCATTTTAAGATTTTCATCTGAAATACTGTCGTTGATTTCCCTGAGTCGTGCTACATATTCGCTGGGTGTTAAGTCAGGTTCGCCCTGACTGAAAAATCCCCTTGTAAGTAAAAACCATCGGTAGTTCATGATCGCGTCGAAGGCTTCCGGGCCTATCATTTTCTCCGGCCCGGACATATCCGGATAATCAAACCACCAGACTTCAGCCAGTAAAAAGGCGTCAGGGTTTACCGACTTGACAAACGCCCTGAAATCCTTCCACCAGCCCAGTGTCATCTCAGATGCTACATCCAGCCGGTAACCATCAACACCATCGGTGGGATCACCATCACCGTCCGGATCCAGCCAGCGCTGACAAACATTGAAAATATGTTGTTTCAATGACTGGGAAACAATATTACCGTCATGAGGTGGTCTTTCATCCGGATTTTTAACCGCTTCCTTCAGTAGCGGCAGATATTTAAAGCCCCACCAGCCCTCAACTTCGAGATCGTGATCCTCATCCGGCCATTGCTTCACTTCATACCAGTCGGCATACGCAGACTCTTGCCCGTTTTTTCTCAGGTCGTTCAATGCCCAGAAATCATACCCGGTATGGTTAAAGGTATAGTCCATGATGAGACGGATACCTCTCTTTTTGCATTCGCTGATCAGCTCAAGAAATAATTTGTCTGCTGCTGTCCACTGCCATGTGGAAGGATCGTCCGGCACCTCTGCATCCATTATTTTCTTATCCCCCTGCGGATCAGGCCCGAATGTAGGATCGATATGACGCCAGTTACGGGGATCGTATTTGTGAAGGGATGGCGCATCGTTTACCGGATTCAGGTAAATCCCATTGATGCCCAGGTCGGTGAGATAATCAAGCTTGTCGATGATGCCCTGAATATCACCACCATACCGGCGAGCCTGAAGTTTTTGATTAAACTCCAGCGAATCCCACGACTGCATATAGTCATCTTCCTGATACCAGTTTTGCGTCCAGGGGGTTATGGCCCAGTTTTCGGGTAGCTCCTCCGGATAGGTCATTTTCATGAATTCCGGTGACGGATCGTTGGAAGGGTCACCATTGTGAAAACGTTCCGGAAAGATCTGGTACCAGATCATATTCTTAGGCCAGTCCATAGGCACTCCATTTTCGGTCTGATTGTTGCACCCCATCCATAACAGGCTGCAAAAAAACAGGAAAACTGTATATCTCATCTGACAGGTGATGGTGGTAAGTCAAATAACGTCATTTTTTTTCATCTTCTGATTTTGCCGGGAAAATATCAACATTTAGCGGATAAAACCGTTTTGCTTTCGTTGGAAAGTGAGGAATTTATGAAAAAGATTGCCTGTGGAATCATTTTATTATTATCCATGAATGCATCAGCCCAAAAAGTGGCCTATCTTTTTCCGGGTCAGGGGTCTGACGGCAGGATATTCCGTCAGCTTTACCTGCCAGATGGCTATGATGCTGTGGTGATCTCGTACCCAACTCCGGCACGGGGTGAGTCTATGGCTGATTTTGCCATGCGTCTACTGCCACAGATCGATACATTACAACCTTTTGTGCTCATTGGCATGTCAATGGGCGGGATGATCGTTTCTGAATTGCTGGATCATATTTCCCCTGAAAAGGCCATCATCATCTCGAGTGCACGAAAACGGTCAGAGATGCCTTTCCTTTACCGCTCTCAGCGCTATTTTCCCTTGCATAAAATCACGCCCGGAGCAGTCATGAAACGCGGGGCACTGATGCTCCAGCCACTGGTGGAGCCTGATCGTAAAACCTATAAAAACACATTTAAGGCAATGTTGAAATCAAAAAAGCCGGTTTACTACAAACGCACGGTCAACATGATCGTCAACTGGATGCGGGATGAAGTACAGCCGGAAATTATCCACATCCATGGCACACAAGACCGGACTATTCCTTTCAAAAATGTAAAGCCAGACTATACTGTAGAAGAAGGGTCACATATGATGACCTTGACCCGGGGGATATACATATCAGAACTTATTAGCCAGATACTGGATCCTGATCAGAACTTGAATTAAAGCTCCCTGCGCAACGATCTGATTGATCATCATAGAATCTTTGATAAATTTTTATGCGAGCCTCACTTACTGCATGTTGAGTTTTGGAAAAACAGCGCTGCGGTTAATGCTCAGAGAATCCGTTTTCTCAGCTGTTTTATTTCACCATGTTTTTTCTTTGCGTCCAGCCGCTTTTTCTTTGAAGCCTTTGTCGGCTTTGTGGGCTTACGCGTCTTCTTTTCTTTAAACGCCACGGCAAGTAGTTTTTCGAATTTTTTAAATGCCAGCTCTCTATTCTGATATTGCGATCGCTTGCTGTCAGCTGTTACAATAATCTCTCCTGACTTCGATAACTTATTTTCCAGCCTGCTGATGAGGTGCGCCCTCTGCTCATCTGATATCAAAGCAGAATCCTTCACCTGCCATCGTAGCTCCACCTTTGTCTCTACCTTATTAACATGCTGACCGCCCGGTCCGCTGCTTCTTGCCGTGCTGGTGTCAATCTCTTTTCTGATGTCATTGAGCCTCACCTTTTCCATAGTAGCCCTAACGTAGCTGCCTGTCCCATGTTTTGCCATACCTGATCAAAATCATATTCATGGGTAGAGACGGATCATGCTAAACGTATGAAATAATCATCATGTTTACCCCTCATACAAAAATCATCATTATGGCACGAGTGGTAGTATTAGGCGCAGGAGTATCCGGTCACACGGCGGCACTTACACTGACGCGCAAACTAAAAAAACCTCACGAAATCATTGTTATCAGTCCGAACAGCCGCTATCAGTGGATTCCTTCAAATATCTGGGTAGGCATTGGGAAAATGAATACACAACAGGTGACCTTTGAGCTGGCGCCGGTGTATAAACGAAAGAAAATTGATTTTCATCAGGCCAAAGCGGTGTCCATTCATCCGGAAGGTAGTAGCGGGCATGAAGCTCCTTTCGTTACAGTGGAATACACCCATCCGGACAAAGCCGGGGAAACAGCAGATATACCCTATGATTACCTTATTAATGCGACCGGGCCGAAGTTAAAGTTCGAAGCCACGGAAGGGCTTTCCCCCGAAGAAGGCAATTGCCAGAGTGTATGTACCTATCAGCATGCCACACATACCTGGGAGAAGCTGCAGGAAGTGTTTAAAAAAATGGAGGAAGGCCACGAACAGAATATTGTGGTGGGGACCGGGCATTCCATGGCTACCTGCCAGGGTGCTGCTTTTGAATACATCCTCAATATCGGATTCGAAATCAAAAAACGAGGGCTCGAACACAAGGCTAACCTCTATTGGATCACCAATGAATATGAGGTAGGCGACTTTGGAATGGGCGGCGCTTTTGTAAAAAGAAACGGATATATCACTTCCACTACCGTTTTTGCTGAATCCATTCTGGCAGAATATGGTATTCACTGGATCAAGCGTGCCGGCGTAAATAAAATCACGCGTGATACCATTTATTATGAAAATCTGGAAGGAGAAGACCACGAGCTGAAATTTGATTTTTCAATGTTAATACCGTCGTTTTCAGGTGTTGGTCTGAAAGCCTTTGGCCGGCAGGGCGATGACATCACAGATACTATTTTCGCTGCGAATGGCTTCATGAAAGTGGATGCCGATTACACTGCCAAGCCCTATGAAGAGTGGACAGCAGAAGACTGGCCGAGCATTTACCAAAACCCGGCTTATGATAACCTTTATGCTGCCGGAATAGCGTTTGCTCCTCCGCATGCCATATCAAAGCCCATGAAAAGCAAGAAGGGAACCATGATCTCACCTACACCACCCCGTACGGGTATGCCATCGGGTGTAATAGGTAAGGTGGTTGCCATCAACATTGCCGACAGGATCAGACATAACAAAAATGAACACAAGCATAAGGCCTCGATGGCTAAAATGGGTGCTGCCTGCGTAGTATCAGCTGGATACGGACTAAAAAAAGGCATGGCCGCTACCATGACGGTATTCCCCATCGTGCAGGACTGGAAAAAATACCCGCGCTGGGGCCGTGATCTGGACTATACGGTTGGCGAAGCCGGCCTTGCCGGTCACTGGATCAAACTGATGCTCCACTATTTGTTTATGTATAAAGCCAAAGCCAGGCCCTTCTGGTACCTAATCCCTGAATAATTATGAAAACAGAAAAAGAAAAATTTACCCCCTACTCTGAGCATAGCTTTGCCACTGTACCGGGAAAAGCCACACAGTTTTTCCGTCGTTTCTGGCTCTGGCAGCTCTGGCGATTTGTTGTACTCAATCTCAAGATTATGCGTATTGTGATTGGCGGGCATTCGTAGCTGAAGCTATAATGCATCTTTGCGGGAGTAGGGAAAATGTAAACAGAAAAATGGCTCCTAATTGATTGTCAGCCTCATGCTCTTTATTAACTGAGGAAAGAGGATGGCAATATGTAAACCGAAAGGATTTACTCAATATATTTCTGAAATTTTCTCCAATGTTTTCCTAATTCACGCCAGACATCATTGAAATCTGGAATTTCGGTCATTTGGTTTGTCAGGTGGTTATTCCAATGTTTTGTAAAGGTCTTTTCCTTTTGTTGAATTACCTTGATCAAATCATTTGGGTTGTATCCTTTATATTTTGCTTTATCCTGAAAAGCGAAAATATGATCTTCAATATCCTCGCCTTCAACTTCAAGTAAATACCAGAGATCATAAATGTCTCTTGGAGCAGTTCGTTGCATGATTGAGCGCAATTTTTCTGAAATCACTTCTCCGAGTGAATAACAGTATATGCTATATTGTTTTCCAAGATCAGAATAGGTGTTTATGATCAGTTTTTCTTCCGGTGCGTTGTAGATCAATTCGTTCTGACTAATGTCGACTTTAATGTTTCTATTAGCTCCAACTCCACCCAATGGACCGGTATAAAAAAGATAGAAATTGAAATTCCCGGTTTCATGCTGTGTTTCGTCGCGGAAAGAAAGAGAAATCCGGGATTCTTCATATACCCATTGACTTAATTCATTGAAAGCAGCTTTAATAACCTCAGGATCAAAGTCTTTTCCTCTGAAAGTGAAATCAAGGTCTTCCGAAAAACGGTAATCCCGGAAGTACGCTTTTTTCAGTACCGTGCCACCTTTGAAAACCAGGTTATCTTTCAGAAACTGATTATTTGCAATGCCATAGGTCACCCAGGAAATGACATAGTCTTTTTCGATTTGTGTGCCCCGGACACCTTCCATTCCTGCTATGGATTGTATTTCTCCTGGTTGTATCAATGCCCTATGTTTTTATTGAATCGAGACCAGTTTTAAAATCAATATTGTCTATAATGCTCCATTTTGAGTTATAAACACCATGTTTGTCAAGAGATGGATCTAATGAAGCATAAGATGGTGAAATCTTTTTGGTAATGAATTTTTGTAATTCAGGGAAAAGATCAAGGGTATCTATAATAAATCCAAGCCGCTTATATACGGCTTGAGAACTGAATTTTTCCAGGTAGAGCTGAAATTTCGTTGATTGCAGTTTTTCCCTGCCTTTATACAGTGCTTTGGTAATTTCAGTGATGCCACCGGCATCTTCCGGTTTATAAAGACAGTCAAGAAATGTCTTTTCTAGATCACTGCAGTTTACTTTTTGGAAGTCATCTATCCAGTATTTTTTATAACCAAAAAATCGGCTTTTGTTCAAGGTTATAAACTCAAAACGGACGTTTTTAACCTGCTGGATTTTTGGTTTAACCTGTTCATGTGTGACCACTTGTTCTACCATCGATGGTTGGGTGATCAATCCATGAATGTCCAGAGCACTATAAAACCCAATATAATATTCCTTTGGATGTGCCATGGCATCTGCTGTGAGATGCCAGTTTGGTAAAAATTGATCCGATTCTTGTTCGTAAGGAATACGATGATATAAGCCTTCTTTGATGCGCATAATCACACCCCTCTTTGTCATATCACTGAGTAGCTTCCGTACAGTTGTGTTGTTCCTGTCTGAAAGTATTTCCAATGCTTCCTTGAGGGTAAAAAATTCTTTATTCCGACGGATAAGTCCACTTAAAAGCTCTGAAGATCTGTATGAAATACCTTTACTCATATCTTATAAGTGAGTTTTAAACTCACATTCAGGATATAAATATAAGAATTTTCTCAATTCCAATATGAAGTCAGCGGAAACAGTAGAACCAGAGATGATCAACACCAACCAGTCAATAACGTAAAAATCGTTTATTCAGAATTCAGGGTCGATATTTTATATACCGCTATCCGGATACTTTCATTGGTACCCATATTAAATGCAAAAAGGGCGATAAAATTTTTTACCGCCCTTTAATTGAAGTAAGATAAGTTAATTTACCATCTCCTGCTCCTGCTGCTGATACTCCTCCGTCGGGATACAGGCACAGTATAAATTACGGTCACCATACGCGCTATCTATTCTGGAAACAGAAGGCCAGAATTTAGACTCTCTGACATACGGTAATGGCATGGTAGCCTTTTCCCTTGAATAAGAGTGATTCCATTCTGTAGCCAATGCCACTTCCATGGTATGAGGTGCGTTTTTCAACACATTATCTTCCTGATTGTATATGCCATTTTCAATCTCTCTGATCTCTTCACGGATAGCGATCATGGCATCACAGAACCTGTCAAGCTCTCCCTTTGTCTCTGACTCTGTTGGTTCGATCATAAATGTACCTGCCACCGGGAATGATAAGGTGGGCGAGTGGAATCCGTAGTCCATCAGTCGCTTTGCAATATCTTCCGCTTCTATGCCGGCAGATTTGAAGTCACGGCAATCCAGAATAAATTCATGGGCATTTCTGCCCTTTTTATTGGAATAAAGTATGGGGTAATGCTTTTCCAGTCGTGCCTTAATATAGTTGGCATTGAGTATTGCTACTTCAGTAGCATTTGTAAGTCCATCACCTCCCATCATCCTGATATAGGCATAAGAGATAGGCAATATGCTCGCGCTGCCATAAGGTGCTGCAGAAACGCGATTATTACCGTTATGTACTGTTTTTATCAGGCTATGGCCGGGAAGAAATGGCACAAGGTGCTCTGCGACACCAATCGGACCCATACCAGGTCCACCACCACCATGAGGTATGCAGAATGTTTTGTGAAGGTTAAGGTGGCATACATCTGCACCGATTAATGCAGGTGAGGTGAGTCCTACCTGTGCATTCATGTTGGCACCATCCATATACACCTGCCCTCCATACTGATGTATGATATCACATATCTCACGGATTTCTTCTTCAAAAACTCCATGCGTTGAAGGATATGTTACCATTAAAGCGGCCAGTCTGTCCTTATTTGCTTCAGCCTTTTCTCTGAGGTCGTTCAGGTCGATGTTACCATGATCATCTGCTCCTACCAGGATAACCTCCATACCTGCCATCACTGCGCTGGCCGGGTTGGTGCCATGTGCACTCACCGGGATAATGGCCACATTACGATGGCCTTCGCCCCTGGCATGAAGGTATTCACGTATGGTCAGCAGTCCTGCATATTCTCCCTGCGCACCTGAATTAGGCTGAAGGCTCATGCCGGCAAAGCCGGTAATCTCACAAAGCCATTCCGAAAGGTTCTGATGCATTTCCAGGTAGCCCTCTGTCTGGTCTTCTGGTGCAAATGGATGAAGACTGGCAAATTCAGGCCATGTAATAGGTTCCATCTCACTTGTAGCATTCAGCTTCATTGTACAGGATCCCAGGGATATCATGGAGTGTACCAGCGAAAGGTCTTTATTCTCCAGCTTCTTGAGATAACGCAGCATTTCATGCTCAGAATGGTATGTGTTGAAAACGGCATGTGTCATAAATTCTGACTTCCGTATCAGCGCATCTTCCCAGTTTAAGGTTTCCGCCAGCTCCTGCTCCTGATGTGATTTTGAAAGAAACGAGGCGAAAAGGTCGCAAATTTCAAGCACATCTTTGCGGGTAACGGCTTCATCAACGGATAGCTGCAGCGCACCTTTTTCAAAATAATTGAAGTTAATATGATGGTCTGCCGCCAGCGCCTTCAACCGGGCTTTATCCTCTTCATCCATCTGCACATGCAGTGTATCAAAAAACTGGTCATATGTTACCTGAAGACCCATTGCCTTAAGCTGATCTGCCAGGTACCGGGCTTTACGATGGGTGTTGAGCGCAATTTGCTTCAGCCCTTCCGAGCCATGATAAATGGCATAGGCAGCAGAAATTACTGCAAGCAGTACCTGAGCAGTACAGATATTGGACGTTGCCCGTTCACGCTTGATGTGCTGCTCGCGTGTCTGAAGTGCCATACGGTATGCCTTATTTCCTTGCTGATCTACCGAAACGCCAATCATACGACCCGGCACCTGACGCTTATATTTTTCACGTGTAGCAAAGAATGCAGCATGAGGTCCGCCAAAACCCATTGGGACACCCAGACGCTGTGCTGATCCGACTAACACATCTACACCCCAATCGCCCGGAGGAGTAAGTAACGTTAGCACTAGCAGATCGGATCCCACCGCGGTGTAAACCTGATGTTCTGCCGCTGCCCTCACCCAGCTTTCAGGATTATATACCTGTCCGCGCGCGTTGGGATACTGGAAGTAAACTCCAAAAATGTTGTCGCTGCTAAAATCTGATACCTCGATCTCTTTTTGAATTATTTCTATACCCATGGGATTGGCCCTGGTCCTGAGCAGGTCAAGGGTTTGAGGAAATACATGCTGATCAACAAGAAAAGCTGTTGCTTGCTTTTTGGATCCCTTACGCATACCATAGAACATACTCATTGCCTCTGCTGCTGCGGTAGCTTCATCCAGCAGCGATGCATTGGCTATCTCCATGCCGGTAAGGTCCATGACCATAGTTTGAAAATTAGCCAGCATTTCCAGTCTGCCCTGCGCGATCTCAGCCTGGTAAGGAGTGTAGGCGGTATACCATCCCGGGTTTTCAAGTATATTTCGCTTGATCACCGTTGGGGTAACCGTATTGTAATACCCGAAGCCTATATATGACTTGAATACCTTGTTTTTTGACGCCAGCTTTTTGAAATCTTCCAGAAACTCCCGTTCCGATTGAGCTTCGGGCAGCTTTAAGCCCTTCTCCATACGAATTCCCTGAGGTATTACCTCATCAATAAGCTGCTCCATGCTATCGACACCGATAGTCTGCAGCATGTCCTTTATCTCCTGTGCGTCAGGTCCGATATGCCTGTCCCTGAACTTAAAGTAATTTGAAAATTTTTCCATGTAATTATTCGAATCCAAACGTCTGTTTCAGCCTGAAAATGAGAATACAAATGTATAATATAAATGTTTGGTTATTAGTTCTTTTGGGGACAAAAAAGAAGACCTTCTCCGTGCCCTTTTGGCGAGTGAAGAAGGCCTATTCAACCAGCTATGTAAAGAAAGACTTATACAAGTATACTTATTTAAACATAGCGATTGGATATTATTAGACCAGCACCGTTTTGCCTTCGATAAACAGCCCGATATGGAGGTTGATTATTATTTGACCGGCGCTAATACTACCGCGGTACGGTTGGGAATATATACGGAAATCGAATACTGACCCTCTTCTTCCACGACATGATAGTGATGGCCCTTTTCAATGCGGCCATGCCCGCCATATGCCGGATCGTCGCTGTCCAGTATAATTTCATATATACCTTCCAGATGCTTTGGGAGCATAAAACGGTAGTCCGGGATGGCGTGATCTGGATGGAAGTTGAATATAAATATGAGATAGTTTTTTTCGAATATAACCACCTTGTTGTGTTCATCCACATGCAGTTGGTTCGTGATTTCACTGGAAAAAATATGATTTTCACGTAGCACATGGATGAAGTCACGGTCAAAATCGCTAAAATAATGGTATTTCAAATCCGGATTATCAGCAAGTGACCACTGCCTTCGTGCGTATTTATAACTCCATCCGTTTCCTTCTCTCGGGAAATCGATCCATTCCGGATGGCCAAATTCGTTTCCGATAAAATTAAGATAGCCTTCACCCCCCAGTGCAGCTGTGAACAGCCTGATCATCTTGTGCAGGGCAATGCCACGATCGATCACCATATGGTCATCGCCCTTTTGCATATGCCAGTACATCTCTTTATCCATCAGCCAGAAGGCAATAGTTTTGTCACCTACGATGGCCTGATCATGCGATTCGGCATAGGCGATGGTTCCTTCCCTGTAGCGTCGGTTTGTCATCGTATGAAACATCTCATGGATATCCCATTCCTCATCTCTTTTTTCTTTCAGGTATTTTATCCAGAAATCCGGAAGCCCCATACCCAGCCTGTAATCAAATCCCAGCCCGCCGTGTGACACATTTCTTGACATGCCCGGCATACCGCTCATATCTTCAGCAATGGAAATGGCATTGGGCTTTATCTCGTGAATAAGCGTGTTGGCAAGCTGAAGGTACAGCAGGGCATCCCAGTCCACGTCGTACTTAAAATACTTGTCATAATGGTCAAATGAGGTGAAATCGCCGTGATGGAAATAAAGCAACGAAGTGACGCCGTCAAACCGGTAGCCGTCAAAATGGAAGGTCTCCAGCCAGTAACGTACATTGCTCAGCAAAAAGCGGATTACCTCCTCTCGGCCATAATTAAAAAGTTTGCTGTCCCATGAACCATGGTCTCCCCTGCCACCGGCATGAAAATACATCTCTTCACTGCCATCAAGCAGGTTTAGCCCCTCTGCAATATTTTTAACTGCATGGGAATGTACAAGGTCCATGATGACTGCCAGGCCAAGGCCATGCGCGGTGTTTACGAGGTATTTAAGGTCTTCGATTGTACCAAAACGTGAAGATGCTGCAAAAAAGGAAGATACATGATAGCCAAATGACCCATAATAAGGATGTTCCTGAATGGCCATCAGCTGAACAGTATTATACCCCAGTGCCTTTATCCGGGGAAGGATATTGTCGGCAAATTCTCTGTAAGTCCCGACGCGTTCCTCTTCTGTCGCCATGCCGATATGAGCTTCATAGATGATGGGCATCTTCGCCGCGGCAGATCCATCAAAATCCTGATCTGTCCACGGATATGAAGTTGTGGCCTCTACAGCTACCGCGGCAAAATCATGAGTTTCAGGATTCTGCACTACACGCTGGATATACGCCGGTATGCGGTCGAGTACCCCATTTGAGGCGGTAACCTGCATTTTAAATGATGTTCCGGGTTTGAGAACAGCTGCAGGAATGGTGATTTCCCATATGCCACCGCTCTTTTTTTCCAGCGGATGAGAGGCCCTGTCCCATTCATTGAATTCACCTGTGAGGTGAATAGCCTCTGCATGGGGTGCCCATTCCCTGAATATCCACTGAGTACCATCTTCATTCAGATGAAGACCAAAAAAATGATGTGCTCCGGCATATTCAGCCAGTGTGGCGTAGTCCTTTTTAATGGCGTTGATCCGCTCCTCAACACTATTTATTCTTCGTTGTATTTCTTCGGCATAGGGTTCGAGCCAGGGATCATCTTGTACGAGCTTTGGAATGGTCATGTCAATTCTGCAATAACGGTTTCGCCTCCTTTGGTAATATCATCAATATTTACCAAAATCCGGGCATCAACCGGCAGAAAAAGATCGACACGTGATCCAAAACGGATAAATCCAAACTCCTGACCCTGCACCACATCATCTTCAGGCTTGATATACCATCGAATGCGTCGCGCCACTGCGCCTGCAATCTGTCGCAATACAATCTCCACACCATTTTTTAGTTTGTAGACGATGGTGGTCCTTTCATTGTCAGTGCTTGACTTGGGATGCCATGCGACCAGATATTTTCCGGGATGATACTTGATATAACTAACCTTGCCGGATACCGGGTTTCGGTTTACATGTACATTTAGCGGCGACATGAAAATGCTCACCTGAATACAGGGTATCCTGAGGTATTCATTTTCCGTTGTCTCCTCAATCACCACTACCTTACCGTCGGCAGGGGCAATGACAAGTTTATCATTGAGACTGGCTTTCCGCTCCGGGTTGCGAAAAAACTGCAGCACCAGGGTAAAAGCTATGGTGCTGGCTGCAAGTACCAGAAAAAACAACAGCCCGTTACCAGGAAAAGCATTGGCTATGCCAATGTTGATGGCAGCAAGTACGATAAATGTAATGAGAAGAATGGTATGTCCTTCCCGGTGTATTCTCAGCATCTTAAAATCCTCCCCGGAACTTATATGTTTTCGCGACTTTATCTATCGCTACAATATACGCAGCAATCCTGAGGGAAACATTATATTCCTGTGAAACTCCATATACATTATCAAAGGCCTGCTTCATGATCCTGTCAGAACGTCTGTTGACACGCTCGCTCGTCCATTTATAGCCCAGCCTGTTCTGTACCCATTCAAAATATGACACTGTAACACCTCCGGCGTTGGCAAGAATATCGGGTGCCACAGTAATTCCATTTTCATTGATGATTCTGTCCGCCTGTGCGATAGTAGGTCCGTTAGCCCCTTCCACAATCAGCTTCGCTTTCATTTTTTTGGCTACGTCTACGGTGATCACATCTTCTTTTGCTGCAGGCACAAGCACGTCCACATCAAGCAACAATATATCTTCACCATTGATCTTGTCCGCCTCAGTAAACCCTTCCATTGAACCGTTATTCTGGTCGCGATAGGCCATTGCCTTGCGGATGTCAATACCATTTGGATTATAGTAGGCGCCGGAGACGTCACTTAAACTGACTATGCGCACGCCGCGTTCCTCGAGAAGCTGAGCAGCATGGCTTCCTACATTACCAAAGCCCTGTACGGCGCATGTAGCCTGATAAGGGTTGATACGCAGCTTTTCCATTGCAGAAAGTGCCGTAACCATTACACCTCTTCCTGTTGCTTCGACTCTTCCGAGTGAGCCTCCGAGTACGAGGGGCTTGCCGGTCACCACTGCGTTGATGGTCATACCGTTGGATCTGGAATACTGGTCCATCAGCCATGCCATCTCGCGTGGCCCTGTACCCATGTCCGGGGCCGGAATATCTCTGTCAGGACCGAATATTTCGATCATTGCAGATGTGTAAGCCCTGGTTAGTCGTTCAATCTCACCCGTCGACATGGCTCTCGGGTTGCACTTGATACCCCCTTTAGCTCCACCATATGGGATATCTACCACAGCACATTTCCATGTCATCCAGGCAGCGAGTGCCTTTACCTCATCAAGGTGTACATCCGGAGCATAACGGATCCCTCCTTTGGATGGACCCAGGATGTTGGAGTGGATCACGCGATATCCTTCAAAGACCTGGATCGATCCGTCGTCCATAGTCACCGGCAGGGATACAATGACCTGCTTGCCCGGGCTTTTCAGCACATTAAATGTTTCTTCATCTAACCCCAGGTGGTTAGCCGCCTCGGTAAATCGTGACATCATGGATTCAAAAGGATTCTCTTTATCCTTTATCGGTGCGGGTTCGATGTAGCCGTTCATAAATAGGGTCTGTTTTTTGCAATTTTAATATCTAGAATTGTAATTAAAAGCACTTCAATGAAATAATTTTAAAATAAATACAATCAATGGCGCTGCAAGCAGCAGACCATCAAATCTATCGAGAAATCCACCATGGCCCGGCAGCATTTTACCGGAATCCTTTACTTTCAGACTACGCTTTAGCATCGATTCGACCAGGTCGCCATAATTGCATGCAATAATCGTCACGAGACTGAAAATTATCCATAGCAGCGGATCATATTCTGTAAAATATTTCCAGTAAATAAAACTGATCACAGATGCTGCAAATACCCCTGCCAGTGCTCCTTCCCATGATTTATTTGGTGAAATACGCTCAAAAAGCTTGGTTCGGCCAAATTTCCCGCCAATATAATAAGCAGTGGTATCATTGGCCCAAATGAGCACCAGCATTCCCAGCATAGGCACGTAATGGTAACTTCCATCTGGTGTAAATACAATCAGATTAATTAATGCCAGAGGTGCTGACACATACACAATACCCAAAAAAGTATGCGCAATGGCATCGAAGGGATTGGGAATATCTTCACGGTAGAGCTGGAAAGGAAATATTAATACAAATGCAGGAATTAGCCAGATGTAGCTCCATTGCACCAGCCCGGACTGGTTGAGAAACATAAACAAAAATAAACCCTGTCCATAGATCAGCCCGACAATATTCATAGGGGTATATCCCCTGCTTTTCATAAGCAGATAAAATTCACTTAGCATGAAAATATTGATCACGGACAGTACAATAGCAAAGGTCCATGATTTCCATACAATTCCTGCAATTACAAGGGCCACCCCCAGAAAGCCGGTGATCAGGCGCTGGGTGCGGTTATTCTTCGAATGTGACATCTTCTTCTATTATTTTTATGGCCCGCAGCAGATTATCCTGATTCACCCTTACCTCAAGTATCCCAAAATGATACATAGAATCCTTTTTATTCACCACAACTGCAGGCACATCGTTTTCTTCAAGTATGGCCTTCACTATTTCAGCCCTTACCGGGTTTTGGGTGGAAAATACCTTTTTCCAGGACTTCATTCAGTATACTTAAATTGACCTGAAAAAAAACGAAGCAGAAATACGAGTGCCACCACACCCAAAAGGGCCAGATACCATGGGGCAGATGACTCTGTTTCGAGGTCATAGGTTTCGCCACGAAGCGACATTACATATATCATCGTGACCTGAAAGCCGTTATTTACAAAATGTGCTATCATCGGATATATGAGGCTGCCTGACCAGACATAGAGATAACCAAACAAGGCTCCAAGCAATATCCGGGGTATCAGCCCGAAAAACTGAAAATGAAACAATCCAAACAGGATTGCCGCCAGCCATATACCGATATGCATATTGTTAGACCACCGGTGAATCATGTTCTGCAGTAAGCCCCTGAACAACAGCTCCTCACCGATACCCGGGATCACCGCGATCACAAACATTGCCATAAGGTAGTAGCCAAACGTGTCGATCTGCGTCAGGAACATGGTCAGCTCCATGGCTGTATCTTCCATTTTCCTGACCGCATTTTCAAACGGGCCGTCGGGCAGATCGATGTTCATATTCCACTCAATGATCTGGGAATTGGGCAGCATAAATACAAGGGTGACCAGAATGGTTATGACTACAGCCGGCATTTTAACCCTATTTTTTGGTAGGACGGCCGATAGCGGTGTTCTAGAAATCCACTTCAGGTATACAACTGATGTGACAATAAATCCGCCAAAGGAGGCACATGCCTGCACAAATAAAAGTATGTATCGTGACTGCCCGCCTTCAGGGTTTGTCATTACGCTTCCCATCTCAATAAATGGTATACCTGTAGCCACTGATACCAGGAACATGCCCATCAGCTGAAACAGAAATGTGAATATCAGGGCCATGCCCAGGGTGATCAAAATAGCTCCAACCGGAATAATGGAACCATTTATGGTTTCTAATGCTTTAGGTTTCATATTTGTGCGTAAATTTATGCTTCTTTTTTGAACAGAACGACCCTTTTAAAGTATTTCATACTGTGGTACGAATAGGAGACATTGAATTAGGAGAATTTCCCCTGTTGCTTGCACCCATGGAGGATGTGAGTGACCCGCCTTTTCGCGCTGTATGCAAGGAAAACGGCGCCGATATGATGTATACTGAATTCATATCGTCTGAAGGGCTCATCCGTCATGCTGATAAAAGTGTGGAAAAGCTGGATATCTACGACTATGAGCGACCCATTGGTATCCAGATTTTTGGTGATAAGATCGAATCTATGCGTGAGGCAGCAGCTATTGCTGAAGAAGCCAACCCTGAGATCATCGATATCAATTATGGCTGTCCGGTGAAAAAAGTGGCCTGTAAGGGCGCTGGTGCCGGTATACTGCAGGATCTGCCCAAGATGCAGAAAATGACTGAAGAGATTGTCAAAAGAGTGAATAAACCGGTAACGGTAAAGACCCGGTTGGGCTGGGATGAAAATACCATTAAAATCCGTGAGGCAGCCAAACGTCTTCAGGACGTAGGCATCCAGGGGCTAACCATACACGGACGTACCAGAAAACAAATGTACAAGGGAGTAGCTGACTGGAGTTATATTGCAGAAGTGAAAAACGATCCGGAAATCTTCATTCCCATTTTTGGTAACGGTGACATCGACAGCCCTGCGAAAGCACTTGAGTATAAAAACCATTATGGTGTTGATGGTATTATGATCGGCAGGGCCAGCATCGGATATCCCTGGATTTTTAATGAAATAAAAGCCTTCATGAAAGACGGCACCCTGCTGGATCCTCCGTCACTGGAAGATAGGGTAGCTACTACACTGAAACATCTTCGCTTTTCAGTAGAATGGAAAGGTGAACGAAAAGGAGTTTTTGAAATGCGAAGGCATTACACCAACTATTTCAAAGGCATGCCCGGATTTAAACCCTTCCGTACACGACTCGTTGAAGCGGATACATTATCTGAAACGGAGATGATCCTCGAAGAAATAAAGTATAGCTATAACAATGCTGAACTGGCAACTTCATGAGCGATAACGATAGCCCCGGCATCCAGGCATGGGGTCTGATACTGGTATTATCGCTGATCTGGGGCAGCTCCTTTATATTGATAAAACGAGGACTGGAAATATACACACCACTCGAGCTGGCAGGTCTGCGTGTCGTATCCGCCAGCGTAGCCCTGCTACCTTTTGCTGTTAGAAATCTGCGCTATATCCGTCCGGGAAAATGGCCTTTTCTTCTCATTTCAGGCTTCGTTGGTAGCTTTTTTCCTGCCATCCTGTTCGCACTGGCTCAAACACGGCTCAGCAGCTCCATAACCGGTGTGATGAATGCAACTACCCCGATTTTTGTGATGATCATCGGATTTATCTTTTTTAATACCCGGTCAAGCCTGCGAAGCATCATCGGTATTGGTATCGGCCTGATGGGAACCATCATTCTGGCGTTTGCCAATGGCAATTCATTCGGCCCTATAAATTATTACATCTTTTTGGTGATGCTGGCTACCATCTTCTACGCTACCAATCTAAACCTGATCAAAGCGAAGCTGAGTGATGTACCCAGCCTGGCTATCACATCGTTATCGCTCTGTTTTGCCGGACCCGTTGCGGTACTGCTGCTGACGGGAACTTCATTTTTTGAAAAAACCATGGACTGGGAGCAAAGCTGGTTTCCATTTACTGCAGTAGTATTACTTGGCGTAATAGGAACGGGGTTTGCCCTTATACTTTTCAACAAACTTGTGAAGCTTACCTCTCCTGTTTTTACCTCACTAGTGACTTATTTCATACCGATAATTGCCATTGTGTGGGGACTCTTTGATGGTGAGTCATTATCAGCATTACAATTAGCCGGTATGTTTGTGATATTAGTTGGTGTATACCTCACCAACAGGAAAAAAAGAACCTCTAAAGCTCTTCAGCGACAACCTCAGTAACGCCGTCAACTTTAGACTTGAGCAGGTTTTCAATTCCCTGTTTCAGGGTAACCATGGAGGCCGGACAGCCGCTGCAAGAGCCCTGAAGCATCACCTTTACCCGCCCCTCTTCGAAGGAATGAAACTGAATGGCTCCACCGTCCATTTCAACAGCAGGCTTGATATATTCATCAAGAATGGCAATGATGGCTTTTTCCTGATCTGTAGTGGGCTCATTATGGGTATGTTGGCGGGCTTTTTCCTCTACCACACTTTTACCTGATTCGAGATATTGCTGGATGACTTCCCGAATTTCAATTTTTACTTCTTCCCATTCTTTATCCTCGCTTTTAGTCACGGTGATGAAGTTGCTCATGATAAAAACTCGGGTTACATAAGGCAAAGCAAACAACTCCTGCGCTACAGGTGAGTTTTGGGCACTCGCCAAATCTGGGTAGTCAAAGGTTTTTCCTTCCTCCACCAGCATAAAATTTGCAACAAACTTCATGGAGTTAGGATTAGGATTTGCCTCTATATATAAATTAACCGGTTGCGTCAGCATATTTTTCTTGTTTAGGGTACTACATGAAAACTGTACAAAAGTAGGTAAAGTTTTAAAGCTTACGAATTAATCCGTCCGGGAGTTCCCCTTCTGTGCTGGCCACTGCTGTGGTCACCGATGCGTCGCCAGTGACATTTACAGTCGTTCTTGCCATATCCAGTATCCTGTCCGGCGCCAGTATCAATGCCAGGCCCGCTGCGGGCACACCTATGGATTCCAAAACAATTAATAACATTACAAGCCCGGCGCCGGGTACTCCAGCCGAACCGATTGACGCCAGCAGGGCGGTAAGAATGATCATCAGCTGACTGCCAAGGGTAAGGTCCATGCCCAGTGCCTGAGCAATGAATACTGCAGCAACTGACTGATAAAGACTTGTTCCATCCATATTGATGGTGGCTCCAAGAGGCAATACGAAGGACGACACCTCCTCGGATACACCCAGCTCTTCCTCCACCCGTTTCATGGTCACCGGTAGCGTAGCCGAGCTTGAGCTGGTGCTGAATGCAAGCAGCTGTGCCGGACGTATTGCCCTAAAAAACTGATAGTATTTTACTTTGGTAAATATTTTAAATAACAGCGGATAAACAACAAATACCATAATAGCAAGGCCGCCAATGACAGTGCCCATGTACCAAAGCAGGGCGCGCAAAAGCTCCCATACACGAGCCGGGTCATCTCCGGCCAGTTCAACCAGCAGCGAGGCGATAAGCGCAAATACACCAAGGGGTGCTACGATCATGATATAATTGACAATCTGTATAATCACATCATTCAACCCATCAAAAAACTGTACTACAGGCTGGCCCTTCTCTTTAGGTATCTGAAGCAGTGCCACACCCATTATAAGTGCAAAGAAAACGACCTGCAGCATTTGAGCATTTTCAGTTGCCGCCCCGATCACATTGCTGGGAACAATGTCCACCAGCGGCTGTAAAGGCCCCTTTTCCTTTACTTCCCTGGCAATCTGCTCACGGGCTGAAGCATCTTCTCCAAACTGCATCATCAGGTCATCACGGGTTTCTATAGATAGTTTATAGCCGGGGTTGGTCAGGTTTACTGCAAGTAATCCGATGGTAATTGCGATCACCGTTGTGCACAGATAGAATAAAATGGTCTTGCCTCCTATTCTGGAAAGCTTGGAAATATCACCCAGATTGGCTACCCCCACTATCAGTGATGCCAGTACAAGCGGTACGGCAATCATTTTGAGCGCATTAATAAAGATGGTGCCAAAAGGTTTGATATAAAAAATGGTAATCCGCTGATCCCAGCCCAGTTGTATGGACATCAGCCCGAAAATCAGACCCAGAACAAGGCCTATGATGATCTGTATGTGTATGGGAATTTTTTTCATTCTACAATTTAGATGTTTTATATCGAAGTAAATGGTCAGCCACTACCAGTGCGGCCATGGCTTCCACTATCGGTACAGCGCGGGGCACCACGCAGGGGTCATGTCTTCCCTTACCGGAAACAACGGTTTCATTGCCCTCATTATCAATGCTTTCCTGGTCGCGCATTATCGTTGCCACCGGCTTGAACGCAACCCTGAAGTAGATATCCTGACCGTTGCTGATCCCACCCTGAATACCTCCTGAATGGTTGGTGCGGGTGACGGTTTTTTCGCCTTTTTTCTCAAATATATCGTTATGCTGGCTCCCCAGCATCGTGGTGCCTGCAAATCCACTCCCATATTCAAACCCTTTAACCGCATTGATACTGAGCATGGCTTTGCCCAGATCAGCATGGAGCTTGTCAAATACCGGCTCTCCAAGCCCGGCCCCTACCCCCCTGATGACCCCAGTAATCACTCCTCCTATCGTGTCGCCCTGTTTCCGCACCTCCTGGATACGACTGATCATTTTTTCGGCAGTATCAGGGTCTGGGCATCTTACAATATTGTTTTCCGCCTCATCTAATTCCAGCTCATGCCAGCTTTGCTGAAGCTGAATGTCCCCTACGGCGGAGACATAGGCCTGACAGGTGATATGCTCGTTTTTAAGCAGCATCTTAGCTACCGCACCTGCTGCCACTCTGGCTGCAGTTTCGCGAGCCGAGCTTCGACCTCCACCACGGTAGTCTCTGATGCCGTATTTTTCCTGATAGGTAAAGTCAGCGTGTGAAGGGCGGTATTTTTCAGCTATATGACTGTAATCTTTACTTTTCTGATCCTTGTTCCATATCACCATATGAAGTGGAGTGCCTGTAGTCTTACCATCAAAAACCCCTGAAAGCACCTCAACCTCATCTTCTTCCTTACGCTGTGTCGTGATTTTTGACTGGCCCGGTTTGCGACGGGTCATATCCTTTTCCACCCACTCTTGGTCAAACGTGATGCCCGCCGGACACCCGTCAATGGTTACTCCAATCGCCCTGCCATGTGACTCCCCATAAGTGGTGATGGAGAATATTTTACCGAAAGTATTACCCATATCTGCGAATCATAAAAACCACACCCCCGGCAAATAAAAGACCTAGAAATGTATTGACCATAACGCGCTGCAATCTGCCCGTGCGATAGCTGCGCAATTCATTATCCTGATAAGTTATCCGGTCATAAATACCGCTCAGGTCGGAGGACAGGATGGCTTCATTTTTGCGGCTTTGCCCGGTAACCTGCAGTGCCGCTGTTGATCTTAGTGTATCATACTGCTGGCTTTTGGTATTGAAATAAATCCAGCTAAAATATTCTCCCATGTCATAAGTCCCCGGTTCGTTGGGTATGGCGTAATACTCAAATGTTTTTGAACCTGTGACTTTGTTTCCGGAGCGGCTGATCTGCTGATTGATATTGGGTGAATAGATTTCAAGATCATTGCTTTCAGGCAATAGGGGCTCACCTATAGATGAAATATTGCCTTCACCTGATACCCTGAACCTGTAGCTGAAGCTCTCGCTTGTTTTCAGGGAAGAAGGCTCCAGCGCTTCGACAAGCTGGTATTCTCCCACTGCCACAATATCCCGCAGTGGATGAGGAGGCAGCTCCTTCACTTTTATGGTTTTGGGTTTGGTGTAATAGGTTTTGAAATCTCTCTGCCGGTCCTGGCCGAAAAAAGATCGCTGCTTGGCTACCTTATATTTCACCATTTCGAGACCTATCTGAGGAAATTCAATGTCGGTTGCATTCAGCGGATAGAAAGCGGACTGGAATATCTTATACTGATTGTAACGCTTACCGTTGATGGTGATCGGCACCGCCTGAATCCGGTCAATTGAAAAGTTTTCCTCCCAGCAGCTCTGAGGCTTTATTTCTTTGATGATATCCTGAAGCTGTGCGCTCAAATCATAAAACTCGAGGTCAGCTCTGTTGGTATTGGCTACATAAAGTGCCAGGGTTGCTACTACTCCTTCCCCGACATAGACTTCATTTTTATCAGTGGTCAGGGCGAGAAAGGCATCGTCCTTGACTTCGATAAATTCCTGGGGTGTGGAATTTCCAAAAAACTCTTCAAAGGGATCCCGGAAGCCAAAGGGATTATTATTAGCCTGCCGTGGAGGGCCTACTTTGATAGTTTTGCCGGGCGAGTTAATTTTCTCACCATTGACAGTCATCTCAAAAGGATCAAGTGTATAAGTCCCTTCCTCCCGGGCTGCGTAGTTTTGAGTTATGGACTGGCTGGAGGATACACGCCCATTGATAATATTAGTGGACGATGAGCTTGAGGTTGACAGCTTATTAAAGCCTTTGATATCCGGAAAGCCTTCATAGCTACGCAACCTGTCGTTGTTGACCGTGATGGTAATTGTAAACGTCTGGTTGAGTGCAATCTCATCCGGGCCCAGCGTAATCTCAACCTGCGCAAACCCGGAAAAGGAGCAAAATAAAAGTAGGAAAATAAGGCTACTTCTGACCATAGCCCGCAAATTTATAAAATGATTGCTTTTTTGATCATTTTCCATTAAATTAATAGCCCAATTTCTCATTTCTACGTATGTTTTACCAAAAAACCAAGTCATTACGTATGCTAGAATATTTCAAAACTATCCTTGAGAAAGTAAGTTTTGATAGGATCCTCTTCGAAAAGGAATTAAAAAAAGCGTTGAAAAGTTTAATTCCTGATGAAATTTTGATGTTGCGTGACTGGTGCTTTGCCCGATTCGGGCAGGAACACAGGCCGATTTTATTATCGGTATTCAAAAACTAAGCAGTACAATAATCACCGGCCGGACTTGTTCCGGCCTTTACCTATCCTTCTGATATTTCGTTTCATTCCTTCATATTTTGCCCGTTTCATTGGCGATTTACGCGCTATCTCTGCAAATAGTTCCTCGGTAAGTTCCTGCCACTCGCTGTCTGTCATGGCGGCAAGCCTTTGATTTACACTAAACTTTGACTCCTGATGTGGCCGGGCAAACCGGTTCCACGGGCATACATCCTGACATATATCACAGCCGAAGATCCACTCATCATAAGCTCCTGAAAAATCATCTTTAATATCTTCTTTGAGCTCGATGGTCAGATACGAAATACATCGGGACGCATCCACCACGGTATTACCCACAATGGCGTCAGTAGGGCAGGCATCGATACAGCGTGTGCAGGTACCACAATAATCTTTTACCGGACCATCAGATGGCAGATCAAGGTCACAAATTATCTCGGCGAGAAAGAAAAAACTACCTGCATTTCGGTTGAGGAGCAAACTGTTTTTTCCTATCCAGCCCAGACCGCTTCGCTGTGCCCACTGCCGCTCCATGACGGGAGCAGAATCGACAAACACACGGGCATGAAAATCGCCTGCCAGCGACTGTAACTGCGATACCAGGTTCCGGAGCTTTTCCTTGATGACATGGTGATAATCCTGTCCAAAGGCATATTTGGCTATTTTATGCTTCTTACCTTCATTTATATCATTTTCCGGAAAATAATTATAGGCCACTGTGATTACCGACTTTGCCCCGGGCACAAGAAGTGAGGGGTCCAGCCGTTTATCGAAATGGTTCTCCATGTAGGTCATCCTCCCATGGTAACCCTTGTTAAGCCAGGCTTCAAGCTTAGGAGCCTCATCTTCCAGTTTTTCAGCCTTTGAAATACCGCAAAACATAAATCCTACCTCATAAGCAGCCTTTTTTATTCTATCGCCAAGCTGATCACGTGTCATGGTCGAAAAGTGATGCCATTCCACCGGGAGGAGGTATTTTTAAATGTTTCCATGCCTTGTGTGTAGCTTCCCTGCCCCTGCTCGTGCGCTGAAGGAAGCCCTCCTTAATCAGATAAGGTTCGTATACCTCTTCAATGGTATCCTCTTCTTCCCCACAGGCAGTGGCAATGGTCTTCAGGCCAACAGGGCCTCCTTTATATTTTTCGATGATCACCCGCAGTATGCGGTTATCCATTTCATCCAGGCCATGAATATCTACATCCAGTGCATCCAAAGCGATGCGGGCAATTTCAGGTGTAATGATTCCCGTACCCTTGACCTCGGCAAAGTCGCGGGTACGTCTTAACAGGTTGTTGGCGATCCTCGGTGTGCCACGACTGCGGCGGGCTATTTCTTCTGCAGCAGTATTTTCAATGTCACATCGCAATAGTCGCGCTGACCGCCTGATGATCTTACGAATGAGGTTGGCGTCATAGTATTCCAGCCTGGCGTTGATGCCAAACCGGGCGCGCAGGGGACTGGTGAGCAGGCCTGCCCTTGTGGTAGCACCAATAAGGGTAAAGGGGTGAAGCTCGATCTGTACGGTACGTGCGCTGGGCCCGGAATCAAGCATGATGTCGATACGGAAATCTTCCATCGCCGAATAGAGATACTCTTCCACTACCGGATTGAGCCGGTGAATCTCATCTATAAAAAGAACATCCCCCCTTTCCAGGTTGGTCAGCAGGCCTGCCAGGTCAGCAGGCTTATCCAGTACCGGACCGGAGGTAAGCTTGAGGTCAGCCTTAAGCTCATTCGAAATAATATGCGATAGGGTGGTCTTACCAAGGCCGGGAGGTCCATGCAGCAATACATGATCCAGGGGCTCACTTCTTCTTCTGGCAGCCTCTACAAATATACGCAGGTTGTCCACTGTTTTCTGCTGGCCGCTGAAGTCATCAAAAGAAAGAGGGCGCAGAGCTTTTTCAAACTCCTTTTCCTCTTCATTGAGATGGTCTCTGTCCGGATTCAGGTAATCTTCACGCATAGATGAATGCCCGCATTAATTGATGTGTCGATACGAAATTGGTCATTAATTTTTACTTTCGCAGATAAACTTTGTATTTCGTAGGATAATTTATGCTTAACAACAGATTTTTCGCCCGTCTGGGCTTAATACTGAGTATCATCAGCTGGCTGAGCCTGGTGGTAATCGATCTGTTGTTATTGTTTAGTCAGACCACCAACATGAGGGCTGGCATTTCCATTGACCTGTCCTATGCCTTTCTTGACGTATTTATTTTTTCACTGTTCCTCTTTTTCAGGTACAGGATAGGCAAAGCTGATAATTTTAATTTCCTGGACATGCTGTGGCGGGTGTTTGTTACCGGACTGGTAGCTACCATCCTTTCGCTGCTGGTGCAGGGCTTTATCATTTTCCTGGAAGGCACCAAGCTTTCTACCAACCCGCTCATTATGAGCCTCTTCTATCATATCAACATCGGACTGGTGCTGATATTCCTGATGTCGACTTTTATTGTATGGAAGCGGCTTATACTCTACCAGAAGTCAAAGGTACTGGTGCGTTTCTGGAATGTGTTTGAATACCTGCTGTTGATTTCGGTGTTCTACAATTTTATTCAGCAGGATATGGGACAAACCATGTTCAATATTCTGCTGGCTTTACTGGCCATCATGGGACTCATCCTGTCAGCAAACCTGAAATGGGTCGCATATCTGAATTTTAAACAAAAATGGCGCGGACTGTTGCTGATATTACTGAGTGTGCTGTATGTCATTTATTTCTTCTTCAACATCCTGCGATACAATCCACAGATTCAGGTGGTGGGCGCATTGAATAACCTTTTTATTCTGATTTTATTTGGGTTTATACTGGCTTACGCCCTGTTTTCATTTCTGGTGATCCTGTTCAACCTGCCTACCTCATCCGTTTTTGAGCAAAAACTGGAAGAGATCCTCAACTTCCAACGGCTCAGCCAGTCGATACAGTCCGGGCAGAATGAAGATGAAGTATACGATATCCTGCTTGACAGTGCGGCAAGTACCACACTGGCTTCTGCCGGGTGGATAGAATATCATGATGGTGTACGTAAACGGATCATTACGCAGGACATCACGCGCGCCCAGATTGAAATACTGCGCGGCAAGCAGATCAACAAGAAATATTATATATCAGACCTCTTCAGAGACGACGATCAGAGCACCACGATCAATCAGACCCGGATCAACATTGATATGGACGAATTTAATTTCCGGGCCATCATCGCCTTTCCACTGGTGATACAGAAGAAAAAAGCCGGATATCTGGTGCTGCTGAAAGATGTTGCCGATGGCTTTAACAAAGAGATGATGGATATTGTAAATACCTTTGTCAATCAGGCCTGTGTGTCGCTGGAGAATGTGCAACTGCTCAGGGAAGCTCTTGAAAACGAGCGATATAAAGAGGAATTGAAAATCGCCGAGAAAGTACAAAAAAGACTTTTGCCTCACGACCTGGTCACCAATGGCGCCTTTCATATTGCTGCGTTTTCAGAAGCTGCAAGCGAAGTAGGTGGCGATTATTATGATATTTTCCAGTTATCCCCATACCGCATGGCATTGATCATTGGTGATGTGTCGGGCAAGGGAACTTCTGCTGCCTTCCACATGTCACAGATGAAAGGAATATTTCACAGCCTGGTGGCCCTGGACCTTTCAGTGGAGGATTTCATCTTTCATGCCAACAGTGCCGTCAGCAGGTGCCTGGAGAGTAATTCTTTTATTACCATTACCTATTTTCTGATCGATACCGAAAAGCGTGAACTTCACTTTAGCCGGGCAGGCCATTGTCCGTCTCTGTTTTATTGTGCAGGTGATAAAAAGGCACGCTATTTTGAAACCAAAGGTATGGGGCTTGGTATGTTACGAAACGATACTTTCAGAAAATACATAGAAGTAGGCAATATCCAATATCAGCCCGGTGATGTGCTGCTACTCTATACCGACGGTATCATCGAAGCAAAAAACAACAGCGGTGAAGAGTATGGTTATGACCGATTGGCCGAATTTATGGCCTCCAGAGGAAATATGCCCGCTGAAGACATCAGGGAAGCACTTATCGAAAATATATTTGACTTCTGCGGCGAGGTGGCCATTGATGATGACTACACCGCTCTGGTCGTGAAATTCAGTTAGGAGAACAATAAAAAAATAAAAACGTAAAATGGATATGACAGAGATTGATAAACAAGAATTTGAGGATCATGTACTGCTGACGATCAGCGGTGAAGTCGATGCCAGTTCTTCCATTCATCTGGACAATGCAATTTCTGAAACGGTCAGCCTGAATCAGCCCCTTTTATTAATAGACCTTACCCATCTGAACTACATTTCTTCAGCAGGATTGGGCGTATTTATGTCCTACATTGAAGAATTCAAACAAAGAAATAAAAAAATGATCCTTTTCGGTCTTAATGAAAAGGTGAACCGGGTTTTTGAAATACTTGGATTGCATGAATTATTGAAGATTGCAGCTACCAAAGAAGAGGCACTAAGTGATGGAGTTTAAATACACATCAGGTTGTAGCAAGGACCAGCTAAGGGACATACGCACATTCGTAGCAGATGTCATGATAAAGGTGCATGCCGATGAAATGGAAGCCCATGAAATCACGCTGGCAGTGGATGAGATTTGTGCCAATCTGATGATCCACAGTCATAACTGCAATCCTTCAGAAACCATTCAGCTACACCTTACCGTATCCAATCAGGGTAAAATGATCATTGAAATTATCGACCGCGGTGTTGGCTTTGATATATCCAAATATCGTGAACCTACACTTGAAACTGTCGTGAGAAACCGGAAAAAAGGTGGTATAGGACTAATGCTGGTGAAGCGGATCATGGATAAAATAGAATTCGTTAAAGCAAGAGAAGAGAACATTTGCAGACTCTACAAACAGCTAAAGGTCAAGTAACCAATCATTTATCTCAGGAATTTAGTATCATTGCGCCCAAAAAAAGGATGATAAGATATTTAATATCGCTTCTGACTACAATATGGCTGCTTTCCGCTTGCAGTACTCAAAAAATCGACACCGGAAACACTGAATCAACCCTGTTCCGCGTAGAAAACCAGCAGGTAAGCAAGGAAGAGTTTCTGTATTCCTACCTCAAAAACCCACCTTCATACGACACCATCACCGTTGCAGAGGATGTGGCAAACTACCTGGAGCTTTATAAGCGATTCAAACTTAAGGTACAGGCTGCCTATGACGCCCGATACGACACTATTCCGCAGCTGCTAAGTGAATTTAATCAATACAAAAGACAGCTCGCCCGGCCTTATCTCACGGAGACACGCCTCATAGAAGAGCTGAAAAAGGAATTGTACAACAGAATGGACAGGATGGTGGAGGTATCGCACATCCTGATCAGTACACCTAAAGATTCCGGAGATACCTTGCAGGCCTACCAGGAGGCCCGAGCCATACTCGACTCCATCAGAAATGAACAGCTCACGTTTGAGACTGCTGCAACACGATACAGCGACGACGTCGGGGCAGATCAATCGAAAGGCTATATCGGCTATTTTGGTGTTTTTAATCTGGTAGCCCCATTTGAAGATGCTGCCTATGCTATGGAGCCGGGGCAGATTTCAGACCTGGTAAAAACTTCCTTTGGCTATCATATCATCCGGCTGGAAGACGTAGTGCAGGTGCCATACAAAATGACAATGTCCCATATCTTCGTACGTGAAATAGCGTCAGATACTGCACGGGGCAGAAAAAAAATAATCGAAGCGTATAATGCACTTGAAAGCGGCATGTCATGGGATGATGTGGTGACGCAATTTTCGGAGGATCCCAACTCCAAGGCACGGTCGGGTAGCCTGGGCCGCCTGGCATATAACCAGATTGACGGTGTATTTTATGTAAATGCTGCAAATGCCCGAAATATGTCATATTCGAAGCCATTTAAGACACGTTTTGGCTGGCATATCACTCGGGTGGAAGATGCTGAGCCACTGGGGAGCTATGAGGAAATGGAAAACATTATCGACAACCGCACCCGCAACCGAAGTCAGCAAACGCGGGAAGAGGCGCTGGCCCTTCTAAAATCAAAAAACCAGTTTGCAGAAAACCAACAAAACAAAAAACAGGCTCTGGAATACCTTTCTCAGCAGCTCAGTAGTGAAGCAGGCCGGCTTACCCTGAATGCAGAAATGGGAGATAAAATATTGTTCAGCCTCACCGGCCAGTCCTATACTTTTGGTGACCTAATCACCTACCTCGATCGCAACTATAGCAGCGAAACGCAGATGGGTGCCGTACCAGCCGAAGAATTGTACGATGAATTTACCGAAAACAGCCTTTACGATTATGAGATCTACACCATTGGCAGGGAAAACCCCGATTTCAGATTTCTTCTGCAGGAATATCGTGAGGGTATTTATTTATTTGAAATTATGGAAGACTCGATCTGGAATAAAGCTTCCTCCGATACGTTAGGTTTACAGGAATATTTCGAAGATAACCGTGACAAGTACCAGTGGAAGGCGCATGTTGAGGGGCTGACGGTGAAGGTTGCTGACAGTACGCTGGCTGGTAGCATTATGCAATGGCTTGACAATGACCAGCCGGATTCTGTATTGAACCTTGCTGCAAAAAGATACAACATCCTCCTGGATAAAGGACCATTCGAAAAAGGGGATAATGTCTGGATTGACCGTACCTTCGGACGAAAGGGAATCTTTTCTTATCAGGAGGACGATCGTAAGGTCATAGTGTATGCATCAGGGCTGCTGCCACCGCGAAACAAGGAGCTGAATGAAGTAAGAGGCAAGGTGATTGCCGATTATCAGAAAACCCTGGAAGAAGAATGGATTAAAAAATTAAAGCAAAAATATGTTGTGGAGATTAATCAAACATCGCTGGATAGCATTATTGCTGATCTTGAGCAGCAGCGCAGGGACGGTAAGCTGTAATTATATAGAACGCTTTACTGGCAAAAAGCAACCCGAGGCTCCTGCAGAAGAGCCCATTGCCAGGGTGCGGTCAAGTTATCTTTATCCGTCAGATATTGCACCCTTGCTGGCTACACAGAATGGTGCCGATAGCGCCAATTTTGTGCGTCGCTATGTGCAGACATGGATCAAAAAGCAACTGTTGATATCCAAGGCTTCTGAATCTATTGATTACGACCAGTCGGAAATTGAGCGAAAGGTGCAGGATTATCGCTATTCACTGATGATATATGAGTATCAGCAGAATTACATCAAAAAAGAGATGGAAATGGAAGTGACTGAAGGGCAGATTATGGATTATTATGAGGAGAATACAGACAACTTTAAGCTTAAGCAGAATATCATACGCTGCCGCTATGTCAAGCTTCCCACCGATGCCCCGAATCAAAACCGGTTTCGCCGGCTGTTTGTGTCAACAGATTCGGCAGATATCGAGGAATTGAGGTCATACTGTTTTAGATTTGCCAAAGGAACCTATAATCTGGATGATTCTACCTGGGTGACCTTCGATGATGTGATAAAGGAAAGCCCGTTGGCACAGACAGAAGATAAGATCAGGTTTCTCCGCAATAACCGACGGGTAGAAGTAGCCGACAGTGTTTACAATTATTACCTCTGGATTATAGAATACCGCACCATTGGTGATATTTCGCCGTTGGAATTTGAGAAGGACAACATACGCAATATCATCGTAAACAAAAGAAAGGTAGAGCTGGCACAGGAGATGGAAGATGAGATTTATAACGAAGCATTATCAAGAAATGAATTTGAAATATATTAAACTGCTTTTTGCGTCAGTATTTTTTACGGCCATCAGTGTGCATGCCCAAACGCCTGTTGTAGCCGACGAGATCATCGTTAAGGTAGATGATTATATTATTCTTAAATCTGACCTTGAAATATCCTACAACCAGATGCGGCGACAGGGGCAGTTTGGCAATGCCGACCTGAAATGCCAGGTGCTGGAAAACCTGATCATCAACAAGATGTTGCGCGTGCAGGCTGACCTGGATTCAATATTCGTAGATCCGATGCAGGTGGAGGCTGAGCTAAGTTACAGAATGAATATCATTGCCCAGAATTACGGCGGTATGGAAGCGCTGGAGGAGGCCTATGGCAAGTCGATGGAGCAGATAAGGGGTGAAATCCGTGATGAGGCAGAAGAAAACCTGCTGATCCAGCAGGCCCGTAGCTCCATCACCGGAAATATCAAGGTAACACCGGCAGAAGTACGTCGCTTTTTTAGTCAGTTCCCTAAGGATAGCCTTCCTATTTTTTCTGCTGAGGCCGAAATAGGACAGATCGTAGTCACCCCTAAGGTGAGCAAGCAGGTCAAAGATCGCATTAAGGCCAACCTGATTGAAATACGGCAGCAAATACTGGATGGCGAGGTGACATTCGAGGAAACAGCCCGTCGCTATTCGATGGATCCCGGCTCGAAAAATGCCGGAGGTGATCTCGGCTTTGCTGCGAGAGGCCAGATGGTGAGCCAGTTTGAGGCGGCTGCCCTGAAGCTGAAGCCGGGCGAGATATCTATGCCCGTAGAGTCCGATTTTGGTATTCACCTCATCAAACTCATTGAAAGAAGAGGAAATGAATATCATTCCAAACATATTCTCATCACCCCGGACCCAAATATGAATGACATCAACCGGACGAAAAGATTTCTCGACAGCATACGTACCGAGATCATCAATGAAAATATGAGCTTTGAAACAGCTGCCAAGGAATACTCCGAAGATATGATGACAAAAAACAACGGCGGCTTTATGCAGGGCCAAAGCCAGTCATCTTATATCTCCATGGACGACCTTGACCCGGTGATCTATTTTTCCATTGATACAATGGAAGTGGGTGAAATATCGGCGCCGATACTATATACCAATGAAAGAGGTAACGAAGCGGTTCGGCTTATCTACTATAAATCACGTCGTCCGCCGCACCGCGCCAACCTGGAAGATGATTACCAGAAGCTTGCCGGCTTCGCCCTGCAGGATAAACAGCAGGAGGCATTGATGCGATGGTTTGAAGGGGCACGCGGAAAAATGTACATCAGCATTGACGATGAGTACAGCAATTGTGATATATTGAACTGATTTATGGAGCAGATTAAAAACGATAAGGAGCAGGCCGATCACTTTTTTAAGGTGAAAGACCAGCTCATCAAAGAAATACATAAGATAGTACTCGGGCAGGATAAGGTAATTGAGCAATTGCTGATATCCATCTTTACACAAGGCCATAGCCTGCTGGTGGGTGTGCCCGGGCTGGCGAAAACCCTTCTTATCAAGACTATTTCCGAAACACTTGACCTTAGCTTCAATCGTATCCAGTTTACGCCTGACCTCATGCCATCAGATATTACAGGATCTGAAACGCTGGATAAAGACAGAAATTTTCAGTTTATCAAAGGTCCGATATTCGCGAATATCATACTGGCAGATGAGATCAACCGTACACCTCCCAAGACGCAGGCAGCCTTGCTGGAGTCTATGCAGGAGTATTCGGTAACTATTGGAGGCAAGCATTATCCTATTGAAAGGCCTTTTTTCGTCCTGGCCACGCAAAACCCGATCGAGCAGGAAGGAACATATCCGTTACCTGAGGCTCAGCTGGACCGCTTTTTATTTAATATCATGGTGGACTACCCTACGTTCGAACAGGAGGTTGCCATTGTAAAATCAACCACGACTGATGAAACGGTGAAGGTGAATAAGGTGATAGATCGTGAGGCGATTACTTTATTCCAGCATCTGGTTCGCAAAGTGCCGGTAGCAGATAATGTGATAGAATACGCGGTGAAGGTGGTGAACAGATCACGGCCGGGTACTGATGGTGCCATATCCATTACCAATGACTACCTGGAGTGGGGTGCGGGGCCAAGAGCCAGCCAGTTTTTGATACTGGCTGCAAAATGCCATGCTTTGTTTAAGGGGAAATATTCACCCGACATGGAGGATGTGCGCGCCATTGCCGTGCCTACGCTGCGCCACAGGATATTACGCAATTTTAAGGCCGAGGCTGAAGGTATTACCGAAGAGCATATCATTCAGGAGTTACTGAAGGTCTAACCGATGATCCAGAAAAGTCGCCAGACTGGTTACGGTAATCCCCGGTGATATACCATAGGTGTCACTTCCGGGTGTAATCACATAGTTTTTTTCCGTCTTCAGGTCGTCGATGGCTATCGTAAATCCTTTTGATATTCTGGGGGCATTGGTGTATTTTATCTCAATGGCTATCAATGGTTTATTTCCGGAGACCAATACCAGATCTGCTTCCGTGCCTTCGTGTGTACGGTAAAAATGATATTGATATTCATCCCCCAGGACGTGCATAATCTGCGCGATGACATAGTTTTCCCATGACTGGCCCACCAAAATATTGTTTCGCAGCTCATCCAATGTCACAATATTGGCTAATGCATGCAGCATCCCGGTGTCCTGAAAATAAATTTTCGGTGATTTTACCAGTCTCTTTTTGATGTTGGAGTAATAGGGCTCTAGTACATGGATCAGAAAAGCATGTTCAAGATAATCCATGTATTTTTTAATCACCGGATGCGTCACCCCCAATGAACGGGCAAAGGATGAAGCATTCCAAAGTTGCCCCACCTGAGCTGCCAGCATGCGGACGAAGGCGTTTAATGTCCTGACATCGGTATCCAATCCAAGCAAGGGGAGGTCTCTTTCAATGTAAGTGCGTAGAAACTGTTTACGCCACTGAAAACTCTGGTTATCATCTATTGATGTGAACGATAATGGAAAACCACCTCTCAGCCAATGGCCGTAGCGCATTTCGTCTGTCAGTTCAGGCAAAGTCAATGGCATCAGCTGCCGGTATGCGATACGACCTGCCAGCGATTCCGAGGTGCCACGGATAAGCGAAGGACTTGCCGAACCCAGTATGAGAAAGCGTGCCGGTATTCGGTGCTCATCGACCAGAGCGCGTAGCAATGGAAAAAGATGCGGCATGGTTTGTATTTCGTCGAGAATAATGAGCTGTTCCTGATAATTCCGGAGAAAATAGCCCGGATTAGCCAGTTTGGTCTGATCGATATCCGATTCGAGGTCGAGGTAGATGGAATGCTTATCGTACATCAGGTTTTGGGCGAGCGTAGTTTTTCCTACCTGCCGGGCACCTATTATGCCGACGACCGGAAATTGCCCCAGAAGGGCAAATAATTGGTCTAAAAAGTATTTTCTGACGATCATCCCTGAAATCTGAAAGTGTGACTTTCAATTTTCAGGGTTAAATATAAACATTTACCCCGAAATCTGAAAGTGATAGTTTTAATTTTCAGGGTAAACCGATTTGGAGAGCAACAAAAAATTCATGATTTTTGATGTATCATGACCCGAAAGCGACTTATCCGTACCTTTCTTATCCGGGCGGCCATCATATTTGTGGTATGGCAGGTGAGTTATCATGGATTTATAAAACCCAATAAAACCGTAGATGACTGGTTGACGGGATTGGTGATTAACAGTACAGTAATTGGATTAGAGCTGGTGGGGTTTGACAGCTATGGGGAGGATAATGTGATCTACATCAATGGAAAACAGTCCGTAAAAGTAGCCAATCCTTGCAACGGGCTGGAGTTGTTTGTGTTGTTTGTGGGGTTTCTAATTGCTTTTCCGGGAGAGTGGAAAAGCAAGGTTATTTATTCGGCTATAGGCGTGTTATTGATTTGCCTGGTCAACATTATACGGGAGATGGCGCTGGCGCTGAACTACAACTACTGGCAGCGTACATTTGACCTGAACCATAAATACACCTATACATTAATCGTTTATGGCATTGTATTTTTGATCTGGCGGCACTGGCTTACCCGGTATTCGATAATCGGCGAAAAATATGGCAATCAGCAGGCAGCGTAGTGTATTAGCTACTGTATTTGTGGTGCTGATTGTGGTGAGTGGGATATTCAGTAATCAGATTTCGATATTCTATACAGAAATATTCATTAAACCCATTTTTAACCTCTTTCATCTGGATTATGCCTCACTGGAGAGGTCATTTGACTTTCTTGCACAGGATGATTCCATTGATTTTGGATTGGGTAAGTTTGGGTATTTCGGTACCTATTTGCTGTTGCATATTGGCCTAATTTCAAGCTTATTTAAACGTAAGGTTCGAACGACACTCATCCTTCTTCTCCTGTTCCTTGTGATTGGATCAGGTTTGTTAACTGTTATTTTTAAGGTAGTTGAATTTGATTCAGCAGGCAGTCTAACGTTTGAGGTTTTTGATCAACTGGTGGGAAGGCCGTTGATTTTATTTCTGGTGGAGGGAGGAGGATGGTTGTTGGAGTATCTTTCGGATAAAACTCATCAATAAGCATTTTCATTATTAACCAATAAGGATTTAATGGTTAAAAATATAATTTTTATGTCAAGGAAAAACGACCAATTCTCAACATAAAAGCGATCCAGTCGTACCCTATCCTGCATACTTTTCAAGGTAGACGTTTCACCTCGAAAACCTTTCGCCTGAGCCAATCCGGTAATGCCGGGTTTAACGGCATGTCGCATCATGAATTTTTCAATCACCGGACTGAAATCTGCATTTAATTTTAGTGGATGTGGACGAGGACCGATCACTGACATATCACCTTTTAATACATTGATAAACTGGGGAAGCTCATCAAGGCTTGTTTTTCTCAGGAAGCGTCCAATACGGGTAATCCTTGGATCATTCTTGGTTGCCTGTTTGGTATCTGCATCCTTATTGACTTTCATCGTTCTGAACTTATAACAACTAAAAGCTTTGCTGTTCTCTCCTGTTCTTGCCTGTTTAAAATAAACAGGACCCTTAGAATCCAACTTGATGAGAAGCGCAATGACTGGATACAACCAGCTGTAGATTAACAGGAGAAATAATCCGGAGAATGCAATATCAAAGGCTCGTTTGAGAAATTGATTGAATCGATGATCCAAAGGTAATAGACCTAGTTTTAATACGGGTATATAATCATATAGTTGTATATCCAGACTCTTATAGGGAAATCCCCTGAAATCGGGGATAACCTTTAATTTGATAAAGTTATTATCCGCAAACTTGATGAGAGGTGGCATCTTGGCATAATCCAAATCAGCCGTGCATAGATAAATTTCATCAATATTTTCTCGCAGAGCATAATCCTCTATTTCCTGAATTGACCCCAACACATTTTCTCCATTGGTATGATCATCAAAAAATCCCATAAAACGATAACCATGCTCAGGATGGTAAACAAAGAAATTACGTAATTCTTCAGCTAGCTCACCATAGCCGACGATCACTATACGTTTGTAATTATGCCCCATTCGTCTCCAATATTTAAGGAAAACGATGAATGTGAAGTGGAAAATTGTTAAACCTAAAGCTGCAGCCAAATAAGCCTTGACTGCAAAAAGTGAACTAATTTCATTTTGAGAAACAGCGACATATGAAAGAATAAGTAATAAATACAGAAGAATTGCTTTAGCAAATTTCTTTATTACTATCTCAAAAAATGTGACACGATTAAACGTGTGAATTCTATTAATAATCGCAGATAATACCCAAGCAATATTTAAAACGATTAAAAATTCTAGATAAGGAATACTGTTCTGTAGAGCAACTCCATCAAATCTTAGCCAATACCCGATAATGTATAACCCTGTAATGATTAATACATTACACACTAAATTTAATTCCTTTAGAAATGCTGACACTCTCATATGAAGACATACTTTGAGATGTAAAAATAATAAAAAATCATTCTATATACGATGTATACACTGATGTCTTAGTATAATACTATTTATCTGTTTGATTCGGCTTTATTCCAGGTTGTTATTCTTCCTCCAAAGAGTGCTTTTAAACTACCTAGCATGGCATACCAATGAACTAAAAAAGCATAATTAATTATGTAGAAAATAGTTATATGATTTTTTAGGAAAGCAGATAACATTAAAACTATTACAATAGAAAAATGAAAAATCGTTAAATACTGAACCCAACTATTCTGATTTGTAAATAAAAATAAGTAAAAAATCATTGTACTAGACAATATAAATAGTCCAACTCCATACCAACGAACTATCTTATGTAGGAGTAATTGGAAAAATACAATTAAACTCAACCTTTTAAACAAATATTTAATTGCATTAGTCTGCCTATTTGCCATACGTTTTTTACGATTTAATTCTTCTTTTACATTATTAATAGCGACTTCTTTACCAATTGCTTTTTCATTAAAAAGTACTAATTCATGCACAATTAAACGAAGTGGTAACTCAAAATCATTAGGGACATACGAAGGTTGAGGTTCAAAAAATTTTGCCCGTATCGCGAATATACCTCCATTGGCAGTGATTAATTTACCTAATTTCGATTCATTCTTTCTTATCCATTCTTCATATTTCCAATACAATCCTTCTGACTTAGCCGAACCTGAATGCTGATCAACGTAAACCATACTTCCTGCTACCATAGCTGCACCTTGTTCTAGATGATTTTTAAGATGTCGAAGAGCATCCTTATTAAAAAAGGTATTTGCGTCGGTAAAAACTAATATGTCTTCGGGCTCAGGCTCAATTTGATCAATTGCAATATTGATGGAGTCATTTTTTCCCCCTCTTTTTTCCTTTTCAATAAGAACAATGGATGAATGGGATTTTATATAGTCTTTAACCAAAGGAACCGTATTATCATCTGATTGATCATCCACGACATAAATAATCAATTGATCAAAATGATCTAACCCAAATGAGTTATTCAATTTTTCAATAATACTGCTTTCTTCATTATAGGTAGGTATAATTAGAAAAAATCTACTGTTTGTTAAATTAATTTTTTTGGTAAACCGCTTTTTGGGTATTAACGCAATAAATACTGGATATAAAATATAGCTGGCAACCAACAAAAAAATAGTTGTTAAATAAATTATGATAATTAAGTTATCAAATAAATTCATGATAGAGCTCTAAATGCTGTTTAGCTATCGTTTCTAAATTATGTTCCTTTTCCATTAATTCGGCTGCTCGTTGACCCAACGGTCTATATTTATCAATATCTCTTGTGACTTCTTCAATACATTGAGCTAATTTTTTTCGATCCCCAGCAGGAAATAATAATCCATTTTCACCATTATTGATTAAATCAGTAATTACACCTATTTCAGAAGCAATTATAATTTTACCATAACTCATAGCTAAATGAAGCAGGCCACTATTATCCACAGATATGTAAGGCAAAACAATAATATCGTGTGAATTAAAAATTTCAGATATTTTCTCTTCATCAATCCATCCTAAATACCAGTTCACTTTTGAAGTCAGTTGGTTTTCTTTGGTATATGAAATTAAGTGTTGAATATCTGTTTCAGGTTTACCATATATATTAAGCTGCCAATTATGGGTGTTGATTTCTGAAAGGGACTCTATCAAAACGTTAAGACCTTTGTATTTTCTTATAGATCCAAAAAACAATATTCTAACATTATCACATGCTACATAGCTTCCTAACTTATCATATCCATAATGGGGTATTAGGGTTATTTTATCTTCATTTACAGAAAATTGGTCTATTAGCTTTAGTTTAATGGAATTGGAATGGACTGTTAGATGATCTACTAGAGAGTATATTTTTTTGAAATACCTCTTATCGTAAAACATTTGTTCATGTGGTAGTATATTATGTACTGTTGAAATTAAACTAATATTACCCTTTGACTTAAGTTTTTTTAGAAAATAATAGTCAAGAGGGCTAAACTTAAGCCAATGAAAATGAAAAGCTTTATTTTCGGGATTTTCTAATAAGATTTTAACTAATCTTATCCAACCAAGTAAATAATACCAAATCTTATTGAGTTTAGATGCTTCAGAGTATTTACTAAATACAGCTATAGCATTTTGAGAAGGATAAATATTTTTATTTGATGTAAACACCTTAGAAGAATCATCATTTACCTGCTCAGACACAGCCTTAATAATTTTATTTACATAAAATCCGGTATTTGTGCTTCCATTTGCTTCAAGATGATACACCTTCATGTAGTTTACATTTTTATCAGTTGGTAATAAAGTCTATGAATTGATTTATAAACATAGAATAAAAACTTTTTTGAAGGTGACCTATTTATATTATAGCTAGCTTTTATTTTTCTTAAATCACTATACTTTACCTCAATCCACTCTTTAAGAGAACTCTTATTATTATCATACATTCGTAAAACCCCGATAAATTCATTTATTTTTTTAAAACGAGCACCTGCTAACGCCAGTTTAAGAAAAAAATCATAGTCCATAGTAAATTGAATTTTCTCATCTAAGTAATCTACGCGATTTAACAGATCTCTTTTCCAGAATGCTGACTGATTACTAATGTTCATATTCGTAGTATATTTAATCCCCCAATTACAAAATGGTGGATAAATAAATTTCTTAATCACTCTTCCTTCATTATCCACATTTACCTTATCCCCAAAATATATATCATAGGCGCCTTTAGTCTTATTGTATGAATTTGCAATATATTGAAATGCCCCAGGATAATAAAAATCATCACTATTCATCCATGCCACAAGATCTCCAGAAGCTTTCCTAAAACCTTTATTGATTGCATGTGTCTGACCATTGTCGGGCTCTGAAACCCAGTAAGCCAATTGATCCTGATACTTTTTAATGATATCAACAGAATTATCTGTTGACCCTCCATCTATAATTATATACTCCAGGTCTGGGTAATTCTGGTTTAATACAGAAAGGATAGTTTCTTCTAAATATTCTCCTTGGTTATATGACGGAGTTATTATGCTTATTTTAGGTAGATTACTCAAGGTTTTGGATAATACAAGTTATAAGTATTACTACACATATTCATTACATAAGAAACGTCTTCATCACTAAAATTCTCCTTCCAGCTAGTAGCCAAGGCTTTGCTATCTCGCTTCATTTGATGGACTTTGCCATTCGCTTTAACTTCATTCCCCTGCTTAGTATATTGGTTTATCTCCTCCTCCACTTTTTGATCCCAATTAAGATCAAGTGCAAAAAATAGCTGTTTAAATTGATTTATTGGATCGATGGACAAATCCTCATGTCTAACTAAAACCCACCCCTCATTATTTTGAATAAATTGCCATAAAATTGTATAAATCGCTTTCCATAGTATTGCTCCTTTATGCAAGAGAGATTTTTGTTGAGCATGCCTAAAGTCATCTTCAAATGGAAATAAAAGCTCATTCATCAATTTCTTTTGCTGCAACAAATCATTAAAGTCGAAATCCCAATTAACCCGTAAAATACTTTGAATAAAAGCCATGGGATGCCTAACAATAATAATATTCCTAGTATTGTAGTTTTTGTGAATCCACTCACTTGACAAGGATGCAATGGGATCTTTTATAAGGATTCTGCCTTTCCTCAAAAAAGGGAAATAGTATTTTAGGTTTCTTTTAGAGTATAGCTTACTATTTGCCCTGTTAAATACCTTGTCCATTATTCTTTTTGCCTCATCTTTATCAAATTCAGGCAAGTACGTATACCAAAATTTCGCCTTCCTGTCGAGCTGATAGGACCAACTTCCAAGATTAAAAGGTTCATGAAGCACATCTAATGACTTATCTAGTGCAAGCATTTTACCTAACCAGGTTGTTCCTGATCTATGGATTCCTGAGATAAGTATAGGATCTTTATTCATTGCTACGAGCAGCTTGTTTATTTTTGCTTTCTATTAGGGACAAATTAAGTATTAAAGATAGAAATAGAAAAGTTATTGGTTTATCGTAAATAGGTTGCGAAAGCAACAATGTTATTATTAATGGGATATACATGTTAATAATTATAATTGGTACTTTTATAACCTTTAGCCCTACAAATATCGAAGGCAGTAAAAAGATAATTGTGCCAATAATTCCTAACTGAGCGATTGTTCCCAAAAAATTGATACCTAATTCATTGTTATTGGGATCATAATGAAAGCCAATCCCTAAAAACGGTGATGATTTGATAAAGTCAATAGCCATTATTAAGGCATTTAATCTAGATAAGCCAGACTTATTTTGAAATTTTTGAGCAATGCCAAATTGACTTTGTGTTGTGAATAAGAAATAAAATCCAGCTATAGCGATTAATGAAATTATTATGACTTTAAAAAACACATGCTTTTTTTGCGTTGATATCCAATAGAAAAAAATTGTTAATAAAAATATTGCAAAGCCTGCTGTCGAAAAAGTAAAAAGTAATAAAATAATTAAAAGGACTTTTATCCATTTATAATATTTAATCTTATAGTATTCTGTCAGCCAAAAAAATATAATCACCATCATTTGAAATAGGCCTGGTTCTCTCATTATACCAATGGCACGAGGAATAATCATACCCATTACCCTGGCCGAACCTTCATAAATAGGAGAAAATGGTAAAATTATAGGAAGTGAATAATATCCTCCTCTCACTGTTGGGAGGTCAATATTAAAAATAGGATAGATTGAACCTGTAAGCAACAACAATCCATAAGATACTAAATAAGAAAATGATAAAAGAATTAAAACAGCAATACTCCATCTATAAAACAAGTATATACTTTCTTTTGTCATAAAGAAGTTAACAGAAAACCCAATAAAGATTAAAAGTAAAGAATTAAATGTTCCAGATATACTTAATGTCTCAAGCAATAAAATTTGTAAAAAAAGGTAAAATATGATCAAAAGATAAAAAGAGTTGAATATTATTTTCTTATTATCAAGGTTAAACTTATTTAATAAAAAACCAGTAAATATAAATATAGATGCTACCCCTAAAAAAAAAGTTGAACCAAGCCATTCTCCTAGTATTGATGGCCTGAAATTTAATACAAGAAGTGTGTAGAAGGCTACAATATGAAAATATTTAATATGGAGTGATTTCCCCAACATTAATTCTCTACAATGTTTTGATAAACATTTTTTGTTTTATCAGAAGCTTTTTGCCAAGAAAAACCTAACACTCTAGATTTACCTTTCATTATAAGATCATTTTTGAGATCCTTATTTTTAATAACTTTTTTTATAGTCTCCTTGATACTTTCTTTTTCTAAAGGATCAAAATATACTGCTGCATCCTGAGCAATTTCAGGAAAACAGCTAGCATCACTACACGCCACAGGGCATTCATTAGAGAAAGCTTCCAACAATGGAATCCCAAAACCTTCATATATCGACGGGAATACAAATAATTCAGCATTATTATATATAGCTGGTAACTCTAAGTCAGATGCCTGAAACTGAAAAGTATTTTTAGTGATTTTCAATTTTTCAAATAACGCTTGTTCAAAATTAGAGAAATCACCGCCACCAATACATAATATAGAAAGCTCTGGGTTATCAATTATAACACCAGCGCAGGCTTTAATAAAGTTTTCAAAGTTTTTATAATGACTTCTTGCTCCAACAAAAAGAATATATCTTGAAGGTAGATAATCTGGTTTCTTAGATTGAGAGGATACTATTGAATTTCCATGATAAACCACTGTCACTTTTTCTTCTGGTATCCTGTAATTAACAATGATATCTTTTTTTGTATTTTCTGAAACAGCAATAATATGGTAAGCTTCGTTTACAAGTTCATGCTTCCATTCGATTACCTTCCGATGAAAATACTGTGGGAACTTTTCATGGATCATATCATGAACCGTGAGTACAAATGGCTTTCCATTTATTTGTTTCAAAAAATAAGAGTCGTAATAAGTAGGATGGAAAATGTCAAATTTTTGATTAGCTATACTTTTATTTGCTATCAAATTGTTAATTTTAATAAAAAACTTTTCCTTTATTTTTTTATTAAAATTTAAACTTGGTTGATAATTATTTACATAATCGCAATTTTTTATATAAGCATTGTTAGAAAAAACTGCTGGTATATTAACTTCGATATCATTTCCAGCATTAAAAGCATTAAAAAGCTCAACAAAATATCTTGAAACACCGCCATATTTTTGGCGCGCGAATATTTGCTGATCAAATAAAACTTTTATCATTTAATCTGTAATGAGTCTTTTAAAAAAGCTTTAGATTCTTCAATGTAATTTTCTAGATATTTGAAGTCTAGATCAGTCTTATCCAGAAAAGGCGTTAAATCAGTGATTTTAGTATTTCCTCCAATAATTCTGAAATCTCCAAATACTTTTTTTATTGGGCTATTTAATCGAGCTACAAGATTTGGGCTAGCAATAGCAATAAATGGTGTCTTGGTCATAAGCGCCATCATGACTCCGTGAAAAGTCGATGTAATTAAAAGTTTAGACTCAGAAATATTCTTTACAACTGAAAGAGGGTTATTTAATTGTGTTTTCAAGTACTTTATTACCTTTCTTTTTGGATAATACCCTTGAACACTCACTTTATAACCTTTAGATAACTCCGGGTATCTTTTAAGTATAAAATTATAAGCAGCACCACCATAAACACTAATTTCTCGCTTCCTTTTGGTAGAAATAATTTGATCAGTGTATTTAGACTCAAGTAGAAAAAAACAAGGGTCAACCACGCAAATAGCTTCTCTTTGAGTATGATTAGAAACAAATTCTTTACTACCATAATCTCTTACCCCTAAAGAGGTGAAATCATCTAAATAGTTTTTAATCCATTTAGGCTCATTCTCTCCCCTGGTAGCTACAGAAGGTGCGTATGATATTTTAGTAGAAGCATCGTCATTTTTACCAAAAAATATTTCATCTGCAGGAAAAAGTGGTGAAAGTAAATGCCAGATCATGTCAGATCCATAAACACTGACATCATGCTCATAATTGAGGGGAGTAAATTTTAAATTTTTCTTCCAGAAATAGCTCATGGCAATAAATTTAATTAGGTGCAACCCTTTAAACTGAATCCACAATTCTTTCCAGAAATGGTTATTATAATTTAAGTGCGATACTTCAGATTCAGGTGCCAATGACTTAATCATTTCTGCCAGACCCAAAGCCTGTAGATATTGTCCGTGGTTTCCTCCTTTAACAAAACTTCTAATTTGTATAACTTTTTTTGTCACTTAGCTACATTATTAAATAATGATTTAATTTTTTTGGCAGGGTTACCTCCAACAAGGGTGTAACTTTCAACGTCCTTTGTAACTACTGAACCTGCTGCAATTATAGCACCTTCACCAATTTTTATACCTTTCAAAATAATTGAATTTGGTCCAATCCAAACTTTATCTTCGATTGTAATTGGTGAAGATTCAACCACAGACCAGTCTTTATAACCTCTCCATCTATTTGGAATATCTAATACCCTAACTTCAGCGTCAATTGAGTGACCTGTAGTATCAGTAATATAGCAATTATGAGAAATTAAAATATCTGACCCAATATATACATCACTTGTGGAAACAATTATTGAATTTGCTCCAAGAAATGTTCTTTCACCAATATTCAAACTTGATCCATCTTTTTGTAGGCTTATATTTCCTCTAATAATAGAATATTCACCTATTGATAAAGTCGAATTTTTAGTAATACTTATTTTATTCCAATTTATCCTTATTTTTTTTGGCAATGAGATATCATAACCTCTTGTTTTTATAAGAAATTTCAATTTTGAGAAATAATTTCTTAAACTGTGGAAAAAGGTTTTAATAGACAATTTCACTTTTGTAAAATTCTATTTATAAGATTATAAATTACAGTCAAATCCTTTGAATCATCATCTTCCATGTAGTCTACAACATTTTTAGAACAAACAAATATTGGGTTAGGACCCTTATCACCTGTAAATGCTGCATGATTTACTTTTGATAGGTCTTTTGGGATTGGTCCGTAATTTTCGTTTTCACGAATCAAAGTTTTTAACTTTTCTGAAAAAAAGACTCCTTCTGATCCTTCAATTTTAATATCTGGCAAACAATCAGAATGCTTTTGACCTAAATGATTTTGTCTATAAGGAACAGCATTCATATTCAACCTGTCATTTGAAGGAATTTGATTAAATTTTTGACATATATCATTTATCAAATGATCATATTCGCTCGTGCTATATTTTCTTCCCATAAACCTTTCATCATTTATATAAATTCCGGGTATATAAGTACTACCAAAAGCAACTGATTTTGACCAGTCGTAATTCCCCAAAGAATCAATGAGGTTTTTGGATAATTTATTTTTAGCTTCTTTAAATTTTTTACCCAGTAATCTTTTGGCTACCTTTTTTATTTTGTCTACTTGACTACCTGATTTCCTTAATTTAAGAAACTTGAATTCCTCAAGAAATACATTAACATTTGCCCAATTTTTACTAGGTAACATTCCATGATCAGCAGTAATAATGAAGTACTCAGGTTTTAGATCATCAAATAGTTTTTTAAGATGTTTATCAAGAGAGGAAAAGTGGTTTTCTAGGAATGGGAATACCCAGTTATTGCTATTCTTATTTTTGCTATACTCAATTATTTCATATAATGATAAGTATTTAACAATAGTATTGCCTCTATTTACCAGAAATCCAAACTCTGAAGAATTCATTCTACATAAATCAATAAAGCATTCAACTCTCTTAGATTCTTTTTCTTCCAATTTATTATAAAGTTCTTCAGTGGACTTTATGTCCTCATTAGGAATTCTTATATCGACAATATATTTTTTCTCATCTAAATATTTTTTTAATTTTTTATCAGATATAAGTTCATCGGGAATACCTTCAACCTTATTCAATCCGCCTCCGGCACTGCCTACCATTATACCGTTTTTAACTTTTGGTACTGGTGTAGTCGTAGGTACATTCATAATACAATACGGTATATTTCTATTTTCAAGTATATCCCACATAGGTACAATATCTTGGTCATGATCCAGAAAGGACATTTTGAAATTAGTAGAAAACTTATGTGTACCATCCAATAATGGCGCCATATAAAAACCTCTAGTTTCATCACCTTTTTTCCCTGTGAGAATTTCGACCCAACCCCTATTTATTAAATCTTCCTCCAGAACAATGGAAGTGTTTTTCTCAATAAATGAAAATAAAAATGGCATTTTGTGCTTAAAGATTTTAAAAATCTCTAAATCTCCACCGTCAATGCCATATACCAATAATTTCATAACTATTTTGTGTTAACAAATTGCTTTAGAGCAATTAATGACTTAAAAAATGGAATTATTAACAATACTCCAATAATGGCTTTTACCTGCATAATAGCAGATTTTCTAGTTTTGTAGAATATTAAACCTAAAAACCATGAACTTATTGCCTGAGATATTAGTGTTGCCCAGGCAGCACCAAATATACCAATCTTGGGTATTAATAGTAAGTTTAAAATTATATTTAAAATTGCCCCTGAAACATTAAATATTAAAGAATACATCTGATAATTTTCATTTACAATCCATTTGGAACGCACAATACCTACAAATACAAATATACCTGTCCATATATGTAGCTGTAGAACTAAACCAGCGGCTGCAAAGTCTTTTCCATATAAAAATAATATTACCTCATTACCATATAAGCTAACAGGGATTGCCACCAACAAAGCTAAAGCAGCAAATAAGTTATAAAGCATTTGAAGCAGTTTATAATATTTTGATTCGCTTTTTTCTTTTTGTTTAATGATTGCTGGGAATACTGAAGAAATCAATGACATAGGTATAAAATACCATAATTCAGATATTCTAACTGCAACAGCATAATTTCCCACACTTTCCGGATTCACCATGTTTCGCAACATTACCTGATCTATTTTCAAATAGATCATCATAGAAAGTCCTGATATAATAAATGGCCATGAAGATTTTAATAATTGATTAGCATAGGAGGCATTATACTCCCATTTGGCCACAGACTTTGATACTTTTTTGTAGAACCTATTCCAAATTGCAACTTGAAAAACATTTCCAATTATTGGTGCTAAACCAAAAAATAAGAGCCCAGATTTTGTAAGGATCAAAGTTATTTTAGAAAAAGCTGTTGTCAACTGAAAAACTGACCTTGCAATAACTGAGTATTTAGATTTTACTTCAGCCTGAAACCAGTAATCAAAAGAATCAAAGGACTGAAAAATTAATTTTATAGCTGCAAACCCAATCAAAAACCTTACAATCCAAGTGTCTTCAATTATTAATCCAATAAATATTACAATGACCGCAGAAATTATCCCACCAAAAAACATCAACCTAAAAGTTGTGCCTAGAATTATTTCCCTTGAGTAATTAACGTTATTTGCAACTAGATCTTTAATTACCAAATGTGAAACCCCTAATCTACCTAAAGGCAAAAATAAAGCAACAAGACTAATAGAGTACTGTAATAACCCATATTGATCAGCACCTAAGTACCTTACTACATAAATATTAACAATAAATGCTACAACGAGGGTAAGGAGTTTTTCAAAAATAAGATACCCTGAATTTGTAATTATATTTCTAAAGGTATCTGTTAGTTTAGCTGCTTTACCTGGCATAAATGCTAAACATTCAAAAGTTAAAAATTTTTCTTAACGAATAGTATCCTGTGGATATCAAGAGTCCAAAAACTAAAAAAGTAATGACGATAAGGGCCCTCCTGGGCTTTGCTTTTTCTAAGGGAACCATAGAGGGGATTAATATACTAAAGACTGGTGTGTCCTCCTGTACTTTCAGCTTAGCCTGTTCTAGTTGTTGTGCCAAACCTAAATAAACTTCATAAGCAATTTGATATTCGTTCTGTAGCCTTTCTTCTGTCGTTCTAATCATTGCAGACTGAACATTTCTATTCCTATCCCTAAATGATGCAAGATTATTTTGTGCATTATAAAATTCCTGTTTTGCATTATCATATTGGCTTTGTACAAACTCTAAGGTTTTTCTACCCTTTTCAGTAGCATAGTTACTTGAAAACTCCTCCAAATATTGTTTTACCTTAACACACAAATCTGCTGCTGCTAACGGATCTGGCATCTCGGTTGAAATGGTGGTAATACCTGTTAGTTCCTCAACTCTAATCGAAATCCTTGACCTAATTAATCCAGCTATATCTTTTTGAGCTTTAGAAAAAGTCAGGTACTCCGATTCTTGCTCAGTATTTAAACTTAAATTTTCATTTTTACTTCCAAAAATTTGACTTTTAAGCTTAAAAATTAAGCCTATACTATAGTCATATAAAATATTTAGTATGCCTGGTTTAGCTATCTCCATAAAATACTCATAAAAAGTAGCTGTAGAATCAAGGTTTGAAAATTTAATCTCAGTATTCATTATATCAAGCTGATAAGCCCCTGATTGCTGAATGTATGAGAAATAATATGGGTCAAAATATGGAAGTTCCCCACTCATTCCTAAACTACTATTTCCAATTCCAAATTGCCTCAATAAACTAGATGCTCCACCGCCTATTGAAGCTGTACTTGAAGGCTGTTCTGGTTTTAATACGATATCACTACTATACTCCTTCGGTAATAATAAGGCAATTAAAACTCCCAGAATAAAAGATATTGTAGTAATCCTAATTATTGGAACTCTCTTTTTCCAAAGAAACTTCAATAATTCTGTAAGGTTAAATCCATCCTCTGTTCTTACCCTATTATCTTCCATCATTGATTATTGATGATAAATCATTGCGTCAAATTAATAATCTGAATAATCACCAGACTCAGCGAAGCCAGCCCAGAAGAAATACCTAATATTTCACCGGCACTCACACTTCTGCGCTCCGGTTTGACCGGTATTACGATCTCACTTCCTGGGTCTACCTTTGGATAGTCTCTCCATAAAAGGAAGTTCCTGGTATTTTTTGCTGATCCATTAGGGTATACCACAAATGACCTTGACTTGTCAGCTCTTCTGGTAAAGCCTCCGGCGCTGTTTACATACCCTCTGAAGGTCTTGGTCTTCTCATACGAAGCATAACTGGGATACAATACTTCCCCTGAAAGTTGCACGGTCTGTGAGTACCTGGGTATCTCTAATATATCACCGGCCTGCAATACGATATCAAATTCGCTACCCGGGTTTTCCAGTATTTTCTCCAGATCAATACCCACCGTCCGTATACCTATGCTGTCAAGCTTTTGTAATGATGTGTCATTTTCGGATAACCGTTGCTTTAAAAACTCCTCAAAACCGGACTGATTCACTCTCCTGATCACCTTGGCACCCTTCAGATAGGCGTAATCGGTAACTCCACCTGCCCGACGAATGATGGTGGACAACCGCTCATTCCTGGAAGAAAGAGAATAACTGCCCGGGTAATTCACCTCTCCCTGCACCTGCACCTGCACCTGCTCTTCATATCCCGGTGATTTACGCACATACACCTGATCAAAGGGCTGCAATGTAAACGACTCCGTATCATCACTTAATGACAGATCGCTGTTAACAGGGAATGTAAATATCTCGGCAATAGCCTCTTCCGCTGTTTCACTCAGCCTTCTACGGGCAACCTCTATCTTCGCGTTTTCAGCACTTTGCTTTAATCCTCCTGCCTGCACGATTAAATCCTCCAAACTCATATCAAAGGCGAAGTCAAATGTTCCCGGCTCCAGCACCTCACCAGAAATAGTGACCTTAAATTCCTCCTGCAAGTCAAATATGGAAGGGATTAATACCTGGTCTTCCCGTTTTAATATCGGATCTTCTGCTTCTCCCCGGAGTATTCTTCCCAACGGCACTGACAATACCTCAGTCGTCAGATCTTCGCGTAGCCTGAATATATTGGCTCGCTTTAAAAAGGCGTCTTCCCGTATCCCTTCTGCCCTGTCAATAAGCGCAGTAAGGGTTATCCCTTCCGTGAGTTCAAAACTTCCTTCCTTAAACACTGCACCACTGATCTGTACCCTGTTACTATACCTGTCAATGACCTCCTCTACCGTCACCACATCGCCATTCATTGGTGCCGACTCCCTCAGATTGGCAATATCCAGCACTTGCTTTTCGCGACCATTAAAGCGTTCTACCTTGATAAGTGATGTGTAGGCTCGGTCACCAAAGCCTCCGGCAAACCGGATAAGGTCTTCAAAGGTTTCTCCTTCCTGAAGCTCGTAAATGCCGGGACGCTTCACTGCACCTTTCAGTTCTGCTCTTACCTGATAGGGATTGATCTTAATGATATCCTGATCACGTAGTATCGTGTTGCCTTCAGCAATGCCTGAAATCAGAAAATCGTATACATCTAATGTTGAAATAACCTTATTCTGCCGGATGACATCAATTTTCCGGTAACTACCATTCAGTGATGGTCCGCCTGCCAGGTATAAGGCATTAAATGCTGTTCCCAATGAGGAGAGTGAATAAGTACCGGGAAAGTTCACCTCCCCAAGTACATTTACTCTTATACTGCGTATACCGGAAAGGCTAACCTGAAAATAGGTATTGGGTGGCTCATTGCCCCGGGCACGCAGGCCGGAATAAATTCTTGAAAGCTGACCAAATAATTTCTTCTGGGCTTCATCTACCGTAAGGCCGTTAAGGTATACTAGTCCCAGGCTGGGTATGGTGATGTATCCATCTGGTGTTATCGATAGCTGATAGGTAGCCTCACTGGCACCCCAGACTGAGATCATCAGTTCATCTCCTGCCCCAAGCTGATAATTTTCCGGTGTTGGAATATTGAGGCTGGGCTCAAAGGTCAGGTTTTTGGAATTGAACAGGTCATAGCCGTATATTTTACGGAGTGTCTTCTGCCGTTGCTTTTCTTCAAATGTTTCTTCATCCATCAGCAGCCCCTCGAAAAGATCCGGCCGCTCTTCTTCAGGTACCATTTCACCTTCGGCATAAGTGCGGGCACCATCTTTTTGGATGACCTCGTAATTTCGGTCGGAAGACTCAAGCCCTGCAATGCGGCTTCTGAGTTTCTGGATCTGAAGGCCAGACATACCTCTGGCACGGGCCAGCTGCTCCAGTTCAGTTTGTGAAAGCCCTCTGCTGGTGGCTTCCTCCAGAAACTGACGTATCTGCTGATCACTCAGGTCATCAACCTCAATTTGTGAAAGATTGGTGTTGCCAAGTTGCTGTGACTGGGCATAGGAAAGACTACAGGTAAGTGTTAGTAACAGTATGAAGAAATATCGCATCCCTCTATTTCAAATTTCTGACAAAGGTAAATGTAATTTTCCAATATGCTAATGGCATTTAGGCAATGATCTCCTCATAGCGCTCTGCAAAATCATGATATACGCTTTGAATACCTTCGGGAAGGGAAATTGATGCGCTCCATCCCAGGTTATTCAACCTGGTTACATCCATCAGTTTTCGTGGGGTACCGTCGGGCTTGTCATAATCGTGTACAATTTCTCCTTCATACCCTACTACATCCTTTATAAGATGTGCCAGATCCTTTATGCTGATGTCTTCCCCTACCCCAATATTCACAAACCCGGGCTGATCATAATTATCCATTAAAAAATAAATGGCATCCGCCAGGTCGTCGGCATGCATAAATTCACGCAACGGGGAGCCCGTACCCCACATCACCACTTCAGGCTGATTGTTGATCTTGGCCTCATGAAATTTTCGTATCAGGGCAGGAAGCACATGCGAATTCTCAAGATCAAAGTTGTCATTAGGGCCGTAAAGGTTGGTCGGCATAACTGAAATGAAATGGCAACCGTATTGTGCCCTGTAAGCATCGCACATTTTGATGCCTGCAATTTTGGCAATAGCATAAGGCTCGTTGGTATGCTCCAGTTCTCCGGTAAGCAGGTACTCTTCTTTCAGAGGTTGGAGAGCCAGCTTGGGGTAAATGCAACTTGAGCCCAGAAACATCAGCTTTTTTACACCATGAAGATAACTCTGATGTATCACATTGTTCTGTATCATCAGGTTGTCATAGAGAAATTCGGCGCGGTAGGTATTATTGGCATGTATACCCCCCACTTTGGCCGCAGCCAGAAACACAAAATCCGGTTTTTCAGCCTCAAAAAAAGTTTTTACGGCCTCCGTATTTCTGAGATCAAGCTCTGAAGAAGTCCGAAATACGAAATGCTCAAAACCTGCCCTTTTCAGCCTGCGGTGGATGGCAGAACCCACCATGCCACGGTGACCTGCGATGTATATCTTTGCAGACTTCTCCATTATTCGTGATAGTTAAACACCTTATGTCCCTTCTCCGCCAGCAGTTTATCACGCCGGAACAGCTCGACATCGGCATGCATCATATCTTTTACCAGTGCCGGCAGGTCAAATTTCAGTTTCCACCCAAGCTTTTCTTTGGCTTTGGTGGGGTCACCAATAAGCAGATCTACCTCCGTCGGACGGAAGTATTTTTCATCTACTTTGATAATCGCTTTTCCTTCTTCTATTGTAAATTCAGGATTTGAGCAGGCCGCCACATATCCAACTTCATTCACTCCCTCTCCTTTAAATGCAATTTCTATGCCCACTTCCTTAAATGCCATCTTCACGAAATCACGCACAGGTGTGGTGATACCCGTAGCTATCACAAAATCCTCCGGAATATCCTGCTGCAGCATCAGCCACATAGCTTCTACGTAGTCTTTGGCATGTCCCCAATCACGTTTGGCATCGAGATTACCCAGATAAAGGGTATCCTGAAGACCAAGTGCGATACGTGCCGCAGCCCTTGTAATCTTACGTGTAACAAATGTCTCCCCGCGCAATGGTGACTCGTGATTAAACAATATTCCGTTTACGGCATACATGTTGTACGCCTCACGATAATTTACCGTAATCCAGTACCCGTACAATTTTGCGACCGCATAAGGTGACCTCGGATAAAACGGGGTAGTTTCCGACTGTGGCACTTCCTGCACCAACCCATAAAGCTCTGAGGTTGATGCCTGATAAATTCTGGTTTTGTCGGTCATGCCCAGCAGGCGTACAGCCTCCAGGATGCGAAGCGTACCTAGTCCATCCACATTGGCGGTATATTCGGGCGTATCAAAGCTTACCCTCACATGTGACATGGCACCCAGATTATAGATCTCATCCGGTTGAACTTCCTGGATGATCCGAATGATGTTGGTGGAATCTGCCAGGTCGCCGTAATGGAGCCTGAAGTTTATGTGTGTTTCATGCGGATCCTGGTATAGATGGTCTATCCTGTCGGTATTGAAAAGGGACGTGCGTCGTTTGACACCATGTACCTCATACCCTTTTTTTAGCAATAGCTCCGCCAGGTAGGCCCCATCCTGACCGGTGATGCCTGTGATTAATGCAACCTTACTCATTAGTCAAAAATGATTTTTGAGGGAGCAAATTTAGGCAATATTTTATCTTTATCGGAAAGGATGATGTCACTTTCAGGAATAATCCAATCTATAGATAGGGATGGGTCATTCCAGATAATACCTCCTTCATGCCCGGGGGAATAGTAATTATCTACCTTGTACATAAACTCAACATCCTGTGACAGCACCACAAAGCCATGAGCTACACCGCGTGGCATATACACCATTTGCTTATTCGTTTCCGAAATACGGAAACTATCTACAGCGCCAAATGTGGGGGATGACTGACGGATATCGACGATCACATCGAGCACTTCACCCCGTGTGACCCGGATAAGCTTCGCCTGTGCCATAGGAGGTTTTTGATAATGGAGGCCTCTAAGTACACCATAAGATGACCTGGAATGGTTATCCTGTACAAAATCAACCGGTTCGCCAATGAGTTCTGCAAACTTCTCTTTATTGAAGCTTTCCATAAAAAATCCCCTTGGGTCTTCAAAGACACGGGGTTCAATCACAAATACACCTTCAATTTTGGTATTAATTTTTTTCATATGACAGAAATGATGGTGTTAATCCACAAAAATGTGGGGAATAATTAACTTTGACCCGATGATCACACAAATATTTCGGCTTGAATTTACTAACCACCTGAAAAAGCCATATCTCTGGTGGGGCGGGTTGCTCTATCTGGTGGGCGTGATTTTCATAAGTTACCTTAATTTTTCTCTTACGGTGATCAATTTACCTACCTGGATAGCCCTGTTCTGGATCATTCACCTTTTCCTTGCCCTTCAACTGGGAAATAAAGGCAATGAAAGCTTCGCACGCGGTCATTTTTACACCTATTACCAGTTGGCATCACCCGAGACCATCATACTGGGAAGGATGCTCTATGGTTTTATTGAATTGTTGGTATTTACCCTTATCGGTTTCGCACTTTTTATGTTCTATTTTCCCACCCCGGCAGGCAATATTTTCGTACTCGCCATTACGCTGGTACTATCCTGTATGGCGCTATCCGTCGTGATCTATTTTACCAATGCCTTATCACGCAACAGCCAGCAAACCGGCTTACTTTCATCCATATTGAGCTTTCCTGTAGTACTGCCTGTATTATTAATTGAATCAAAGTTGACAAAAAACGCACTTGATGACCTTGATTTTGGTTCTAGTACCGACGAATTGCTTATACTTGCGTCGATTTTCGCGTTGTCGGTCGGAATGTCGGTCATTTTATATCCCATTGCCTGGAAAACATGAAAATAACCTGGTGGAAAATATTATCCGTGGTATTGCTGCTATACATTACAATAGCAGGTTTGCTGATGGAGGTGCCACGACTCGTAATCCTGAATGAGACGGTGAGGGTGCTCTATTTCCATGTGCCCATGTGGTTTGGTATGATCCTGCTGCTCCTTGGCTCGGTGGTGTATGCGATCCGGTATCTGCGGTCAGGCAACGACATTGACAATATCCGGTCGCATAGTTATGCCGTAAGCGGTACTGTTTTTGGCGCCCTTGGCATTGTTTCGGGTATGGTGTGGGCCAATTATACATGGGGTGAGCCCTGGAGCGGCGACCCCAAACAAAATGGCGCAGCGATCGGACTGCTTGTTTATTTCGCCTATTTTATTCTCAGAAACTCCATAACAGATGATCTTTCCAAAGCAAGGATCAGCGCTATATATAATGTCTTTGCATTTATTTCGCTAATTCCACTTTTATTTATACTCCCCCGTATGACGGATTCACTTCACCCTGGCAACGGAGGAAATCCCGGCTTTAATGCCTACGACCTTGACAGTCGCCTGCGTATGGTGTTTTACCCGGCGGTTGCGGGCTGGACTTTATTAGGGGTATGGATCACAACATTGATTATCAGAAAACGACTGGTTGATGAAAAACTGGATGAAATTATTGCCTAACCTAATCCTGATGCTTTCGGCATGGCCTGCATTGGCGTCTGACGATGTGGAAATGGCAGATGTAATGCGCTCCAATGGCAAAATATATGTAGTAGTAGCGGTTTTTGTGGTGCTGCTGGCCGGATTGGTGATCTATCTGATCTCGGTGGAGCGCTCCATCGGCAGGGTAGAAAAGAAAATGAAGGAAATTGAGGAATCTTTAACCAATAAGTAGTTGTTAGAAAAGCAGTAAAGGAAATTCATGAAAAGGTCATACATTTTTGCATTTGTAGTTATCGCACTGGCTGTGGTAGTGATAGTATCTACTTCGGGTAGTGCATCGAAATATGTGGGTTTTGAAGAGGCGCGAACCCTGTACGACAACGGCTCTGATAAGTCTGTACACGTGGTAGGTGAACTGAAGCGTACACCTGCAGGAGAGTTCACAGGCATTGAAGAGGCTTCGAACAAAATGAATTTTGAGTTTATCCTGGTGGATGAAAATAACCGGGAAGAAAAGGTATTTTACAATAATCCGATGCCGGCCGACTTTCTGAAATCTGAAAAAGTAGTGGTGATCGGGAAATATTATAACACAGACCGCTTCTACGCTGAAAAAATCCTGCTTAAATGTCCATCCAAATATCAGGAAGAAACTGACGAGATTAGCGCTTCACTATGATACATTATTTTATCGGGCACCTGGGTCACCTGGCTACCATAGCTGCCTTTGTTACAATATTGCTGGCAGCATTTTCCTATTATAAATATGCTACGGTTGGCGGTGAGCTGCAAAAAGCATGGAAGCAAAATGCACGTACGTTATTTTATGTACACGCAATTTCGGTGTTGCTTATTGTAATATCGCTGTTCGTCATTGTTTACAACCATTATTTCGAATACCACTATGCCTATTCCCATTCATCTCGCGATCTGCCGGTACATTACCTGATATCCAGCTTCTGGAATGGCCAGGAAGGAAGTTTCCTTCTCTGGATGTTCTGGCATGCGGTTATCGGGATCCTGTTTATTCATCTGAGCGGAAAGTGGGAATCTTCGGCGATGTTCTTTTTCTCGCTGGTGCAGGCATTTTTAAGTTCAATGATCCTGGGTATTGTCATTTTCAATCTTAAGATTGGCAGTTCACCCTTCCTGCTGACAAGGGATGTACTTGATGTACCTATATTTCAGATGAATCCTGATTTTATTCCTTCTGATGGCGCCGGGCTCAACCCGTTATTGCAAAATTACTGGATGGTGATCCATCCCCCCACCCTTTTCCTTGGCTTTGCGGCAACTATCATTCCCTTTGCTCTTGTGCTGGCCGGATTATGGAAAGGGGAGGTAAAGGCATGGGTGAAACCGGCTCTTCCCTGGTCTATCGCTGCTGCGGCGGTTTTGGGTACCGGCATATTAATGGGTGGCTACTGGGCGTATGAGACACTCAACTTTGGAGGGTACTGGAACTGGGATCCGGTTGAAAATGCTGTTTATGTCCCCTGGCTTATACTGGTAGCCTCTATTCACACTATGATACTGTTCAAAAACAGCAACACTGCCTTACGATTGTCTGTAATATTGGTGGTATCGATGTATGTACTGATACTTTACTCAACATTTCTCGTCCGTAGTGGCGTGCTTGGTGACAGCAGCGTGCACTCTTTTACCGACCTTGGACTATCTGGTCAGCTGTTGCTCTATCTGCTGTTTTTTCTGGGACTTTCGGTGGTATTTATGGTTCGCAGGTGGAAGGAAATACCGATGGATCAGAAGGAAGCCTCGGTGTATTCGAGGGAATTTTGGATTTTTATTGGTGTGACGGTGCTCAGCCTGATGGCATTCCAGGTGATACTGCCTACTTCAATACCTGTATTCAACGCTTTGCTTGGCACTTTCAATATAGACAGCAACCTTGCCCCTCCGGCCGATCAGGTTGGATATTATACCAAATGGCAGCTTTGGTTTGCTGTAGCCGTAGCCATTCTATCAGGTACCGGGCAGTTTTTCTATTGGAAAAAAATGAAACCCGAATTACTGAAAGAGGCCCTGCTTATACCTCTTTTGCTCACGTTGGTATTCTCAGGTCTGGTAATATACCTGGCACAAATTTATAATGTGGTATTCATTGTGCTTCTCACCACCTCTGTTTACAGCATCGTGGCAAATGCCAAGATCATGATAGACCTGGCGAGAAAACGGGTAGCGCTAAGTGGTGGTTCTGTTGCCCATATCGGAGTCGCCCTGATGCTTATCGGCATCCTGGCATCCTCAGGTTACAGCAAAACCATTTCACGCAACAATAGCGGCCTGCTGCTATTTAATGATCTCACTGAGGACAGGGCTAATGAAAACGTTGAAAACCTGCTGCTCTGGTATAATGACCCGGAAAAGATGACAGATTTCAGCGTGCGTTATACCGGTAAAAAGGTAGAGTTACGCAATTACAGTGGTCTGATGGACCTGAATAATCTTCGCTCCACAGATGACCCCTCCCTGATGGTGGTACGTGAAGATGTGAAGATTGGACGTAAACAATTTCAGAAAGGGGACACATTAAAGGTACACCCGGAAAACACCTACTACGAAGTGACCTATACTGAAAATGACGGTGATGTATTCCGGTTATATCCCAGATGGCAGATCAATCCGCAGATGGGTAATGTGGTATCACCTGATATCCGGCGTACCGTCACCAAAGATATGTATACTCACCTCATGGCAATCAGCAATCCACCGTCAGAAAAGGAATGGACACAGGAAGATGAGCTGATCGTGCGTTTGGATTCCACATTTTTCGTACATGACTACATTGCGGAGCTGAAGAAAGTAGAACGCGTGGATGTAGTGGAAGGTGTGGCTATCGAAGGTGATGATCTTGCAGTAAAAGCTGTAGTGGATATTCAAGGTCCGAATGGGGGCATATACACGCTAACACCCTATTATATCCTGAAAGACCGTGTGCCGTACAGCATGCCGGCGACGCTGAGCGAATTGGGCGTTAAGCTGACATTCAATGAAATACGGCCCGCGGAAGAGACCTTTGTATTCGGTCTGGAAACAGCCCAGCAGGATTACATTATCCTGAAGGCCATAGTGAAGCCGGGCATTAATATACTATGGTTGGGCACCGTGGTGCTCGTTATTGGATTTGGTATTGCCACTTACCGTCGATTTGTCGACTTTTACAAGTCGAAATAATTGACGCAATTGAGGCCTCTGAAAATCGGATTTGCAGGAAGTGGAAACCTCGCCTGGCACCTTGGGCCGGCACTGGAAAACGCTGGCCATCAGGTAACTGCCGTATGGAACCGCACCCCAGGTAACGCGAAGCCTTTTATAGGTCGTTTATATCAGGCCGAGCTCCTTCATCAGCCTGAATTTACAGATGCCGACCTTGTGATCATCGCCGTTAAGGACGACGCCATTGAACATGTAGCACGTGAATTAATTTTGCCGGAACACTGCATCGTGGCACATACCAGTGGCTCCGTCTCGCTGTCTAAACTGGGATATCTCCCAACTTCTCAGACCGCAGTATTTTATCCCTTACAGACATTTTCGCGTTCAAAAAAAATTGACTTTTCACGGTTGCCAATATTTATTGAATCTGAAGATGCAGCAACAGAAAAGCAGCTCATCCGACTGGCAAAAACCATCTCAAAAAATGTGATGACGATAACAGCCAAACGCAGAGCTTATCTGCATGTTTCCGCTGTCATTGCCTGCAATCTCACCAATCACCTCCATACCCTTTCCAAAAAGATTGCGGAAGACCAAAAAATAAAATTTGAATGGCTCTATCCGCTTATCATTGAAACGGTAGAAAAAAGCCTTTCCATGGGCCCGGAAAAATCACAAACTGGTCCGGCGATTCGTCGTGATGCAGAAACACTGGATAAACACATGTCACTGCTCGAAAATTATCCCGATATTCAGGAAATATATCGTGTGATCACTGAAAACATACTTTCGCATTATGAATAACGTTACCGGGTTTCTGCGTCTGGTGCGGGTTGAAAACCTGGTTATCGTACTGGTAAGCCAGTATCTTACGGCGGCCTTTCTGGTAGCTCCTCATGGTAGCGAAGTTGCCTATCTGCTCGACCCAAAAATGGTATTGATTGCTGTATCCACGCTTCTTATCGCAGCTGCCGGATATATTATCAATGATTATTATGATATAAAAATCGACCTGATCAATAAGCCTGAGCGGGTTGTGATAGGGAAAATAATTTCACGGAGGATAGCATTGTTTATTCATACATTGTTCAACTTTCTGGGTATCGCATTGGGTATATTAATCGACCCTATCATTGGGCTTATACATCTTACCTCAGCCTTTCTGCTCTGGATATACTCCAATCAGATGAAAAGAATGCCATTACTCGGCAATATGATCGTTTCATTTCTTACCGGCTTGACATTACTACTTATTCCCATTGCATACGCATCAAACTATCTCCTGCCACTGAGTTATGCCATTCTGGCCATGGCCATCACCATGATCCGTGAGCTTATCAAAGACATGGAGGATGCCGAAGGTGACAGCGCCTTCGGAGCACATACTTTTCCGGTGCTCCATGGTATACGAAAAACGAAATTGGTGCTTTATTTTTTGATGGTGATATTTGTGATCCTGCTTGGGATAATGGCATATAAGCTTAAAAATTATACCTTCACCGTATATATGATACTGTTATTTATCCCGTCATTGTACTTTGCCTACCGCCTGATACAGGCAGATAAAGTAAGGGATTATCGTTTTCTCAGCGCTTTCTGTAAAGTGCTGATGGTTTCCGGAATTACAAGCATGATCTTTTTCTGATGAGAGTCAACATCGCCGTATTTGCCAGTGGCAGCGGGAGCAATGCCGAAGAAATATTCAGTTATTTTCAGGATCATCCCTCGATTCGCGTTTCGTTGGTTGTAACCAATCGAAAAGAAGCCGGCGTGGTTTTGCGGGCTGCACGCTATGGCATACCGGTCGTTCATTTATCCCGTTCGGCTATGGAAAATGAACAACATGTGACAGGTCTTTTGGAGATGCATCAGATATTTTTAATTGCGCTGGCAGGGTATTTACTGAAAATCCCGGATTACCTTATACAGAAGTTTCCGGGTCGTATTCTCAACATTCACCCATCCCTGTTACCGGCATATGGCGGTAAAGGCATGTATGGCATGCATGTACATGATGCCGTAATTCGGGCTGGTGAGAAGACGTCTGGTGTCACCATCCATGTAGTAAATGAAGTGTATGATGATGGTGAAATCCTGATTCAGGATACGGTAACCGTAGAGCCGGAAGATACGGCCGAATCACTGCAGAAAAAAGTACTCAGGCTGGAACATAAACACTATGCTTCAGTAATTGAATGGTACCTGAAAAAAAGGCTTAATTTTTCATAACTTTGCGCCTTAATTTTCAAACCCCCGCTATGGCAGATCAGAAAAAAATCAAAAGAGCCTTAATCTCAGTTTTTTACAAAGACGGACTGAAGCCCGTAATTGAAGCCCTTCACAAGCATGATGTGGAAATCTATTCCACAGGCGGCACTTATAATTTTATAGAGGAAGCGGGCATACCGGTACAAAAAGTTGAAGACCTTACAGGATATCCATCCATTTTTGGTGGCAGGGTCAAGACCTTGCATCCGGCAGTGTTCGGCGGTATACTACAACGCGCTGACAACACGACCGATCAAAAGGAAGCCAGCGAGCATAATATTCCTCCATTCGACCTCATCGTAGTAGACCTGTATCCTTTTGAGGAAACTGTACAGTCCGGTGGCGCCCATGACGACATCATCGAAAAAATAGATATTGGCGGCATTTCTCTCATTCGTGCCGCTGCAAAAAACTACACTGATGTATTGATAGTATCCGAAAAATCGCAATACAGCAGACTGCTCGAAATATTAACGGAAGGTAAGGCAGAAACTTCCCTTGCAATACGAAAACACTTCGCACGCCATGCTTTTCATATATCCTCTCACTATGATACGCAGATATTTGAATATTTTAACGAGAATAAAGATGGCGCGCTGAAAATAAGCGAATCACACCAGACAGTACTCAGGTATGGCGAAAACCCACACCAGAAGGGATGGTTTTATGGCAATCTCGACGAGTATTTTACCCAATTGCACGGAAAAGAAATATCGTATAACAACCTGGTAGATATTGATGGTGCAGTAGGTCTGTTGCAGGAATTTGATGATACTGCTTTTGTGATCATCAAGCATACCAATGCCTGCGGTGTGGCCATAGCTGATACTGTACGTCAGGCTTACCTCAATGCC
>CAZEQJ010000016.1:0-35435 GCA_964514385.1 uncultured Cytophagales bacterium
TGCAGGGTGAATTGATTTGAGGATGGTTGGTAATCCTGTCATCCTATCATCCTGTGAATCTGGATTCAGACAATTTAAGCAATCAGAGTCATCCAGCTTCCGGAGACTCTGATGCGAAATCTCGAAATGAACTCTTCTCGTCAACTCTCTACTCGAATACTGTTATGCAGAAGAAAAATTATACGTAACTTCTTATTCAAATTGTTACGTAACTTTTACCCCTTTGGCTGAGATCTGCCATTGACTTTAAAAAGTTATATCACGTTTTAATGCATATTGGATAATTACAGGGTTGGAGTCTTCCGTAAGTCCGTAATATGGCCTGACCTTGTCCGTCAACTGGTCTGTATTTAAACCAACTACATCTGTATAATCAATGAAACTGTAGTACTTACCATCATACCAGGTAAGCGGTGCACTGAATGCTCCCCCATCCACATCATTGATGACATTTTGTATCGCATATATGATGTTGGATTCTTTCTTCCATATAAACCATTGGTTGTAGGCACCATCACTAACTTCCTCAAAATTACCTCTAACAGCCTGAAACATAATATATTGATCATTTTCAATAAGATAGCTGAAGTTTGTGACAAATTCTGCCTCCGACAGCATCTGCTGAAATTTTTCATAATCCGATTCACTGTCCATGGCTACCATCTCCTCCCTGTCAATTGGGATTGCATATGATCCAAGATCCAGCGTCACTGTTTTTAATTCCTCATTTGTAACAGTATGTATATCACCTACAATCGTTTGAATATAGGATATATTATCGCCATACTTCCAAATAGTTGAGGCAGTGCCCCCATCATCAATATTATTCAGGTAAGGCAGAAAACTCCAGTTTATATCGCCCGTTTCCCGGTTGTAACTGAATATCGTACCTGTTCCTTCAGGGAGTTTATTGAAAGCCGCATCATAGGCACTGTGCACAATAAGCTCATCACCATCCATAATGATTTCATCCCCTATAAAGGGTACGGTTTCCTGGTCGATGAATTGCCCGCTCAGGTCATATCGCATCATACGTCTGGAAGAGCCATCCGAGATTAGCACATACTCTCCTATCGCAACATCGTTTGGGAAAATATACTCTCCTACTCCCTTGCCCTGCCCACCATATGTAACGGACAGATCGCCCTGAGCATTGACTCTGACCACATTTCTCGATATAAAATCCAGAATAAAATATGTATCATCCATGACGATCAGCTTGCCGATATTTCCTATTGGTTGGGCAGATGAAATTGGAAGATAGGATATTTCTCCCTCAATCAGAGAAGACAACATGACTTCTTCGATGTATTCTACTTTCAGATTTGAAACTTCTGATTGTTGCTCATTTTTTTCGCTGCTGCACCCTGAATAAACAACGGCAAGAAATATAATGAAGTAAAGGCAGTGCTTCATCATGATTACATATTGTAGTTTTGATTTAACGTTCCGATCAGCAGAACAGGGTTATCCTCCAGTCCTACTTCACCCACCTGATCGAGCAACTGTTGCTGTATGGCTGTAGGTGGATCTTCAAATGTTTCTGTAATTTCAAGCCATCTATCAGCCTGGATAATGAAAATGATACGATCACCCATCACATCATACCGGGCAATTTCCCCCTCTTCATGATCCCAGTAACCCATTTTCTCTTGCAGGTTAAGCAATTTGCCTGATGCTGAATCCCATATATAATCGATGCCATTTTGAATAGAAATGGATGAATAGTCTTCACTTACTTCGATGGTAGTTTCCTGAACTGTAAAAGTGATTAGATGCTGAAGGCGTTCACCCGCGAAAAGCATATTACCCCTGGATGACTGCCCCTGGTTTACTTTATCCGGTATTACGAAAGCAGCTAAAGGTTTTAATTCCCGGTCTTTCAGTGAAAACAGAGTATCGCTGGTTGCCGGTATATAGTAACCTCCCTCAAGCCATCCTAAACGCCCAACACCATAGCGCTGTTCATCCTTTTTCGGAGCCGTATTGATTACATTGCCCTCCAGGTCAAGAATAAAAGACGAATATTCCGGATAGCCTCCGATGCATAGAATTTCATCTCCTATCCGCTCCATAAGCATTACACGGCCCGGCGTTTCAATTGCACCAAACCCCTTTTTACTGATATTTAATTTCAGCAAACTCTCTGTGTTGTAGTTTGAAACGAGAAGCATATCTTCTTCCGGTATAACAAGATAATCGGTAATGCCGGTAAATTCCATCGGCCCTTTGCCTTTCTGTGAGAGTTGGCGCTGGTAATTGCCCTGACTATCAAACAAGAGGATCCGATCATTGTCAAGCGATACTATATAATCATCGCCAATATAAAAACGGGGATATTGACCAATGAGTGAGTTTTCTGATGACTCCAGAGTTACCGCGCAGATATCATTGATTAATTCCGAAAAATTAAGTGTCATGGTTCCCGCTGACTTTTCTACGTCAATTACCGATAGTCCGGTCGTTTCGTTTTCCTGTTGCTGACAGGCAAGAAAAAAGAATGGAAAAAGGATAAGTATCAGGTTTTTCATAGTATGATGGAGTATTTTGAAGTTAATCATTTGATTTCGCCAATAATGATGATGGGATTATCCTCCAACCCTACTTCGCCCACCTGGTCGATAAGCTTTTGTTGCTCCGGTGTTGGGTTTTCGCGGTTTTCTATCGCTTCGAGCCACTCCGGAGGGCTGATTGTGAATAGTGCACGATCATTAATGATATGCGGATTAAATCTGCCGAGTGATATATCAAAGAAGCCAAGATTGATGGATTCAAAGTTTTCTACCTGGCCTGTGATTCTGTTTACTTTAAAACTTCTGTTACCATCACCATTAATCATGATACCGTTATCGGATGTAACTTCTAATTCGGTAAGTACCGGATATAAATACTCATCGGTGGTATAACCTGCAAAAAGCATATACCCTTTACCCGGGCCGGTACCTAATACAATAGCATCTTCATATTGATATGAAAGAATAGGCTCAAGCTTTTTATTGGAAAAGCGATACAATGTATCAGCCTCCTTCATAATTAAATACCCTTCTTTATCTCTTGTAATAGCCATACCTCTGCTCATTGAGTTTTCTTTATCTCTTTTCCACATTAAGGAATCTGTCACATCACCCTGTGGGTCTATCCTGTAGTAGAAATAAGCACCAAAAGATGAAAACCCATCAATATAGCCCTCGACATCAACAAATAAACTGGTAGGACGGTCAGGTACGGGGATTGTTTCCGGATTTTCGCCATTCAAACCATATGCAATTAATGCATTTTGATTTCCATAATGAGCGATTATGAGACGCTTTGAATCGTGAGACATCATTGCTTCATTCAGGTTATTGAATTCGTATGGACCACCTCCTGATTTAGCAAGAATACCTATGAAGTTTCCTTCAATATCAAACTGACTGATCTGATTGCGATCAACTACTATTATATACTCATCAGAAAACAGATACCAGAAATTCCCTTCAACCACTGAAGAATCATTCGTTTCAAGACTTACAGCTACCGGATCTGTGATAAAATCAGAAATTTTAAAATCGATAGGGTCTGAATTATCCAGGTTGATAACCTGAAATTCAGCATCAGTAGCAGATTCATTATTTCCACAGGAAATCAAAATGGCGAATAACGGTATAAGTAACAGGTAACGCATGTTATTTAAGCTTGGTGATCAATAAAACGGGATTGTCTTCGAACCCAACATTTTGTGTCGATTCGATAAGCTGCTGCTGAAGCGGGGTCGGGTTTTCAAGGTTGTCAACAGCCTCAAGCCATTGCATGGGCTGAATATCAAAAATCAACTCATTCTTATATACTGATGGGTCGTAATTATAAAATCCGATGTCCAGGTAACCGAGCCGCACAGTATCGATCTGGTGAACGGAGCTGCCATCGTCAGCGACCTGATAAAACTTCCACTCACGTCCTATGGTCACACTGCTAGATCCATTCACATTCGACTCCTCCCGCAGCATTAGCTCGGGATAATAATATCCATTGCTATGAAACCCTACATTGGTGACAAAACCAGGGTTTACCTTTTCACGATCAAATTTTTCATCAAATTTGTATACCAATTCCGGCACAAAACTTCGGTTTACAAACTGATACAATGTATCGGAGTCGAAAAGAAAGTAGGGTTTCCCGTCTTTAACCATTACATCAGCCCTGCCACTCGCATCGATTGTATTTTTCAGGGTGTCCAGGATATTACCTTCCAGGTCGGAACGAAAAAAGACATAATTTTCACGCATGCTGAAGCCGTATATTTCATCATTTTCAATGAGAAATGACTGTGGATTGTAAGGCACATCTATCAGCCCCGGTTTACCTGTCTCAAGATCAAAGCGTATCATGCTTTTTGAAGTTCCGTAGTGCTTGAGATAGAGATAGCGCTCATCATCTGACATGTCCAGCCCCTGAATATACTGAAACTCAAACGGGCCTCCGCCGGATTGTGAAAGTTTACGGATATACCGGCCGTTTCGATCAAACTGCAACAGCTGGTCCTGGTCATAGACCAATATATATTGTCCTGTTAAAAAATAATTGGAAAACTGACTGACCAATATGGAGTCTGACGTCTGAAGCGGTATAGCTATCGGCTCAGCGGTCATGGCAGCTATATCAATTTCTATGGATGGCGCCTCATCAAGGTTGATGACCCTCACAGCTTCTTCCCGGGTCTCCTGATTTTGCTGGCATGAATAAAGAAATATAATGGAAAACAGTAATGAAAATGGTAATACGTATTTGATCATGTTTTGAATAGTATTATGAATTGGAATTTTCATATGTCAAAATGGTCGCTATGGTAATAAATTACAAGTAAACATTAATTAGCGTAATAACGAAATATTTAGTTATATAATTGTGTCATGAGGCGATCAGGTTTCGGGCGCTAGTTCAGCGATGTAGTATTTATTTTCGTTTATCCGGGTGAGACGACATTACTGCCATTCTTCTCTTTATTTCACATATTTTCTCTTTATCAACAGTGGCAAAAACAGGATCACGCCCAGCATGGAAAATAACAGCCCTCCCACGGTACCGGCGGCCAGTGAAAACCAGAAGGACTGCAGCTTGGCTTCAATCAAAAACGGGATCATCCCGGCTACAGTAGACGATATCGTCAGCAGGATCGGCATGACCTTATGCTGATAGGCCTTCAGGTAAGACCGCAACGCCCTGCCGTTTGTCGCTTTTAAGGTGTTGTTATAATCGTTGGCAATAAAAAAGCCGGAGTTCACCGCTATCCCACAGATTAATATCATTGACGCATAGCCTCCCTGGCCAAAAGGCAGTTCAAACAGGTGGAACGTCAGAAATATACCAATAAAGGCCATCGGGATAATGAGCAGCACGATCAAAGGCTGCCGCAAGGACTCAAACAAGGCCGACCCAATGATAAAAATAATCACCAACACCAAACCCAGTAGCCAGTACTTTGTACCTTCAGGCTGACGGTAGTCGTATTGCCTTTCCTGAATTTTATAGCCTACCGGCAGGATATCATTGGTTTCTTCAATGAATTTTTTCACCACCGCATTTTTCAGCTGGTACGACCCGATATAATCAAAAGCAACGATGATCCGGTATTGCTGGTTCTGACGAAAAATCACCTGTGCTGCCTGCTCCTGCTTCACCGTACCCAATGACGCCAGCTTGGTCATGCTGCTATCTCCTGACATCAGGGGATAATTGTTTACATTCCATGCATCTACCCTGTCTTCCTCACGTGGACGCAGGCGCAACTCGCTGTTGATACCGTTAATTTCTCCGCGAAATACACTGACCTCATCGGTTCCTATATCATTGATATAGCGGTAGACGTAGTCCGTATTCATATTCAGCCGGGCCAGCTCATTTTTATCCAGATCCATCCGATATTGGTATTGCTTTCCATAGCTGTAAGGCCTGCCGAGAATATCGACTTCCTTGATCCGGGTATAGCCCGAAAGTAGTTGCTCACGGAGCTCTTCGGCGATGCGAATCAGATTTTTATAGTTGTAGCCATATAGATACAGGTTGGTATTGCGGTAACCGGAACTCAGGGAATTACTAAAACCTTGCCCAACACCGTAAATACGGCTATCCATTCCTCCGATGGAGATGGCTTTTTCTTCGAGCCTCGCCTTCAGGTAATAAGGAAATGCGGTCATTTCATGCGCTTCATCAAATGTAATCCTGATGCTTGCACTCCGTATGCCGGTAATATTGGTTTCAAAACGATCTACCTCCTCAAACTGACTTATGAAATTTTCAAGCTCTTTAAATACCTCATTCAACTGGTGGATATTCGCTCCCGGCGGCATACTGCCATTTACATATAATGTCGTCTGTTGCTCGCCCCCACTCCTGTAATAGGATTGATAAGACGACCCATGAAACAACTGCAATGTCCCGCCAAGCCAGGTTTTAACATGATCATGCAGGTTTTTCTGGTACCACTCATTTCCGATGGTGGCATTGTATATTTTTTCCCCGGTTGACAAGTCTTCCGGTTTTTCATTTCGTTCGCCCAGCTTATCCGGTAAAAGGTAGATGGGCAATCCAAACAACAACACCAGTGCCACCAGGACCCATTTGCGCCATTTGGTGATAAAACCGATAACAGGGATATATACCCGGTTCACCCACACCACACGGCGCTTGCCGCGGATCGTACGTTTGCTGATCCTTTTACGCAAGGGTAGCTTATCCAGTATGGCCGGAATAAAATAGAGCGATATAAACAGTGAAATGATCAGATTAATGGCCAGCACGTAGGCGAAATCAAGCAGTTCGCGCTGCTCTTCCCGATCCAGAAAATAAAGAATGGACAAGGAGCCTACAGTGGTTAATGTGGCGGCCATGATGGCGACAAAGACTTTTTTGTTATTGTTCAGCCGTATATGATCGATCATCACAATGGAGTTGTCAATGATAATCCCCAATGATATGGTGAGGCCGGCCAGGGAAAACAGATGCAACTCCACCCCGATCAGGTAATAGCAGATAAAGGCAATCGCGATGTTGACCCCAATGCTGGCTATCACGATAAACATATAGCGCAGACTACGGCTGATGAGCCAGGTAAAAAGCAACAAGATCACGATAGACAATGCAACACGCCAGGAAATATCCAGTAATTCTTCATTGAGACGCTCGGTGCTGTCCCATACCAGTATCATCTCCATATTTTCAGGAATATTGTCCTGAATCTGCCGGAGTCTGTCTGCCGCTAACTTACTTATAGCCAGTATATTACTGGTTTCCGATGCATAGATGGTAACATTTACTGCCTCAAGGCCATTTACTCTGAAATAGCGATCGGGATCCCGAACAGTTTGTTCAAGCTTCACCAGCGAAGACAGGTAAATAATGCGATCCCCCACTTTTTTGACAGGTATTTTATGAACAGGAAAGTCCGTGCCCCTGTCAGACTGCAAACGAACTGCCAATTTCCGTATGGTGGATTGATCTGACATTTCCACCAGCCCGAGAGGGGATTCACGGGTATAGGTCCGGATGGCATTTTGGATATCATTTGTAGATATGCCATAGGCCGTAAGCTTGTCACGATCGTATATGAGTTCCCATTCAATGGGGTCACCACCGGTTACATTTACCTCTGCAATGTCTTTTAATTCGGTGAGATCAGGTGTAATGGTATTTTCTGCCCAGGATTGGAGTTCGCGGGCACTATATTTTCCAGTAAGGGTGTAGGTAAATAAATGCTTTGGCCCTGAATTGTTGCCCCCGCCCCCGCCGCCATAAGATAATGTGGGATAGGAAGCCCCTTCGGGAAGCTTGGTGGAAAGTTGGCGAAGCAGGGTACTGATTTCCATGCGTGTCTTGTCGAGGTCGACATCGTCATGAAAATAGAGCGATACCGACGCAAAGCCTTCCTGAGTCCAGGACTCGATGTTATAGGTATTGGGTACAGACGCCAGGATATCTTCAAGTTTGGCGGTTACCTCACGTTCGATCACCTCAGGCCCTGTACGCGGCCAGCCGACCCGCACGGTAAGACTGTTTTGGGAGGTAGAAGGTTGATACTGCATCTTTACTAACGGGATCAGGGCGATGCCAATGATGCTCAGCAGGATGAAGATAGTGATGACGCGGAAGGAAGAAACTGTGGTTGGAGTCCGGTTCATGGTATTAAGATAGTACCCGTGCAGTTAAAATAAAAAAATGGGGAGATTATTATGTGGATGAAGATGAAAGACGGTGAAGGTGAAAGGAAATAGCATAGAGTTCGGAGTTCAGAGCTGCTAGCGAGCGATTAGGTGAAAGGTGAAAGGATTTAGCACAGAGCTGAGAGCTGCTAGCTCCTGGCTCATGGTTGATGGCTCATGGCGCAAGGTAACATGATGACCATGAATATACCTCGAAGACGAAGCTCATCGAGGAGTTCCGGCAGTTTATGTCGGGATGTATCGAGACGAGCATTTATACGTAACTTTACAATCAAAAAGTTACGTAACTTTTACTGCATCGACTGGGATCTATATCGATGGCTGAGCCGATCTTAACGTCCTACAATATTCGGTCTGTACAACGAAGTTAAAGCTCGCCGAGGAGTCCACAACCATCTTGGAGCAGGGTTGTATCGACACAAGTGCTAACAAATCAACCATTCATCAATCCTTAAGTGTATAAATCGCTAAAACCGGATTGCTGTCATCACTAAAATCAGGGAAAATATTTTTCAATTCAGCATTTTCATCTAATGCGCTTAATATCTGTGATACTGTATGATATCCGACCACCTTATTCCCCATAAAAGTTATAGGGTTGAAGCCTAAAGCCGGCTCAAGATCATTGTCCACTTTACCGCAATCAGCCCTAGTACCATTTATGCCAATATATCGCATATATTCACCTCCATCCGTATATTGAAACTGCAGCAAGCCATGACCATTTAAAAAACTCACAAAAATCAAGGCATGATTCCTAACAAAACTTTCGTCCAAATTTTTCTCTTTCTCTTCAATGGAAATAAGGTCACGTGCGAATCTAACCTGGTACCTGGCCATCACCGAGTCTTCAACAATATCATAAATCTTATCTTCAAGTATTGGCACAAACCGTACGATATCCTGCGTTACATGGGGTGATTGAGCATTGGAGTATAACTGACTCATTTCCTCACCATACGGCATCAATTCTTTTACGATATTCGCATCCAGGTCTGTAATAATCAGATTAAATAAATGCTCATTTGTCCAATTATTAAAATTTCTTTTCCAATAAATATAATCACCTGCCGAAGCCATACCAAAAGGGAAAAAATCAACATCAAAATCTCTCAGAAACTTACCTTCCAGATCATAAACCAATGCTCTTCGGCTATCAAAATCATTTATGATAATCTCATTATGTGTCGTGTTTACTGCAAAATCTGCTGGGCGTTTATATTCGCCCGGGCCATTGCCAATGCTACCTATTGACCGAATATATTTTCCGGTTACATCAAATACTTTAACCGGAATTGAGTTATCAGAAAACCCTGCCGCTGTATAAAATAAGCCGTCATGATGGATCAATCGAACAATATCTCCAATCAATGATTCATCTGTTGCCTCCAGTGGAATATACGCTACCTTCTCAAAATAATCCGACAGGACAATACCCTGGCAATCCGTAAGGTCAATCTCTGTGATACCGTTATGCAGTTCGGTTTCTTGTGTAGATGTGGTGCATCGAAAAAATAAACATGATATTATTGTAAGGAGAAGCAGTTGTTTCATTTCGTTTGATTTATCAGACAATTAAATTAACGAATAACCTCCGGGATTGAAAATAGAGTGTTTTCTGTCAGGATCAGGATTTGCAGGATTACCTGATTTTAGGATGGTTGGGAATCCTGTCATCCTATCATCAAGTGAATCCTGATTCAGACAATTACTCCTTCAACGTATAAACTTCCAGCACTTCCAGCACAGAATTGTAATTTGAAGGAGTTTCACTAAGGGTAATATTCTTCGATTACACGATTATTTTGAACAATAATTACAGCAGTATTTAAAGGTATATCCGGATTTTGAATATGGAATGAATCGTTTTTATCATAGATCACGAATTCATCTAATTCTAACTGTTTTAAATTGAAATTAGCAACTGCAGTATCCTTTGTATACCATATAAGTAACTGATTTTTTACCAGACTTTTATCTTCTCTGATATTACTAACTTTTGTATAGCAAATGGGACATGCTCCATCAAAGTAATAAACCAACTTCTCACCCTTTTTATCGATTGATTTCATCTCTTTCATATAGTTTGGAATAATGACCTGCATACCAGAAAGAGGACTTTCCTGTGCTTGCTCATTAGAATTACAAGCTAACAATAAAAATAAAATGATTAAAGATACAGCTAACCTCATAAATTAAATTCAAACTTTAAAATTGCAGGTTCAGGTTCATGGGTAATTCCATAGATAAATTGCTTTTCCCAATCTACAGTAAATGCAAAAATACCTTTATCCAATTTGAGTATTCGATCAGGGTTTCCGTTAATATCAAAGACATACACTTGATTAGTATGATAATTATCCGTCATTAATTTACCATTGAATAATGTCATTATACTATGATTACCGATATTAGGCGATGTAAATGCTCTTATAGCGTCAGGTCCTCCACTTCCCATAGTGGCGCCATTTCCAAGATCCATTACAGCCGTTGAAGGTGGTACATTTACAGGGCCAAAGTTCCTCCTTAGTAATTCACCTTCACTAGAATATATTTCCAATAAATCGGTATACTTATAGGCTAAGACAATTTTTGAGTCATGAATAGTCATTTGGCAATCCCCTGAATAGGTAACTCCTTTTGTTAACTCAAAGCCTTTCATTTTTGGCATATAGCCAACTTTTTCAATAAGCTTCCCATTAGTGTTGTAAATATTTATACGGTGGGTTCCTAGTAATCCAAAGTCGATGATGTTCTTTGAATTTTTGATTAATGGAGATTTAACATCTGTATTGTCTATTTTTATTTCTTTTAATCTTTTAGGTTCATTAACCAGGTTTACTTTATTAAAAAATAGTAGTCTTTTCTTTCTGTTGTCAAATGCTACTAAAGAATCTCCAATAAACTGCAAATTTTGAATATGCAATATTTCATCAGGGCCATTTCCTTTTCGTATATATCTACCTTCAATTTGCCGATTTGAAAGGTTATAAATTGAGACACTAAAAGTAGGGTGTCCCCCGTCTATAATGTATAATTTATCATTATTGAAAAATATTTTATCGGGCCTCAATAATGAATCAAATTCAAGATTCTCCCCAGTTAAGGTTTCAATTTTAAAATCTGATTTCTCGATATAAGTTACTTCATCCTCATGAATGGTTTTTTTGCAGGCAGTTGTGAGAATACTAATTAAAAGTATTAAGGCTAATCTCTTGAGTGGCATTTATTTTTTTAAGTTGTTTTATGTTTGAAAATAACTACTCTAGTGCCTTTCAGCCTAGAGTAGTAATAATAAAAGGCCTTAGATCAACCACCTGCAAGGCCACCTGGATATCTTTCTTCACAAATAGTGACTGTCCCATTCGTGTACCTAATTGCACAACCTGAATCTGGATCATAACTACACCAAACATTACAATTTGGATCACTTTCTAATTATATATATATATGTATTCAAATTGTGTTTGATAAATGGAGAATGAGCAATGTTTAAGGTTTAATAATTTGATGAACGGTAATACAATTGGTTAAAAAAAATATATAATTGAAATTATCAATTTCTGTAAGTGTATTAGTATATATATTTGTAATAATGCCATATTTATTTTTAAAAATATTCATTTATTCAATTGATCTATAAAATTGAAATTTAATTACAATTGCAGGTTCAGGATCAAGGGTAATTCCACAGTTTGTTTATATTAGTACTCGGCTTTAAATCCTGTCATCCTATCATCCTGGAATCCTGATTCAGACAATGGAGTAGTCGTTTCATATCGGTTGGTTTACCAAACAATCAAATTAATGAATAATAGGCGGGATTGAAAATGGAGTGTTTTTTGTCTGGATCAGGATTTGCAGGATTACCTGATTTTAGGATGGTTGAGAATCCTGTCATCCTATCATCCTGTGAATCCTGATGCAGACAATGGAGTAGGCATTTCATGTCGGTTAGTTTATCAAACAATTAAATTAATGAATAACCGGCAGGATTGAAAATTGCGTGTTTGTAGTCAGGATCAGGATTTTCAGGATTACCTGATTTGAGGATGGTTGAGAATCCTGTCATCCTACCATCCTGTGAATCCTGATTCAGACAATGGAAGAGTTGCTTCATCCTATCATCAAGTGAATCCTGATGCAGACAATCATCAATCCCTCACCAACCACCGGTAAAACAACGGCACGTAAAACAAACTCACCACCGTACCCAGCACCATCCCACTGATCACGGTAATAGCCAGTGGCCGCTGCAATTCTGAACCTAGATCACCTGAAATTAAAAACGGAGTCAACGCCAGAATGGTCGTAATACTGGTCATCAGAATAGGCTTCAACCGCCGCTCCCCTCCCTCTGCAACAGCTTCATCTACACTCAACCCTTCTTTTCTTAACTGGTTGATCGTATCTACCTTCAAAATGGAATCGTTCACCACTATGCCACTCATTACCACAATACCGATCAGCGACATAATGTTGAGTGAGGTGCCTGTTAAATATAATCCGGCAAAGCAGGCAATAAAGTTCATCGGTACCTCCATAATGATAATAAAAGGTTGCCAGATGCTCTCAAACTGCGCCGCCAGGATAAAATACAGAAGCGTAAGCGCTACCAAAAGCACGATCACTAGCTCCCGCACCAATGCCTTATTTCGAATGAGCGAACCGGTAAAATTCACATCCAGCCCCGGAAATCCTTCAACAATCCCGGTGATCTGCTGCTGATACTGACCCAGCTGCGATGCTGCAATATCAAAATCAAACGGAAAAAAACGGCCGTCTTTGCCTGCATAAATTGTTTTTAACCCCTTCGTGGGTGTCGTCGTAATCAGATATTTCACCGGAATCAGGCTTCCGTCGTTGTTGTAGACCTTCCCTTTTTCTATCTGATCCATAAACTGATTTCCAAATGATGAAGCTTTTATCGGCGTCAGTCGCTCAAAGGAGCGCAATTCACCCAGGGTATTTTCATTCAATATGGTTTGTATAAACTGTACCACACGCTGCGCAGGCACTTCATACAGCTGTATCATTTCATAATTCAGGTATACGTCGATCACCTCATCTGTCGGTAGCTCCTGCACTTCCTTAAAAGTTGCACTAAGTTGATTTTGTACAGGCAGCAATATATCCAGTTCATCTACACTACTTTCTCTCTCCCTGATATATACCCGTGCCACCAGTGGCGCTTCAGCACTCTGAAATAAGGACGTAAATGCGTTTTCCGAACCACTTACCTGGTATACTGCCGTTGGGTATCTTTCGTCAAGCAGCTGCATCAATTCCTTCTTCACCAGCGCTAGCTCTTCGGTACCGGAGCATTTCACATAAAACAGTACCTCATTTCCTCCATTGGCATTGGCACCGGATGAAAGTATAAACTGTTGTTCGCCTACCAGCGCATTGGCCTGCTCTGCCTTCCCCATAACCATCTGCTCCATCTCCCGTACCCGGCGCTGATTCTCCTCGACATTCACGTTTTCATTCCAGTCAATACTAAACTGGGCAGAGACCTCGGTGATATCAGGGAACTGCTGCTTATCCACCAGCGAATAAACGGGGTATACTCCTCCCAGTAATACGATCATGATCACCAGCATCACCCACTGATTTTTCATTGACCAATGGTGCCCCCGTCTGTAAATGCCTTCAAGGCGGATTACGCGGCCGGGCCAGAATTTCTCATTGAGCTTTTCAAAGGCCTTATTCTGGTAAATGAGGTGAAAGTATACGGGGATCAGGGTCACCGATACCCCCAGAGAAGCGGCAAGTCCTATGGTAACCGCAATGGCCTGATCATAAAATAACGAGCCGGCAATACCACTCAAAAATATCAGTGGCACAAATACAGCACAGGTTGTAAGCACGGAGCTTAACAACGGTCTGAAAACCTCCGATGCCCCTTTCGTGCAGGCGTGAAACAGGGAATCTCCTCGGTCCATCCGCTGGCTTATGTTGTCAATCACAATGATGGAATTGTCGATCATCATACCGACACCCAGCAAGAGCCCTGACAGTGACACTATATTGATGGTAAGATCCACCAGCCGGAAACCAAATAAGGCGATAATCACCGATACAGGTATAGATAACCCGATCAGAAAGGGTGCCCTGATATCACGCAAAAAGAAAAACATCACAAGAAAAGCCAGGGAACTTCCAATAATAAGACTTCCCTTAAGACTGCCAATGGTGTTGGTAAGCAGCGCCGACTGATCTCTTGTTATTTCAAAATCCAGCTCCGGATAGTCTGTTATCAGCTGATCTAGCGTTTCCCTCACCGATTTGCTCATCTCTGCCAGCTGTGCATCGGATTGTTTGATGATATTCATTGCGATGGCGCGTCGTCCATTCGCCTCATACAGTCCGGTTAATGCTTTAGGGACAACCTTCACATTAGCCAGTTCTTCCAGCCTGTAAATCTGATTTCCTTTCCGGATCAGCAGGTCCTTCAGATCGTCTTCGGTAACGAGCTGATTACCCATTTTTACATTGTACTGGTAAAAACCTTCCTTCAGAATGATGTTGCCGATTTCACGGTTATTATCCTGGATCACGCGGTTGATGTCATCAAAAGAAACGTCGATCTGACTTACCTTTGTAGTATCCAGCTGAATTAAGATCTCCGGTTCACTCAACCCTGATATATCCACCATAGCGACCTCATTGACCTGCACGATCCGCCGCTTGATCACCATATCCACAAACTCAGACAGCTCCAGAAACTCTTCCGGGTCATCAGAGCCATTCCGCAGACTGACGTTGATGGTAAAAATCGGGATGTCCAGCGCACTGGCCTTAATGACATTAGGGCGTGACATGTCGCCGGGCAGACGATCCGTCACCTGATCCACCTTTTCATTTACTTCGATGGCTGCCAGTGCCACATCCGTACCATACTCAAACCGCATCCGGATCAGCCCCTGGCCATTACGGGCCTCAGACGTGATTTCATCCAGTCGCAGGGTTTGCTGCAGGCTGTTTCGTAGTGGCTGAAGAATATTTTGCTCCATCTGCGTAGCGGAGTAATTATCGTACGTGGCCTGTATGGTTATTTGAGGCACGTCCACATTAGGCATCAGAGATACCGGAAGCTGTCGGCTCAGCAAAAGCCCCAATGCAATCAGAGCAATAAAAATCATGGTGCTACCTATCGGGCGCTTGACGAGAAAATCTACCATGGTCAGGAGCCTTGCACGGTTACTTTAGACTCATGGGCAAGGTTGATATTGCCTTCCGTCACCACAAGCTCTCCTTCTTCCAGCCCCTCCTCGATGATGTATTCACCCACATTTTCCAGTCCGACAGTGACATAGTTCCAGTACACTGTAGAATCCTCCATCAACGTAAATACCACACGTCGCCCGTCTCGTGGTACTACGGCAGATTTGGGCACAACCAGTTTTTCCAGGAGCTGGTTCTGGATGATCACCTGCACATTCAATCCTTCTACCAGTTCGCCTGTCGTATTTTTCACTTCAGCCTTCACCTTGATGAGTCCGTTTTCGACGACCGGATTGATTTCGGTGATTCGGCCAACAAATTCTTTAGCCATGGCATACGGTTTCACTGTCACCTGCTGCCCTGCCCTGAGCTGGCTGATTTCATTTTCCAGCACCTCAAATACCACTTCAAAGGACTGATCATTGATGATTACACACAGCTCATCTGCAGTATTGACCACATTATAGGGCTTTACCTCCAGATTAGCAACGAGTCCGCTTATCGGTGCACGTACATTGAGCCGGTTTATTTCTTCCCTGGCTGTCTTGAGTTCCATCTCCGCACGCTGCATGCCACTCTGTATCAGAAGCGATTTCACGATCGATGGCGATAACCTGGTTGTATCCTCCAGCTTTTCCATGCTGTATCGGGTCATGAGGTCCAGCATTTCGATTTTTGCACTGGAATATGACAGTTCTGCAGACTCCAGCGAACGTACAACCTCCAGATTATCCAGTGTAAAGAGCAGATCTCCCTTTTCCACTTTCATACCGTTGGCAATAGTAATGGGTTGGAGCACACCCTGCGATCTGGATCGCACAATCACCCGCTCACGGGCTACAAGTGTACCGTTACTTATGATTTCGGTAAAAAACGTATCCTTTTTTATTTCCATCAGCCGTACCGCCGGACGGTACTCGGTAAAGGATCTTTTTATGTTTTTCGCTTCTTCTTCCAGGTCAGGACGTTTACACGACGATAAGAGAACAGCAAATAAGGTGAAGAGTAACAGAGCGTGTTTTAGGTCAATCATAGAATAAAGTAATAGTGAAATCTACAATTAACCAACTCTGATTGGCAACATCTATTATGAAAGAGGTAATATTTCTTTACAGTCGGGCGTTCCCCCCCAACAAAAAAGGCCTTTCATGAAGTTAGGCTTTTTTTGTTGGGGGTCGGGCCTTACGCTTTACTGCGTGCCCGCTTCAGTCCCTAACGCACCCGAGGCGCACAGCACATGCCAATCGTAGATTTTACCTGTCATTTGAACAATATGTCCTGTTTACCGAACGGTGGTACAGCATTTTTTTATAGAGATTGCGTTCTTTGCCCATTACATTATCAAACCCATGACCATGAAATTCACTTTTCTTTTTTCCTTCCTTTCTGTTTTACTTTCCTTTAGCCTGCTTGCGCAGGACATAGGTCAGGCCAATATGCCGGGTGCAGGCAATCCCATTTTTCCCGGCTACTACGCCGATCCGACTGTGCGTAAATTCGGCGATATTTATTATGTCTATGCCACCACAGACAATGAAATGCTGGCTTCCGGAGCTCCTACCATCTGGTACAGCCGTGATTTTCAAAACTGGTACAACTATACCATGGAAATCCCGTCTTTGGAGTCGATCAATCTTCGTAACTACTGGGCACCTGACATCATTCATGGCGACGATGGTCGTTTCTATCTCTATTTCGGAAACTGCCAGGCGGGATGCAATATATACGGCTATGTGTCGGACCACCCCACCGGCCCCTGGCAAAAATTGCACGAAGACGACACGCCGGTCATTCCGGTAGGTTTTCCTAGAGAGCGCTTCCCTTCACTGGATGCTCAGTTTTTCAAGGATGATGATGGCAAAATTTACGGCTACTGGGGTACATGGGTGCATTATAACAACGGCTATGCCGTAGGTGAGCTGGATAACCAGCGCCTTGATACCATGATCACCGGCACCAATATTCCGATTGATCAAACCCCCAATCCGTTTGAAGCCCCGTTTATGATGAAAAAAGGAGACAAATACATCCTGATGTATTCCAGCGAATCGTGTCATGACGAAACATACAATGTTCGGTACTCCTACTCCGATAGTCCCTACGGCCCGTTTACGCCCGGACAAAACAATCCTGTACTGAGCTCCAATGACGACCTGTCTGTACACGGCCCGGGTCACCATTCTGTTTTTCAGGAGGGTGACAACTATTACATCGCCTATCACCGTCATGACTATCCCATGACCCGTGGAGGTCTTTCAAGGCAGGTATGTGTGGATAGCATGCTATTTGAAAATGACTCCACTATTCGTACCGTCACGCCGACACATAGCGGCATCGCACCCTTTATGCCATCAGAGGTACCCACAGATGTAGCCTTCCTGGCAGGAGCTGAAGCCTCCTCCTATTATCATATCACCACCAACGGCTACAACTATAAATATAAACCTTCCTATGCTACAGACAATAACAATTCCACAATGTGGAAAGCCTCAGACAACACCTTCCCCCAGACCCTGACTATCGATCTGGAAGAAATAAAAACGATCAGGCGGGTCATGACCTCATTCGAGTTTGCCAGTTACTACTACCAGTATACCCTGGAGTATTCGGAAGATGGCGAAAACTGGAGCATGTTTGCTGACCGGTCAGACAACAACCGCTCAGGAAGTCCCATGATTGACGACAATGACGTTACAGCGCGATACCTCAAACTCACGGTCCTCGGTACCGAAAAAACAGGATTACTCGCTGCGGTATGGAATATAAAAGTATATACCGAGCTGTTCGACATTCCCCTTGGTCTGAAAAACCAGCCCTCAGCAGCAGGGCCCGGTGATACAAGTAAGCGTGAACTGGTATTTGGCTTTGATGCAGCAGATCTGGAGGATGGAGATGATTTGAATGCCATAAAAAATATCGGTTCGGCCGGGGGTACCTTTGTGAAACGTGGTGACCTGGAGCTCACCTATGAAGACGGGGTTAAAGCCATCGAGTTTAAGGATGGGGCACTGGTCCTTGAAGACGTCGCAATACCCGAACGTTTTGCATGGAATGGCTCATTTACCGTCTCTACCTGGGTAAAAAATCCGAATATACCACGCGACAAGGAGTGTCTTGCATCCTGGTGTAACCGCAGAAAATGGCGACTCGCCAATTCATGGAATGCCCTTTTCTACAACAGGGGCAATTTCGGCGCTGCCGCACACCTGGACGGTCATTTCGATATACGTTATCGCGAAGTTCCGGCAGCAGATGAATGGCACCATATCACGCTGACATTCGACGGTGTCGTAGAAAAAATATACGTCGATGGAAGGCTGGACAACTCCCAGATCATGACGCTGATGTCAGCGATTGAAGATGCTGAATTCATCATAGGTAATTCTGATAATTTCCGAGAAGAATATACCGGGTATATGTCATCACTGCGCATGTATGATTATGCCTTATCAAAGGATGAAATAACCAAAATTAGAGACAATACAAATCCTAAACCGGTTAACTAAAGCGGACATATACTATATCAGATCAGATCGCAGACTCGCATCACAAAGGTAGCTTAATGCCTTACCGGACTACTGATTCAGGATCGAAGTCCTGATCCGTGTATGCCATCTTTTTCTAACCTTTTCCCTGAACAAGCCGTAATTACGGCATGGAAAAGGAAAATATATATCTGGCTCCGCTGTTTATCACCTCTATCCTTTTTCTGTTTTTATTAGCTCACTCTCATTATGATAAACCCAACCACAATGACCATCAGATTGAGTGCCGCGAAATAGTCGAATCCGAGTCCGAAGAGCGGGCAGAAGAAAACAAAGCTACCGCCATCTGTGCCTCAGCCATGCAACCTACATGGCGTAATGGAGCAAATTTTAAATTAATTCCCCATTATCGATTTTATTTTATCCGAAATCTTGAAATACCTCCCGAGTTTGCATGATGTTTGCTGTACCAGCCTGATCAGGGATTATTATTATTTTCACTAAACATCATGTAATATGCATTTCAAATTAAAAAGTATCTTCTCCGTCATGATAGTGTCGGTATTGCTGGCTTCATGTGCTGTAGTTCAACCAGGTGAAGTCGGCGTAAAACAACGTCTGGGTAAACTCCAGCCCAGAGTCTACGATCCGGGCCTTGTACCCCTCAATCCCTTTATATCACAGGTCGTAAAAATACCCACCCGAACGGTAAACCTGGAAGTTAAAATCAATCTCCCTTCCAAAGAAGGCCTGAACGTAAATTCTGAGATCTCGATCCTTTACCACATCGTACCCGAAAAAGCTATCTCGGTTATCGAGTCGGTAGGTGAAGACTATGAGGATGTCATGATACTCAGCGTTTTTCGCTCGGCAGCAGCAGATATCTGTGCCCAGTTTCTGGCCAAAGATATGCATTCAGGGAACAGGGGATTGATTGAAAGGCAAATCCGCGACCGCATGGACAGCCTCATCGGGTACCGGGGCTTTTACATCGAATCTGTGTTACTGAAAAGTATCACTCTTCCTCCCGGCTTGTATATGGCAATTGAAGATAAACTAAGGGCTGAGCAGGATGCCGAAAGGATGGAGTTTATTCTGGAGAGAGAACGGCTTGAAGCTGAACGCCGTAAGGTAGAAGCTTCCGGTATTCGTGACGCCCAGCTGATCCTGAACGAGGGGATAAACGAACAGGTAATCAAATGGCGTAGCCTCGAAGTATTGAACGAACTTGCCTCATCACCCAACTCAAAGCTCATCATTACAGACGGCAAAACACCCGTGCTGATTTCTGACGACGTTGAGTAATCCGCATATGTCCGTTTGGCCATAAACACCCGCGATTTTGGGATGGAGAATATGATCGTTGTGTATTGTAACAATACGCAACGATCGTCTTTTATTTTTTCCTAATTTTTTACGGCTATAGAGTGAGTAGTTCTGCGTGTAACCCACTTTTTAATATATTTACCGTCCTGTTACCATCTGAAAACGATGGCGCAATAAATACTATCAACAAACAAAACATACTGAAAATGAAAAGAATTGGTTTTATCCTGATTACCATACTGGTGCTTTCACCCGCATTCCTTCGGGCAAATGAAGGTATGTGGTTTCTCATGCATATCGAGCGCCTTAACCAGCGCGATATGGAAAAAATGGGACTCCAGCTTACTGCTGAGGAGATATACAGCATCAACAATCACAGCCTGAAAGATGCTATTGTACAGTTTAATGGTGGCTGTACCGCCAGTATCATTTCCGAAAACGGCCTCGTGCTGACCAACCATCACTGTGGATACAATGCCATAGCTGAGTTGTCGACGGCTGAGCAAAACCATCTGAATAACGGATTCTGGGCCGGCTCTCTGGATGAGGAGCTGAAACCGAGAAGCCTCTATGTCCGCTTTTTTGTCCGCATGGACGATGTAACCGAACGCATATTATCGCAGGTAGATGACACTATGAGTGAGAAGGAGCGTGAGGCTGCAATCAACCGTGAGATAGCGAAAATACAGCAGGAAAACAGCGAAGATGGAAAATATACAGTCTCTGTACGTCCATTTTATCAGGGAAATGAATACTACTATTTTGTTTATGAAGACTATACTGACGTCAGGCTGGTTGGTACACCGCCACAAAGCGTTGGTAAATTTGGTGGTGATACCGATAACTGGGAATGGCCCCGCCATACCGGTGACTTTTCGTTATTCAGGGTATATGCAGACGCTGACGGTAACCCTGCACCCTATTCTGAAGACAATGTGCCCCTCAAAGCCAAATACCACCTGCCGGTAAGTATTGCAGGGGTAAAAGAAAACGACTTCGCGATGATACTGGGTTATCCTGGCAGAACAAACCGCTGGATGCCGGCAGAAGGGATTGAGCAGAACGTAAATTATGCCTATCCGGCATGGGTAGAAGCTTCGAAGCTAAGCATGGACGTCATGAAAAAATACATGGATGAAGATGAATCTGTCAACCTGATGTATGCATCTCAGTACGCCAGTATTGCCAACTATTGGAAAAACCGTCAGGGGATGATCGATGCCCTTACCCTCCATAAAACCGCAGAAACAAAACGTAAGCTGGAGAGCAAATTTGACAAATGGGCAAACAAAAAAGCCAACCAGGCAGTGTACGGCGATGTGATAACCAATATCAACAAGTATTACGAACTCACCAACGAAAAAGCCCGGCATGACAACTACCTGACCATGTTGCTGCGTTCGACTAAATTCTCCGTACTGCCATATGTGCTGGGGCGAAGTTTTTCCAATTATGCCGATGCCAACGAAGCCAAGCGAAGTGAGATGTTACCACAGCTGCAGGCCCAAATAGAAAATACTTATCAGAATTATCATCTGCCGCTGGAAAAACAAATACTGGCTGAACAAATAAAACTTTATGCCACAAAAGCAGGCTACGCCGTACCTGAATACATCGCCGGGATTGCAGCCCGGGAAAACGTGAATGAGTACATAGACGCAATGTTTGAGCTCTCATTATTCTCATCAAAGGAAAAGGCTCTGGCTTTTTTACAGTACCCGGAAACAGAACTGCTCACCAATGATCCGCTGTATGTATTATCGGCTGCACTATTCAGTCAATATAACGCCCAGCCTGAAGAGCTGATACAACCGTTAAATGACTACCAGGCAGCTTACAGGCTGATGGTAAAAGGGCTCCGCGAATCGGGTATCAGCACCATCCGGTACCCGGATGCAAATTCTACACTCAGGCTAACCTACGGCAAGGTAAGGGCGTTGCCAAAGGATCCGCGAAATGATGCCGCTATCAACAATTACACCACATTCAGGGGAATGGTAAAAAAATATGTACCCGGTGATGAAGAGTTTGATATGCCCCAGGAAATGATAAAGAGTTATGAAATGAAGGACTTTGGCCGCTATGCCAATGAGCAGGGTGAACTGTCTATCAATTTCCTGACCGATAATGACATTACCGGTGGCAACTCAGGTTCTCCGGTTCTGAATGGTAACGGTCAGCTTATCGGACTGGCATTCGATGGTAATATTGAAGCGATGGCAGGTGATGTGATATTCGACACGGAGCTGCAACGTACGATCAATGTTGACATCCGGTACGTGCTGTGGCTGATCGATAAATATTCCAATGCGCAGCATATCATGGACGAGCTGACCATTGTATCAGGCAACTAATAAAAAAAAGAAGCTATGTGTTCTGCATAGCTTCTTTTCTCTTTTGGCTGATATCATTTTCAGGCTTATTTCAGCATTACCCCCACCGGGCAATGATCCGAGCCGAAATATTCATTGTAAATAAAGGCATCATCTACCTTATCCTGTAAGGCTTCGCTTACCAGCACATAATCAATACGCCAGCCTACGTTTCTTTCCCTGGCGCGGAACCGATAATTCCACCATGAATATTTTATCTCTTCAGGATAATGTTTCCTGAATGTATCAACAAATCCGGCATTCATCAGATTTTGAAAACCATCGATCTCCTGCTGGGTATATCCGGCACTTTTATTGTAATTTTCTTTTGGGCGTGCGATATCTATCGGCTGATGCGCAACATTAAAATCTCCCACCACTATCACCGGTTTGGTCTCCTCCAGCTTTTTGAGATAGCTCAGGAAGGCTTCATCCCATGCCTGTCGGTAATCGAGTCTGCTTAAGCCTTGTCCTGAGTTGGGTACATACACATCTACCAGAAAAAAATCTTCAAACTCAGTGGCCACCACCCTTCCTTCCTGGTCATGCTCCTCAATACCAATATCCTGTTTGGCCTCTAAAGGCTTATGCCTGGATAGAATAGCTGTACCGGAATATCCTTTTCTGGCCTTAGAATAGTTGATATACTGGTGCGGATATAGATCCTGTAGCAGCGAGAGGGAATTAACCGCGTCCTCAAGCTGTGCTTTGGTCTCCTGCAAACAGAGAATATCCGCATCCATGGCCCTGACATCTTCTAAAAAATCCTTTTTCATTATGGCCCGGATGCCATTAACATTCCATGATACAATCTTCATTACTGATGTTGGGTTATTTTTTCAAGATGGCTTTGCTCATTATTTGTTACTATCCTTACTCTGCCTTCAGAATATTCCAGGATATATAGGCAAAGATTTTTATGGCCGTAATTGTCCATTTTTGCAAGGTCATGGTCAATTAACCATGCCAGCAGGATACGCATGGCACGCCCGTGCATACAAATGAGAATATTTTCTTCACCGGGCTGGGACAGGATATGATCCATGGCCTTTTTCTGACGCTCGGCAACCTCGTTGGGACTCTCTCCTCCCGGCACTGTAATATGCGTATCGCCCCTGTTCCACGATTCCACCACACGGCTGTAAAGCTCTTCTCCGGGCCCTCCGATTTTCTTACCTTCTTTATATCCCCAGCTGATCTCATCCAGTCCGCTTAGCGACTCATACGGAATACTCAGCTCTTCAATAAAAGAAGCGACGGACTCATAGGTACGCTTTAGGGTCGATACATAAACTTTGGCAAACGGAACCTGCTGATAATGCTCATAAAAAGCTTTTGCCTGCATTCTGCCCATCGCATTCAGTGAAGTGTCTACTCCTCTGCCCTGCACAATGCCCTGATTGTTGTAATCCGTCTGGCCGTGACGAATCAGATATATCCTCTTCGTGTGTATATTTGCCATAAGTTTAAGAAGCTGCAAACATAATATAAATGATTAACACATCCATTTCCCTCGACGCACTAAATCGACAATCGAAAGGATCAATGGTAGAACACCTGGGTATCACCTACACCCATATCTCCGAAAACAGGCTTGAGGCCACTATGCCGGTAGATTATCGCACAAAACAACCTCTCGGTTTATTGCACGGCGGTGCTTCTGTGGTGCTGGCTGAAACACTCGGTAGTGTAGCAGCTAACCTGAGTGTAAACAATGAAAGTCAATATTGTGTTGGTCTTGAAATAAACGCTAACCACATAAAAAGCGTAAAACAAGGCATGGTAGTCGGTGTGGCAACACCCATTCATACAGGTAAAAAGACACAGGTGTGGGAAATAAGGATCAGCAGCGAGGACGAATTGGTATGTATATCAAGACTTACAGTAGCCGTATTAAACAAATGATCTCACTGCAGAAGAAGACTGATCCGTTCGATCTGCTACCCCGGCTGATTTCAGCGGAGATCCCCGTTGCGATATGGAGGAATCCGGAAACAAAGCAGTTTAACCTTGTTGCCGATTTATCAACTACGCCATCCTATGTTGACCATCAGGAGCTGAATACAGAGGAAGGATTCGTCATATCGCCTTTTTTCAATGACCATAATAAATCACTCATCATAAAGTCTGATGTGCTGATTACGGAAAATACCTGTCGGGTACCGGAACAACTGGAACATCAACATACAGACAATCGCACCATACGTTTTACAAAAGGACCAACTACTGAATACTCAAAAAAAGACTTCATCCGGTTGGTTTCAAAGGAAATAAAAGCAATAAAAAAAGGAGACTTCCATAAGCTTGTCGCGGCACGCACCGTGGATATGCCCTTTAAAAGGCCCTTTGATATTGAAAATAACCTGAAAATACTTTCGGCAAAATATCCTGCTGCTATGGTCTTTTTCTTTTTCCATCCCGAGGCAGGGTATTGGATGGGCGCTACACCTGAAACCCTCATTGAAGTAAAATCCAAAAAATATTTTCGTACAGTGGCGCTCGCGGGCACTCAATTATATAAGGAACATACCGACCTGATGGAAGTAGCCTGGCGGCAAAAGGAAATTGAAGAGCAGGCGCTGGTAAGCCGGTTTATTATCAACTGCTTTAAAAAAGTAAGGGTGCGCGAGTTTGAAGAATCAGGGCCCAAAACATTTCGTGCAGGAAACCTCGTGCACCTGAAATCAGACTTTATAGTAGACATGGAGGCTATCGGCTACCCCGAACTGGCAGCTAATATGCTGGATCTGCTGCATCCTACATCCGCCGTATGCGGTATGCCAAAGGAAAAGGCACTCGAGTACATCAGAAAAAACGAAACCATCGAAAGGGAGATGTTCAGCGGCTTTGCAGGGCCGCTCAACATTGACGATAACACCCATTTTTATGTTCTTCTGCGCTGTATGCAGTTATTTGAAGGATTTGCAAGGCTATATGCCGGCGCCGGCATTACTTCCTTTTCCGACCCTGAGCTGGAGTGGGAAGAAACTGCACATAAATTCAATACATTAGCAGGCGCAATAGATTTTTGATGTTTCCTCCGTATCTGCCATCATCGATTGACCTGCTTGCACAGGCAGGAGTCCGGGAAGCGGTGCTTTCGCCAGGCTCACGCAATGCACCTATCAATATTTGCCTTGCCCTGCATCCCGATATAAAGCACGAAATGGTGGTTGACGAACGGTCTGCCGGCTTTTATGCCCTTGGAAAAAGCCTGATAAGTCATAAACCCACTGTATTGAGTGCTACTTCCGGCTCCGCCGTTGTCAACTATTTTCCTGCGGTAACGGAAGCCTTTTTTCAGGAAATACCCCTTATCCTGCTTACCGGTGACAGACCCCCTGAAACGATAGGCCAGCAGGATGGTCAGGCCATATTTCAATCCGGTGTTTTTGGCAAACATGTAAAGGCCAGCTTCGACTTCCCCATGGAAGCAGATGCCTCAGCCGAGGCGCTAGCCATTATCCGAAAGGCCTATGAAACTGCTATGTCCTTTCCCCGTGGACCGGTACATATTAACATGCCGTTTCGCGAACCTTTTTATCCACCTGATTCCATTGAATTTACCCGCCATGATGATGTCGGTTTTTCAATCGTAACACCACCTAACCCCGATGTGAATACCCTGCAGGATAAAATTAACGCTTACGATAACGTCCTGATAATTGCAGGCCAGGGGTTTAAAAATCCAGCTCTGGAAGCTGCTTTACGTCAGATGGCAGAACGCTGTGCCATACTCACAGAAAAAACATCCAATATTCATCACTTCCCTACCCTGCAGCAGTTTGACAGGTACCTGAATCCTGCCCTGGTACCTGATGTGGTGATTAGCTTTGGTGGCTCACTGGTAACACGTAAGCTCAAAAATGTATTGCGTGCCAACCGGCCCAAAATACACCTCCATATTCAGGAAGCCGGTGAAGCACCGGACGTGTTTTCCAGTCTGACGGATACACTTCATGCCACACCGGAATACTTCTTCTCAACGGTTCATATTGAGGGAAATAAAGACTACGTCGCAAAATGGTGGGATCTGGAGCGTCAGCAGCCCATAATCAGCGACGACTTTGGCGAATTTCATGCATTAAAACAAATCATAGAAGACATACAGACGCCATCCAACCTTGTGTTGGGAAATAGCCTGCCTATTCGGTATTTCCCGTATATTCCCGTCCATCCGGATACGAAAATCTATGCCAACCGCGGGGTAAGTGGCATTGACGGACTGGTAAGTACAGGAACAGGTATCGCCTCCACATCGGACAGACCAACGTGGGTCGTTACCGGCGAACTCGGATTCCTATATGACAGCAATGCCCTGTGGAAGCAGGATATCCCGGATAATCTTCGGATTGTAGTATTGAACAATCAGGGTGGCGGCATTTTCAGGATGATAAAAGGGGCCTCAACAAGACCGGAAGTGGAAGAAATATTTGCTGTAAAACATAACCGGACAGCAAAACCTATCGCAAAAATGTACGGCATTAAGTATATTCGGGTATCTGATGCTTATGAGCTTAACACATTGAATACTGAAAAATTGAATAAACCGGTGATTATCGAAATATTTTCAAACCCTGAAACAGATAAAAAAATCTTCAGACAACTATTTCCCAACTAAGCCACAACAGATTATGAACAGAACAATGTACATGATCAACTTTTTAATACTGATGTCCGCATGGTGTGGTCTTATATTTTTTAAATTCAACCCGGTCGATAACAATACAGTTTATATTTTTACATTATTGGCAGTGCTGATCATCAACAATGGTGTGCACAGGAAAACTCTGGGGATGACCTTTCTGCCAGGTTGGTCTGACGACAGATTCGGTGATATTATAAAATTATTTACACGATAGTATGGAAGAAAAGAACATACCCTGGAAGACTGTCAAGGAATACCAGGACATAACCTTCAAAGCATATAATGGTGTGGCCCGTATAGCCTTCAACCGGCCTGAAGTGCGGAATGCCTTCCGCCCTAGAACCATTTACGAGATGTTTGATGCATTCACTTATGTGCGCGAAAGCCCGGAGCTGGGAGTTGCCATACTCACCGGGGAAGGTCCTTCTCCCAAAGATGGTGGCTGGGCGTTCTGCTCGGGTGGCGATCAGCGGGTGCGCTCAAAAGCAGGGTATGTGGACGAAGAAGGCAACCCAAAATTAAATGTCCTGGACCTGCAGCGGTTAATCCGATTTATGGGAAAAGTGGTAATATGTGCCGTACCCGGATGGGCTGTTGGTGGCGGTCACAGCCTGCATGTGGTGTGTGATATGACACTGGCCAGCAGGGAGCATGCCATTTTTAAACAAACCGATGCTGACGTTGCCAGTTTCGATGGTGGCTACGGCTCTGCTTATCTGGCTAAAATGGTAGGACAGAAAAGAGCTCGTGAGATCTTTTTCCTGGGCCGCAACTATTCCGCACAGGAGGCTTTCGATATGGGCATGGTCAATGCAGTGGTACCACATGACGAGCTGGATGCAGAGGCCTATAAATGGGCAAAGGAAATTTTAGGTAAAAGTCCTACCGCTATCAAAATGATAAAATATGCATTTAACCTGACAGATGACGGCATGGTTGGGCAGCAGGTATTCGCCGGTGAGGCTACACGCCTCGCTTATATGACCGAAGAGGCGGAGGAAGGACGTAATGCATTCCTGGAAAAAAGAAAACCAAATTGGGATAAGTTTGGCAGGTACAATGAATAATGAGTAGCATGACAGAATGCCTGAATTGCCATACGAAACACGATAGCAACTATTGCCCGGAGTGTGGGCAACATTCGAAAATACCCCGGCTGACCATGAGGCACGTCCTGGGCGTACTTTTTGATAACCTTTTTTTTCTGGACGGCCGCTTGCCCCGAACCATCAGAAAATCCCTTCTGAATCCGGGTAGATTATCCAGAAACTACATTGGTGGGCAACGTATAGCCTACACCAACCCGCTGACGCTTTATCTTTTCATTTCAGGTATCAGCTTTTTGATATTTAATATGGCAGGTATCGATATGACGGAAATATTTTCCTCTAATGAACTTAACCTGCCTGAAAACACAGATGATGCCAGGGAATTTCAGGAGAAATATGAGGCCTATATCGACCTTGTGTTTTCCAATCCTCAACTGATCGCTGCCATCAATGTGATTCCGATAGGGCTTTTCTTTTTCGCTTTTTTTCACCGTGATGCTCTCGGCGAAATTTTCGTTTTTGTCATGTATGTGTACGTCAGCTTTAGTATCTACCTGCTACCTGTAACACTTATTCTTTTGTTTTTAGACTTCTGGTTTGATACCAATACGTTTCAAATATTTTTATATCTCAACTTTGTCATGCCGTTTTTTTACTGGTGGGGCATTGTATTTTTCCGCCCTGATGTGAATAAATGGCTGGCCCTGGTAAAAACCATCCTGATTTTTGCATTCACTTTTATCCTGGTAGCTATAGGTTCAGGTATTGGATTCTTATTTTATCTGAAGCCATGGAGTTGATACAACAATGGCATGATGGCGCCAACCACTTTACCTTAAAAACAAGTGGAAGCACCGGCAGCCCGAAAACCATTTTATTTACACGTGAGCAGGTTATTGCAAGTGCTCAGGCTACGAAAAGCGCTTTGGGTCTGCCCGAAAAAGGCATCGGGTTGGTATGTCTCCCAACCGAATTTACAGGTGGCTTTATGGCGCTGATGCGCTGTCTGGTATACGGTTATGAGGTGAGGTTTACCGATCCGAAACAGCCGGTTATTCCAAAAAATCAACGGATTACCCTTGCTTCGATGACACCACATCAGCTGTATAAACTCCGTGAAGAAGGAGCATGGTATCAGCTGAATAACATTGATTTTCTTCTGCTCGGTGGTGGTGAACTGCCAGCTTCTATGGTAAAAGACCTGATAACGCTACATTCAGGTGTTTACCATACTTTCGGCATGACAGAAACCCTTTCTCATTTCGCGCTGCGACAGATCAGTCCGGTATATGCATCAGAGTATCAGTTGCTTCCCGGAGCATCCATCAAAACAGATGATGATAACCGGCTTTGGGTCAATGTTAGCTACCTGCACACCGGATGGCTTGAAACCCACGACATGGTGAAATGGGATCAGAAATCGGATAGCTTCACCTGGCTTGGAAGGAAAGACAATGTCGTAAATTCGGGTGGCATCAAAATATACCCGGAGCAGGTGGAACATAAGCTCCGCACAGTCATCCCCCAACCCTTTTATCTGGTAGGTGAGGCGGATGAAAAGTTTGGCAGCAAACTTGTACTTAAAATCGAAGCCAAAACCATACCGACCGATGAGCTGCTAACGGAAATAAAAAAAAATGTGTCTTCATATGAAGTTCCCAAATCCATAATCTGCGTACCCACGTTTGAGAGAACAGAAACAGGAAAAATAAAAAGAATATGATCCGAATAGGCCTGCTTTTTTTGCTAACCTTAAATGGGGCAGTCCTCGCACAGGCAGATCTTAAACTTGAATTTTCAGATCTTAGAAGTAACAGGGGCGATGTGAAATTATCCATATTTAATCAAAGTGAAGGGTTTCCGGAGGCGGAAGAAAAGGCTTTTACTATAGAAGTATTGTCGATTGAAGAAGCCAAAAACGGATACTGGCTGCGTGATATCCCTCCTGGTGAATACGCATTTTCTGTGCTGCACGATGAAAACCTTAATGACAAAATGGACTATAATATAATTCACTACCCAAAGGAAGGATTCGGTCTGTCCAATTACACTAAACTACGTCTGGTATATCCGACATGGAATGCATGTAAATTTGAAGTAAAGCCCGGATTGAATGTGGTACAGGTGCAAATATTTTATTTATGAAAATTCACTACGAAACTCCCGCCTCTGTTCCTGCTCCCTGGAAGATGATAGCAGATATAAGAATAGAGGGTGATACGGCCACACTGAAACTCGAATATCCGGATCGTGAAGACCTGGAAGCAGAGGACATGCTGGAGGAAGGATTGCCTGTAGAACCGGTTTATGACCTGACCGCTCCTGTGAATGAAAAATGGAAACATCATCTTCACCAGCTCATGCAGGAGGCGAAAAAACACGATAGGCCAACGGCAGGTCTTATAATGTTCAATGACCAAAAATGTATACCATCGGAAACTGAAAGTGAACACCTGATCAATGAGATGATCCAGTTATTTTTTGAGGCTGAATCACTCGAAGCTCCCCTGAAAATAGCGCTGTCTCTGGATGGTAATATACATCATCTTGAAGTATCCTTCTTGCGGCGCAATGCCCGCCTATCAAACCGTGATAAGGAAATGAGAATAGAATGGTCGGAATGGCCGTCGTTTTCTGAGCCATTGTTTCAATACCTCTACGATTACGAAAAAGCAGCAAAAAAGCCACCATCGAAAGGGCGGCATGTCACCCTGGGCGATGACCTCTGGCTCAATCTGAACACGGCTGATGACCGGCAGGCCGAAGTTAAAAAACAAGCTATCGTCAAGCGGTGGATGAACCGGATGATCTGATCATTTTGACTTCAGCCGTATCACCTCCTGCTGCAGCTCCATGACCATCTCGGTAAGCTTTTCGAGAGACAGTGAAGGAGCAGATGACTCGTCGGGAAAGCTGGATGATATATAGGCTTTGGCCTCCCAAACCTCTGAGACTTCCTCTACGGGTACTTCATATGCGCTGTATTGGCGGTTGTCGGACACCAGGTAAAGGGCTCCACGCTCTTCCGTATAATTAAATACTCTTTTGTACACCACGCCTTCTCTGGCCGTAACCAGTATATAGGTGCTTCCGTTTTTGATGTCGCTGATGCGCTCGGTATACTGCCCGATGATGATGCTCCCCGGCTGAATGGGCAGCATGGAGTCACCGGATATTTCAAAAGCACGGTACGTATTGCCGCCCGGCAGGTTAGGCAACCTGAATTTCGGGAGGTCCTCGAGAAACTCAGGGTCAGCATAGCCGTTGGTATATCCCGCAGCTGCCTTCTGTGGCACCAGGTCTATCATCTCATTGTCCTGCGGATCGACGGTGACTGCAAGTACCTTCATGCCGGCAGAGGAATCCCCCGACTGAGCAGCATCGGCTGAAAGGCTTTCAAGCTGCTCGTCGCTCAGCTGTGTGAGATCGGTGGAGATGAGGTGATCAACGGATATGCTGAACTCACGGCTGAAGTTGATCAGGTTGTTGATCCGCGGGTCTGCCCTGCCCTCTTCATACGCACCAATCAACGATCGCTTGATCCCGATTTTTTCGGCCATTTCACCCTGTGTGTAACGAAGCCGCTTACGCAGAAACCTCAGATTGTCATTGACTATGCCCATGTTTTACGATTTGCCAGTAAAATTAGTAAAAAAACCAGCATTTTTACATTAAACTAACCATATTACCGTAAGATTCCTCTACCCTCTGCCGAATGATACCCACTACCTCTTTTAATGTGCTTTCCGACTTCACCTGCAGCAAACCGTGAACTTCGCCGCCTTCATTTTTAACTGTGTAGGTCACCTGACAATATATGCCCGACACCTTTTGCGCGTGTAGTTTTAACCCTTTCATATTAAGCTATTTTTATTAGTATCTATTCGTAACAATATTAGTATATTTGAGTATAAATAGCAAATTATCTAATATTTTTATCATATGGGTGCAGTTTGGTACAAGGATATACCGGGTAGGGCGATCATTCACATGGATCTGGATGCCTTCTTTGTCTCGGTGGAGGTGAAGCGGGATAATCGCCTGAAGGGACGCCCCCTGATCATTGGCGGACGCAGTGCGCGGGGTGTGGTATCATCATGCAGCTACGAGGCCCGTAAATATGGGGTGCATTCCGCTATGCCCATGAAAATGGCATTGCAGCGTTGCCCGGATGCTCTGGTGCTGGGGGGTGATATGGAAGCCTATACACGTGAGTCAAAACTGATAACCGATATCATTGCCGACCAGGCTCCGTTATTTGAAAAATCGTCTATCGACGAGTTTTATATCGACGTCACCGGGATGGATCGTTTTTTCGGCTCGCACCAGTGGGGGCTTGAGCTGCGAAAAAAGATCATAAAGGAAAGCGGATTGCCTATATCGATGGGGCTTTCCATCAATAAGCTGGTATCCAAAATGGCGACCAACGAAGCCAAGCCAAACGGAGAGCGCTATATTGCACGGGGGGAGGAACAAGTCTTTATTGCTCCCCTGCCGGTGCGAAAAATCCCCATGGTAGGCGAAAAGACAGCCCGGTTCCTCTACGATATGGGCATCCGCACGGTAAAAATGCTCCGTGAGATGCCGCTGGAGATGCTGCAGGCTACCTTTGGCGTCAACGGCAGTGCCCTCTGGAAAAAGGCACACGGCATCGATGACAGCCCGGTGGTGCCCTACAGCGAACGGAAATCGATCTCGACAGAAACCACCTTTGAGACGGACAGCATCGATATCATCAAGATGAAGGCGATGCTGATCGCCATGGTGGAAAAGCTCACCTTTAAGCTGCGTCAGGAGAAGAAACTCACGTCGGTTATTGCCGTGAAGATCCGTTACGCGGACTTCGAAACCACCTCCCGCCAGCAGCGGATTCCGTACACCGCTTCAGATAATATATTGATCCACCATGTGCTGGAGTTGTTTGACAAGCTCTACAACCGCCGGCTGATGATCCGACTGGTTGGCGTGCGCATGAGCGGGCTGGTACACGGACAATACCAGATCGATATGTTTGGCGACACGGAGGAGCAGATCAACCTGTTTCAGGCGATGGACAGGCTGCGGGAAAAGCACGGGGCAGATATCCTGTTCCGTGCCAGCGGGCTGGAGGTAGATAAGCGGGTGCGGAAAAATAACAATGTGTTTTCGGCAGTGTAGTAGCACTGGTGAAAGCCCGAAGATGATGTTTTAGGGTTCATCTTGGGTGCGGAATAATCTCCCATTCTTTATTAAACTACAACCGGATTGACTACTGCCTGTCACGTAAGACTTTGCTGTACAGTTCTTTACTATCGTTAGAAAACCGTGGATCTCCAAGTAACACAACCTCATGGTTTTGATTGGTAAGCACCGTTTCAAACCCCGGGTTAACGTTCATGAAAGAATTTTTATTCAAAAACTCATTTTCAGGAACGAGAAAAAACGGATACCGGAAATCTTTCAGGCTTGTCTCAGATTCGCATATTATTTTAAACTCGTCGAAGTTATCATTATCAGAGGTGCAAATTAAGATGACAGGTACATTATACTTTTCAAACTCTGATATGACTTCATTCCATTGTTGGATACTGGCAATGCATGAACCACACGATACGTCAACTCTGGAATAGATTTTATAATCATAGCCTGCTGCCTTAATATCACCTATATTCGCTCTTGCAAAGGGATCATATATTTGATACAATTCCGGAAACTCCAATTTTGTGCCGAGTATTGTATCAATGGCTGCAACTAATTCGGAATTATGGCTTTGACGGTTTTGATTCTCGCAGGATACGAGGAATATGACAAACAGAAACAAAAAATATTTCATTTACTCTACACTATAATCAAACGCCACGATGCTGGAATCAGCGTCCAATGAAATACCATATATCTTATTTTCTGATTCGTTTATGGTGAAATGGCTTACCGGCACATCCAACATGTAATGAACGACTGGATCTCCGGCATAGGTAAACACAAATATGTCACTGCAATATTTGCTCCCCTCATAGATTTCTAAGGGGTACGCCCCTGAATATAAAGCGAAGATATAGTCTTCTCCAAGGTGGCTGTCTTTATAAAATACCCTGATCTTACTAGGATCAACATTCAGACGTGGTTTGCCGGTATTATCATTTACCACCTCGTATTCCATCATATGCTGTTCCGGGCCTCTTATTGATATTATAGAATTATTAGCTTTATTAAGTAATTCTATCCGGTCAATACCAGTACAAGAGTGAGCAAAATATGACCGTTCCTGATTAGCAGATAATATACCTTGATGGATGTCTGTAATCACGGGAACAGGTATATCCTCTTCGACCGTTTCACGCCAATTTCCATATCTATTTATTACATCGCCTTTAAAGTTGTATTCTATAAATATTTCATTCATTATTTTAGAGGTACCTATAACCGTGCTGTCGGATGACAAGATCAGACCCCTGGATTGTCGCATATCATCTTTAGATGTGATAGTTTGTTGGGCCAATACATCAGATTGATTTGTTTTAAAAAAATGAAGTCTGTTCATAAATATTTCATACCCAATAAAAGAGTTTTCATCCAAAGCAAATAAAGTTCTCGGAGGTCTGATTTCTCCCGGGCCATTCCCCAGAACACCTATACTTTTGACAATTTTCATCTTATTTTTATCAATAATACGAATCAGGGTGTCGGATAGTGTGCCACTCACAACGAGAAAATGGTCCATGTCCAGAATTACTTCCGTATCAATTAACCCTTCTACAGCTATTTTTTTACCTTTTAGTGATTTACTATTTGAAAAATCGCCAAGGCTAAATTGGCGGATTTGGTAATTATTGGTTTCAGGTTTTTCTGAAACACAACCTATAGCGACTAAAAGAATGCAGAGATATTTATACATGTTAGATGTTAGTTAAAAAAGGTTGCTAAACATTATAGTTTAACAACCTTTTGAATTACTTATATTACCCTCCCAGTTGATCTTTAGGACATTCAAAGCCATTACAATTGGTTCGACCATTTACCCAAATTGATTTTTCATAGGTATAACTTCCATTTTCACATGTCCAAAATGGATGACAACAACAAAGACCACCAGCTTCATTCGCCATAGCAGCCGCTATTTCAACAGAAATTTTCACTTCATCAGCTTGACGGTT
>CAZEQJ010000016.1:35535-67508 GCA_964514385.1 uncultured Cytophagales bacterium
GCTCCGGGCCCCGGATAGATATAAGCTTCTTATTACGTTTATCAAGGAGGTCAATCCTATCAACACCTACGCATGTGTTTGCGAAATATGTTCTATTTAAATTGGTTGAAAAATATCCTAAATGAATTTTTGATATCACTGGAATTGGTAAATCTTCTTCAACTGCGTCGCTCCAACTACCATACGAATTGAGCTCCTCACCATCGAAATCATATTCTACAAACATAGCATCCTTATTTTGGGTAGTAGCCATGATTGTGCTATCAGATGACAAAACAAGGCCTCTTGATTCTAGCAAATCACCTGATGAGGACACAGTTTTAAGAGTCAGTGGATTAGTTTGATCTACGCTAAAAAAGTGAAGTCTCCTGATGAAAACTTCAAAAGCAATAAATGATCTCTCATTTATTCTAAATAAGGTTTTAGGGAACATAATTTCTCCAGGACCTCTTCCCTTAATCCCCATACTGTTTACGATTTTCATTTTTGATTTGTCGATTATACGGATTAAAGTATCCGACTTATCTCCACTGACCACCAGATAGTTATCCATATCCAGAATTCTTTCCGTATCGATCAGGCCTTCAACACGGTATTTCTGCCCAGTAAGTGTTTCACGGGCAGGGAAATCTTCAAGGGTAAATGTCTTGACTTCTGTCGATTCCAGGGGAGGCTTTTCAGTGATACATCCTGTGGTAAGCAATAGAATCAGGAAATATTTATACATAGCGTGTTAATTCATATCCCCTACTAATCTAACAAATTCTATCCATCTGTTTTCATAATATCCTGCCCCACGGAATCTTGCAACGCTCTGTGATGATGATGTAAGGTGACAATTCGCTTTTTATCCAATCGTTTTTACTGGATATAAATGATTTAAGTATTTAGATTTCGATAAAAGCTGTGGGAGCTCATTGAGTATCTTTATTATTTTGGCTGCTGTCAGCCCGCATTTGTCTGTTTAAAATCCATATTTGGCTATTGTATTTCCTCATTTGGTAACAGTGTATATGTATTTGGCTGTTGTCAACTTACATTTGGCTATTGTATATTTTCATTTGGTGGCTGAACGCAGGCATTCTGTTATTGTCACACTATATTGGGCTATTGTTAGCTTGTATTTTGTAACATCAGCCATGCTTTTGCTTGATTTTTAAAAGCTCCCGACCGCTCACTCAGCAGGATTCCGTGGTTTTTCTTTCATTTTTCAGGGAGAAAATCCATTTTTACCTAACAACTGTTAGGTTTTTTTATGAAAGTAGAAGAAGCTGTATCAAATCCACGACTGGGGCTACCCATCGGCACTACGCTCGACCGGTTTATCAAACGACATCAGGATCAGTTTCCCTATGCATCCGGAGAACTGTCACAACTGCTCCGGGATATCGGATTGGCAGGTAAGATCATCAACCGTGAGGTAAATAAATCGGGCCTGCTCAACATTGGCGGGGCGTATGGAGAAAAGAATGTACAGGGCGAAGAACAGCAGAAGCTGGACGTAATCGCCAACATCCGGTTTATACGGGCACTTCGTAATGGCGGAGAGGTATGTGCCATCGTGTCAGAAGAAGATGAGGAAGTGATCGAAGTGAATCCCAATTCCAACTACGTGGTATGTATGGACCCGCTGGACGGCTCCTCCAATATTGATGTCAACATATCAATTGGTACTATATTTTCCATCTACCGGCGCAAATCACCCACCGGCAGCCAGATCACCATGGAGGATGTGCTGCAGGCAGGTAGAAATCAGGTAGCAGCCGGCTATGTGCTGTATGGATCTTCCACCATGCTGGTCTACACAACCGGTTACGGTGTAAACGGCTTTACTTATGAATCTTCACTCGGAGAGTTTGTACTGTCACACACCGACATTCAGTATCCGGAGGACGGTAATATTTACTCGATCAACGAAGGAGCATACCACAGCTTTCAGCCTGCCATTCAGAAATATATTGAAGATTGTAAAACAGAGGATGTCACAGCCCGGTATATCGGGTCACTTGTGGCAGACTTTCACCGCAATATGCTGAAGGGTGGCATCTACCTCTACCCTGCCACAAAAACAAAACCTGAAGGTAAGCTACGCCTGCTCTATGAATGTAATGCACTGGCCTTTATCGCCGAACAGGCCGGTGGCTCTGCAACAAATGGTCATATACCCATTTGCGATATCAAGCCGACATCGATCCATCAGCGGTCGCCACTCGTGATCGGGTCAAAGAAAATGGTGGAAAAGGTGCATCATTTTATTCAGAAATACCCTGAGAAGGATGGTATATAGCCTCCAGACGCCCTGTATTACCTGAAATCTCCGCCCATGCATTGGTTTCAAATACAAGATGTGCAGCTGTACTGGTCGAAAATGAGGAGACAGCATCACCGCATAGTTGCTCGCAAAGATACGATACCGAAGGATTATGCGACACGATGGCTACCGTCGCAAATTCATCATCCAGTGCATTGATCACCTGTAGCATCAGCCGTACAGACGATTCATAGAGGTCTTCTTCCTCTGTAATGTACCGCAGATCTATCTTTAACTGATCTGCCATAAGCTCTGCTGTCTGTCGTGCGCGTGTGGCATCGGAGGTGATAATGCGGTCAGGGTGAATATTTTTTTCGTGCAAAAGCCTACCCAGACGCGAAGCATCACGCATACCATCCTGGGAAAGCATCCTTTCCCTGTCGGTTTCGCCACCTTCATTGTCCATGGCATGTGCGTGCCGGATTAATAGTAAGGTCTTCATATCATTTACGAATATAATTTTTTTATCAGATATTGCAGGTTGTGGTAAACATTAACCTTGATTTTTTTTTGGATATAAACTGATTTGGCATTGTATTTATTTATGCTGAATTTTCCGGTCCAATTATAGTATGGAATAAATAATTACTGAATGTCGAAAAATGTTGTTATAGTTGAGTCTCCGGCCAAGGCCAAAACCATCGAGGGCTACCTGGGTAAAGATTACGTAGTTGCGTCCAGCTTTGGACATGTACGTGACCTGCCAAAGGGTGACAATGCCATCGATGTAGAAAATGGATATACCCCTACCTATGAGATCCCCAAGGATAAAAAGGAGGTGATCAAGACATTGAAAAAATTAACCAAAGATGCGGAAACGATCTATCTGGCCAGTGACGATGACCGCGAAGGAGAAGCTATAAGCTGGCACCTGAAGTCAGCACTTGACCTTGACGATCAGCGAACCCGCCGCATCGTATTCAGGGAAATCACAAAAAATGCCATACTAAATGCCATACAAACCCCCCGAGGCATTAACCTTGATCTGGTAAATGCACAGCAGGCACGCCGTATACTGGACCGCCTTGTAGGTTTTGAAATATCCCCCGTGCTTTGGAAAAAGATCAAGGGCGGACTCAGCGCCGGTCGTGTACAGTCTGTAGCCGTTCGACTGGTTGTGGAAAGAGAGCGTGAAATTGATAAGTTTGAAGCTACATCAGCTTTTCGGGTTACAGCAGAGTTTGAGGTCGAAAAAGGGAAGCTACTCAAAGCTGAATTACCCAAAAAATTCAGCTCAGAAGATGAAGCCCGGGAGTTTCTGGAAGCTTGCCTGAAAGCAGAATTTGAAATCGCAGACCTGCAGACTAAACCATCCAAAAAGTCACCTGCACCGCCCTTCACCACATCCACCCTGCAGCAGGAAGCCAGCCGCAAACTGGGGTTTTCCGTTGCTCAGACCATGTCACTAGCTCAGCGCCTTTACGAATCGGGCAAGATAAGCTATATGCGTACCGACTCAGTCAACCTGTCTGAGGATGCCATCAAAGCGGCAAAAGAGGAGATTGTACGTGATTTCGGTGAAAAATACTCCAAAGAGCGTCGCTTTAAAACCAAATCTGCAGGCGCACAGGAAGCACACGAAGCCATTAGACCTACTGATTTTGGGCGAAAAGAAGCCGGGAGCGATGGCCGGGAGCAACGTCTTTATGAACTTATATGGAAAAGAGCGGTGGCTTCGCAAATGAGTGAGGCACAATTGGAAAAAACAACAGCCCGCATTGCCGTGTCCACTTCCGATGAGCAACTGACTGCGCAGGGTGAAGTAGTGAAGTTTGATGGCTTTTTAAAGCTCTATATCGAATCATCAGACGATGAGGATGACAGGGATGAAGCATCAGGTATGTTGCCACCGCTGGCGATAGGCCAGCAGCTAAAGCTGCAGCATATGACAGCCCGTCAGACATTTACCCGGCATCCGGCACGTTATACGGAAGCCAGCCTGGTCAAAAAGCTTGAAGAAATGGGCATCGGAAGGCCCTCAACCTATGCCCCTACGATTTCGACGATCCAGAAAAGAGGATATATCATCAAAGAAAGCCGTGATGGTTCTCCAAGGGATTACCGTGAACTGCACCTTAAAGACGGCAGCATAGCGGCAGATACCTTTCAGGAAATAACCGGGGCTGAAAAAAATAAACTCTTCCCTACCAATAATGCCATGGTGGTGAATGATTTTCTGGTACAGCATTTCCCGAATGTGATTGACTTTAATTTCACTGCCAATGTAGAGAAGGAGTTTGATGAGATCGCACACGGCAAGATAGAATGGCAGAAGATGATCGATGGCTTCTACAAGAGCTTCCATGAGCGCGTAGAAAACAGTGAGCATATCGATCGGGTAGATGCCGGCTCGGCCAGACTCATTGGTGAGCACCCGGAAAATGGCAAACCGGTATACGCCAAACTCGGAAGATATGGAGCGTATGTCCAGATCGGGGATATGGATGATGATGAGAAACCCAGGTTTGCCAGCTTGCGCCATGGGCAATTTATTGAAAACATTGCCCTTGACGATGCACTGGAGCTGTTCAAATTGCCACGTGAAGTCGGTTTTTATGAAGATGAACCAATATCAGCGGCGGTCGGACGATACGGGCCATACCTGCGGCATAAAAATAAATTCTACAGCCTCGATGAAGACGACCCGCTGCAGGTAACGGAAGAAAAGGCAGTGGAAATCATAGAAGCAAAGCGTAAAGAAGATGCGCAGCGCATTATCAAGGATTTTGAAACAGATCCGAGTGTACAGATACTGAATGGTAAATGGGGCCCCTACATAAAAGTAGGTAAGAAAAATGTAAAAATACCAAAAGACAAAAAGCCCGAAGAGCTGACACTCGAAGAGTGCCTGGAGCTAAGTGAAAAAGCACCCGCCAAAAAGAAAGGCGGCAGCAGAAGGAAAAAATAAGCTACAGCATAGGTAGCGTAACCTCAAAGGTGCTTCCTTCATTTACCGCAGAAGAAAGCGTGATCTTTCCGCCCAGCTTATGAATGATCTCGCGGGTGATGTAAAGGCCAAGCCCGGATCCCACATTCCGGTTAGGGCCCCGATAGAACATCTCAAATATGTTTTTCTGGTCCTTCTCCGCAATGCCCAAACCATTATCACTGATTCTTATCACGATTTTGTGATCCGAAGGCCTCTCAGCGGTTACCTTAAGCTCAGGATGATCCTGGTAGTAGTTATGATACTTGAAAGAATTGGAAATAAGGTTATTTAATACAATGGAAAGCCTTGTCCTGTCAGTGGTGACAGGGAAATCCTTCACTTCATTTACCACTTCCACCTCTTTGTAATTTTCCTGAAACTGATTTTGCCCCAATGCTGCCGCAACCAGGTCACCCAGATCAAATGTATCGATATCCAGCATCTGGCTTTTGTTTCGTGAAAGCTGCAACAGATCTTCGATATATTTTTCCATCTGACTGAGGCTCTTGCGTGCGATATCACGCAATTCCATTATCTTTTCCGGTTTTTTCTCTTTATCAATGATCGCGATTAATCCCTGCAGGCTGGCTAGAGGTGTCTTCAGATCATGGCTGATGTGGTACACATATTCATCCAGTTGCTTATTGAGCTGGTTTAGCTGCACATTCTGCTCATGGAGGTCCGCATTTTTTAAGGCAAGTGACTTTTCTGTATTTTGATAATATAGGTATAATATCACTGACCCAATTCCCGCCTGAACCAGCGCTATAAAGAAATTGACCTCATTGAATATGCGCTGTAATGCAGGACTGGCCGTGGTGGGGAACATATTATAATCCGTTACCACCAGTAAAGCATATAATCCACCGACAAACAAGAGGTAAATGATTGGAATCACAATTCTTCTTACATCCACAGTGAAGGGAAGAAGTAATATTACAACGATAAAAAACAGGTGCGCATTAGCCTCCTGGCCCAGGATATTGGCGTAATAAAATATAATGGCGTTTGTAACAATCAAAAAAAGAAAGCCAACCCAGGGATAGTTGAATTTTCGGTGAAGAAAATAAAGGAGCGCAAATGAGACCGTGACTATAGATGAGGTAATCAGTCCCGGAATATACCATGTAATCAAATCCGGAATCCCTACTAGTATGTTCGTAAACAACGCCAGCAGGATTATAAACCCCAGTATCCTGTCTTTTTTTAATAGCGATTGATCCAAATAAAAATTCTTGCTTTCCACCCTCCTTTATCAAAATCCTCCTACAAAACTAAACGAGATTATATTGATAGAATTATATTAATTATCAATATTCTTACATTAGTTTAAAAAGTATAAAAAAACCCGTTAGTAAGGTACTAACGGGTTACAAGACTTCCCAGTAATCATTAAAGACTTATTCCCATAAACGACATGAAGGCAATACCCATTAGACCGGTAATGAGCATCGTGATACCCAAACCTTTCAATGGATCAGGAATATTGGAGTATTTAAGTTTCTCTCTGATGGCTGCGATGGCAACAATTGCCAACAGCCAGCCAATCCCGGATGAAAAGCCGAACACGGTAGCCTCAACAAAATTATAGTCTCTTTGCACCATGAATAATGATGATCCCAGTATTGCACAGTTTACGGCAATAAGTGGCAGGAATATACCAAGTGAACCGTAAAGCGCCGGGCTTACTTTTTCTATGATCATCTCTACCAGCTGCACCATAGCTGCAATCACCGCGATAAACATAATAAACTGAAGGAAGCTAAGGTCAACTTCCGCAAACTGCGGGCTTATCCATGCCAATGCACCTTCACGTAACAGCTTTTCCTGCAGCAGCCAGTTCAGTGGCACTGTTATTGTCAGCACGAAAATTACAGCAAAACCCAAGCCTACCGCTGTAGACACTTTTTTGGATACCGCCAGATAGGAACACATGCCCAGGAAATAGGCAAAAATCATGTTCTCTATAAAAATAGATTTTATACCAAGATTCAGTAATTCCATATTAGTTAGATTCTATATGACCGGAAATTGAACGCTGAACCCAGATAATGAGTCCAAGAATAATAAAGGCTCCTACAGGTGTTACCATTAGCCCGTTCATAGGCATATCAGGGGGCAGTACCTGCAATCCAAATAGTTTACCTGCTCCAAGAAGCTCTCTGAAGAACGCCACAGCCAGGATGATCCATGAATACCCTAATGCATTACCGAAGGCATCAAGAACAGAGTCGTAAGGTTTATTTCCTAATGCGTATGCCTCAAGTCGACCCATCACGATACAGTTTGTTATGATCAGACCGACAAATACGGATAGCTGCTTGTAAACATCATAGCTATATGCTTTCAATACCTCATTTACGATCGTCACCAGTGATGCGATTACAGCAAGCTGAACTATGATTCTCACTCGCTTAGGAATGAACCGCCGTATCAGGGAAATGGTAAGGGATGAAAAAACCATCACAAAAATCACCGAAATGGCCATCACCAGGGTAGGTTTCAGCTGTGTGGTAACTGCCAGTGCTGAACATATACCCAATACCTGAATGGTAATCGGATTATCATCACTTAGCGGGTCTGTTACTACCGTTCTTCTGCGCTTTGAAAGTAAACCTTCTGCCGGCGCTTTTTTAACTTCTAATTCTGCAGTTGTATCACTCATTTTAACTCAGCTATTGATTTTTTCTGATTATCTTCTTTCAGGTAAGGTAAGTATAATTGAAGGTATGTGTCAAGCATGGTATTAACACCATTCGCCGTCAGGGTTGCCCCGGACATACCATCCACCGTATGCTCGTCTATTTTTGAAGCTTCATTATTTTCACCTTTCAGCATAGTCACTGATGTGAATTCACCGCTTTGGTCAAAAATTTTCTTTCCGTTATACCTTCCGGCGACCTCATTGTCTGTGATACGTGCTCCCAGTCCGGGTGTCTCGGCAGCATGATCAAAAACAATCCCCTGAATGGTGGCCAGATCCGTATCCAATGCAAGAAAGCCCCATATATTATCCCAAAGGCCATTACCATAAACAGGCAGGATATAGGCGTTTACCGCTTCCGGTTTTCCCTCATCATGATAAATAAAGAGAGGTAGTAATCTTTCCTCCACCGGTTTTTTATATTGTTTACCTACATCTACATTTTCAGCAACGATCGGATTTCCTTCCTCATCTGTCTCTACCACTTCACCCTCAGCATTTACAACGAGTGACTTTATGCGGGCATCATAAATGGCAAGCACATCATCCTCGGGAGAGACTTCCATAACCGCACGGAGTATCTGACGTTTCGTGTCAAATTCCACAGCTTTCTTCTGTGCAGGCCCCAGTACCTGGCTGGTAAAAGATAGCAGGCCACCTACCACAATGGTCATGATGGCAGAAAAAACAATGATATATGTATTAGACTGTTGCACGTTGTAACCTTCTTTTTTTGTTTCCTAGTACTACATAATGATCTACAAGTGGAGCGAATACATTCATAAACAGTATCGCAAGCATAATACCTTCAGGATATGCAGGATTCGTAACCCTGATAATAACCGTAAGCACTCCTATGAGTATACCGTATATCCATTTACCCTTTTCTGTCTGTGTGGCAGTAACCGGGTCGGTGGCCATAAATACAGCACCAAATGCCAGACCTCCCATTACCAGATGGTAATGCGCCGGCATGGACATAAAGGCGTTAAGGCCAAGCAACTGGAACAACAAAGCCATTCCATAAGCTCCACCAAATACACCTACAATGATTTTCCAGCTACCTACGCCGGTCCAGATCAGTATTAATGCGCCAATGAGCGCCATTAAGGTAGACGTCTCTCCTATTGAGCCGGGTATTATACCCAAAAACATGTTCTTAAAAGTAAACATCCCTTCCACAAAGGAATTACTCAGTGACTGTACGGCGGTAATACCTTCTGATGAGGCCTGTGCTGCCAATGCCAGGGCTGTAGCGCCGGAGTAAGAGTCTACCGGCTGCGCATTGCCAATATAATACCATACATCACCTGATATATCGGAAGGATAGGCGAAATATAGAAATACGCGGGCTGTAAGAGCCACATTCAAAATGTTCATCCCGGTACCGCCAAATACTTCCTTACCAATGATAACAGCAAAGGCTGTAGCCAACGCTACCTGCCATAGCGGAATAGAAGCGGGCATGATCAGAGGTATAAGCATTCCGGATACAAGGTAGCCTTCATTCACAGGATGCTTTCGTATGGCAGACGAGGCAAATTCAATACCAAGACCTACACCATAGGATACTATAATAATAGGAACCACCTTCTGAACACCAATCAGAAACTGGTCCAGGATGCCGGCAGCTTCACCAGTTGCCAGGTAATGCATATAGCCGGTATTCCAGATACCAAAGATAAGGCAGGGTAACATGGCGATGATCACTGTCATCATCATACGTTTCAGATCAAATGCGTCTTTGATCTGTACACCCCTTGTTCTTGTGGTCTCGTTTGGTACAAACAAGAAGGTTTCAAGGGCTTCGAAAGGATAATAAAGCTTTTCCAGCTTACCTCCTTTTTCAAAGTGAACTTTTACTTTATCTACCTGCTTACGTAGAACGTTACTCATATCAGCTGTTTAACATTAAATTAATTCCCTTTCTTACAATCGCCTGTACATCATGCTTGGAAACATCCACAAACTCACATAATGCCAGATCTTCCTCCACTACTTCGAATATCCCCAGAGTCTCCATTTCGTCGTAATCCTCTGCCAGGATTGCCTTCAGGAGATATACAGGATAGATATCCATCGGAGTCACTTTTTCAAACACACCAGACTGCACGAAGGTTCTCTTTTCCCCCTTTGTATTGGTATTTAATCGATATTCTTTCCTGGCTGAGTTAACCCAGCTCAACAAACCCCAGCCTCTGTGGAAACTAAGCTTTTCCGTTGATGGCAAAATCCAGCCAAACATCTCATAATCATCTCCTTCAGGAAGCACTGTAATCTGGTCATCATAGTACCCAAGATATCCGTCACGGGCGATTTTTTCACCAGTAAGTGGGTTACCGGATACCACACGTACCTTGTCCTGTACCAGGTTGTTATTAATGTATTGGGAAACACTTGCTCCAACGCGGGATTTGATATATTCAGGCTTCTTCAGTTCAGATCCTGTGAGTGCAATGATTTTTTCGGCATCGTAAATACCCTCCAGAAACAGCTTGCCTATCTGGATGACGCCGGCAGGTTTGATGGTCCATACAATATCGCCCTTGCCTATCGGCGCCAGGTGATGTATATGTACACCTACGTTTCCTGCGGGGTGAGGGCCTTTGAAATAGTTGGTCTCCACGCCTTTGCATGCACTGAAAATACTGGTCTGCAGGTTGCCGTTAAGCGAAGCATATACCTTGCCTTCGGTAAGTTTTTTGAGGATGGTGATACCAGCCTGAAAATAACGTGTGTTGTCCTTATAAATGAATTCGTAATCCGGTGCCAGCGGATGTGTGTCAAAACACGAGATGAAGATGTTTTTCGGCTTATCTTCCGGATTGGCTACGATGCCGTAAGGACGCTGCATCAGGTTGGGCCACACGCCGCTTTCCAGCATGGTGGAAAGCGCTTTTTCCCTGCCTATTTCTTCCAGCGAATCGACAGCATGTTTTTCGTGTGTAACATACTCAATTTCTTTATCCGCCAAGATCCTGATCTCAAGCAGCTTGCGCTTTTCTCCCCTTCTGATCTCCACGATTTCGCCACTTACCGGCGCAGCATATTTTACCGATTCCATCCTGCGGTCAAACAGTATCGGCTGACCGGCTTTCACATTATCACCCTCCTGTACCAATATCTTGGGACGCTGCATGCCATTGAAGTCTGTCGGCTTCAACGCATAGGTGTCAGGGTGAAAAGAATCGTTGACATTTTGCTGGGCTTTACCCTTAAGGTTTATGTCAAACCCTTTTTTCAGCTTTATGATTTTCGACATCTACTCAGGCTATCTTCTAAATCGACACAAAAATAGAAACTTTTACTTAATTGAAAGCGAATGGCTTGTAATTATTAAGATCAGGCCAATGCCATGCGATTGCTCATGTTCTCTACCTCTTCTGCGACCTCTTCCATCAGCCACATCGGAGTGGAAGTTGCGCCGCAAATACCTACCGACTGTATGCCCTCGAGCCATTCCGGATCAATCTCCTCTTTGCTTTCGATGAAATAAGAACGCTCATTGACTTCTTTGCACGTGGCATGCAGTGCCTTTCCATTGGAGCTCTTTTTGCCACTTACGAAAAGAATAAGCTCGTATTCATTTGCGAATTTACGTAGCTGAGGCTCCCTGTTGCTCACCTGACGGCAAATGCTGTCATTGAATTTATCGTACTCCCGTTTTGCTTTGATGCGCTTCTCAATTTCCTCTTTGATCCGGTAAAAGCCGGATGTACTCTTGGTCGTCTGGCTGAATAATGTCACCGGTCGTGAGAAATCGATTTTGTCGAGGTCATTTTCAGATGCCACTACGATAGCTTTATTGTTAGTTTGTCCTGTGAGTCCGGTCACCTCAGCATGGCCCTGCTTACCATAGATCACCACCTGGCCATCATTTTCTTCCATTTCATCGAACGCATTTTTTACGCGGTTTTGAAGTTTTAGTACCACAGGACAGGAGGCGTCGATAAGTTCAATGTCATTTTCAATGGCAATACGGTATGTTTCAGGGGGCTCGCCATGTGCTCTTATCAGTACCTTCACACCCTTTAGCTGTCTTAACTCATCGCGGTCGATGATGCGTAACCCCATTTTTCGAAGTCGACGCACCTCCATCTCATTGTGCACGATATCGCCAAGGCAATAGAGTTCGCCGTTTTCCAGATTATCTTCTGCCATCTGAATGGCGTATTCTACTCCAAAACAATATCCGCTGTTTTTATCGATCTCAATTTTCATGTACTATCAGCTTTTCTGCCAGATTAATAATTTTTTGTAGTTGGTCATCAAAACTCAGATGAGAAGTGTCGATCTCTACGGCTTCCTTTGCTTTTATCAGCGGGCTGTCCTCTCTCGTAGAATCAAGCTTGTCTCTTTCCAACAGGTTTTGTTTGATATCCTCAAAAGATTCCCTGATGCCCTTGCCTTCCAGTTCCAGCTGCCTGCGTTGTGCCCGTATATCGATGTCCGCCGTCATGAATATCTTAAGGTCTGCCTGAGGAAATACAACCGTGCCGATATCTCTGCCATCCATAACAATACCTCCCTTCTCGCCCATTTTTCGCTGTAAATCCACCATTTTTTTCCTCACCGAACTGATAGAAGCTACTTCGCTGACTTTCTGACTTACCCGGATGTCCCGTATATCTTTTTCAACGTTGACACCATTTAAATAAGTTTCATTCTTTCCCTTTTCGGAAGAAAAATAAACTTCTATGTCAGCTAACGCTCTGCTTACCATTTGAGGGTCAGCCATATCGACACCATTGTCAATAAAATAAAGCGTTACGGCGCGGTACATGGCACCACTATCGATATAGGTGTATCCCATCGATTTAGCCAATGCCTTTGCTGTACTGCTTTTACCACAACCCGAATGACCATCTATCGCAATTATCAGCTTTTTTGACATCAGCAATCTTTAATTGGACAGGGAATAGGACCTCGCTTTGGAATTGCTCTGGGCTTGTTGGCAGCACAGGATGAAATAAGCAGTATTCCCGCTATGAGTACTACTTTTAAGGAAATATTTCGTAAGCTTCTCATCTGGGATGCAAAATTAATAGTAAATTAAAACTCCAAAACATTAATTACATTTTTATGGACTCAGAATTCTTTGAAAACCTCGGAAAGAAGATTGACCAGCTGATCAACAAAACGCGGGAAAAAATAGATAGCGAATCACCAAAATATGAGGCGAAACTTCGTGAGCGGCTCAGGAAGCTGGAAGATGAACTGGAGCAGATACGTGAAAAAGGTACTGCTGAAGTAAAAAAGGTGGAAAAAGAGGTACAACAACGCACCGAAACGCTTCGGAATGAAATCGAAAAGATCATACAGGATATAAAAAGAAGGCCCGGCTCTTAACAAGCCGGGCCCCATTCATGATAAATATCGCTTTTGTTATTGTACTGTGGAACCCAGATCGTTTTCAAGGTCTGCAATGATTTGCTCCAGCTCTGTAATGAAGGCGCTGAATACGTCTTCAGCATCTTTACGCTGACCATCCAGGAATACGATATAAATCTTTTCTTCCTCTATATCAATTTCAATATCACCTACTTTTTCTCCGTCAACAAATACTTCTGCTGTGTAAAAATCGTTGATATCGTCGCCTTCCTGTGCTGATGTTAACCCTGCAACATCAAGTGTTGCGTCTACGGAAACGGACAAAATGGTCACATCACCGGAAATTTCATTAACTACGAGCTTCAAAGGGCCTGCATAGGTCACATCAACACCTGCTCCCATAATCACACGATCACCCCGTGATACTGATGCACTTACTGAAGATGTGTTTGATCCTGCGTCGTAAAAAGTTAATGCATACGTAAAAGGAAGTAAATTAAGCGCAAGATTTACAGTAACCGGATCTGCTTCCTCATTATAAGATGCAGTAAAATCAACGGATGCTACTTCATTGCCATTTACCAGCAGGTTGGCATCAAGTGCAGTTGGCTCATAATATACCTCCAGATAGCCAAACTCATCTGTTTCAAAAGCCTCGTCCTGATAGTCGTAGATATTAAGCTGTGCATTGTTTTCACCAGCACCTGCTGAAGGAAAATTAATCTGGATATAATCAATGCCTCCATTGGTGTAATCCCATGAGTCAAACTCAAAGTTATAGGTATATATACCGATATGATCTTCAAAAACGAAATGCTCATCCTTGATGCGCTCAGCCACGGCCTCAGGAGTAAAGATATTTCGTAGGGCGTGAATGCGCTGTTTTACAAGCTCCCGGCTTTCTTCAATGTCAAATTCAGAAAATGTGCGCTGTACGGGGTCATTGCCCTGCTCTCCGAAAGGGTCTGCAAGGTTGGTGAGGTCGGTAAGGGCTTCTACACCTTCTGTATTTACCATATCCAAAATATCATCACTCAATGTGGCGGCAACGGACTCCATTTCTACGATTGCTTCATCCGTAGTTAAAGGCTCTGTTTCTTCAGGTTCGCATGAAAATGCAATAAACCCAAGCGGAATCATGAGATAAAAAAGCGATTTCTTCATTTTTAAATTGATTTTTGTTTAGAATAGAACACTTCAAACTTACGAAAGGTTGGAATAGTTCAAAAATAACATAAGTATATTTATATGAAAAATCTTACATTGTACCAAATTGATGCTTTTGCATCCAGACCCTTTTCGGGCAACCCGGCAGCCGTTATCCCGCTTGATGAGTGGCTATCGGACGAGATGCTGCTAAACATCGCTATGGAAAACAATCTGTCAGAAACTGCCTTTTTCATTAAAAAAAGCGATAAATATCACCTCAGGTGGTTTACCCCAACGACTGAAGTAGATCTCTGCGGGCATGCCACCCTGGCGGCATCATGGGTATTATTCAACGAATTGAATGCCCCTGCACCTTTGATTTTTGAAACACGCTCAGGCAATCTCATTGTAGATAGAGATGGTGACCATATTGTAATGGATTTTCCGTCAACGGAAGGCGCTGCTACCGACAGTTTTAGTGACCTTTTTCCCGGCGCGACCGAAATCATTTCTACACCTTCGGATCTGCTCGTCATCTATCCTGAAGCCAAACTGATACACCATTACCATCCTGATTTCACGGCATTGAAGACCCTGCCTTATCGCGGCATCATCATTTCCGCACAGGATAATGCATATGATTTTATTTCACGCTTCTTCGGACCGGCTGTAGGGGTGCCGGAAGATCCGGTGACAGGGTCTGCCCACTGTATACTGGCCCCTTACTGGAGTAAAAAACTTGGGAAAACCACACTTGATGCATGCCAGGTATCTCAGCGCGGAGGAGAAGTACGGTGTACGGTCAAAGGTAACCGGGTGCTGCTAAAGGGGCAGGCAGTGAAAACAGTTGAAGGCAAAATGTTCATTCAATAAGGGTGCGGTATGCGGCAGCAAATTGCCGGCATTGCTGCCAGTCCGACTCATAGACTGACACCAGCCGATCGATTTCATGGTCCGGTATAATCTTATATTTAGAGCTGTCCGGGAGAAGAGCTGCGCAGTAAGCCGTGCCGTGTAACAGGAACTGCTTGGGTTTGACCCGAAACCATTTTACAACTTTATTCGGGTATTGTCTTTTTTTATCGGGAAAAACTGCATTAAACTTCCGAACAAAAAACAACTGCTTTTCTGAGTAGGATTTTTTTACTGTTTCGAAATGGATGTCCGACAAGTCAACCTGAGCCCCCATATCTGATGCCAGTGTGCTGATCAGCTGCTGTGGGTCTTTTTTCAATTCATCATAAAAATACACTAACGGCTTTTGCCTGAACCTGGTCAAGAGATGCTCAATTTTAGGGTAAAAAAAGAGATCTTCTTTCTTTAGTACTCCCTCGCCTGAAGCGGGAAAATATTCTTCGAAGGGCAGATGACCATGCTTACGTATATAATATTTGTATTTCGATATGATCCAGTCTTTCTGATCACGCAAAAAAATTATAGGTACTGCATCAGGAAAATGGTGACTGATATGCTCAATCACAGGCTTGCTAGGCTCGTCAGTGATTTCCATTTCGTTGGAAAATAAAAATGCAGCATCATCATGTTGCTGAATGATCAGCGGGTATTTATGAAAATCATGTTTCTTGGTATACCGAATTCCCCTAAAATGCGGGAATACATTTCGCTGCAGAAAAGTAGAGGCTGTTTTGGGTAAACCCAGATGAAAATATAGTTTTTTATCCATGAATGATTTGTTCTAATACTGTACGGATCATTTGGTCGACCACAGCATCCGGGTCCGTGGAAAACTCATCGGTGATGCGGTTAGCCAGTATAGCATTAACACTCAGCATCTGATGCCCCAGCCATCTGCCCAAAGCGTAATATGCGGAGGTTTCCATTTCCATATTTGTAAGCCCCCTGATCTCACCAAGCCGATGCACAATTTCCCGTCCGGAATGATCCGACAATCTCCTGCCCTGTGGTGCATAAAATCCCGGTGTAGTGAGTGTAATGCCCTGCCTGAAGTTTGAAAACTGGTGGATCAGGGTTTCATCACCTGTCTGGAAATAAGGTGTAAAATGAAGCTCATATGCATCACGCAGCTGATCGCACAACGGATGCTCTGTCCCGGCCCCCGGATAAAAGTCGCAAAGTCCATCCATGCCGACAGCACCAGAAGAGATCAGAACAGAACCAACCGGAATATCCTTTTTGATCGCGCCGGATGTTCCCAGCCGGATAACCCGGATGCTTTTTCTGTTTTCCCGGGGTATTCTTGTCTTGAAATCAATATTCAGCAGGGCATCTATTTCCAGCATAAATATTTCAATATTGGGCGTGCCCATTCCCGTAGACGCCACCATAACTTCCTGACCTCCCATCCTGCCCGTATGGGTAAGAAATTCGCGATGACGAACTTCATGTGTCACCTCATCAAAATAGCGGCTCACTTTGCGCACCCTCTCCGGATCACCGACGGTAAAAACCACGGGCGCAACATCTTCCGGACGCAGGTGCAGATGGTATATGGAACCATCAGGATTAATGATCAGATCGGTGGATGCTACAGGCTCAGGCATTGATCTCTTTGGCCGGGTTACCAAAAACGGTCTTTCCTGCTGCAACATCGGCCACAACGACAGAACCGGCTCCTACCCGAGCGCCTTTACCGACCGTGATTCCGGATACGATGACCGATCCGGCTCCGATAAACGCTTCGTCTTCTATTTTAGCACCCGGACCAACGGATACGCCGGTACCCATTTGCACATAGTTACCAATGGTAGTACCATAAGAAATGCTTGCACCGCTGTGCAGAATAGTATAATTACCCAGCTCCACTTCTGCCCCAAGTAACACGCCCATGTCCACCAGCACACCGTGCCCCATGACTACTGTATCAGCCACAACTGCTGATCGGTGTACTGCATTCACCGGCACAACGGTACGTTTGGCTTTGAGCATTTTTATGTAGGACTTGTGCAGGGCCTTATCATCGGTGGCCACAAATACATCACAGTCCTTCCCGATAAGCTTAATCAGGGATTCGTCTTCGGTAGTACCGAGAATAGTGAGCTCATGTACTTCCTTTTCTTTTATATTTTTGTCGTCTTCAATAAAACCATAGATCAGCACCTGATTGGAGGTAAATATTTCCATTGCGGCTCTTCCCGTTCCGGCAGAGCCAATGATTAATACCGGTTTGTTCATCTGATCAACTTGTTTAGATATGGAATATTCTGGCTGGCAAAAATAGAAAGTAACCACCACACTGCCACCCTGTATCGCACCAAACTTCCAATATTAGGCACGCTGATCGCCAGAAATGTGAGCAGCAGCATAACATATGCAAATAACATCAGGTCCTTGCCTGTCCAGGAACGGAAATGCCTCACCCCAAAAGCAGCCAGTATCATTAAAATAAATGTTTCCAGTCCTGCCAGGGTTTTCAACAGTGAGCCTCCCTCCCATACCCACGGACGTGTAAGTCCATGGAGCAATGCCTTTGGTGCTGAACTTACCATATCTGCTAGGGTACTCATTTCACCCAGTGGAATCAGATTTTCCTGAGAAGACACACCCGCGATCTGATGATAATGAGCAATCATTACCGCACCAATGCGGCTCAGGTGGAGGTTAGGATGCAAGAAAGTGGCCGTCAGCAGTATCAACACTCCAGCAGATGCAACAACCCATTTGTTTTTCACATCCCGCTCCATCAGACTAAAGGTGATCAGGAAAGGAATAAATATGATGGCATAAAAATACCGGAATGTCCACAGTATCACCACAAGCAACATCACGAGCGGAAGGTCTTTCCAGCGTAGCTTTTGAAATGAAAATGCTGCAAGACCTAACAAACAGGCCATGGCGAGCGATTCCTTGGATATGCCCGAAGACCAGAATACGACAGAAGGGAATATAAAAAGGCCTGCAAAAAGGGCCGGATGTGCGAATGGCCACCGCTGCCGGGCCTGCTTATAAAACCACCAGAAGCTTATGAAGGCAATGGTGGAAAACAACGAGGACGTAATCCAGTAGTTGTTGAATGAAACATACGATAAAGCAGCGGTAATACGGGCCATAACAAGTATGCGATACTGGCTCGGCATGATCTCAAGGAAGGCGGCGAGTTCGGCATTGGACGCCGTGAGCATCGTAATGTTTTGGTTTATTTTTTGCCCCAGCGAAAAATAGTACCAGGTATCCCCGCCGTCATAATAATATTGATAAATGAGGCCCAACATCATACCCGCTGCAATCTTCAAAGACCAGCCGATGTAGAACAGCTTTTTGTATGGCTGAGACCTGACATAATATATAAGGCCAGCTATTGAAAAGGCCCAGAAAACAAAGGATAATACCATCTAGCGAATCAGTTGCGCACCGATGGTGCAATGTAAGCACTTTTTCTGACTACAATATCCATGATACAGCTGTAACATACCCTGCGAGGCACCGGCATGGGGATTGGGCACATCAAGGGAGGTAAATTTGCGTACGATCTTATTATTTTCAGGCGAAAGGCTGCCCATAAGATCGAGTAAGCCATCTATCTGCGTATCGTGCTGGTGTATTAAATGCCAGCAAAACAGCAGAGGTACCACAACATTGATGAGCATATGGTCAATGAAATGTGTGCCGGTACCGGGATAACATTTTCTGGCGTCTCTTCCCGGTAGGTCGTGATGGTGCCAGTAGGCTGAAGCCTGAACTCTGAAAATACGGCGTAGCATGCTGACCGGATGGTTCACCATCACATCAAAAGGATTGGGATTTTGATGTAAAAACATGGCCAGCTGTGCGATTCGGACAGGCGGGAAGTTGGCAGGGCGCATCCGTAGAAACTTCCACATACTGACATCCAGTGACGGGGGAAGATGGTGCTTTTGTACTAAAAACAACCATTTGGACCGAAGGTCAGCGAGGTAATTGTCATGAGGTCTGCGCTCAAGAAAGCCTGCCTGCCCAAAAAATAATGCTTCGAGGTGGCTGATCTGATTTGCTTCGCGGGAAACCACGCGGAAAGGCACCGCTTTGGTAAGCAGAAAGAATACTTCACGATTGGTGCCTTGACCAAAGCCACGTCCGATCAGTCGGTATGCAACTTCATTCCAATCACCACGATATTCGTCCAGCAGGGACAATACCTTTTCACTTCGCTGCATAAGCCGTTCTACCAGTGCGCGTTCCAGAGCTTTGTGGATGTAGATAGAATCCAGGCGCGGGAGGTCGTCTGCGCAGGGAATATCCCTCAGGGTGTTCAGCAGCCGGTGATAGGAGTCTGTTACAGAGGGCTCAACGAAGTCTGACAATACCACCACATCTACGGCATGGCCCTGAATCAATACCTCCTGATCGTAATCCCACACCACGTGCAGGATAACCGTATTGTAAGCTGTGTCGTTGTGATGGCCATGCCGGTACCATTCCGAGGCCTTTACATGCATTTCTACGTCTCCTGCCCAAAGGGTATCGCCTATTTTGATGCGTGCATCACGGAAATCAGGACCTCCATCATGGTTGTACTGGCCCGGACTGATGACGGTAACGGTCTGTCCGGTGGGAGTGATTAACTGAGGTTGAAAAAGCAGATGCTGCCAGAGATAATGTAAAAAGGCTTCAGGCATAGGTGGTAAGCAAACTGCTCATCACCGATGCTATCTGACGGGCTGATTCACCCGCTGCAGTAGCATAATCCTTATCGCCGGAGGCGTAAATGATCGATCTTGAAGAATTTATCAAAAGCCCTACATCTTTATTTATGCCAAACCTGACCACTTCCTGCAAATCGCCTCCCTGTGCACCTACACCAGGCACCAGAAAAAAGTGATCGGGAGCAGCAGTCCTGATTTTTTGAATATAATCAATTTGTGTGGCTCCTACAACATACATGGTGTTTTCCGGTGTACCCAGCTGGTTAAACAACCGGATAACCTTCAGGTACAGGTCGTCTGGTATTTCAAGCTCTGATGCACTTTTGTTGGATGTGAGGGCGAGGACAACCGCCCATTTATCCTTATATTCCAAAAACGGCATGACAGTATCTGAGCCCATGTAAGGCGATAAGGTGATGGCATCAGCTCCCAGATGATCAAAAATAGCCCTTGCATACTGGTGGCTCGTGTTGCCGATATCACCCCGTTTGGCATCCGCAATTACAAATGCCCTGTGACCAATATACGCTATCGTCTTTTGCAGTGATGTCCAGCCTTTGGCGCCACAGGCTTCGTAAAATGCCGTATTCGGCTTGTAAGCCACAGCATATGGTAATGTAGCGTCAACGATGGCTTTGTTAAATGCAAAAAGCGGATCTTCCTCATCCAGCAAATGCGCTGGTATGCGATCTATGTCGGTGTCCAACCCCACACAAAGGAAGGATTTTTTCAGTCTTATCTGACGAATTATTTCTGCCCGGTTCACGTATTAAAATCTCGCATCGTCAACCTGCACACCCGGATACTCCGCTTCATTGAACACGAAGTAGGAATCTGATACGGTAATGCCCGTCTCAAAACCGCTAAGCTCAATTTCATATTCTGTGCCATAGCGATCGGAAATCAGGCAGTTCATCAGTTCATTTCGCTCGCGGTCGATCACCATTACGATATCCTTAAAATATTCATTGTCCTGCTTAGCGATCAGCTTTACGCGGTGGATGGGGCGTCCGTTTAGTGAACCATCGCCGATGTATTCAAGGTTAACTCCTTTTTTATACAGGTCAAAGATATTGGAGATGTTCATATAGCCAATCTGAGACGGGTCGTAATTGCTGATGTTGACTACATTGCTCCTTTTAAGCCACAACGTCTCGCCTGATTTGAAAAATTCCGTCTCACTGGCGTCATCCATGGATATTCGGAAATCTTCCCCTTTCACTACGACTTCACCGTCATACGGCGTATCCTCCAGCTGGCCACTGCTCATAATTTTGAATGTAAATTTTGCCCTGAAAGCGGAAGTGTTGGTAAATTTTTCACTCAGCTGATCTAAAATTGATTTGGCTTTTTTTTCATCCTGCCCAAAAACGAGGGAAGTCCCTGTAAGCATTAGCAAAGCCAGTAATTGTGTTATTATTCTCATTATCAGTAATTATTATCTTTTTCTTTTAGGCTATTCAATAATTGTTCCAAACTGTATTCGTCCTGCACCAAAACTTCACGGGCCTTACTTCCTTCAAATGGGCCAACGATACCTGCAGCCTCCAGCTGATCGATAAGGCGACCTGCTCTGTTGTAACCCAGCTTAAGCTTGCGCTGAATAAGCGACGTACTTCCCTGCTGGTGCATGACAATCAACCGGGCTGCATCATCAAACATGCTGTCACGCTCCGACAGGTCTACCTCTCCAACTGAAGACTCTTCATCACCTTCATATTCCGGCAACAGGTATGCATCGGGATATCCGCGCTGGTTACCGATGAAGTCACAAAGATCGTCTACTTCAGGTGTATCTATAAATGGGCATTGCAGCCTGATTGTTTCAGAACCCATGCTCAGCAGCATGTCACCCATACCTACCAGCTGCTCCGCACCTCCCATATCCAGGATGGTACGTGAATCTACTTTGGAAGTAACTCTAAACGAACACCGGGCAGGAAAGTTGGCCTTGATCACACCCGTGATAACGTTGACCGAGGGTCGCTGTGTGGCTACAATAAGGTGAATGCCAATAGCTCGTGCCAGCTGTGCCAGCCGGGCAATCGGGGTTTCAATTTCCTTACCGGCAGTCATCATCAGGTCGGCAAGCTCATCTATCACCAGAACGATATATGGCAGATAGCGATGATTGTTCTGCGGATTAAGCTTTCGTGCTATAAATTTCCGGTTGTATTCCTTGATATTACGGCAGCCTGCGTCTTTCAGCAGGTCGTACCGGTTGTCCATTTCCACACACAATGAATTAAGGGTGTATATCACCTTTTTTGTGTCGGTGATGATGGCTTCTTCACTATTGGGCAACTTGGCCAGGTAATGGCGCTCAATTTTATTAAATAATGTCAGCTCCACCTTTTTCGGGTCGATCAGCACAAACTTCAGTTGACTGGGGTGTTTCTTGAAAAGCAGGGAGGCCAGCAGCACATTAATACCGACAGACTTACCCTGACCGGTGGCTCCAGCCATCAGCAGGTGCGGCATTTTCGATAAGTCGGTCAGGTAAAGCTCATTGGAAATGGTTTTTCCCAAAATAACCGGTAGTTCTTTGTCTGTCCTGGCAAATTTTTCTGTACCCACCACACTTTTCATGGATACCACTTCCCTGTTTTTGTTGGGTACTTCAATACCAATCGTACCCTTCCCGGGGATTGGGGCAATGATTCGTATACCTAATGCCGATAGAGAAAGCGCAATATCGTCTTCCAGATTTTTTATTTTGGATATTTTGACCCCAGCCTCCGGGACAATCTCATAGAGGGTGACTGTAGGCCCGATGGTAGCTTTGATACTGGAAATGCCGATTTTGAAGTTGACCAGAGTCTCGACAATTTTATCCTTATTTTGCTCCAGCTCCTCTTTTGTGACCTTCACCTTTCCGGTATCGTGCTCATTGAGCAGATCAATATCAGGAAACCGGTAATCGCGCAGATCAAGTGTCGGGTCATAGTGGTCCAGTTCAGTTTCTTCTTTTTCGTGATGCTGCTTTCCAAGCTGAAGATCAAGGTCAGCTTCACGGGATTCTTCTTTTATTTCTTCGCGCTTTTCGGGAATATCATCATCCAGCTGCAGCTCCAGATCCTTTTCTCCCAGTATTTTATTTTCGATTTTATCCGTATCTAAAAGCTCCCAGCTGGCGCCATCATCTTCCTCTTCCATGCCCGTTTCTTCATCCGGGTCAGAGATTTCATCTTCCTTTTGATTATTATTGTCTTCACCGGTATCTTCATCTGCCAGGACCTCCTGCTTTGGAGCAGCCCCGGCGGCATCTGTTACATCTTCATCCGGATGACCTCTGAATATCTGGGTGATATCGAAAAAGAAAACCAAAAATACCACCAGGGAAAGGGCAAGAATAATGAAAGTACCCCATCCGACCAGGCTGTCAAAAAGGATGGCCAGCTCAAAGCCTATTCCTCCGCACCAGAATGTAATAAACCCTTCTGCTCCCGTACGCAGGATAATAAAACCAAGCAAAAGGCTTATCCACACCAGAAAAAAGCTGACAAAGGCAGACGACCTGCCGATTGCAACTAATTTCTTTTTATACACCAGCCAGTATCCGGTGGCAAAACTCAGGGGTACCAGCAGGAAAGAGGCAATACCAAACCAGCGGTAGATCAGGGTGTAGGACATCCATGCGCCGGATATGCCCAGCCAATTCGATATCTCCTGCCCGGCCGGACGGATGCCGGTGTTGGACAAGCTTTCGATGATGCTCATGTCTGCTTTGCCCGTAAATATGAAGGAAAGAAATGAGGCTAACAGGAAAAATGAAAATGCCAGCAGGGTAAACCCGGCGGCAAGATGTATCCTGCGATCAAATAAGGCTGAAAACTCAAGCGAAAAGCCCTTACCTTTTGATGTACGTTCTGCTTTTTTCTTCCGGTATGTATTTTCCTTGTATGTGTTTTTTGCCATGGGATGATTGATTCACAAAAATACAAAAAGTAATCAAAGGTCCTTTACAATGCGCCTTACAAAAGCTGGACCTTCATATATAAAGCCGGTGTACGACTGCAGCAGGTCTGCTCCTGCTTCAAGCATCCTGCGGGCATCGGCAGCATCAAAAATTCCGCCTACACCAATGATCACCTTATCCTTACGTAACCCAGCCCGTAGCTGACTGACCATCGATACACTTCGGTGATGTAAAGGCCGTCCGCTTAGACCGCCCATTCCGATAGCCTTGAGACGGCCTTCATCTGTTTTTAACCCTTCCCTGGATATCGTGGTATTGGTGGCCACTACCCCTTCGACATCTAACGCATTTACCAGTGAAATAATATCACCAACCTGCGATTCTGTAACGTCAGGGGCAAACTTGAGAAGTACCGGCTTTTTTATATCCTGCGCAGCGCGGTAATCCAGTAAGGTGTTGACGATAACTGTGAGCTTATCTTTATCCTGAAGTTCACGCAGACCGGGGGTATTGGGTGAGCTTACATTCACAACGAAGTAGTCCACATGTGGGTAGAGAGCCTTAAAGGTAAGGAGGTAATCGTCAACGGCCTGTTCATTAGGTGTATCCTTATTTTTGCCGATGTTACCACCGATGACTACCGACGGCCGGGCCGTTTTCAGTCGGCTGACCACAGCCTCTACCCCGTCGTTATTAAATCCCATTCTGTTGATTAATGCCTTATCTGAAGGTAGCCGAAACAAACGAGGCTTTTCGTTACCGGGTTGAGGTCTCGGCGTTACCGTGCCTATCTCAACAAATGAAAAGCCAAGCTTATGCCAGTGGTTGATCAGTATGGCATTTTTATCAAATCCTGCAGCAAGTCCAAGGGGGTGATCAAACGATAATCCCATCACCTGCACCGGCTTTTTTCTTTTTGTCGTAAAATTGAAAAATGGGATGCCGGATAGCATCGATATCATCCTGAAGCTAAACTCGTGAACAGCCTCCGGGTTGAAAAGAAAGAAGAAAGGCCTGATAATGGATTTATACATATCGGCGCAAAGGTAGTGTGATTTTTTATTGGGTGTCAACTTCTGGGATGAAACTCACGGATAACCTGCTTGAGATAATCACGATCGAGGTGCGTGTAGATTTCAGTAGTGGTAATCGATTCATGGCCCAGCATTTCCTGTACAGCCCTGAGGTCGGCACCACCTTCTATCAGATGTGTGGCAAAAGAATGCCGGAAGGTATGCGGGCTCACATTCTTATTTATACCTGCTCTCCGTACTGCCTCTTTAATAATATTGAATATCATCACACGCGACAAGGATGTGCCCCGGCGGTTTAAGAATACATATTTTTCATTACCTGCCTTAACCGGGATGTGTACCCTGATTTCTTCCAGGTATATTTTCAGAAACTTCATTGCCTCCCTCCCTGTCGGAACCAGCCTTTCCTTGTTGCCCTTACCGATCACCTGCAAAAACCCGATATCAAAATGTACCTGATTGATGGTAAGCCCGACCAGCTCACTTACGCGCAACCCTGAACTGTACAGCGTTTCAATAATGGTGCGGTTGCGATGGCCTTCGGGAAGTGAAAGATCAAAGGTAGCCAGAATGCTTTCGATCTCATGGAAATCAAGTGTGTCCGGAAGTTTACGCCCCAGCTTGGGTGCTTCGAGCAGCTCCGACGGGTCGGTGCTGATGATTTTTTCCAGCAGCAAAAAACGAAAAAAGCCCTTGATCCCGGAGATGATACGTGACTGTGAATAGGGTGATAAGCCTACTTCGTTAAGCTGGTAAATAAAATCACGCAGGTGGTCATACGTCACCATGGATACCGGCAGACCGTCACCCTGCTGCCCGATATAGGAAGCCAGCTTACTTACATCACGGAGGTATGCGGCAACGGAATTTTCAGCCAGTGAACGCTCAATTCGCAGGTAATTTTTATATTGCCTGATATAACCTGTCCAGGTATTCATAATTCAAAATTAGTGGAGTGAAAACAATAGTTGTTATCAACGGGCCAAATTTAAATATGCTGGGTACACGGCAACCGGAAATATACGGTTCGGTAACCCTGAACGAAATAGAAGGAATGCTCTTGCAGCGGTTCGAAGGCCGTGCCCTGATTTCATTTTATCAATCCAATGATGAGGGGGAGCTGGTGAAGATGATCCATGATAGCCGTTATAAGGACGGCATTGTATTAAATGCTGCTGCTTTTACCCACACCTCCATTGCCCTCGCCGACGCTGTGGCTGCCGTTGCCGTACCGGTGATTGAAGTGCATCTCAGCAATATCCACGCCCGCGAACATTTTCGGCAACAGTCCCTCACCGGGCGATACTGCAGGGGCATGATCGCCGGACTTGGTCAGAAAGGATACGAGCTCGCTATCCAATACCTTATCGACCTATGATCAGTTTTTATCCCGGCCCCTCACAGCTGGATCCGTCAGTAAAGGAAGCGCTGCAGCAGGCTTTTGACTCCGGCATTCTTAGCCAGAACCATCGCAGTGAGCCGTTTCACCGGTTGATAGCTGCTACGAAGGCCGTCATTCGGCAAAAACTGAATGTCCCGGCAGATTACGACATTATATTTACCTCCTCTGCTACCGAATGCTGGGAGATAACTGCTCAATCGCTTCATAACGGCCTTTCCTGCCATTTCTACAACGGGGCTTTCGGCGAAAAATGGGCCAACTATACCCAGCGCCTTGGTAAACTGATCCAGCCCGTTTCCTTTGATCCTGATACTTCACCATTCCTGCATAATGCACTTGATGCGAATCTGTTTTGCATTACCTCAAATGAAACCAGCAACGGGACACAGGTAAATGATCGTTTTTACAGTGCAATTCGTCAACAGCATCTAGATGCTCTTATCGCCGTCGATGCCACCTCCTCCCTTGGCGGAGTACACCATGATCTGTCATTAGCGGATGTATGGTTTGCCTCTGTGCAGAAATGTTTTGGGCTGCCTTCCGGAATGGCGATAATGCTGGTTTCGCCACGCGCAGCTGCACGCGCCATGCAACTAAATGCTGCACAGCATTACAACGACCTGCCTTTTGTGCTGGAAAACTTCAGACGCGATGAAACCCATTACACTCCCAATACATTGAATATTTTCTTATTGCATGAAGTGCTGCAAAACCGGAAAAGTATCGGTGAAGTAGACCACCAGCTGAGACAGGAACAACAGCGGTGGGCAGATTGGGAAAAAAAGCAGGATTCAGTACAGCTGCTAACGTCAAACCCGGATGTGCAGTCTGTGACGGTTATGTGTTTCAGGGCGAGAGCGGAAGTCATACAACATATCATCAAGATCACCACGGAAAAGGGTTTGATAATAGGCAAAGGTTATGGAAAATGGAAGCCGGATACCTTTCGGATAGCCAATTTCCCTGCGCTGCAGCCGGAGCACCATGAGCAGCTGCGTGATGTGCTAAATGAAATCGTTTTACCGTAGTTTATTATTAAAATTCATTGCTATTTCGCGGCAAATTTATGGAAATGAATGGTAAGGAAATCCTATCGGTAAGTCTGATACTTTTTTCGGTGATTGACATCCTCGGCTCGATCCCTATTATTATCGAACTACGCAAAAAACATGGCCATGTGCAGTCGGAAAAGGCTACCCTTGTAGCAGGTGTGATCATGATCGTTTTTTTATATGTCGGTGAGTCCATACTGCGGCTTTTTGGTATCGATATCGGATCTTTTGCGGTGGCCGGATCGATTGTGATGTTTATTCTGGGCATGGAGATGATCCTGGGCCGCAGCTTTTTTAAATCCGAGCCTGAAGATACCAACTCGCACTCCATTGTGCCCATAGCATTTCCGCTGATCGCCGGTGCCGGCACGATGACCACACTCATATCATTGAAAGCTGCCTATCAGGAAATCAACATACTGACCGGAATACTTATCAACCTGGTACTGGTGTATGTGGCGTTAAAGACTTCGGGATGGATGGAGCGCAAGATCGGGGCAGGAGGATTTAGTATATTGCGAAAAGTTTTTGGTATCGTGCTGATATCCATTGCCATTAAACTTGTGAAAACCTACCTGTTTGTCAATTGATTGAAATCTATACGGACGGCGCATCAAGAGGAAATCCCGGACCGGGAGGCTATGGCATCGTAATGCGGTATGGATCGCATGAGAAAGAGATTTCTGAAGGGTTCCGGCTTACGACCAACAACCGGATGGAGCTGCTCTCGGTGATCGTAGCTTTGAAGGCGATCACGCGGCGGGAAATCCCTGTCACCGTCTTTACCGATTCGAAATATGTGGTAGAAGCCATTGAAAAGGGATGGGTGTTCAACTGGCAGAAAAAAGGCTTTAAGAGCAAGAAAAACGAGGACCTCTGGCGCGAATACCTGAAGCTGCATCCGCATTTCAAGATACGCTACAAATGGATTAAAGGCCATGCCGGTCATCCTGAAAACGAGCGTTGTGATGCGCTTGCCGTAGCGGCCGCCCTGGGAAGCAACCTAAAGGTTGATGAGGGCTACGAAAGTCAGTCGGACGGCGGTATGTTTGATTAGAGGGGCTGGTGCATACCGGACTGTTATTTTTATTTTCTTTACAGTAAAAGCTTGAAATATTGATCAATATTCGCTATACTTATCTAAATTTCCATGCGTTTCAGACTAACACTGCAGAGAAAAAAAGGGAGCATTCTACCACTAAACTATCAGTATCCGCTCTCTTCCTGGATTTATAAACGAATAAATGCAGCTGATTCTTCATTTGCCCAATTTTTACACGATAAAGGATATATCACTGAGGGTAAACACCGGCCATTTAAGTTTTTTACCTTTTCTAAATTACAAATCCCGAAATGGGAGGTATATGAAGACCGGCTAATCATTCAATCAGAGTCGGTGGGATTGGAAATCAGTTTTTTGGTTGAAAATGCCGCTGAAAAGTTCATTACCGGAGTATTTCAGCAACAGCATGCAGGGATAGGAGATAAAAAGTCGCAGGTAGATTTTGAGGTGGGTATGATTGAAGCCCGTCCGGTGCCGGTAAAAGAAGAGATGACTTTGAAAACTGCTTCGCACATTGTGGTGAGTGCCCCGGACCTTTCGGGAAATAAAATGAAAGCCAAATTTTTATCTCCGGAAGCACCTGAATATAAAAATTATTTCCTTCAGAACCTGATACGGAAATATGAAAGCTACGCTTCCTATACCGGAAACAGTATTTCTTCGGACTGGAGTAAGACTATGGACTGGGAGTTGCTCCCTGGCCGTGTCAAATCCAGACTGGAAACCATCAAGGCAGGTACTGCTGCTGAGTCGAGGGTACGGGGTTTCGACTATACGTTTCGTATCCAGGCTCCATCTCCGTTGATGCGGATTGGGTTGCTGGCTGGGTTTGGCGAGAAGAATAGTCTGGGGTTTGGGTGTGTTGAAATTAAGGATTAAAATGAAAAAAGTTATTAAGCCTTCTATCAATATGATAATAATAAGATTGATTTTATGATAAAAGGAATGTTAAAAATTGAGCCACTCGCACCATTATCACTTGTGATATCTACTCCAGGATCATTTTACCGCAGCAATGATTGTCCATCTCAAGAAATGATCTATGGGATGTTAGAAAATATGTTGGGCTGGCATTATTCTTCTGAAATAAGAAAAGCCTATACCAAGGACCTCAAAAAGAAAACTAAGAATCAAAAAACAGAATTAGTCGAATTTAAGTCCCTTTCTGGTTATAGCCCTGTTATTCAAAATTATGTTCAAGTTAAAAAACTTTTTGTTAAGCCTCATACGATTCCATATATTGATATGTGGACTCAGCATTTAAAACACAATGACAAAAGACATTTTGATGGAATTAGAAATTATGATCACAGGCTTTCAAGAGAAATAAACATTGCAGAAGACCCAGAAAAGGAGGGAATATTAAAATCGAACATTGGCCATTTCCCCAATTACTATCAAAGTCCAAAAAGACGCGAGTTTATTAAAGTTGTGGGTGAATATCGCTATGAAGTAGAACTAAAAGAAGATTTTGTTAATATACTTAGGAAAGGAATCGATGATCCGGTAAGTATCCCTTACTTAGGAACAAGTGAAGGTTGGGTACATGTCGAACTTATAATTCCCGAAGAAAAATGAATCACCCTCTTTCCAAATACGGGTTGGCTTTGGTGCTTAGAAAAAATGGTTTGGATCAGTCAAGGATTGAACAAATCTCGCATGAAATGCTTATTGAAGAACTGTATGAAGGTCTTCGTAGATTCCGAATGTATACAGACAATGATCCTGAGTTAAGCGAATCACTTGTTTACAAATATTATGGGATTGAAGATTTTGATAAAAACCCTTCTTTGATACAAACAGCCGGACTTTCTGGAAAAGGAATGTTTCTATGTCAGAACATTCTTACTGAGGAAAAGAGTGCCAAACAAGTTTTTGGCGCTGTTAAAAAATTAATTAACCTCCTTGAAAGTAGAACGAATTTGACTAAACCCGAAACAATTACAATGTCTATTTCTCCGGTATCTGGGAAAATCAACCATGGGAAATTAAGCCAAAGTAATCCAAGCTCAAGTCTATTGGAAGTTAGCTGTTTTGCTATAGGGAATTCACATCCTCTTAAGCCATCATTTTCCATAAACAATTTAAATTTTGGACTTATCCCAGATTTACCAATAGATGAACTGATCATTTTTATAGATTTTTTGGACTTGATGTTTTCGGATTGTCATCCGAAATTATTGAATGCAAAAAGTAAAGATGGTAAATATAGAAGACCACCTATCATAAGGGGAAACTACCCGGACGCTCCTTATCACCCCGTCTTTGGTCCCGTTGGATTAATAGCATCAATAGGTAAATGGTCAAACGAAGCAGATATTCCTGAAGGAAGACAAGTCTTGAATATGATTAAAGAAGTGCCAATATATCTATTTGGATATGGCAAAGCAGAAGTCCTGAGATTCAGTCATTATCTGGTAGAACTTGCCAAGGAGAACAAATTATACAAAATAATTCTGGACTTGGAGAACTCCATTCTCTTAAGCGAAGAACGTAAGAGCTTTGATAATCCTAAATATCACCAGTTTCACCTTTTTACCTCCAGGTTTTTACAGCTTTTCAATAAGCCTTCATTTAAAGATTTCCTATCCTTTCGGGCTTACTATGAACCAGAAGTGGTGCACTTACTAAACATTTATTTTATCAATATTGAATTAAAACAATTAAATATGGCTATTGCAAAGGAAATTGTTGCGTCAGCCCGGGAAATGGGAAGATGGCTCAACTATGCAGCGTATAAGGCAGCTGTTCAAATAGAAGATAAAGCAGCCGGAAAAGATGCAGTACTAAAAAGTAAAGCTAAGTTTTTGGTCGAATTAGAAAGCGCCGCTTTTTCATCTAAATCTGGAGATGAATTGATATCACACGTAGTAACCAGGGCAGGAAGATTAACTGGAATGGATGTACCTCCCGAAGCGCAAGAGTTTATGGATGCTACTTGCTCAGAAATCATCACGCATGAGCAAGCACAACATCTTGTAACTGCCTATTCACGACTCAGAAATAAATATGAGAAAAAAGAAGTGCTCCCTCAAGAAGATCATTCAACGGAACCTGATTAGAAATTAAATAAAATATAAATACCATGCAAAACATAAAAGGAATACTTATTTCAGCTGTAGTTCCCATGTCTAACCACATAGCAAATGGTGGCGAGAAATTGCTGGGGAATGCATCTAGTATTAAAAGAACACCGGAAGGCAAAGTGTATATCTCCGGTCAGATGCAGCGACATGCTCTTTTTAGTACAATGGCCAGAATCAACGATGGGGATTCTGAAAAAGGAGAGTCATACGTGAGTAATGGTGACGGGATCAGCAATTTCGTAGAAAAGGATCTCAGAGCGGACCTGGGGGGATTCATGCATCCATCCAAAGGTTCTTATTCTGGTCGAAGAACGTCACCATTATCAGTAACTCCTGCCGTAGCTATCGAAGAAAGTAAAGTAGGGCGTGACCTTATGGTAAGGTTTAGAATGA
>CAZEQJ010000017.1:0-63559 GCA_964514385.1 uncultured Cytophagales bacterium
AGACCGCAAAAAGTCAAAAGCTCTTAATAAGTAAGGATTAAGAGCTTTTTTTATGTTTAGGGTATACATCATTTATTCGATTGGCTACGATAAATATTACAGGGATTATTCTAAAAACCCTAAAAACCGACTAGCTGAACATAATGCAGGAGAGTCAAGATACACCCGGCAATATATTCCATGGGAGTTAGTTTATGTACAGTCATATCGAACAAAGACAGAAGCTCTTAAACGTGAGAAGGTGCTAAAAAAATATTCAAAAGCACAGGTTAAGGATTTAATAAAGAGTAATCTGAATGAATTAAAATGAGCCTGCCTGTCATCCCCAACGGGGTTGGGGAGGATTTTTACTTAACAGCTACTTATCCGTATATCTCATTTAAAATACCGGCCAGCCGGATGCCAGCCTGTAATATCCGGTGCTCCACTATATGAAAATACTGGTAATTATAGTCGTAGCCCAGGCGCCCGTCATCCGGAACATCATACACCTGCTTTCTGTAGCTCATCGACTCATATGCCCAATTCCTCACGGTAGCAGACTGCCATTTGCGTATTGTATCCTTGTCTGGCTTGGGAAGAAAATGATATAAATCCAGATATCCGACCGCCTTTCCTTCTATCATTTGCGTATCCCAGACACGGTGTAGGTTGGTATTTTCTGAAAACCACTGTACCCGCACATCATTCCCTCCACGGTCTTCTCCGGTGCCGACATGTAGTGGCTGATGGATGTCACCTACCATGTGAATTACAAAGCCCAGATACTCAAATTCCTTTTGAGCTGAAAGCGTATCCGCCTTCAGTGCTCCGATACATTTTTCAAGCATGGCAATGACATCACCCCTTGGATTTTTTTCTGTTTCCTCATAGGTCATGCCGTCGGGAATGGTCACCCAATGCCAGTCCGCTGTATAATCATATCGATCATCAGATCGTATTTCGTCCATCCACACACTCATCTGAGCAATGGTTTTACCCCTCAATACCATGTTTACTTTTTTTCTTGCTTTTTTGGACAGGTGTTTTTCTGCAATATAGCCTGTAGTATAATGGCCTACCTGGCCCCAGGACCACGCCATATGAGCAGCTGCCATTAGCAGGAGGATAAGTTTTGTTTTCATGATCCGATTTTTTGGCAAAAGTACGCGACAGGAAATAATTAGCCGAAGGCCGGTATTAAGTATGTGTTAATTCTTGTGTATAAATCAGGTTTAATTCCAAAATTCTTAAATTACATACAATTCCTTTCATCAGCCCCTTACCTTATTCATTACGATTATTTCAGAAAATCGTTAATTTATGTGCATTCGTCGAAATTAATTAATTCATTTCATGACTTTACGTAATTATGTGTGTTGTTAATTGGCTATCAGAAGGCTAATACTTACATAGGTAAGATGAACACATCAAAAGGAAATATAATCTTATTTTTAATATATCTGATCATCGTTGTATCAGCAAAGGGGCAATGTCCCACGTCAGGAACTATTACAACCAACTGCACCACTTCAGGTAACCTTACTATTTCTTCGACAACACTCAATGTAAATGCAGGAGTTACGGTTACGGTCACAGGTCGTCTTACGATTCAGGGTGGTGCTGTAATTAATGGGAGTGGGGCAACATTTAATCTGGGCTCACTTTCTGAAACATGGGGTTCTACCAATACACTGAACGGTGGCACTTACAATACATCAAGGTTTGATGCCGGCAGTGGCGGGCTGATGAGCCTGAATAATGTGCTTATAAATACAACTGATTATATAGAACTGGTCGAAGCTACCGTTACCAACTCGGTACTAAATGTTGATACTTATTTATTCATCGGTTCGGGGAGTACTACTTTTAATAATGCGGAACTTAATATCGGCCTTGATTATCCGGCCACCGGAGTAGATGTACTTCGGCTAAATGGCGGTGCAACAGTAAATTTTGATAATGGTACGGTCGCCGACTTTACAGGAGATATTAATGCCGGCAACGGAGCCGACGTATTCGTAGATAACAGTATTGTAAATGTAACCGGAGACTTTGACAATCGTGGTGGGGGCATCCTCGAAGTAACTAACGATGGTGAATTAACAATTGGAGGCGATTTTGATAATTCGGGTGGTGGCAACACATCGGTGGACGACGGGGCTGTGCTCGTGGTAGAAGGTGATTACAATAATGGTGGCGGAGGCTCCACAGATGTAAATGGGGGCACATTCTTCGTAGGAGGTACTTTCACCGGTAATAACCCTACCGGCGATGCCGGGAACTGCAGCAGCGGTAATGGCGGATGCTGTGGAGCTGGCTGCGCTGCTCTTCCGGTTACCCTTATACAATTCAGTGCGACTACCGAATCAGATCATATTTTGCTGAAGTGGTCTACTGCAACTGAAGAAAATAACGATTTTTTCACACTGGAACGGTCACATGATGGTATCCACTATGAGGAAATTGCAACAGTAGAAGGGTATGGCACGACGTCATCCGTTTCACAATACGAATACGTCGACTTTAATCTGTCTGATAATGACTATCTCTACTACCGCTTGTCGCAAACAGACTACGATGGCACCTATGTGGTGCTTAAAACAGTGATCGCAGCTGTACCTGACTTTTTTGAATTCAGCATATATCCAAACCCAGCCAAAAAAGGGGATGTGTTACAGGTGTCAGGAGTTGGTGACGGTGTGAATTTCGTTATCCAGGACAACAGAGGTCAGTTGATACAATGCGGCCAACTGAAAAATCAGCTTATTTCAACGGAGAATCTTGATCCCGGGCATTACATTATCAGGATCGATCAGAAATTCAGTAAGCGGTTTATCATTTATTAGTCATTAACTGGGATGAGCCCGGTTGTGTAACAGATTACATTACTGTGGAAGCCTGTTCACATTTATCATTTCAATCATTCGTTTAATCCACCATTAATGAGTTGGTAGGCTATTTGCGCTTTTTTCATACAAAAAAGTTATGGAAAAAGAGGAAATACAAGTTCACCTGGATAGAATACTAAATGACATTGCGGAGATTACCCAGATCACTCAGGCTATGTCATTGGATGAGTTTCAACGGGAGGAGCAGGTGAAAGAGTCGCTTTATTCATTACTTCAGGAAATAGGACAGGCGGCACATGAGGTTGAGATGGCTAACCCCGAGCGATTTGATCTTTCCTTTGACCTGGATGTACTGGCCAGCTTTCGTAATGCACGCTACAATCAGGAAGCTGAACTGGATCATCAGTCCACCTGGCATATTATCCAAAATGAATTACCTGAGCGGGGTGCTCAGCTTGAACAAAGCCAGGAGTATTTACGCTAAAATCAAATTAAATTATGTCATATAAAGTAAAAATTAAAGAAATACTCTCTTTAACACATAATGTAAAGAGGTTTATAACTGAAAAACCGGACGACTACAACTTTAAGCCCGGTCAGGCTACTGAAGTAGCAATAGATCACCCGGAGTTGCAGGAGGAAACCCGTCCGTTTACATTTACCTCTACACCTGATGATGAATTTCTTGAATTTACCATCAAATCTTACCGAGATCATGATGGAGTCACCAAAAAAATAGATGGTCTTACTGAAGGAGATGCTTTTTTAATCGGCGAACCCTGGGGTGCTATTCAGTATAGTGGTAAGGGTGTTTTTATTGCTGGCGGGGCAGGAGTTACCCCGTTTATTTCCATCCTGCGCGATCTTGAAAAGAAGGGATCGTTACAGGATCATGCCTTAATATTTTCCAACCTAACAGCAAAAGATGTGATCATGGAGGCAGAGTTTCAGAAAATGCTCGGAGATCATTTTATTTCCACGCTTACCCATGAGGATGTTGAAGGACATGATCATCGTTTTATAAACCGTGATTTTCTTCAGGATTATATCGAGGATTTCAAACAGGAATTTTACGTATGTGGCCCTCCCAGGATGATCGAGGATATAAACACACATTTAAAACATCTAGGCGCAGAAGCAGAAAATGTAGTTTTTGAAGAGTAGCAGCTGCATTTTGAGTGAAATTAAATGCCCGGTTGAAACAGGATATTATTCTCTGTCTGTTTAAAGCCGGGTATTTTTCCATTTACCCCGGCTAAACATCCAGAGTGTAAAGAGCCCTGCGCCGGTTTCTGAGATAAAAACAGCCCAAAACACTCCGGAATGCCCCCAATTGTGGTTAATCGCCAGATAATACGCCAGCGGCAGTTGAAGCATCCAGAAAAAGATAACATTTATCCATGTTGGTGTTTTTGTATCTCCGGCACCATTAAAGGCCTGTACTGACACCATCCACCATCCATATATACAATATGAATAGGATAAAATACGAATCCATTCGCCTCCAATACGTATTACATCCTGATCGGACGAAAAAATAGCCACAAGGGAATTGTTGAAGAAAAAATAGATGATTGATACTCCGATCAGGAATATCATGTTATAAAAGCCGATTTTCCATACCACCTTTTCCGCCCTGTCGGGATGCGAAGCCCCGAGATTCTGACCTACAAGGGTTGCGGCAGCATTAGACAATCCCCATGCAGGCATCATGGTGAGCATCATGATGCGTATGGTGATGGTTGCTGCAGCAACTGCCTCGCTACCGACATCTGATAAAATGCGCATCAAAAATATCCAGGAGGTCATATTAATGATCATCTGCCCGATGCCACCCAGTGATGTTTTGAGGATATTTCGTATGATGGCAAGGTCAATCTTTAAATGAGAGAGCATGACGCGGATGTGCTTGCCTCCTCTGATCAGAAGATAGACCTGAAACAGGACACCTGCACTACGTCCGATGGTGGTGGCTATAGCAGCACCTTCAATACCCAACTGCGGAAATATACCATATCCCATGATCAGCAACGGATCCAGTATTATATTGATGCCATTGGCAAGCCCCAGCACCCACATGGCTATTGAGGCGTCGCCGGCACCACGAAATACGGCATTGATCACAAACAAAAGTACGATGATCAGGTTGCTCCCCAACATCCACTGTGTATAGCCTATGCCTTTCTCCAGTACCCAGGCATCTGCACCCATCAATTGCATGAGTGGCCTCGCGTAAAATATGCCGGCGATGGCAAAGGGAATGGAAATAAGCACACTGATTAATATCGCCTGCACAACGGTATCAGAAGCCTTTGCGCTGTTCTTTTCACCGATACGCCTCGATACGATAGCTGTGATGGCCATAGCCAATCCCATTGCCACGGCATACAGCAAAAACATATAAGTCTCGGTAAGCCCGACAGCTGCTACGGCCGACGCGCCCAGCTTGCCCACAAAATAAATATCCACAATAGCAAAAGTGGATTCCATTACGAGCTCAAGGATCATCGGCACTGCCAGCAAAAAAATAGCACGTCGCAGACTAATGCTGGTGTAATCAGCATCGGTGCCTTTGATTGCATCCAGCAACGCCTGCAAGAGTGATGACCTGTCAGGTTTGATGTCGAGAGTTACCTTTTCGTAGTGTCCCATGTCTGAAATCGAAGACACAAGGTAGCTCAATTTTGTATCAAAAAAGTTACGTAAATATCAAATCGGATTATTTTTTATTCTTTTGCAGAGGATATTTTATGCTGCAGTTCTTCGATAAGATGTTGCTTTGCGGTTAGATGTTTTCTCTCGTTATTCAGCGGACCACCCTTCAGGTCATTTAGCTGCATGGAAACCTTGTACATCAGGTCTTCCAGTGCTTCCAGCATAAGATCATGATATTTTGGTTCGATGTTCATACGATCCCTCACCGTTGATAAATATCTTAAAAATAATCATTTCTACTGTTTGAAAAAGCGTTTTTTAAAAAAAGGCCGGCTTATTTGGAGGAAACAAAAGGAATTAAGGCCTTTTGTACATCATTAACAGCTACTCTTAAGATGCCTATTATTATGACCAATAATCGTTATTACTATTGGGGATGATCATTAGCAGAAAATGTGACCAATAACAAGAAAATGTGACGAATAACAAGAAAATGTGACGGTATTATTGGGGATGACCAGTGACAATCAATTAGGAGCGAGGTTTCACCATACTATTCAGGATGACTAATAACAAGAAAATATAAAATGAGAAGCCCCTAAAATCCCTATCCGGGATTTTAGGGGCCATTAATCAACATTGCATTATTGGTAAATCAAATCGGTCAAGCTTCATCACCTTTTCCCATGCGTGGGCAAAATCACGAACAAACTTCTCTTTATTGTTTTCAGCTGCATACACCTCAGCCAATGCCCTTAATTCTGAGTGCGAACCAAAAATAAGGTCAGCCCGCGTTGCTGTCCATTTCAACTCTCCTGAACTGCGGTCATAGCCATTGAATTTCTCTTTTGACTCATCAGCAGCTTCCCAACGTGTTGACATATCCAGCAGATTGGTAAAAAAATCATTGCTTAATGTATTAATATCGGATGTAAATACGCCAAGTGAACTGCCATCATAATTTGCTCCGAGTGTTCGCATACCCCCGATAAGCACCGTCATTTCCGGTGGTGTGAGCGTCAGAAGCTGAGCTTTATCTATCAGCAGTTCCTCTGTAGGAATTGTATATTGAGTTTTGAGATAATTGCGGAATCCGTCTGCCATTGGTTCCAGCAATTCGAAAGATGCTACGTCGGTATGCTCTTCTATGGCATCCATACGTCCCGGCTGAAAGTCTATGGTAAGCGATATGCCGGCATTGGAGGCGGCTTTTTCTATGGCCGCATTACCACCAAGCACAATCAGGTCTGCCATCGAAACTTTTTTGGGCGCTGCAGTGCTGTTAAATTCAGTATGTATTTCTGCATATACGGATAATACCTGCTGCAGCCTGTCCGGATTGTTTACTTCCCAGCCCTTTTGTGGGGCCAGCCGTATACGTGAACCGTTAGCTCCACCTCTCCGGTCAGAATGCCGGTAGGTCGAAGCGGATGCCCATGCAGTTGTAATCATATCCTGCAGTGTGAGTTCTGAGTTGAGAATAGCTGATTTCAGCGTAGCAATATCAGTACGGTTGATCAGAGGATGGTCGACAGCAGGGATTGGATCCTGCCAGATCAGATCCTCTTCCGGTGCTTCAGGTCCGAGATAGGCAGTTTTAGGTCCCATATCACGATGAGTAAGCTTAAACCATGCACGCGCAAAGGCGTCATTGAATTTTTCAGGGTTTTCGTAGAAGTCACGTGATATCTTTTCATACACAGGGTCAAATCGCAGGGAAAGGTCCGTTGTGAGCATGGTCGGCCTGATCTTATTTTCCGGATTGGCTGGATCGGGCACCATCATTTTTGCCGGCTCTTTGGCCACCCATTGATGCGCTCCGGCCGGGCTTTTGGTCAGTTCCCATTCATTTTCGAACAGACTTAAAAAGAAAAGATGACTCCAGCGTGTCGGTGTACCTGTCCAGATTACCTCTAAACCGGATGTTATCGCATCGGCACCAACACCAGACTCATAATCATTTTTCCAGCCAAAGCCTTGTTCCTCTATGCCTGCTGCTTCCGGTTCAGCGCCAACATGTGTGGCCGGTCCGGCACCGTGTGTTTTACCAAGTGTATGGCCACCGGCAATCAAGGCAACGGTTTCCTCATCATTCATACCCATGCGGGCAAAGGTTTCACGTATATCGTGAGCCGCAAGCACCGGGTCAGGATTTCCGTTTGGCCCTTCCGGGTTGACATAGATAAGGCCCATTTGAACGGCAGCCAGGGGGTTTTCAAGATCCCTTTCTCCTGAATATCGTTTTTCGTCACTAAGCCATGAGTTTTCTGCTCCCCAGTACACATCAAGTTCAGGCTCATATACATCCTCACGCCCTCCGGCAAAGCCGAAAGTTTTAAATCCCATGTCTTCGAGTGCTACATTACCGGTAAGGATCATGAGGTCGGCCCATGATATATTATCACCGTATTTCTGTTTTACAGGCCATAGTAGACGTCTGGCTTTGTCGAGGTTGGCATTATCGGGCCAGCTGTTGATAGGAGCAAATCGCTGTTGCCCTGACCTTGAGCCGCCACGGCCATCACCGGTGCGATAGGTGCCCGCACTATGCCAGGCCATTCGTATAAATAATCCACCATAATGACCATAGTCTGCCGGCCACCAGTCTTGTGAATCGGTCAGCACCTTGCGTATATCTGCTTTCAGGGCTTCATAATCCAGGCTGTTGAATGCAACAGCATAATTAAAATCAGGATCCATCGGATTTGATAAATCCGAATTTTGTCTCAACAGGCTTAAATTAAGCTGGTTAGGCCACCAAAAGCTATTTTGGTTAGCTCTTTGATTGGAAAGACTGGTAGCTCCCGAGCTTCCATCCATGTCCGATGCCATTTTATTTTCCTGCCGGCATCCCCAAAAAAAAGTCAGGAAAGCAAGCAAAAGGGATAATGAAAAAAATCTGTTCATAATCGAGGGGCTAAATCTAAAAATATGTGTTTAATGCTTAAATATACCACGCAATTGTGACATTATGATGTGATGAATCCGTAATAAATTTCTAATGTAACAAGTGTTACATTGCGGTCAGGTCGGTAAGCTCATAATCAAAGTATTTGAAGTTGCATGTTGCCCTGTTAGTATCAGTTTCCTGAATATTTAACTATTTTATTACATACATCATATTCCGATTTGGAATAAAAATAAAGAAATTTGCACTTTGTTTAGGTTTGCCATCATGATGAAACAAGCAGGTGTATTTTTACGGCAGCAAAAGAAAACCCTATTTCAGGTTATTTCGGGGCTGTTCTTTATCGGGTTGGCCATATATTTTATTAGTCAGCAGCATACAGAAATTGAGCAGGTTAAGGGTGCGTTGATCAAGGCCGATCCTCTCTGGATTGCCTCCGGCTTCTTCCTTATTCTGGTGTTCATACTGGTACAAGGGCTGATGTATGTGTATAGCTTCAAAGCCATTCAACAAAAGATCGGCCTTCAGACAGGAGTGTCGCTGTATCTGAAGCGCAACCTAGTGAGTGTGTTTTTACCGGCTGGCATGCTTACCAATATGGCATTTTTCAATCGGGAGGTGGAGAAAAGGGAAAATGTAACCCGAAGTCAGATTTACTTTGCATCGTCTATATTTTCACTGTGTTCTATCGGCACCGGTATTTTACTCGGTGTTCCGGCACTCGTATGGCTTTACCTGAAAAGCAGCCTGAGTAACGATATTATTTACGGATTTGCGCTTTCCATGGTGCTTTTGCTGTTGTTGGTTTATGTCATCCTTAGTATTACCAGAAAAGGAAGGGTATATAAGATGATTACACAAAGGTTTCCTTCCCTGGTCAGGCTAATACAGGATCTCAGAAGCCAGCCCTTTCGCCAGTATTATTTCTGGATGGTCATATTGCTTTCACTGGTCATTGAAGTCATAGGCATTGCACATCTGTATTTTGCAGTAGAAGCAGTAGGGGGGCAGGCAACATTAGCCATGTCCGTTATCGGATTTAGTATTGTCGTACTGATATTATCCAGCTCACCTTTCCTTCGGGGTATCGGAGCTATAGAAGTAGCATTGGGCTATGTCCTTACGTTATTTGGACTCAGTGCCACATTAGCCATAACATCTGCATTTATTTTCCGGTTTTTTCAGTTCTGGGGTGTTCTTCTGTCCGGATTGCTGGCCTTTATTCCAGCCCGAAACCAGGTGGTGCGATTACTTCCGGCTATATTACTGTTTGGGCTGGGTATTGTAAATGTGCTCTCTGCTGTAAGCCCCTCACTCTTCAATGGCACATCATTTCTGCCGGAACTGCTACATTTGAGAGGTATCGATGCTGCACAACTCTTAATACTTGTAGCCGGGTTCATTATTCTGGCCATATCCATACTACTCGCCAGAGGCCTTCGCCATGCATGGATATGGGCAATCAGCCTGAGTGTATTTTCCATTTTTGTTCATTTTAAAAACGGGGTCACCAACTGGGAAGAGGCATCCCTCGCCGGCCTGGTGTTTTTCACTCTGATATATCAAAAGGATCATTTTCTTCCAGCAAAAGGTCAAAAATTTAGTAATAATCTGCTGGCTAGCTTGGTAAGTCCCGTTGAGATAGCATCCCCGGTTGAAAATGATTTTAAGGAAGCGCGTGCGCTTGTAAGAAAATATGGGAGGTCTAATCTTGATTCGTATCTGACTTACCGTGATAAGCAGCTATGGTTTAGTGATGATCGTGAAGCATTTATTTCCTTCAAAACGACCAATACGTTTGCCCTCGTTCTGGAAAACCCGGTATGTAAGCATCCGGATGAGATGGACGTTCATATCCGTAACTTTGATGCCTATGTTCGCAGCACAGGTCGTAAGGTCGCGTATTACAGGGTACCTGAAGCCAGCTATAAAACGTACAGATCGCTTGGAAAAAAACTCCTTCCTATCGGGCTCGAAGCTACCGTAGACCTTACCACATTCACTATGGCGGGAAAGGAAAGGGCTTCCATTCGTTATAATATCAATAAATTAAAGCGCTCCGGCTATATTTTCTCTGTACTTCAACCGCCGTATACTTCCGAATTTATGGATCAGCTTAAATCAGTAAGCGATGAATGGCTCGAAAGCATGAACCGAAAGGAGTTGCTATTCTCTCAGGGTATGTTTGATCCGGAAATACTTGCGCACCACACGATTTTCACAATGCAAGACGAAAATGGAAGTATTATTGGTTTTATCAATCAGGTAGAAGATGGTATTGAAGGCGAAGCAAGCTTTGACCTGATGAGAAAAACGGCCGATGCACCGCGTGGTACGATGGAATTCCTATTTGTTCATATGTTTAAATATCTGAAGGAGCAGGGCTTTTCCACCTGTGACCTTGGTCTTGTACCGCTTGCCGGCATTGACCAGCCAGGCAATTTACAGGAAAGGGCGATACGTCATGCCTATCATAAAATGAAAAAATTCAGTCATTTCAGGTCGTTGCACAGCTTTAAAAACAAGTTTAATCCTCATTGGGAAGTAAAATACCTGGCGTACGATGCTTCAGTTGACCTGGTGTACCTCCCATTGGCACTTGAAAAGGTGATGAAAGCCTGATTTGCATCTTCACATCTCCATGTCCCGCATTGTTTGATCCCGATCATAATAAATGGGTGTAAAATCGCAATCCGGATAGCCGGATACTAAATTTATATAAAACTGTTTTGAGCTGTGGTGCTACTGAAGTATGTTTATATTTGATAACATAGTGGCTAAGCTATTCGGGTGATTTCTGAATTGAGCCTGGCGCTTAAAATACTCGGTACATGAAATGGGAATTTTCTACAGCACAACGCATACGAACAGCAATAGGCCTTGTTGTCGTCTTTTTACTTATCCTCTCCACAAATCTAATCGACAGGAACCATTTTGACGTCATTACCAATAGCCTGACCTCTGTCTACAATGACCGTCTGGTAGCGAAAAGTCATCTTTACAACATATCAAGACAACTGCAGCAAAAGCAAATGATGGCGGTAAATAATACCGGATCCGTCGGCCGCAATGAGCAGGCAAATGACTCCATTCGTGTTTTGATCGGAAAGTATGCCAATACACAGCTGATAGAAAAAGAAGCCCGCATATTTGAGATGTTTCAGGAAAACATGGTCGATCTTCTCGAATATGAAAACAGTTACCTTGAGGAAGGAGTGAAAATGGTGCCACCAGCTGAAAACACGGCGATCTAATACGACAGGATTTTCAAAAATCTGGATCAGTTATCGGCTATACAGATAGGTGAGGGCCGGCGTGAAGTACTGGTGACAAATAAATCCATTGAAAGAAGCAATTTTATTTCAACAATAGAGATAGGTGCCCTTATCGTGATCGGGTTGTTCCTTCAGGTATTGATCTTTATCCGCCCATGGAAATAAAAAGCATAATAAACAAAAAAGGCAGCCTAATATAAGCTGCCTCTTCAATACTGGTATTATAAGTTAGTCAATAACTTCTACGTTGATGGCATTTAAGCCTTTTCTGCCCATTTCCTCATCGTATTTCACACGATCATTCTCCCTTATCTCATCGATAAGACCACTCTGATGAACAAAAATTTCCTTACCTGACTCTGAGGGTACAATAAATCCAAAACCTTTGGAATTATTAAAGAACTTTACGGTTCCTTCTTTCATAATTATATTATTTATTAAATTGTTATTAAGTGACGATTTGTTTAGCTGTCGGGCTATTTTTGAAAATATATTCATTGTTTTTTAGCACAAACCCTTAAGGTCGGCCTTATTACTGTAGTTTCTCTACACAACATTTGTGAGAGTTGAAAAAAGGTGACTATTACAGGATTGGATTAATTAAAAAGAAAGGGATCTTATTGTATTAACTTTTTCCGGTAAAAACTACCATCTTCATTATGTGTCAAAGGTAGTATAATTATTTATCAAAGCCATAGAAAACAAATAATACTTTCAAATCAGTATTATTTTTGGTTTTCCCACCTCTTTTCTTAGATTGTATAGATGAGAAAATTAGGAATGATAGGTGGTACCTCATGGTTTTCTACCCTTGAGTACTATAAACTAATAAATACACATGTTAACCGGCTTGCGGGCACTAAATCAAACCCTGAGCTTATTCTTTACAGTATAAATGTAGAAATAATGCGAAGGCAGGAACGTGATGAAATAAATGAAAAATACCTGGAGGTATCCAATATCCTGAAAAATGCCGGGGCAGAGGGCATTATCATTTGTGCCAATACACCTCATATGACCTATGACTACATACAACCTAAAATTGACATTCCCATACTGCACATCGCCGATGCAATAGGAAGAGAAGCACAACGGCTGGGGCTGAGTAATCTGGGATTACTGGGTACCATGCCAACCATGAAGTCAGGTTTTATCGTAGACAAGCTGAAAAATGATTTTAATATTGATACTCTCATTCCGGCGGAAGATGATCTGCAAAAGACGCATGATTACATCGCAGATGAACTTACACAAGGCGTTTTTTCTTACGATGCCAAGGAATTTTATCTTAGTGTGATGGATAGATTAGCTTCAAATGGTGCCGATGGCATTATCCTGGGATGCACGGAGCTGCCGATTTTATTGAAAGAGGTCTCTCACCGATTGCCTTATCTGTCCACCACACAGCTCCATGTCGACTATGCAGTTGAGTTTATTATGCAGGGTGTTAATTGATATCCGGTGTAATGATTCATAATTCCTGGCCCGGTAGAGTAAAACTGTCGCGGTGGCTACATTAGACATGATTCTGTTACATAAAATTTCTGTATTTGCTTTGCCGCAATCATTTTTGACATATGAGAATAAAATGGAACCTCATGTCAATGATAATGATTGCCGGCTGCGTCGGGGTTGATATATTACCTGATAACTGGTTTTCTATTCATGTGGACGTGGATCGACGCGTTGTGGTAGCAGGGCAGGAGGTAAAAGTTTCCACATTTTTAGTTAATAATTTCGGTGATTCTGTTCAGATTCCGGATATAAAGATTACCCTTTCAGATCCGCTCATAGCGGCTTTCGATAATGGGGTTATCACTACATTTTATCCCGGTGACCTTACCATTTATGCACAATTTGATTCACTTATTGCAGAAAATACCATCCGCATTGTGGAGGAAAACCAGACAGGCTTGGCCTTTATTGCATTATCTGCTTCCAAAAACCATATTATGATTGGTGAGTCGTTGAATATTGTTGCTGCCGCATATGATTTTGATAACGAGTTGATAGATACTGCTGAATTTAACTGGAACGTTGATGACACTTCTATTGCTACCATATCCGAATCCGGAATTTTAACCGGGCAGGGTAATGGAATGACCAGCGTTACCGCTGAGGTTGCCGGGGTGATGAGCATGCCCTTAATCATAACGGTTGGCGATCTGGAGGAAAGGTCAGGCACGTTTACAGGCAAAAACGGATATAGTGTTTCAGGTGATGTGACAGTTCGCGATGATGGTGATTTCCGCGTGCTGCAACTGGAATCAAGCTTTAGTGCCCAGAACGGGCCAGGCTTATACATTTACCTGACTAATACACCCGAAAATCCTACCACAGGGATTGAAGTAGGAAAATTACGCAGCAATATGGGGGCTGATGCTTATCCGCTACCTCCGGCAATAGGGCTTGATGCCTTTGATTATGTCATTATCCATTGTAAACCGTTCAACATTCCTTTTGGTGAAGCACAACTTAATTAAAATCTGCCTGATGATTTCGATGCCATTAATGGCAGGTGGAGGCTGGGTAAGCGATCCGGGCACAGGCTATATAAAGTTTAGGCAGCGGATGATCTATGGCGACCAGTTTTTTAACAGGGCAGGAATGGTCATCCCTATCAGGACGACTGGTGTTTATACTACCGGAATATACGGGGAAGCAGGTATTGCTGAAAACTGGGAAGTGATCATAGATATGCCCGTTTATTTCCGCATGACCCTGAATGAGGTTAGATTTGAATCAAGCGGGCGGATGGAGCCGGGTGATGCGTACAACGGTATTGGTGATCTTACGGTGGGTGTAAAAAGGCAGCTTTTTGCCCGGCAGTGGGTTGGTGCTGTTAGCTTATTTGCAGGTATGCCTACAGGAAATCCAACAGGTGGCCGTACAGGTCTGCTATCTTCTGGGGATGGCGAGTTTAACCAAATGGTACGCATCGACGTAGGGCGTTCACTCTATCCGTTACCGATGTACATTAACTTTTACGGTGCATTCAATCACAGGACGAAGGGTTTTTCAGAGGAGGTATATCTGGGTGGAGAAGCCGGCTATACAGGAAAAAGGGTAGGAGCTATACTACGCATTGATCGTTTATGGTCATTGTAGAACGGGGAAACTCCAGCTGTCGGAACGGGCATTTTTTCAAATAATCTGGAGTATTTCAGCTTTACAGTTGAAGGATATTATAAATGGAATGAAAAATCAGGGGTATCTGTTTCGGGTGCTGGTGCTTTTGGTGGCCGCAACATTCTGGCGGCACCAGCGCTGACAGCTGGTATATTTTACGATTTTTAACGAGAAAAAGGAATATCATTTATTGGTGTCAAAAGCTTCAATAGAGGTCTATTTTGTTTGATTTCTTTTGAACTCAGCCATCGCAATTTTTACCTCCCCATAACTATATTCATCACCCAGTTTAGCTTTTATTTCCCCCAGCCCTGATGTTTGTGGCGTAATCAAGGAGAGAATATTTTGCAGTTTCTGCTCATCCATAAGCTCCCCGGCACTAATTTCACCTGTCTCCACATAACGGCATAGATGACCTTCGATTGTGGAAGGAACGAAGCAACGTACCTGAGCAATTTCTTCTATTGACTTGCCTTCCTTAAACATGGTGTAGCTGACTTCCCTTGTTGGCGTTTTGTCTTTATTATTATTTTTCGGAGCAGATTTCGATGCTTTGGTCAACAGTTCGTGCACTTCAGCCTTGCCGGGCACCTTGCCCCGGGATAAGGAGTCCACAAAAAGATGAGATCGCAGCAGCGCCAACCTTTTGTCTGACAGCATTTCCTTCAGCTCTTTCAGTTCTTTTCTATAGGTTTTGAGACGATCCTTATCTTTTAGATTTTTATCATGCAACTCAATAGCATCTATAACCGATGAAATGATGCCCTCAAAATAGTCCTTTGCCTTGGTTACCCTTTCCGCCAGAAAAACCATATCCTGCTTTTGGTGAATGATACCTTTTATCTGCTGGTGGAAATCCCGTCCAATTTTGGCCAAGGGTACCAGGGTGTCCATGATTTCATTAGTCCACGTGAGAAACTGCTGCTTTAAGGACCGGTTTTCCTGCTTATTGAACCCTGACAAGTGGCTTCGAAATTTGCTGATTTCTTCATCAAAACTAAAATGGCGGTCGATGAGCTGCAATATAAAATCCATTCGGTCAGATGACAGCCTTAGTCTGAGATCGTCAAGTGACGATCGCGACCTGGCAAAGTCCTGCATCGATTCATTAATATCAAACCCTTCTACAGGTATTGGTGAAGACAGCACCAGGCCTTCAAGGGAGGTTAGTCGCGATAGAGCTACATACACCTGGCCCTGCGTAAAGGCATCTGACAGATCAAGAATAGCTTTTTCAAAAGTCAGCCCCTGGCTTTTATGTACTGTAACCGCCCATGCGAGTTTTAGCGGCAGATGCCTGAAGCTGCCCAGTACCTTTTCTTCAATTTCATTTGTTTCCTTGTCGAGTGTATATCGCTTATTTTCCCATGTATATTCAGGTACCGCCACTTCATCTCCATTATCGAAGGCTACACATACCTCATCTTGTGATATGGTGGTAATAAAGCCAATTTTCCCATTAAAAAAGCGACCTTCACCGGAAGGGTCATTTTTGATGAACATGACCTGAGCACCATGTTTGAGTATCAGCTTCTCAGCTACCGGGTATGCATTGTCAGGAAAATCACCCTCGACTTCTGCCGTAAAGGTATAGGATTTGCCTTCGAGTGCCTTTAAGCGCTCACCGTTAATCTGATCCGCTTTTCTATTATGGGTCGTCAGGTGGATGTAACCTTCGTAGGATGAAGTATCTATATCCGGCATATAGTATTGGTTCAAAAAATCCAGATCATCATACGTCTGCTTGTTTTCCCTGAAGCGATTGAGTATTTCGATAAACCTGTTATCCTGCTGGCGAAAAATCTTGCTCAATTCGACATGGATTAAGGATGCCTCAGCGAATACCTTTGCCTCAAAGAAATAAGTGGAAGGATAATAGTCGGCCAGCACATGCCATTCTTCATCCCTTACAACGGGTGGCAGCTGTAAGAGGTCACCGATAAACAACATCTGGACACCGCCGAAAGGGATATTTCGCTGTTTTCGAAGGTGGCGAAGCATATGATCGATACAATCCAGCAGGTCAGCGCGAAGCATACTCACTTCATCGATGATGAGCAGCTCCATCTCCTGAATAAGTTTCCGCTTCATCTTATTGAAACGCAGATTTGAAAACAGGTTGTAAAGCGTTGTGAAGCGGCCATTTGACTCAGGTGGGAATGTTCTCTCCGGGATAAATGCACCAAAAGGAAGCTGAAGCAATGAGTGAAGCGTTACCCCCTGCGCGTTGATTGCAGCTATACCGGTGGGAGCGGCGACAATGGTTTTCTTATACGTATTTTCTACAATATATCGGAGAAATGTTGTCTTTCCTGTGCCTGCTTTTCCCGTTAGAAATATGTGGCGGTCGGTTGTATTTATAAAATCAGCAGTTAGCTGAGCTGTAGGTGTTAGCTGGTATTTCATGGTAGTTGCTGAGTTCATGAAATAATGAAATTACGAAATATTTGAATTTAAAATAAATACCATAAAAAGACATTACTATATGCAGTTTGATATAATCTGCAATAGTCACTTGTTTGTAATAGCTTACTTTTATAGTTTAGACTATTATGTCTCTTATCGGAAGAAAATATATTATTGGGGCGAGTAGGCTATTTTTATATATTTTTCTGGTAGTCCACTTATCGGCAAATCTGGTTCTGTTGTTGCCGGAAGTCCGGTCAAGACAGCTATATAACGCTTATGCATCATTTCTAGCTACCAACCCCATGATAAAATTTATTGCCTATCTGTTGTATGCGTCTATTTTGGCGCATCTGGTGTTTAGTACCATTACCGTTTTTCGTAATAAGCAGCTAAGGACTCCGCGCTATGCAATAAACAGGTCATCTGAAAACAGCACCTGGCCTTCTCAGCACATGGGGCTTCTTGGTATGTTTATTTTTATATTCATTGTAGTGCACCTGGCCAATTTTTGGGCTAGAGCCAAATTAGGTTTAGGAGAAGAAGTACCAAAAGATCCATGGGGAAATAAAGATCTCTATCTTCTGGCCGACCATCTCTTTAGTAATATCTACTATGTTGTGTTTTATGCATTGCTTATGATTCCACTGGGGTTTCATCTGTTTCATGGTTTCACAAGTGCCTTTCGGTCACTTGGTTTTTATCATCGTCGTGGATTACGCGTGATTGAAAAGGTATCTGTTGCTTTTACAGCAATCATTACCATAGGTTTCTTCATTATACCAATTGTCATGTATCTAAAATAAACAATGATCTTAGAGAATAAAATACCTGCAGGAAGGCTTGAAGAAAAATGGCGAAATTATCAGACCACATCTCAGTTGATCAATCCTGCGAATAAGAAAAAACTTAGAGTGATCGTAGTAGGGTCTGGTGTTGCAGGAGCGGGTGCAGCAGCAACACTGGCGGAACTGGGTTATAATGTGATGTGTTTCTGCTATCAGGACAGTGCACGACGAGCGCATTCGGTAGCTGCACAGGGAGGTATAAATGCTGCCAAAAATTATCAGCATGATGGTGATAGTGTCTGGCGTATGTTTTACGACACCCTTAAAGGTGGTGATTTCCGTTCACGTGAGGCTAATGTATATCGGTTAGCTGAACTTTCTGCTCCGCTAATAGATCATTTTGTGCAGCAGGGCGTTCCATTTGCACGCGAATATGGCGGAGTACTTGTCAACCGTAGTTTTGGAGGGGTACAGGTGCAGCGTACTTTTTATGCCCGTGGTCAAACCGGCCAGCAGCTCTTACTGGCAGCCTATGCCCAATTAAATAAAATGATCAGTCAGGGAAAAGTCACAATGTATACCCGGCATGAAATGATGGACCTGGTGTTGGTTGAGGGAAGGGCAAAAGGAATAATTGCAAGGGAGCTGCATTCGGGTACCCTTAGGTCATTTGCAGCAGATGCGGTAGTGTTGGCAACAGGATTCTATTCACGGGTTTACCGACTTTCTACTCTTGCTATTGGGTGTAATGGAAGTGCGATATGGAAAGCCCATAAAAGAGGGGCTTTTTTTGCAGCACCCAGCTTTACTCAGATTCACCCTACGGCACTTCCGCAATCGAGCGACTCTCAGTCAAAGCTTACCCTTATGTCAGAATCCCTTCGAAATGATGGTCGAATATGGGTGCCGCTTAAAAAGGGAGACGAGCGATCGCCTGCTGACATACCAGAAGATGAACGCGACTATTACCTTGAACGACGCTATCCATCATTTGGCAATCTGGCTCCGCGAGATATTGCTTCCCGCGCGGCAAAGGAGCGCATCGATGCCGGATATGGGGTAGGCAGATTGAAGAATGCGGTTTATCTTGATTTTAAGCATGCAATTGAAAAGTTCGGGCATAATACCATTGAAGATAGGTATGGTAATCTGTTCAGGATGTATGAAAAAATCACGGGTATTAATGCCTACAATGCGCCGATGGAAATATCGCCCGCTGCTCATTTTTCGATGGGAGGCCTTTGGGTAGATTATGAGCTTATGACGACCATTCCGGGACTTTATGCTATAGGAGAATGTAATTTCGCTGACCACGGCGCAAACCGACTTGGGGCCAACTCGCTGCTGCAAGCCTCCGTTGACGGCTATTTTATTTTACCGAATACTATTAACAATTATCTCAGCCAGAGCCTGAACGAAAATCAGATATCAGAAGACCACCCCGAATTTGAAAAAGTCAAAAATGAAGTGAGTGACCATATCGACAGACTTATGAATGTTGATGGAGACCAGACGGTAGATCATTTTCACAGGGAACTTGGAAAAATCATGTGGAATGAATGTGCCATGACCAGAAATAGTACCGGGCTAAAAAGCGCACTGGAAAAACTGGACACACTCCAAAATGAGTTCTGGGAAAATGTAAGAGTTACTGGCAGTAAAAATGACCTTAATGGTGAATTGGAAAAAGCATACCGGCTTGCTGACTTCATTGAGTTAGGTCAGCTCATGTGTCAAGACGCACTGGATAGGGAAGAGTCATGTGGCGCCCATTTCCGCGAAGAGTATCAGACTGAGGAAGGAGAGGCCCTGCGTAAGGACCATAAGTATGCCTATGTATCTGCATATGCTTACAATGATGGAAATTTCCAGCTTCATAAAGAGCCTTTAGTATTTGAGAATGTAAAACCCGAAGTAAGAAGTTATAAATAATGAATGTCACGTTTAAAATTTGGAGACAGAAGGATAAACAATCGAAAGGGCGCTTTCAAGAATATCCGGTTGAAGGCCTTACACATGATATGTCCTTTTTGGAAGCACTTGATTACCTTAACGAGACACTGGTAAAAAATGGGGAGGAGGCAGTGGCTTTTGAATATGATTGCAGAGAAGGTATTTGTGGTCAGTGTGGCGTATTTATCAACGGACGTGCCCATGGACCAATAAAAAATATGACTACCTGCCAGCTGCATATGCGTAGCTTTGATAATGGTGATACGATCACTGTAGAACCATGGCGTGCAAATGCTTTTCCAATAATTAAGGACCTCGTAGTGGATCGCTCTGCATTTGATCGAATAATGACAAAGGGAGCCTATATTTCTGCCAAAACAGGTACCGCACCCGAAGCCAATGCAATACTTATAAATAAAGAGACAGCAGATAAAGCCATGGATGCTGCATCCTGCATTGGGTGTGGAGCATGTGTTGCTACTTGTAAAAATTCCTCCGCTTCTCTTTTTACTGCCGCAAAGATAAATCATCTTAATAGCCTGCCTCAAGGTAAACCTGAACAACATAAACGGGTTATTGCCATGGTAAAGCAGATGCAGGAAGAAGGGTTTGGCAGCTGTACTTTCACAGGTGCCTGTGAGGTAGAATGTCCGGAAAATATATCGATTGTGAATATTGCAGAAATGCATAACCGATACCTGAAAGCAAAGTTGTTTGGCTAAGGGATAAAAAAACCAGGCCACCTCTCAAAACTCCATCCGGATTATTAAAAGGTAGCCTGGATTTATCAAAGGCAACTGCGATAAAAAGTTAAAATTTATACCAGCTCCTCCATATTTCTTAGCTGAATGGTCAGTCGGGTAAGCTCTTTCTCCACGTCTTTTAGCTTATTAAGGGCATATGCATCCTGATGGTTGCTGATGAGAGCTTTGAGGTCTTCCAGTGCATTCAGGCATTGAGTCTGGTGGAATACCACATTTTCAATTTTTTCTTTAGTATCCATGAGATTTACTGTTTTTAGATTTCGGAATCAAACTAGGGGATAGAATGGGGTTATGGTAAGGTTTTCGATAGCAAACTTCATGATAAATGTCAATTTATATGATATCAGCATCGCTATTAGTCGCTTACATGAACGGAAATTTCCATCCTACCATTATGCTGATCAAATGGTACGGTGGTGAATAAAACATTTCAACTGAAAATCACGTTTTCGCTAAGTGAAAAATTCACTGGTGTTTATATCGATGTTATTTGTGCTGTCCTTGGTTTATACACACCGTATTAATGATCAGGGGATAAGGGCGGATGATACATTGCCACAGACAAGTGAGTACATGGATATTTCTGGAGAGGATAAAGATCAGATAACAAGAATCATTATTAAAAATACCACAGCAAACTACTTTATTTATCCAGTGCCTGAATTTAAAGTTCGTGAAATAAAATACCCATATCTATATATTCCATTTATTGACAACCCGCCTGAATAACTTTTCAGACACCAGGACATAATAGCCACAATACTTACCGATTATATGTTTGACTTTTTAAAAGTTAAACCAACTCCATTATACAATCAAAACTATGACCGAATCTATATTTCTATGGGGAGGTTTCAGCCTCCTCATCTTATTGTTGCTCATGTTAGACCTGAGTGTGTTTCACCGAAAATCACATGAGGTGAAGATAAAGGAGGCATTGATCTGGACAGCTATCTGGATCACACTTGCCCTTATCTTCAATGCATTTGTTTACAGCTACTTTGGAAAGGCAAAGGCACTTGAATTCTTCACCGCCTATGTTATTGAAAAGTCGTTGAGTGTTGATAATATTTTTGTCATGATCATGATCTTTAGCTATTTCCAGGTACCTGGCAAATACCAGCATAAAGTCCTGTTCTGGGGTGTTTTAGGAGCATTAGTAATGCGACTGATCTTCATATACGCCGGAATTGAACTGATAGAAAAATTTCACTGGCTGATCTATATTTTTGGAGCATTTCTGGCCTATACTGGTATACGTATGCTCATTGGGCAGGATAAACCGATAGAGCCAGCTAAAAATCCACTGGTAAGGATAGTGAAGCGTTTTCTGCCTGTAACAGACCATTTTGTCGGTGACAGGTTTTTTGTACGCCGAAAATTAAAGCTTTGGGCTACACCGCTTTTTATCGTCGTGGTACTTATTGAAGCTACCGACCTGATCTTTGCAGTAGACTCTGTACCGGCCATTATTGCTATTTCCAGTGACCAATTTATAGTTTATACCTCCAATGTATTTGCGATTTTAGGATTGCGTTCTCTTTACTTTGCTTTAGCAGGCGTGGAACAATACTTTAAATATCTGAAGTATGGACTTTCTGCTATACTGGTATTTGTTGGTGTAAAAATGACTATTGTTGATTTTTACAAAATCCCGGTGGAAATATCGCTCGGGGTTATCGTATCATTACTTATTATGTCTATGGCAGCATCTCTGATATCTCAGAAGCAAAAAGTAGCGAAAGCATGAAAATGCTTTCAACATAAGGACATTTAAGTAAAAAGATGTTTAGTGGCACCCGGGCTTATTTCAGCAGCATTCATTTCAGGCTGCAGATAAGCCCGGGTATATAAAAAGATCCTTATTTGTTGCAATTATGCTCCGGCCCAGCTATTCTTTTGTTTTAGAAGGGCCATTCCCCTGCTCGTTTCGTTAAACTTACCATTATCGTAGACCAGATTTCCGTTGACAAAGGTATGGGTAACACGGGTCTGAAACTTAGTACCTTCCAATGGTGACCATCCGCATTTGTAGTAAATATTGTCACGGGTGATTTGCCAGGGATTGTTCATATCCACAAGTATAAGATCGGCGGCATAGCCTTCCCTGATGAATCCTCTTTTTGCGATTTGGTAGAGTGAAGCCGGATTATGGCACATTTTCTCTACTATTTTTTCGATGCTGATTTTACCTTGTTTATGGAATTCCATCATGATATTCAATGCATGCTGCACCATTGGAGCTCCCGATATTGCCTCAAAATAACCGCCATTCTTTTCATCACGGGTGTGCGGGGCGTGGTCAGTTGTGATCAGATCAATGCGATCGTCATTAAGTGCTTCCAATAGTCCGATGCTGTCAGCCTCAGTTTTGATGGCCGGGTTCCATTTGATGAGTGCACCTAAACGATCATAATCTTTTTCAGAAAACCAAAGGTGCTGAACACATACTTCCGTCGTTATCCGTTTTTCTGTCAACGGGATATCATTACGGAAAAGTTTTGCTTCAGCTGCAGTGGTCAGGTGTAGAATATGTAATCTTGTATTATGTTTTTTTGCCAGATCAAGTAAGTCGAGCGTGGCTTTCAGGCAGGCTTCTTCCGACCGGATGACCGGGTGCAGCCTGAACGGTATTTCATCGCCCAGCTTTTCGCGATAAAGTGCCTCATTTTGTTCAATGATATGTTCTTTTTCTGAATGCAGGGCGATAATACAATTACATTCCGCAAATAAGCGGTCAAGAATTTTGGTATTATCAGCGAGCAGGTTGCCTTTTCCTGAAAAGTACAAACCATCGTCAGATACAGCAAGAAACTGTGCTGTATCCATTTGGAGTACCTCATTCATATTTTCGGCATTCACGCCCATAAAAAAACCGAAATTGGCAAGTGATTTTTCTGCTGCAATCCGGTACTTATCCTGCCATATTTCCATTGAGAGCACATTGGGACGGGTATTGGGCATATCAATGAAGGATGTGACACCGCCGGCAACAGCTGCCCTGCTTTCTGTATAAATGTCCGCCTTATGGGTAAGGCCCGGATCACGAAAATGCACCTGCCCATCTATGATACCAGGCAACAGATATTTACCGGATCCATCGATAGTCGTAGTTCCTGCCGGAACCTTTAGATCGCCGATAGACTCAATGACCCCTTCAGATAGTAATACATCACGCTTTTCAATTAAACCCTCATTGACCAGGTTTGCATTTTTTATTAAGGTTTGACTCATTTTTTAAAGATTAATACTTCTGTTTATTTAGCAGCAACTATCGCTACAGCCAAGGTTTTTTGTTTTTGCTTTTTGTAATGCCTCTTTACCTTCACGATAAGCATACCAGGCAATGCCAAGGCTTCCTGCCGCGTCAATATAAGGTATTTTAAAAAGCTCATAAATAAGGCTTGAAGCCAGTAGAATAAATGAAAGGTAGAAGCAGGTCCTGGTGCATTTTGCATCGGAAATGATGGGATCACTTTTCAGCATATGGCCTATCTTCAATTTTCGGATATATAAGAAATACATTGTTAGTATTGAAATCGAAGAAATAACGATGCCTGCAATAGTAGTTTCCGGAGTTGCCTGATACAGAACTGCCAAAGAAGCACCAACTAAAAGCCCTGCAGTTAGAAAGTAGAAAGACCAGCCTGTAATGCGCAGTGCAACAATCTCAAAATGATCGTGGCTATTTACGGGATGATTTTTCATTCTCATGATCATGTGCGCAATGCCAGTACCGGAGAGTACTTCCACAAAACTATCAAAACCAAACCCAAACAATGCCAACGTTTCATCGGATGACCCAAAGTAAGTGGAAATGCCTCCTTCTATAAGGTTGTAAATAATGGTGATAGTCGCAAGCCACCAGGCTAGTGATAACAAATTCCTTTGTTTTTGATCAATTATCAACATATTTTCAAAAATAGCCAAAACTAAATAAATGGCAGGCTATCCGGATTCAAGAAAAAAATCTAATAACTAGCGCGGTAAATAAATGACTCCGTTATTTACCATGCAATCCGTTTTAATGCTCATGCCCTGCATCATCCTTTCTGAGTTCAGCTAACAGGTAATAGGCATTATTCCAGGCCACCATCACGTCTTCTGGTAATGGCTCGTGCAGTTTTATTTCAATCCAACTGTCATTTCGGACACCTGCAGTTATTTCCATTGGCATGAACCGCCACAATGATTCTCCATTGGCCTCTATTTTGCTTACGACGAAGATGTAATATCTATTGCCATCCATTGCGACAGCTTTTTCAGGTAAGGCAAATACAGGCTGACCATCCATGATTATCCTGCCACGTACATACATCCCGGGCAGCAGTGATTCATTTTCATTATTCAGCTCAGCATGCACATTTACAGCCTTTGTATTATTATCAAACATTTTGCCCACGGCAAATACAGCAGCCTGATGTATAATATCAGGTTGTGATTCGACAATAAAATCGATCAGCTGACCTTCTTTCAGCCGTGGCACATCATTTTCAAAAACCTTGAAATGAGCATGAATATGATCGTTCCGGATGATTTCAAATAATGTTTTACCATTTGGGGCATATTGGCCTGTCCGTACCGTTATTTGCTGAATGTAACCTGTAATAGGGGACTTCAGGGGTATTTTATCAAAAATTATCCCGTTTTTAACAGCATCGGGATCAATAAAAAGTAGTTTGAGCTGGGCTTTTATTCCCTCCACCATCCCTTTCATGGAGTGATAATCGGCTTTAGCCCTCTGAAAATCCCTACCGGAACCTACAGACTCATTATAGAGTCGCTCCTGACGTTTATATTCCTGTTCAAGGTACTCAAGGTGGTTGACCTGACTGGCATACTCTGTCTGAAGTGCTATGATATCAGGATGGTATAGGTAGGCAAGTACCTGACCTTGTTTCACCTTATTACCTTCAATCACTTCTATACTGGCGATATTGGCCCCGATAATGGAGGTGACGGAGGCCTGGCTCTGTGGTGGAAGGGTGAGCTGACCATTTGTCTCAATATAGCCACTCATGATTCTTACAGGAAGTGTATCTGCCACTATACCCAGTGACTGAAACTGCATGTTCGAAAGATGAATTTCCTGGTGATGAGCCGGTTTTTCGGAATTTGCTTCTTCGGGCAAGTCATCATTAGCGGGATTACATCCCATGGTTGTCAAAAGTATTAAAAAGAATATATAAATACGTTTCATAATTTTAATTCATTTTGTAGATACATCAGAAAAAATTTTGCCTGCAGGTAACGGCTTAATGCTTCCAAACCATTGAGTTCGGTTTGCAGCGCAGCATGAGAATTCTGAACAAAGCTCACATAATCTATGGCGCCTTCTTCATAGGATAATATTGCACCTTCCAGTTGTTCTCTGGCCAGCGGCATAGCTTCATGCTGGTAGTATTTCCAGCTTGCCAACCATTTTTGATACGTTGTAATTGCTATTTCATATTGAGTGTTAAACTGAGCCGTTGTCTCCCTCTGGCGTTGGCGGGCTATAGCTGCTTCAAGTTGTGCTGCCTGAAGTTTTCCTTTTTGCTGGTTAAAAAACAAAGGAAAACTTAAACCGACCTGGTATTGGTAGAACCCATTTTGCCCATCAACCTGCTGTATTCCATATTGGGCACTTATTTTGGGGAAATAGGCTGCTTTTTGAAGGCTTACACTATTTTCTGCTACGGTCAGTTGGTTTTGTGCCAACTCCAGTTCCGGGTGCAGATCGTCTGATTCATCCATTTGGCCAAGTGGTGAAAGCCAGGAAGTATCATGAGGATGAATTTGATAGGCTGAATCAGGCATAAGCCATTGATTCAGGTTTTTTATCGCAATAGCGTAATCGAAATATGCCTGCTCTTTCTGGATATTCATTTGTCTCGCCTGATTGCTGGCCGCAAGAAATTCCAGTCTTGACGTAGCATCTATTTCCAGCCGGAGTTCGGCTGCCTTACGAAAAGCGGCGTATATGGAGTCAATTTTATCGTACAGTTTGAGCTTTTCATAGGCAATATATGCACGGGCATAATCTGTCCTTACATTTCGTTTCAGGTCCAGCATTACCATGGATCTGCTGGTTTCGGAAAGGGTTTTATTGGCTTCCATGGCTTTTTTGCGGGGTGAAAAGCTAAAAATATCCACATTCTGCTGTTGAATGCCAACAGGTGTAAAAACACCTAAGTCGCCGGTGCCAACTTCTTCCCCTGCGGTGAAAATTCCCGTTTGACCCAGGTCTAGGCTGGTTTTTTTTAATGCTTCCTGTTTTTTAACCATCAGTTCCGCTGAAATAAGGGAAGGGTAGACAGACACGGCGCGGTTGATGGCCTCATCCATGGAAATCGTGTTATCATTCTGAGCATTTACGGTATGAAAGGAGCCGATAGAAAACAAAACAACAGTTGCCATTCCCTTTTTCGTAAGCCTGCCGATACCCTTCTCAGTCCATTTATAAAGTATGGGTAGGATGAACAAGGTAAGCAGGGTAGAAGAGATCATGCCTCCGATTACAACAGTAGCCAGGGGTTGTTGCACCTCAGCACCTGCAGAAGTAGATAATGCCATGGGCAAAAAACCGAGAATATCGGTGGAGGCTGTTAGTAATATTGGCCGGATTCTGCGCTTTGCTCCCTGCATGATCCGTTCATTTAGTTGTAATTTGCCGGATTCTTTAAGCTCATTCCATCCATTTATCAGCACGAGTCCGTTGAGAACAGCAATGCCAAATAACACAATAAAACCGATTCCGGCAGAGATACTGAATGGCATATCGCGTATCCATAATGAAAAAACACCACCAATAGCCGCCAGAGGGATCGCCACATATATCATAATGGTTTGTTTAAATGACCGGAGTGCCAGAAAGATCAGCAGAAAAATCAATGCCAGCGATAATGGTACTACCAGCTGAAGTCGCTGTGTAGCCCTTTCCAGGTTTTCAAATGCGCCGCCATACTGAATATAATACCCGGGCGGAAGTTCCAGGTCACGATCAAGTACAACCTTTATCTCTTCAATCAGGGATTTTACATCTCTACCTCTTACATTGATTCCTACATATGTCCTTCGATGTGTGTTGTCTCGGCTTATTTGCATGGGTCCGGGGCGGTATGCAACTTCCGCTACCTGCTTAAGTGGTATATGCTCACCTGAAGGAAGTGAAATGAGGAGGTTTTTCACATCTTCCAGAGAAGACCTGAACTCATCCTGAAGACGTATGACAAGGTCAAACCTACGCTCTCCTTCAAAAATGATACCTGCTTGCCTGCCAGCGAGAGAAGAAGAAATCAGGTTGTTTACATCATGAATGCTAACGCCATAAGATGCCAGCTTCTTACGGTCATACCGAATACTCACCTGAGGCTGTCCTTCAGTAGCTTCCACACGTAAATCTCCTACACCACGGATGCCGCTAATGAGGTCAGCCACTTCCTGTGCCTTTATTGCCAACACATCCAGGTCTTCTCCAAATATTTTCACGGCTACATCCTGCCGAATACCTGTCATTAACTCGTTAAACCGCATTTCAATGGGTTGTGTGAATTCATAGTTAACACCAGGAATCTGCAGCAGCCGTATTTTCATTTTCTCAATCAACTCCTCCTTTGTAGAGGCTGAAACCCACTCACTCTTTGGTTTTAGTATGATATAGCAGTCTGCAAGATCCATGGGCATGATGTCTGTTGGTACTTCGGCCACACCTATCTTGCTCAGCACCTGCTCTACTTCGGGAAATTCAGCCAGCAGCACTTTTTCCACTTCCGTTGTGATTTTCACAGATTCAGAAATGGCAGTTCCGGGGCGCATAATATCATGAAAGGCAATATCACCTTCATCCAATCTGGGAATAAATTCTCCTCCAAGGGAAGAAAAGGTAAAGTAGGCTACTCCTAAAGCAATGACAGCAAGGCCTATCACCCAGCCGCTAATTTTCATGATGGTTTGTAATGCAGCTTCATATAAGTTTTCCAGCCATAGCACTACACGGTCGCCCCAGGATTTTTTACCAGACCCGGGACGTAATAACCATGCCGACATCATTGGCACGTAAGTAAAACATAATATGATTACACCTATCATGGCAAATATGAAGGTGAGCGCCATGGGTTTAAACATTTTTCCTTCAATGCCCTGCAGTGCCAGTACCGGAAGAAAAACGATCAGGATGATCAGTTGACCAAAGAATGCCGAACGCATCATCTGATTCGATGCCTTTATTGCAAGTTTATCCCGCACCCCTGCATCAATATGCTCATTTTTTATGCCTTTCCGGTAAAGCAGAAATACCGTACCTTCTACAATAATGACAGCCCCGTCTACAATGATCCCAAAGTCGATAGCTCCAAGGCTCATCAGGTTAGCCCATACACCAAAAATATGCATCAGGATAAATGCAAAAAGAAGTGAAATCGGAATTGTAGAGGCCACAATCAATCCTCCCCGCCAATTGCCTAATAAAAAAACGAGTACAAATATTACGATCAGGGCACCTTCACTGAGGTTGTTGGTCACGGTGTTGGTTGTATTTTTGATCAGCTCGCTACGGTCCAGAAAACCTTCGATGCTTATTCCCTCGGGCAAACTCTGCTCAATTTCATCCATCCGTGCTTTCACTTTTTTGATAACCTGGTTAGAATTTGCTCCTTTTAGCATCATGACAATCCCGCCCACGGCTTCACCCTCCCCATTTTTTGTAAAGGCTCCATACCTCACGGCGTGCCCGAAGCCTACATTGGCTACATCTTTCACCTTTACCGGCACATCCTCAATGGTTTTTACTACAATGTCTTCTATGTCCCGGATGGATTGTACCAAGCCTTCTCCTCGAATGAAGTTGGCCCTGTAGTCGTATTCGATATAGGCTCCGCCGGTATTGGCATTATTGTTTTTTAGTGCCATATACACCTCATCCATGGTTATATTCAAGGCATTAAGGTGGTGAGGATTGACAGCCACTTCATATTGTTTGATTGCACCACCGAAGGCATTTACTTCAATTACGCCTGGAATCATAGTCATTTGGCGCCTGACGATCCAGTCCTGAATTGTACGAAGCTGGTAAAGCGAATAACGGTCCTTAAATGCAGAGTCGACTTTAAGGGTATATTGATAGATTTCACCCAGTCCTGTGGTAATGGGACCCATAAAGGGGCTGCCAAAGTTTTCAGGGATATCATTTCTAACCTCATCGAGCTTTTCTGAAACCAGCTGACGTGGCAGATAAGTACCCATGTCGTCTTGAAATACTATCGTGACCACCGAAAGGCCAAAGCGCGAAACTGATCGTATTTCCACCACACCCGGTAGGTTCGATACCGCCTGTTCGATAGGATAGGAGACAAACCGCTCTATTTCTTCAGTGCCCAGATTAGGCGATTGCGTGATTACCTGTACCTGGTTATTGGTGATGTCGGGTACCGCGTCGATGGGTACCCTTGTCAGACTCCATATGCCTGCAATTACGATTGCAATGGTAAAAAGTAAAATGATTAGTTTATTCCTTACCGAAAAGGAAATAATGCCATGAATCATGAATTCTGTAATTTAGTTTATAGTTATATTTCATTGATTATCAGAACCTTATATTGGTTTGATGATCAAATCATGGTGTCGTATAAACTAAGAGGCCGGGGGGTGGTCAATGGTTGCGGAGAAGCCTTCAGAGCAGCTGTCAATTAAAGGCAGGTAATCATCAGACTCAAAAAACACGACAATAACCGATAGTTTTTCGATCTGACTGGCAATAAAGAAGCTTCCTGACGTGAAATTTTTAAACGGAAGCTGCTCATGTTCATTCTCATCCGGGTGTTCATGCTGCATACTGCCATAATGCTGTACAATAAAATCAAGAAAGTCCGGCAGGCCAGGCTGCTGTTCGTCGTTGGCATGATACATCAAAAAATGAGCATACAGACTATTCAGAAGTCTGAGCTGGCTAAGATCAGCTTTTGGGATAAATGCGGTAGCGCTGATGATAAATAAAAAGAGCCACGCCATCGTTTTCATGGAGGTAAGCTAGATGAAAGCTGGCAAAATAGTATTGATCTACATCATATGGATAGATAAATAAAAGCAGCATGGGGGATTTAGAACAGGTGGAGGTCATGAATAGGGTAGTGTGCTGACAGCACTCAGGTAGATTTAATCGTAATTATCGGTTAATTGAGCAGAGTCAAGGTTAAACGGACAGATCTCAGAATCGGGCTGTGCTTTGAGTGACGGGGAGTTTCTATATCGGGATCGATCAATAACGGGGGGGCAATATCGGGATATAGCTATATTCCTATATACCAATTCATATTAGGTATTTTTACATCGGAATATAGCTATATCCCTATATTCCTATATTCCTATATCCCAATGTTCCTTTATCCCAATACCCCGCCCAAATCCATCCTGTTTCTCATATGATTACCACTATTCCGAAATCACCCAATCACTTATGCTCTACATACTGCAATATCCATGACTTTATACAAGCATTATCCACATTTATCGCAATACCTCGATTAACTCCATGCTGTCTAAATACTCAAAATAACGAGCCGCAACACGGAAGTCCTGATCCAGTATCAAAAGGACAGGTGGCGTAAATTCACCCTCCCTCGTGGCAAGCAACTGAGCCAGCTGGTGTATCGGCCTTCTGGTTTTCCCCAGCTGGTCGTTTATCAAGACATGTCCTTCCAATCTTACAGGCGATGTCTGTTCCGCATTAAAACGGACAGCATAATATGATGTATTTAATGCATCCACTACTTCTGGTTTGGTGAAAACAACCCTGTCCATCTTGCGGCAGTAAGTACACCAGTCGGTATAAAAGTCAATAAATACTTTTTTTGGATTTATGGTAAGCGAGTCCTCCGACTGCTCCAATGTAAGCCACTGCACTTTGGTATCCTGTGCGCCTGCGGTCAGGAACCACAGGCATGAAGCTATCCATAAATATCTTAGTACTGCTGTCATCTGTGCAGGTTACCAATCTTGACAGAAAAGAAGAAGGAGCGTGGGGCAGCAGGACCATATACAAAGTCTGAATCACGCTCCGGACCACTGTCAAATTCCGGCTGGAAGCTATTGAAAATATTTCGAACGCCACCGCTGAGCTCCAGATGAAAATCCTCCGCGATTTCGAAATGGTAACTTGCCTTCAGGTTCACATCAAAAAATGGATTAGTTTCAAGTAAATCCGGCGACCCGTTAGCACCCACAATTCGCGGTACAATCATCTGACCGGTATATGTGCCTGTCAGGTCTACAGTGAAAGCTTCCGAAATACCATAAAATGAAGTGAAATACCCGTAAAAATTGGGGTTGCGGATAAATTCACTCACAATAATGGCCTCTTCTCCCGTGTCTTCAGGTGCAAAAATCTCCTGTGGTTCATCAAATCCCGTTTGCTGAGCTGTACCGCCTACCTGGAAAGATATTCGTTCAGAAGGTGAGTAGCCTCCCTCAAAATTTATTCCGGCAACAGTAGCTCCTTCTCCGTTTAATACCTCTTCCAGTATGATATCACCGATATCACCCCGGCTTACCTGTGTAAAAGGGTTGTGCAGGCGGGTATAAAAACCTTCAACCAACAGGTTCACTTGTGCTATTCCGTTGTTGTTGGTACAATTGACCGAACCCGTAAAAGCATCGGAAGTTTCCTTATCCAGATTGTCAGAAAGAATCACGAATACCTGATCACCACCTGCGGATGAGATGTGAAGATCTTCATTAAAGGCCTGAGGCGCGCGAAACCCACGCGCATATCCGCCCCGAAATCGTAGGTTTTCATTGATTTGGTATAACAAGGTGGCACGTGGACTAAATACGCCTAAATCAACATCTGATCTGGTTTCTTCACCTACTACAGCATAGAAGCCATCGACCCTTGAAATGTCATAACGTCCTCCCAGTAAAGCTGAAAATGCGGGATTGATTTTCCATTCGTATTGGGCAAAAATGCCCGTGGTGTTCACCTGCTGGTCAACTAAACGATTATACCCTGCAATTTCGTCTCGGGTATCGTAAAGCTGGTTTTCTACTCCCAGTGTCAATACATCGTTATTATCAAAATATCGGTTGTACTGCACTCCGGAGACTATAGCCAGATCTTGTGTTATGCCATAGGCATTGGCTGCCAATGTACTGTCCTCAGATGTTCTGCCGCCACCTAAGCCTCCGTAGTAGCTGTCACGGATTGTTCTTTGTGCAGAGGCATATACAGACCATCTGTTCTTCTGGTTTTTGCTCCATTGATCATAATTGATGCCACCAAAAAAGGTGTTGTGGTCCAGCTCCTCTGTGATGTCTGTAAAATGAGGCGCAAGGTCAAGACGATCACCACCCCTGCGATATTCCTCCAATGCACTAAAATCAAGGGTGATTTTACTGTAATCACCTGGCTTTACAAAGGCTTTAGCCCCCAGTACCGTATTTTCCAGCTGCACCAGCTCTGTAAAACCATCGGCATTGGCGTCATAACTGTCACGATTTCGGCTCATGCCGTAGAAGGTTACACCGCTGCCGAGTGATTCATTTACAACTGATCCATTAAAATGGAAAGTTTGATCCAGAGCCTCACCATCAATGAGTGCAGTATTTGATCGTATTTCCCATACATTCTCGACAGGATCTTTAGTGATCACATTGATGGTGCCGGCAATAGCATTAGACCCGTAAAGTGCCGAACCACCGCTTCGCACAACTTCTATACGTTCTACTATGTTGGCAGGGATCTGATCCAGTCCGTAAACATTGTTCAGTGCACTGAATATCGGGCGGCTGTTAATCAGAATCTGCGAGTATGCACCTTCCAGACCGTTAAGTCTTACCTGGGTAAATCCACAGTTCTGGCAGTTTGTCTCTACACGGACACCAGGTTGAAAATTGAGACCATCTGATATGGCGATGGACTGTGTGGCATTGAACAGTTTATCATTTATAATGCCTACAACCACAGGGTTATTCACTCGGTCCTGGCTGTAACGCGTACCGGACACAACTACCGACTCCAGATTTAATAGGTCTTCGTTGAGTTCTATTTTTAGTGTCGCAGTCCTTTCATTCAACACCTCTATTTCTTCCCTGTAGGTTCGTAATCCGGTGAAACTTACTATCAATGTATATGACCCTTCAGGTATATTTTTAAAATAAAATGTGCCATGGATATCCGTAGTCGTGGTGTAGGAAGTCCCTTCCAGATTAATGGTGGCATATACCACCGGTTCCGATCCGTTGTATACTTCTCCTGATATTACTCCCGACTGGCTATAACCAACCTTAGATATAATCAAAAGACAAAATATTAATCCAGCTAACTGTCTCCTCATTCTTGCGTGCCTATTTTTATATTGACCGAATAAAACATTTCGATGGGACAAATTTAATATATTAGATTTGTCTAAAAAATAGTTTATCTAAATATTTATCATACATTTGAGGTGATAGCCCATGGTTCAGAAATGAAAGAGGATTCATTTTTCAGCGCTTTAAAGGATCATTTTTCTTCCCAATTAAAGGAAATAATGGATTGGCTAAGGCCTGTACCGGATGATCCTGTCTACCTTAAACTTCTAAAGGGTATTTTAAAAACACTGTTTGTGCTGGCACTAACAGCGTTATCACCATTGATTCTTTTAGTGTTGCTTATTTCTTTTTTAGTCGCTTTGTAGTATGATAGGAAGTACAATTTCTGAAGTGTTGATATGAAAGTACTTAAGTCCCCTGTTTTCATCATCTGCTCCCTGTTGTTTATTATTCATCAATGGATGCAGAAGCTGATGGATATTCATTTTTCACTCTTTGATCGTTATCTAGACAATTTGCTGGCTATGCCGATTATCCTGACACTTCTAATGATTGAGCGACGTTATTTGCTGGGAAGAAATCAATCATTTAGACTTTCCGCTCTCGAAATCATAATCGCAACCATTGTTATCATTCTGGCAGCTGAGGTAATTTTCCCTATTTTATCTCGCAATTTTACAACCGACTGGTGGGATTTATTCTTTTACTCCGCAGGAAGCGTAATCTTCTGGCTTACAATCAACAGGCGAGGATAATTTGAGCCCAGCTAAGGCAGATATGTGATGAATACCCTGAGAGTCAGGGCCAATCTGTCGGCAACATGATATTTCTGTAAAGACTATTTATTAAGTACATGCTGTTCAAGCGCTACTGCCATTGGCATCAATACCTCTTCCTCCATTTTGGAATGAATTCTGAGGTCCAGTTCGAAAATAGACAATTTATTTACCAATATTCTCAGCGCAAAAGAATCCTGTATCAGGGGTGATTTTCTTAATGCCTGAATCAGTTTGCTCAAATCCTCCTCATGGCTGTCATCATGGTGAAGTAAAAAATTGACCAGCTGCTTTTTCTGGTTATAATTGAAGCCTGATGCCTTATTTTCACTGATGCTGATTAATGCATCGATGTAAGGGAATAGCTGATCTTCTTCCTCTTGAATATGCTTTTCGAGGTTATTACTGAAATTTTGAAAAAAATGACCCAGGGAAATCTCCAGTTTCTCAAACCGGATATCTTTTTTGGTAAGTTCTCTGATGTCGGTGGTGATTTCTTGCAGGCTTCTGCCCATGTAAAGTTCATGTGTCTGCCGCAGGTACAAAAGAATCAACGGCAGCGGATAGGACTGAAAATCCTTTGCACTAAATGCAGCAGGATCATGAAAAGCACATAGCAGATCCATGAAAAACTCATCGCTAATGGGCTTCGCATTCTCTTTTGAAGCGCTGCTTATAAATCTGCTTTCTATCAGTTCGTTGAAGAAATTGGGATGAATGGCCGTATTTGAATCAATCATAATCGAATAATCAAAGGATAATTTTAGTCCGGCAGTAATGATCTATGGATACCACTTGCCGATCTGACAAAATAAAGAAATAAATACGCTGGTAGTCCGGTTTACGGGGATCTGATTAATCAGCCTGAAGGATGAGTTTTATCATACCTGATATAAACCAAACTATCTGCCCTGCACCAGTTGCTTTTTTCCTGATTCAAAATCCTTCTCGATTACAGCGCGGTCATATTCTTCTCCTGTTGCCGTATAGGCAACATAGGTTAACCTATTGTCTTCAACCGAAATAATCTGATAAAACTGCGTCTGCTCGCCAAAATTATCAAGCTGATAGCCCTGAGATGCGTATCCTTGCATTTGTTTGGTGTCCAGCTCATATTGCTTGGGGCCACTCACCGATGTCACATACACAGTACCCAACTCCTCGTCATTTTCTGTATCAATGCTTCTTACCGGCACATGGCCGCGTGCATAGGTATGATCATGACCGTTGAGTACCAGGTCTACACCAAACTCATCCAGCAATGGTTTCCAGTTTTCACGGGCAAACTCAAAATCACGTCCTTTTGCAGGCGAAAAAACCGAATGATGGCATGTGATGATCTTCCATCTGGCAGTACAGTTTTCCAGCTGTTGACGAAGGTAATCTGTTTGTGATTCGAGCAAGGTATTGGAATTCAATACAATTATCCTGATGTCCTGATAATCAATTGTATATACCGTTTCATGGAGCTTTTCATCAAGATCTTCTTCAACAGGAAGCGTAAACTGCGGCCGCCATTGTATGGATAGCCTTTTGGGCTCACCGCGTTCTAATGGGTAAAACTCATGGTTACCCACAACCGGGATGGCCGTCCACTGGCTATGGATAAATCCTCCGGCTTTATACCATTCTGCCCATTCGTGATCACGGTGCGATGTATTGATCAGGTCGCCGGCATGTACAACAAAGGCAGCATCAGGAGCTGTTTGGTACGCCATTCGGATTACTCTTGACCAGTGTGCGAGCACATCGTTTTGAGCATCACCAAAGTAAACAAATTGAGTAGGGGCATATCCGGCCTTTGCTGTGCGAAATTGTATCCACTCCGACCAGTGATCATCACCATCACCTACGCGGTAGGCATATAGTTTATCCGGTTGAAGCCCTTCAAAAATCACACTATGATAATGCACAAGAAGTGGTACATTACCTTTATATAAGCCCAGATCAAACGGCTCTGTCGTAGCATTGACTGTTCGGGCATTTGCTGCAAAACCTGAATTTACGGTCGCCTCTGCGATTTGAGCTACTGCAGTTGTTATGGTACTATCTGTTCGCCAGGTTACGGCACGACTGGTTGACGGATCTCCGTGAAAATTCAGGATGATTCTATCCGGGTCTTTGCTGGGTATTTCCCAATGACGCAGGCCACTGTAATCTTGTGCAGTCAGCCGTAAACAAAAAAAGAGTGGGAAAGCTAGTATAAAGAGTAATCTATACCTAGTCATAGAAGAAATATTGAAGAATGGTCGTAAAACAAATTCAGCTTAGTTGCAGGTGTAATTACAGATAATATTGACTTTTATCAAAATGTAATTCATTATTCATATATAACATTTTCATACATCACTGAAAGCCGTGATTCTCTGATAAGTATCCGAAAAATTCAGTTTAGATTGATTTATGGGTCTTGCGACTTGTATTCCAGTCCATTAACTATTACTTTTTATCCCCAATCAAAAAATCAATATGAAGAATATACTATACTATGCAACCTTTTTGCTGCTGTCTGTAGCTGCTGTGGCGCAACAGCTAGACGAAAAAATATTTGCCGGACTTTCATTCAGAAGCATCGGTCCGGCATTTACCTCTGGACGAATTGCGGACATTGCAATTCACCCTGAAGATGAAAGCATATGGTACATTGGTGTCGGGTCCGGTGGTGTATGGAAAACAGAAAACCGGGGCGTAACATGGACACCTGTTTTCGATAACCAACCTGTATATAGCATTGGTTGTGTCACTATTGACCCTTCCAATCCGCATACTATATGGGTAGGTACAGGTGAAAATGTTGGCGGCCGACACGTAGGGTTTGGTGATGGTGTTTATAAAAGTGAAGATGACGGGAAGACATGGAAAAATATGGGGCTGCCTAATTCCAACCATATCTCAAAGATCATTGTGCACCCCGGCAATTCGGATATTGTATGGGTGGCGGCTCAGGGTCCGTTATGGACGAGTGGCGGTGACCGGGGGCTGTATAAATCTACTGATGGTGGCAAGACCTGGAATAAAACACTAGGCAACAGCGAATGGACCGGCGTTACCGATGTTGTAATCGATCCGGAAAACCCGGATTGGCTTTATGCAGCAACGTGGGACAGGCATCGAACTGTAGCAGCCTATATGGGAGGAGGCCCCGGATCAGGTATACACAGAAGCCTGGATGGAGGCGAAACCTGGGAGAAACTAACTTCCGGTCTGCCATCTACGAACCTGGGTAAAATCGGTCTTGCCATTTCACCCTTCAACCCCGATGTGATCTATGCCGCGGTTGAAGAAGACCTGCGCAAAGGTGGTATTTATATGTCGGTCAATCGTGGCAAATCATGGACAAAACAATCCGATGCAGTCTCAGGAGGTACAGGGCCACATTACTATCAGGAGTTGTATGCATCACCTCACCATGAGGGCAGACTCTACCTTGCCAACAACAGTATGCTGGTCACCGATGACCACTTCAAAACATATCGGAGACTGGAAAATGACGGGGTGCATTCTGATAGCCATGCCATTGGTTTTACCCGTGACCCTGACTACATTCTGCTTGGTACAGATGGTGGTTTATATCAGACTTACGACCTGGCGGCAAACTGGCATTTCATCGACAACATGCCAATCACACAGTATTATAAGCTGGCGGTAGATGATTCCGAGCCCTTCTACTACATTTATGGAGGTACGCAGGACAATGGTTCGCATGGTGGGCCCTCGAGAACACCATATTCCACAGGCATACGTAATGCAGACTGGTGGAAAACGCTAGGAGGTGATGGACATCAGTCGGCAATAGAGCCGGGCAACCCTGATATCACCTATGCACAAAGCCAGCATGGTGTTCTGCATCGTATTGATCAGATTACACGTGAACAGGTCTATATCGCACCTCAGCCCGGCGAAGGTGAACCGGAGGAACGTTACAATTGGGACGCGCCAATACTTGTAAGTCCACATGACCCTGCTACCATTTTTTATGCCTCATCACGCGTATGGCGATCTGAAGACAGAGGTGACAGCTGGACAGCTATATCTGGTGACCTTACCCGACAGGAGGAACGCATTTCGCTGCCTATCATGGGAAGAAAACAGAGTTATGAAAACCCATGGGATCTATATGCTATGTCCTTTTATAGTACCATTACTTCTTTGGCTGAGTCGCCCAAACAGGAGGGCCTGATTTATGCAGGCACCGACGATGGCCTCATTCAGGTCACAGAGGACGGTGGACAAAACTGGCGTAAAATAGAATTGAGCAACATTAAAGGACTGCCAGCGCGACCATTTGTCAATGATGTGAGGGCTGATCTGTTTGATGCCAATGTAGTATATGCAGCATTGGATAATCATAAGTACGGAGATTACAAGCCATACCTGATCAAAAGTACTGATAAGGGTAAATCATGGACAATTATTAGCGGCAACCTTCCGGACAAGCACCTGACATGGCGTTTGGTACAGGATCATGTAGACCCCAGACTTCTCTTTGTAGCTACCGAATTCGGGATCTTTTTTACCAAAGACGGCGGAACTAACTGGATGGAACTCAATGGTGGCCTGCCTACCATTTCATTTCGGGATATCACCATACAAAGGAGAGAAAATGACCTTGTCGGAGCTTCCTTTGGCCGGGGATTTTATATTCTGGACGACATTACGCCGATACGCGAGATGACATCATCAGACGTAAATGCCGAAGCCAGACTGTTTCCTGTACGAGATGCCTATTGGTACACGGAAACATCAGCCGTCGGGTCGCAGGGTTCGATATATTCAGCTGAAAATCCACCCTATGGGGCTACATTCACCTACTACCTGAAAGATAAAATCAAAACCAAAAAAGATGAAAGGCTGGAACGCGAAAAGGCATTAAACGATAGTCAGTCGGATATACCATTCCCGGGTTGGGATGCACTGGAAGCTGAAAGTTTTCAGGAGGATCCGGCCATTGTGCTGGTGGTAAAAGATGAGGCGGGCAAGGTAGTAAACCGTGTTACCGGCAAAAATGCATCCGGTATTACACGTGTATCCTGGGACCTTAGTGTAGCCGCCAAAAGCTTTGTTACATTGGATGGAAATAACCGCAATTGGGAGTTTACAGCACTTCCGGGTACTTATACCGTTACGCTTCACAAGCTTGTAGATGGTGAGATGACAGCATTATCGCAGCCACAATCCTTTGAAGTGAAGCCATTATGGAAAGAAACAGCCCTCGAGCCGGCAAGCTATTACGAAATCGCGACCTTTATCGAGTCGCTGGAGGAATACCGGCTGGTTATGAGCAGGATGAATGCAGACATGGACAATGTAATGCAAAAATTAGAAGCTATGGAGACAGCTGCTTCAAGGGCTGAGAAACCTGTTGCTGATGTGATGAAAAAATTGCATGATACCAGGATGCGGCTTTTGCGGCTTAACAGCCAACTGACAGGCAATGATGCACAAAATGCAATAGGTGCTGTAGAAACTTCCATACCATCACCTGCCAGCAGGTTCTCCTACGCAGCCCGGGGTGCAGGCATCACCCACGGACCCACTGAAATGCATAAATCCAGCCTGGAAGCAGGCAAAAAGCAGTTAACGTCTATGCAGAATGAGCTGAACAAGCTGGTGGAGACGATGGATACACTGGAGGAAGCACTTAAAGCAGCCGGTGCACCACCGATAGAATAATTGAATACAATTTGAATAAAACAGCTGACAGTAAGGGTCGGCTGTTTTATTTTCCTGGCGGGAAAAAATCTATTTAGCAGTACACATGGCAGTGTACCATTCACTCATCCATTTGTACCAATCACACACTTGCCTGTTTATTGTAAGATCTGTTGATTACTTTGCTCTATTTATTGGTCTATCGGTAATTGCTCTCTTATCAAATTCAATAGTAGCCAAATGCTAATCAGGCATATTAAGATTGTTTTTATTTATTTCATCATAGGAGTTAACCTTCTCAGTGCTCAGGATTATCCGGTTATTGGGATCGGACTGGATGAGGGTTCACCATCAAATACCATTTACGATATTTTTCAGGATAGTAAAGGCTTTATTTGGCTAGGTACTGAAAACGGACTGGCACGATTTAATGGAACAAACTTTAAAACGTTCAATTCTTTAGGTGCAAAATCCATGGCCGTAACCTCTATACAGGAAGATGGCTACGGAACCATATGGATGACAAATTTCTCCGGTCAGGTGCTTTACCTCGAGGATGATACACTGCGACCTCTGAAGCAATGGGATGAATTGGGTTACTCAGGCTTTCCACTTCTTAATGTAGGTGATACAGATTTATTCATTTCTCAGACCAGAGTAGCAGCTTACCGATACGATATCAAGGATCAAAAACTTACAATTATTGATTCTCTGAGTTCAAAAGAGAAAACGGAATATGTTTCCATAACAGGTTCGGGTGACGTCTGGATGAGAACTAATGATTCCATATTTATCTCTCTTACGGATATTCATGAACTGAACTTTACCCTACCCAGCAGACTTAATACATTTCCTACTGTTGCCAAATTGAAAGATAGATATCTGATTTCCCAACGATATGGTACGAGTAAAAATATTTTTGAAATAGACCAGTCAGGAAATGTCAGGGAACTTACCGGATTTAATTCGATAGATGTCCAAAATAAACGGACGATTAAGCCATTATCAGAAAAAACCGCAGCCTTTTTCGGGCTTGACGGAGCTTTGATACTGGACTCAGCACATCGGTATCAATCGATTCTGACAGGCAAAAATATTGGAAGCATAACTGCAACGGAAGAGGGAGGAATAATTGCCGGAACACTTGATCAGGGCTTATTTATTATCCCTAATCTGAAGTCAAAAATATTCAAAGCTGCAGCAGGGAAAGGATACCATCGTTTAGTCTTTGATGCGGCCAATGATCAAATCATCGTAGGTGATTTAGGAGGGAATATTCATTTCTATGAACGTCAGGGTAAATTGATTCAGAGTATCTATGCGGATGGGTTTATCGAAATTCAGTCTTTGTATGTAGATGAAATGAGTCAGCGTCTTATTGCTCAGGGATTGGAATTGCAGCTAATTGGACTTAAGCAAAAACAGTTGATTGGTGAACTGTTAAATAATGTACTTACTACCAAAGATCTCGTTAAAGTCGATTCCACCTATTATCTGGCTACTTCACAAGGTTTGTTGGTCACCGACCTCACTGAAATTAAGCATGTTTTTCTTGAGGACATAAGAACCAGTGTGATTGAACGTCTAAGTGAAACGGAGTTAATAATTGGAAGTCAGAATGGTATTCGTATTTTAGATCTGGAGACAAATTCATTAGTTCATGATCGTTACGCCTTTCAAGCAAGTATCATTGATTTAACCTCTGCTGTCAAATGGGGTCAGCACCTGTTTCTAGGCACGGAGACTAGTGGTCTTTACATGTATGATCAGGATTCGTTGAAACAAAAATTTTCAGTATTGAATGGTTTGGTGTCAAATCGAATCTTTGATATTGATGTGAATGAGAAATGGATCGCCATTGCAACGGACAATGGTATCAGTTTGATAGATCAGGATGGATTTACAATTCAAAATATTGATAAAGCGCATGGCTTGCAAAGCAGTGAAGTCACTGATATCGTGATTGTTGATGACGAATTATGGGTCACCAACCACATTGGACTCCAACGGTTTGTACTGCCAATAGAAAGAAATACTGTATCACCCACATTAAAAATAGACAACTTGTTATTAGACGGGGAGCTTTTGTCACTTGAAGAAGATTTGATGCTCCCACATGATTTCAATGAATTGACCATCACATTTGACGTAGGAAATAGCATTCATTCTTTCGGAAACTGTTTGATTTATTACCGGGTCAGAGGAGACCAAAAGAATAATACATGGAACAAAACTACCTTGTCGGAGGCTACTGCCAGATATTTATCGTTGGCATCTGGAAGCTATCAAATTGAAGCTTTTGCTGAAAGCTATGATGGAATTCGGTCGGCAGTTCTTTCCTTCCCTTTTATTGTTCAAACACCTTATTGGCAGAGGCTTTGGTTTACTGCGCTTGTGTATTTCCTCTCTGCCGGCTTCATCATTTCTTTAGTCTATCTGTTTCTTAGACAGGTCAATGGCCGAAAACGTGAGGCGCTTATTCGACAAAACAGAGTTCAGGAGTCAAGAATTGCCCAGTTGACCTCGATAAGAGCACAAATAAACCCTCACTTTATTTTTAATACTTTATCTACGGTACAAGGACTGGTAGTTCAGGGTAAGGGAAAGCTTGCCGGAGAGATATTACAGGACTTTTCAAAATTGATGCGAAATGTATTGGATCTCTCTTCAAAAGAAATGGTGTCACTTGAAGCAGAGATAGAGATTCTTCAAAAATACCTGTCAATAGAAAATAACAGATTGAATGGAGAGCTAAACTATCGAATCGATCTTGGTGCTGATATTGAACCTGAAATTATTAGAATTCCTTCGCTGCTTACACAACCCTTTGTAGAAAATGCAATACGGCATGGTTTGATGCACAAAGAAGGCGAAAAAAAACTTGTTGTTAGTTTTTACATGGAAGGTGAAAATCTGATCATAAAAATCATGGATAATGGAATAGGCAGAGAAGCAGCTGCACGACTAAAAAGCCATGGAAGCTCTTCTTTTGCCATTGACGCTTACAAAAGAAGAATAGAGTTGATTAATGATACACATGACAGTCAGATCAAACTAACAATATCTGATTTAAGATCTCAGCAGGGACGACCAGCAGGAACAGAGGTAGAAATAAAAGTACCATTGGATATATGAAAACTGAGCCAAACAATAAAACCAGGGTATTACTGGTTGATGATGAATTGTCCGTTCGTGAGCTCTTAAAAGACATGCTGTCTGGTTTTGACTACCTTGATATCGTAGGTGAGGCAAGGAATGTACCTGAGGCTGTTAAACTGATTCACAAGCACCAGCCTGATTTGATATTTCTTGATATAGAAATGCCTGGCTACAGTGGATTGAAACTCCTTGATTTCCTGAATGAAGAAGAAATTGTGTTTGACATAGTCTTCGTTACAGCGTTCGATGAATATGCAATAAAGGCTTTTAAACTGGCTGCCTTTGATTATCTCTTGAAGCCTGTAGATGAAAACCAGCTACGTGATACACTGAAAAGATATCTGAAAAAAGAATCGAGGTACCAAACCTCAAACCGGATAGATTTACTAAAAGCAACCTACCGGGAGAATGAGATACTCACACGTATCGCCATACCTTCTACCTATGGCATTGAGTTTGTCGATATTAAGGACATTGTTATTCTTGAGGCAGAAAATAACTATACACGACTCATTTTGAATAATAACAAAGAACTCATGGCCAGCAAGCCTTTGAGTGAGTTTGAAAGCATGTTATTACCATCGTCCAACTTTTTCAGGGCCCATCGGTCTTACCTGATCAATCTTAAGGAAGTTGCAAAACTAAACCTGAAAGACGGTGTCTTTATCGAAATGAAGTCTGGAAAAAGCATACCCTTATCTCGCTATCGCCGAAAAGATTTTGAAGAAATTTTCAAAAGCATTAAAATTTAAGATATAGCCATTTGTCACTGGTTCAATAAAACGAACCTGTTGCAATGCAGCTCTTACCATTCACACATCCGTTAAGATTGACATCTCATAGGGCTTTAAATTGGAACAAAACCAAATCAAATCTTTATGAGAAATCTTTTACTAATCGCAGGCTTTTTTATATCAACCTTAATCCAGGCGCAGAATTGGGGACAGGTGGGTGCCAATATTGTAGATACCGATGCTAATGTTCAAGGCAATCGATTTGGCGAATTTACTGCTATAAGTGGTAATGGGAGTGTTGTTGCCGGAAGTTCTAGATGGCAATCAGCAGGTGGCTACGTCAGGGCTTATGAATATTCTGGCACAAGCTGGGTTCAGAAAGGACAGACGATAAGTGGAACCAAGGCTTTTCCTGATCTGGACTACATAGGACATTCAGTTTCGTTGTCAGGTATTGGTATCAGAATGTCGGTAGGGTCATCGTTGTTTGATTCAAATAGTCTTACTAATAATGGCAAAGTCACGGTGTACCAGTATAATTCGAACACTGACAAATGGGATGTCTTTGGTAACGAGCTTTTTGGCCTGTCGAATGATGAGCTTTTTGGTCAGGCCTCCGTCTTATCCGAGGGAGGGTCTGTTCTTGCCGTAGGTGCGCCAAAAGGAGGTACAGCAAATGGCTATGTGAAAGTATATAACTACTCTGGCTCCTCATCGACATGGGTACAAAAAGGAAGCACGTTGCAAAGTAGTATTGCAAATGATGGAGATGGATTTGGCTCCGCGCTGGCCATGAGCAATACAGGAAACGTCATCGCTGTTGGCGCTCCGCGTGGGAAAACAGCTGGATATGTCAAGGTATATGAATTTGTAAGCAATGCCTGGGTCCAGAAGGGTGGAGATATTGACGGAACACAGGCAGGAGAGGAGTTCGGAACTGCTGTAGCAATGGATGGCACAGGAGATCGATTGATTGTTGGAGCTCCACGGTTTGATAATGGTTCTGGCGTAAGAAATGGAAAGGTCAAAATATTTGAATGGAATGCGAATACCAGCCAGTGGGTGCAGATAGGTTCAGATTATATTGGCTTCTCTAATGATAGCTTTGAGGGAACGAGTGTAAGCATGAGCGATGATGGCAATACGGTCAGCTTTGCCAATAAGTGGATTAACTCGAGGATACGGGTTTTGGAGTGGGACGGAAGCGGTTTTCAAAGTGTCGGAAATGACCTGGGATCTTCTCAAACGAACTCTAATTTTGGAATATCCCATCACCTTAATGCAGCTGGTGACCGAATTGTTATCGGTGTTCCATTTTTTGATTTTATCGAAACTGATCAGGGACGGGTCGCGGTCTATGATGCTCCGGTAACTAACGTATCCCCAACCGATATTCTTTTATCCAGTCGTTTTATTGACGAGGATCAACCCATTAATTCTGTAATTGGTACGCTAACGACGATCGATAATGATGCCGGTGACACGCATACCTATTCAATTTCAGGTGCCGATGCAAGTTCCTTTTCTATTGATGGGTCTGACCTCATCAGCGCTGAGATTTTTGACTTTGAGACCAAATCAAATTATCAGATCACCATTACTACCGATGACGGGAAAGGAGGGACTTTTCAAAAAGACTTTCTTATCTCTGTGCTCAACAGGCGTGAGGTCGCATTAAACGAGAATTTTAATAGCATTTCTAACGGAAACTTGCCTGAGAACTGGAGTGGGTCGGCCACAGTCAACAACAGTCAGGTATCTCTGAGTTCTACTTTAACGCTGATCACTCCGGAAATAGCAGATTTAAGACGCGGTTCTATCGTATTTCGTCTCCAGGGGGGTAACTCAAGTGCTCGGATCAAAATACTTTCTACAGATGACCAGGTAATTGATGAATTTAACTTTACCGGCTTCTTTGCAGCTCGAACTGTGAATTTTAATTTGGTAAGAGACGATATAAGCCTGCCCGCAGGCCCGTTGAAAATACAGTTTGAAGCCGCTTCCGGAACGGTTAATATAGATGACATTATAGTTGAAGTACCTACGCCCGGGGCACCAATAATAACAAATTTCGATCCATATGATGTTGCCACGGCGGTTTATGCGGGAAGTTCTGCTCAGCTCTCTGTCGATGCGCAGACTACGGATCAGGTCAATGATATTGTATTTGGAGATGGAGGTTTGAAAATGTTTTTGATAGATGAAGGCCTGGATGCCATACTTGAGTACTCCCTGACAACGCCTTATGATATTTCTTCTGCCACTTATGTAGGTGACGAAGAACAGTTTAGTGTTGCCTCCCAATCCTCTACACCCAGAGGGCTTGCCTTTAATCCTGCTGGTACGAAGATGTTTGTTGGAGGAGCGTCAAACGTAGCCGAATACAATTTGTCTGTTGCATTTGATGTTTCTACTGCAACCTTTGCGGGTGAATCAGAGAGACTTGCCGTGCCGCTCTCGTTTTTAAATGGTCTGACCTTTAACCATGATGGTTCCCGGCTTTTCGTAGTTGGAGACGTTGAAATTAACCCGGGAGAACTGGAAGCTTATGTATTGATGTATACATTGACGACACCTTACGATATTTCAACAGCCCAGACTGCCTTTACTTCTCTTAGCGTTGAAGCGGAAGGTTCCTTTCCTTTTGATATAAATTTTGACAACAGCGGTAATAAGATGTTTATCTACGAGGCTACTTCCACGCTATTAATTAATGTGTATAACCTTAGCACACCTTTTGATTTGAATTCAGCATCCTTTGCAGGCACAGATCAACAGTTTTTGTTCCCTACTGATGTTGAGGCAAATGTACGCGGCTTTACTTTTAATGACGACGGCCGTCAGTTGTTTTTGATTGGCGCAGCTCAGGAGGCTGTGATTCCTTTTGACTTTATACCGGTCCTCAATACAGACGAGGAGAATACCAACATCATCACTGATATAGATGCCAACGATGGTTTTGGGGGCGAAAATGACGCGGTTACGTATACGCTGCAGGGTGCTGACGCCAACCTGTTGACAATCAACGCTGCGGGTGAATTATCATTCAGCGTTGAACCTGATTTCGAAAACCCAACCGATGCAGATGGCGATAATCAATATGATCTTGAGGTGAGAGCAGGCAATGAATTCGGCGTCAGAAATCAGAAAATTCAAATCCTGGTAAATGATATAGAGGAGAATAATGACCCAACAGATATTATTCTAAGCGACACGTCAGTGCAGGAAAACACGGAATTAGTAGCAACATTGACAACGATAGATCCGGATGAGGATGATACGCATACTTACAGTGTTTCAGGAAACCTTTTTGAGATAAGAAATGACAATGAATTATTCGTGAGTAGTGGCCTGAATTTTGAAGCAACATCAAGTATTTCGGTGACGATCACCACAGATGACGGGAATGGAGGTGTATTTAGTAAATTTATTACCATCACAGTACTCGATGTGAATGAGGCACCTGAAACGGTCAATATAGATCAGACAGGAATTTTTGAAAACCAGCCAGTAGGAACGGTAGTAGGTGTGTTCTCCACTGTCGATCCTGATGCTAACGATGTACACACGTACAGTTTATCAGGTTCGGATGCCGCGAGCTTTACAATAGACGGAGATACGTTGAAAACAGCAGCGGTTTTTGATTTTGAGACAAAGAACAGCTATTTTATTGATGTTTCATCAACAGATGCTGGAGGGGTGACTTTCACAGCTCAATTCAACATCGCTGTTAATGATCAGGAGCCGGAAAACAATCAGCCCACCGATATTTTGTTAAGCCAGGAAGTTGTGGATGAAAATGTAGAGTTAATCGCCACTCTTTCGACGGAAGATCCGGATGAAGATGATACACATACCTATTCTGTTTTGGGGCAAACAATTTTCAGTATAACCAATGGCAATGAGCTTTTTGTACAGGGAGGGTTGAACTTTGAGGAGCAGGACACCTATTCCGTTGAAATAAATACAACCGACAATAGGGGTGGCTCATTTACAAAGACCTTTATAATTACAGTGAATGATGTAAATGAAGCACCTTTAGAAATTGAAGTTTCTGACAACGCGGTGGAAGAAAATCAACCTGTAGGTACCAAGGTACTGGATTTTACCACTGCCGATGAAGATGCATCTGATAGCCATACGTATAGTATTTCCGGGACAGATGCTGCCGCATTTCAGATAGAAGCATCCTCTCTGCTCACCGCTGAAGTATTTGACTTTGAAACAAAGAACAGCTACTCACTGGAAGTTACCTCGACGGATGAAGGCGGCTTGTCAGTGACGAGGACGGTTGTTGTGACAATCATCGATCAAGAGGTTGAAAACAGTATCCCGACGGGCATAAACTTATCCTCAACAAGCATTCAGGAAAATCAAAGCGTAGGAACCCTGATCGGAACATTAAGTACTGTAGATGAAGATGAGGACGACATACACGTATATTCGTTATCTGGAGTTGATGCACAGTTCTTTGAGCTCGAAGACGCTGAACTGGTGTCAGCGGCAGTATTTGATTTCGAAGAGCAGTCAAGCTATAGCATAGAAGTTACTTCTGACGATGGCAGGGGGGGTATATTTACAGCGGTATTTACCATTGAGATCATAGATGAGGATGAGGCCATTCTCTCGGTTCAGGGCGAGGGTAGCATTTACCCTAATCCAGCCACCGGGAAAGTTTTTGTGGGTAGTGGCTCAAATATCTCAAAAATTCAGCTGATCAATATGAATGGTCAGGTGATACTTGATATCGTGAAGCCAGAAACAAACGAGATTGATCTACATGGAATACAACAGGGAACTTACCTGATACAGATTGAAACTGATTCGCAAATAAGCACACAACGAATAGTTATCAGGTAAGGTATAGAATTTCCCAAAACATTACAGAAAATTCGGTCATTTAGGTGTCCGAGTTTTCTGTTTTAGTGATTTAACCAACGACCTATCTCACTTTAAAAAACAATCTTTAAAAAATAAGGCCATTTGCAATTCGCAAATGGCCCCTGCTTTATTCCCACCTATAAAGTGGGATACTGTGGGTAATGCCACTATTCGATAACAATTCTTTTTAGTTCTGTTGTATCCCCGGATATTATGCGAAGCATGTAGACGCCGGGGCGTATATCATGTACATCCATCACCAGATTTTCACTCCCATTTTTCTCCATGATTACCTTTCCATCAATCGTTAACAACTGTGCGTTAAAAGGCGCAATAAAACTACTTTTCAGATAGATGCGGTCAGATACCGGATTAGGAAGTATTTGAAAAGCTGTATTCTGGTCAATGCTTAATATCTGCTCCTCTGTGATTGTAATAATGAAGGTTTTGCGGAAAGAACCACCATTTCCATCATCTGCTGTGATTTCTATTTCATAAGTAGTTCTTTCATTGATGTCAAATACCTCTGCTGTCACCAGGTTGTCTCCATCAAGACTGAAACTGTTGCGCTGGTCACCGCCAAGTGTATAGGTATGTGTATCACCTTCATCCGGGTCAATGGTAGTCAGGGTACCTACAATTGTGCCGACAGGCTGATTCTCCGCGACGGTCTGATTAGAAAGAATAATGTCTGTTGGATCATTACTTTCAAATTCTTCATCTACCACCTCAATAATAAAATTCTCTGTTAAGCTTAGTCCACCCTGATCTGTCGAAGTGATATCAATGGTATATTGATTCTTCGTTTCATAGTCAAATTCCTCTGCACTACGCAATACATATACATTGCCCGGGCCTTCGACAAATTCCAGTTCAATTAAAAATGACGCAGCATCATCACCCACCATCGTTATCGTGTGGCTGTCTGACAGATCCGCATCTTCAGTCGTGAAATATCCTATAAAACTCTCAGCACTACGATTCTCATCAATGGAAGCATTGCTAAGCCGGATGTCTACAGGAGCTTCGTTTATATCATTTACTGAAATAGTGAATTCCTTTGTGAAAACACCTCCGTTACCATCGTTTGTAGTGATCTCTATTACATAGTTGGACCTTACTTCGAAATTGAATACGGCCATCGATATCAACGCCAGGCGATTTGACTCACTTGATTCTGGTATGCCGATTACAAAGTTCACCGCATCTGGTCCTGACAAGGTATAACTGTGATTGTCCGTCTCATCTACATCTGTCGTCGAGAGGATGCCTACCACTGTTCCTGACGATTCATTCTCATTGATTGAGGTAGAGGTAAGGGAAATATCTGTAGGGGCGGAGTTTTCAGCCACATCCTGTACGATAACAGTAAAAGTCGTGGTATTGCTGAGTCCGCCCTGGTCCGTCGAAGTGACGTTGAAGGAGTAGAACTCCTGTGTTTCAAAATCAAAAACCTCCTCAGACACAAGTTCATTTCCATTTTGGATGGAAAAGGACGCAGCATCTCCGCCTGAAATCGCATAGGTATGTGTATCACCGGCATTAGGGTCAGTGGTAGTAAATGTACCGATGACTGTACCTGAAGGTGAGTTTTCAGCTATGGTGTTGGAACTTAGTGTGATCTCAGTAGGTGCCAGATTCTCTTCTACATCATAGAGTTCCGATACTTCAGATGCTGACAGTTCTTTTCTGTAAAAAACTATGTCATCCATTTTCCCCAAAAATTCAAATTGCCCATCCAAACTTCCGAATAACCATTTAGTTGGCGCAGACGGTGATGGAAAGGATCCTGAATAAGCTAAAGCGCTGTTTAAATAGATGTTAACTGAGGGATTATTTGATGTATTTACCGATATCGTCACCATATACCATCGGGAAGGCATGAGTGGATCCGATAAATTTTCATTTAGTAATGTAGTATTGCCATTGACGCCCTGAATAAACAGGATTTCAGATTCATACAAACCGACTGTAAGTCCACCACCATTGAGCAGATATTGTCCCTGATTGACAATATCACCATCCATCCGGAACCAAAAATTGATGGAAAAATCTTCCGAAAAATCAATCAAGGACTCATTAACAAGCAAGGAACGGTTCAGGCTAAATTGCAAAGCCGCATTTTCCTCATCAAAACGGTCAGTTGTCGGTTCCGGTAATAAAGCTTCAGTTAAATTTATACCTCCAAACTCCACTGCTTGAGCTTCAAATTCGTTTACCTCATCTATCAGACTGCTGTCCGTAAAATTGAAAATGGCAATTTCGTCATTGGGGCCAAGGAGATCAATGTCGTTAATGGCAACATTGAACTGTTCAGAATAGCTCAGACCCCCGTCATCCGTAGCCGTGATGGTAAGGGTATAACTATTGATTTCATTATGGTTAAAAACTCTGTTTGCCCGTAAAATATTACCGTCAAACGTAAAGTCTTCTGCACCGTTTCCACTGATTGTGAAAACATGGGTATCACCCATGTCGGGATCCGTTACTCCCATGGTACCAATGGAATCTCCAATGGCATTGAACTCGTCGATGTCTACACGGAAGTCGGGGTTGGCATCAACGAAGAACAAATCTGTGGGTGCCTGATTGGTGATATCGTATAAATTGGTAACCTCCGCCTGGCTCAGTGCATAATCATAAAATGTAATATCATCCAGCTGCCCGTCAAATTGCTGACGACCGCTGCCCACTGCCCCAAAATTCCATCGGACACCATTGTCAAATGACTCATTTCCGCTTAGCTGTGCTGTGGTTACAAGCTCACCCTGATAAAAAATACTGACTGAATCACTATTCTTCGTTATGGTGATCATTTGCCACTGGTTAACCGGCATAGTCTGGAAATTATTGATATTGAGCACTTCTGCACCCGCCACGATTCGATCCCATGATGCAATATTCAAGTTACGATCGGTGCCAAGTATCACCGCAAGTCCCCCAACTTCCTGGTCGAAGTTATCCTGACGACTGCTTAGAATGTATTGTGTAGAAGATACATTCATATCATCAGGACGTGCCCATAGATTAATAGAAAAATCCTTTGTCAGATCAATGATTGGATCGGTAGTTCTTGCATAGTTTCCGGATATAATATCTAGGGCTGCGTTATGGTTTCCTTTTCTGTCTATGGCATACCCCGGGATACCCACAGCTTCTGCATCATTCAGTCCAAGACTATCTGCCAGTGTATTGTCAAAGGTATATTTTGATACTAAATCAGGTAAATTTTCAATGCGAATAGTGAAGTCCTTATCAAAGCTACCTCCGTTTCCATCATCAGTTGTGATGGTGATTTCATAGGTCTCTTTTGTCTGAAAATTGAATACTTCATTGGCGACCAGTTCATTTCCATTGATCTGGAAGGAGGCTGCATCTGTACCACTAAGGCTGTAGGTATGCGTGTCGGTATCATCAAGGTCACTGGTTGTCAGGCTGCCCACCACATCACCGATGCTATTTCTCTCAGCGATTGTGGTATCCGAGAGCTGGATATCAGTAGGGGCGGCATTTATTTCAGGACGAGTCAGTAGTGCATGAATCTTGGTGAGATCCCAAATGGTTGTGAAAAACAGATCATCTACAGCACCATTTAATTCCCGATTGCTGTTACCCTGAGCACCAATAGTAAAGATTGAACCCGGATCATAGGGGGGCACACTTCCAACCTGGTTCAGGTCACCCACCAGCGTCTCTCTTCCATTTAAATAGAAGGTGATACGTCGATTGCCGTTGGTACTTGTTCTGGTGATGGTAAACATGTACCATTCCCCGACATTGATACTTTCAGTTGAGGTCATGGATAATACATTTTGAAAAAATCCTGGGGGATTTATCCAGAAGCCCACGCTAATCTTCTCATCTGCATCCAGGGCAATGGTAAAACCACCTTGTTCTGCTCCTCCGGCACTTTGTCTGCTGTCAAGAATGACCTGAATATCGCTGGTAATGTCACTGTCAAGCTTAAACCAGCCGTTTATCATAAAAAAACCGTCTCCGACTACATTGGAGTTTATCCTACCAAAGTTATCTGTGCTGATCTGTAGTGCTCTCTGGGGTTCACCGCGTCGGTCGGTGGTAGCGTTAGGATTACCTACAGCTACACCATCCGGAGCAGCAAACTGCTCCTGGCTTACATTTTGAAGAGATCCGTTGTTAAAGGTGTAGAGTCCTCTTAGTCCCTGTCCGAAATCAACATCTTCAACAGTGATCGTAAAGTTTTCATCGAAGCTTAGTGACTGAGCATCTGTTGTCGTAATGGTGATATCGTAGCTCGACTTCACGTTGGCATCAAAGACCTCTGCAGACAGCAACCGGTCACCGTCGATACTAAAGCTGGCAGCATCGGTACCTGAAATGGAATAAACATGTGTGTCACCTACATCAGGGTCGTCAGTACTAAGAAAACCAACCAGGCTTCCCGCCGGTAGATTGCTGCCAATGACATTATGGTTGAGTGTAATGTCTGTTGGCGTTGATTGAGACAGCGCATTACCAACGCTGATTATCAGAAAAAGAAGGAACAATTGAATTTTCATAAAGCAGTTTTTTCCTCAAAAAAAGGAAAGCAAAAACTGTTATTTTGGGTAGATGAGTGAATGGATACTGAACGGTGTTTAACTGTATGTTTTTTTGAGTAAGCTAAAACTTATCGATCAGCTTCATGAAAATTTCTTTCTTATTGCGCGCCAGTGGTACATGTTCGTCATTTACCATCTGGATGGTGCCACCTTCTCTTTTATCAAATTTTTTTATCTGATGCATATTGATCAAATGGGAGCGATGGGAGCGAAAAAAACCCTTGCTCCGCAGCAGATCTTCATATTCTCCCAATGTTCGGCTGATCACAATTTCGCCCTTCTCCGTGACAAAACTGGTGTAATTACTTTCAGACTTGCAGTGGATGATTTCATCGACCTTTACAAAATATATGGCTTTACTGTCTCGCAGCACGAGCTTGTCAAATTGTTTACGATTGATCGTGTCGGTAAATCCCTGCAACTGGGCCGGCTCGGTATAAGGGGAGGAGAGGCTTTTTTCCAGGGCTGCATTAAACTCCAGAGGATTGATGGGTTTTAGTATGTAGTCGAGGGCGTTGAACTTAAACGCCTTTATAGCATATTGGTCATAAGCAGAAACGAAAATAATTTTGAGGTTAATTTCAGGTAATCTGCTAAGCATATCAAAACTCGTACCTTCATCCAGGTTTATATCCAGAATACCCAGGTCAGGACTGAAACGCTTCAGAACAGCTTCAGCCTCCTCTATGGAGCTTGATTCTTCGATGCATAGCTTGTCGAAGCCGAATTTGAATAAATACGCTTTGATAGTTTCCCGGGCACTTTTTTCGTTATCCAGCAAAAGAATATTCATCGCTCACAACCACTTTAATTGGTAGCGTAAAATTAACGCTAAAGCCGGTGATCTTCGCGTTTTCGTCCAGGATATTTCCCATCCTCAGGTTCATTTTTTCTTCGGTAATATTCTGAATCAATGCCAGGCGTTCTCTGACGATGGTAGATGCAAGTGAGTGATGGCTTTCCCTTTTCACGTGCTTGTCTATGCCTATTCCATTATCCTCAATGGTAATGCTTACCTGATCGTTGCTATGCCTTTCAAATCGTATGGTGATCTTATTTTCTGCCTTTTTGAAAAGGCCATGTTCTATGGAGTTTTCGATAAAAGGTTGTGCAAACATCGGAGGAATGCATTCATAATGGATATCAATGCCTGGATCCAGGATAATTTCATAATCGATTTTCTGATCAAACCGGACCTGCTGCAGCTCAAGGTATTTTTTGATCATCTCCACCTCAGCATGAATAGTTACAAATTCTTTTCTTGAATTCTCCAGAATCTCACGCATTAAAGTGCTGAAAATACCCACATAATGACTGGCCATATCGGCTTTTTCCTGCAATATATAATCCTGAATAGCGGTTAGTGAATTGAATAAGAAATGTGGATTCATCTGCAGTTTAAGTGCGTCGAGCTGTGCGCTTTGAATTTCGCGTTCAAGTTTGATTTCACGCTTTATCCGAATGATCCTCCTGATGAAAATAATACTTATAATCGCTATCAGGGATAATATCGAAAGGGTAAGAAACCACCATGTAAGCCAGAAAGGCTTGGCAATAGTAAAAGAATACTGGGCTATGGAGATACTCTCCACACCATCCTCATTGGTGGCTTTGACCTGAAAGGTGTATGCGTTAGGAGGCAGCGAAAAAAAACGGGCTTCCTGCAACTTGCCATCTACTGTAGTCCACTCTTCATCAAGGCCGAGCAGACGATAATGATAGGAAAACTCTGCTTCACTGCGAAAGGCGATTCCTGTAAAACCAAAGCTGATGTCATTCTGCCAATGCGCTAACCTGGTGATGTCACTATCGTATGTTGTTCCATTTACGGATATTCGGTTAAGAAATACCCGGGGTGGAAATGGATTATAACCGTCGAACGTTTTGGGCAATGCAACAAGCCCACTTAGCGTACTGATCCATACTGTGCCGGCGGTAAGACCAATATCGGTGATGTTATTGGTTGGAAGACCGTCCTGTTCATTAAATACCCTGGATGCACCAGAAGCCACGTCATAGACCTGAAGGCCCATATCAGTGCCCAGGTAAAGCAGATGGTCTTCGTGTTTCACAACATTTATGTAGTTGCTTATCAGGCCGTTATCTGTTGTCAGGTGTTGTTGAATGTTGCCGTTTTTAATAAATATCACCCCATTATTGACCGTGCCGACCCAAAAACCATTATCAGAAGCTGGCTCTATATCCAGGGTTGCTATTATGCTGCCATCAGGAAAGGACAGCTTGTTTTCTTTACCCCGATGATAATAATAAAGGCCATCAATGTATCCGGCCCAGATTGTATGGTTGAGAGCATCATAATGTACATCCCGGCTTCTGACCTGGCGTAGAGCGAGTGTTCCCGGATGCAAATCCTGTACTTCGAAACCATTAAATTCATCAGGTGTACAACCTTCCGGCCATTCCTCCGCCTTACTACTTCTTTTTCTTTTGACGAATGCGCCATTGCCGGATGCAACAAGTAAGTAGTCTGCATTCATCCCTACAATATTTTTGGGTGTGTTGCCAGCATAGTATTTCTCCCATTTATCAGGAGTGTCGAAACTGTATAAAAATGATTCCAGATACACATCACCCTGATCATCAACATAGATAGATTCAATGTCACCCATAGGTGTGTCAAAAGTTGTGAGCACCTCTGCCTGGGCTGAAATATGGTAGGCTTTGTCGCCATTTGTGGCAATAAGCAATTCGTCGTTCTCAAGCACCTCAATACGCTTTACCTGATCATTTAGCAAAAAAGAGTTTTCTTTATTGTATACCAGTGCATCGTCCTGATACATGACGTAAACGCCATTTCCGATGGTCGTAAACCAATAGTTTCCCTCCTGATCATGAAGGAAATCAGAGGTGAAAATACCATCCAGAAAATGTAAGCCATTCAGATAGGGTGTTGCATCATCCTCAAAGCAAATGGCTCCTGTAATGCTCAGTATCCAATATTTATTTTCTTTGTCCTTGCCGATATTATGCATTCGGCCATTGAGCAGACTGCTCAGCTGAGGAAAAACGCCCTGCGGCTTACCTTCTGACATCCGGTCTACCTCATTTCTGGAATGGCTTAACAGATATGGTATTCCCTCAAAGGTTTTGATGATATTGTAGCCTTCTCCTGATGTTGATATGTTTAGCTGCTTTTTTTGACCATCAAGATCATAAGAAATAAATTCACCGTAAGGTCCGGACTGAAAAATGCTGCGTCTTGCTGGATCTACGGCAGAAATATAATTTCCAGGTAGGGGAATAGTTCCCCATTTTTTGCTTTCCACATCAAAAAGCAGTAGCGAATCAAGCTCCAGTACAAGCTCTGTCTCGGACAACAGGTGAATCTCTCGAAGCTGACCATATTCCTCCGGGACAGGTATCTCGTAAATACTGTCATTTTCAAGGCAAAAGAACTGATTACTGAAATTTTTGAAATATATGCGGCTGCCACCATTATAGGTAAGATCATTAGCGGAAATACTGCGGTCACTGGGAGTGCTGTATTTTCTGAATCGTACCCCATCAAATCTACAGATACCATTTTCAGTGCCCATCCAAATGTAGCCGGAGCTGTCCTGTGTGATGCTATACACTGTAGAACCAGGAAGGCCTTCCTTTGAAGTCAGGTGACGAAAATAGGGGGATTGCCCATGTAGAAGCAGTGAAAATAAAACCGGGAAAACAAATAAAATGACTCGCTTCAATGGAGTTTGACGTTTGCTATATCGCAATATGAATACGACTGCAAGATAATAAAACAATAGGTTAGGGGGAGCTATTTCAGTGTAGACAATCTTTTCAGGGTTAAAAAAACCGGTCTCTGCCTTACTACTTGCCAGCTGATGACATGAAACTAAGCTTTTTCATCGTTATTAAGTTTTTAAAGTGATTATACAACAAGATAATCATCTGTTCAGATTATTATGCGATACATAAAAAAATATTTACGGCAGGACGAAGACAATACCACCGACCCCGGCAAGGCTGGAAAACGATAGAATAGCTGACGAGGGTTAACCTTAAAGTATCCACTGCGGGGATATGATTTTTTTGTGGATTTGAACTTTAATGACGATTTTGACCTGATATAGCTAAATATCACGCACATGCATTACACCGATCAGCTCAGGGAAAATCCATCCCTATATTCGTTTCTTCCCATTCTTTTTGTGGCATGGTCGGATGCGGTACTTACACCCGCCGAAATTGAAAATATCCACCGCCTTATTGACGAACAAAACTGGGTGTCGGAAGGAGAAAAAAAACTGGTCAAAAGCTACCTCGATCCCAAACATCCGCCATCGCCCCGCGAAATGAAACACTGGCTTTCGGAGATCAGAAAAATGGCAGCCGGACTGCCTGAGGATGCCAAAAAAAGCCTGGCAGAAATCGGATTGGCCATAGCAAACCTTAACGGCATCGATCAGAATTCTGAAACACGGTCAAAAGTAGAGGCCTCCCTGAAGCAGATCGAAGATGCCCTGGGCATCGTAAGCAGTGAATCGCATCATTTCCTGCTGACGGATGATGTACAAACCACTACGCAATCGCTGGGCACTATTTCAACCTTTGACATAGGAAAAATGGCCTGCCTGCTCCATGGTGATCAGCGGGCACTTATAGAGAAAACGAAAAAGATCATTACCGATCCTGCCTTTCAGTATTATGAAGGAGAAAGCAAGGCAGAGTACCGGGAGCAGGTACTGACCTGGTGTAAACTATTAGCTGATCAGGGCTTTGGTTCGCACGCCTATCCGGAAGATTTCGGTGGGAAAGGCGATATGGCCGGGTACTTTACCATCATGGATACCCTCAGCTACCACGACCTGAGCCTGGTCATTAAGTTTGGTGTCCAGTTCGGGCTTTTTGGGATGAGCATCCTGTTTCTGGGTACCAAAAAACATCATAAAAAATACCTCAGGGATATCGGCACGCTGAAATTGCCCGGTTCTTTTGCCATGACGGAAACCGGCCACGGCTCCAATGTGCGAGGTATCGAAACCACAGCCACCTATGACCATGCTTCCGCCACCTTTACCATCCATACACCACATGACCTGGCCCGAAAGGATTATATCGGCAATGCCGCCTGCCATGCGCAGAAGGCAACGGTGTTTGCCAAACTCATCATCGATGGTGTGGATTATGGCGTAAATGCCTTTGTAGTGCCCCTCCGGGATGCCACCGGTCAGTTACTTCCGGGTATACGAATTGAAGACTGCGGCCGGAAAATGGGTCTCAATGGCGTCGATAATGGTCGTATCTGGTTTGATCAGGTCAAAATACCAAAGGATGACATGCTGGATAAATATGCTGCTGTCAATGAAAATGGAGAATTTGAAAGCCCGATTGGCAGCGACAGCCGCCGGTTCTTTACCATGCTGGGCACACTTGTAGGAGGGAGGGTCGGTATACCCCGATCCGGGCTGAGCGCAGCCAAGTCCGGATTGACGATTGCCATAAAATATGGTGATCAGCGCAAACAGTTTGGTCCTGAAAACGGTGCTGAGGTACCGATACTCAATTACCGCACACATCAGCGCCGGTTGATGCCCTTGCTGGCCAATGCATACGCCTATCATTTTGCCCTGCAGTACCTGACAGAACGGTTTCTGAACCGGTCGGAAGATGATATGCGTGAGATTGAAGCATTGGCAGCCGGACTGAAGGCGGCGGCCACCTGGAATACGACGGAAACCTTGCAGATCTGCCGGGAGGCCTGTGGAGGTCAGGGCTTCTTATCTGAAAACCGTATTGACGCACTCAAAAACGATACAGAGATTTATACTACGTTTGAAGGTGACAATACCGTGCTGATGCAGCTGGTGGCCAAGAGCCGGCTGACCGAGTTTAAGCAGGAGTTCCATGATATCAATTTCTTCGGAATCCTGAATTACGTTACCAATCAGGCAAAAACTGCCCTGATGGAAATGAATCCCATCATTGTGAGGAACACAGATACGGCGCATTTGCTGGACCCGGAGTTTCATTTAAATGCCTTCCGGTACCGCGAATGGGATATTCTCACCTCCGCTGCCAAACGTTTGAAAAAACATCTGGACGCCGGTATGGATTCGTTTGATGCCTTCAACCAATGCCAGTATCATATGCTGAATGTAGGTAAAGCCTACACCGAGCGGATCGTGCTGGAGCAGTTTGTGCAACAGGTGGAGCATACAGAAAATCCGGAGTTAAGGCAGGTGCTGAAAAAGCTGTGTGACCTGTTTGCTTTAAGCCAGATCGAGAAAAACAAAGGGTGGTACCTGGAGCAGGGTTATATGGAAGGAGTAAAGACCAAGGCCATACGCAGGCAGGTGAACCAGCTATGCTGGGAAATCCGGCAGGAAGCCGTACCGCTGGTAGAGGCGTTTAAAATACCGAAGGTGTGCCTTGGAGCGAGTATAGTAAATTAAAACAATGAAAAAGCAACAACTTAAATAATACTTCATGGGTGGAATTATCATGTTTTACAAAATCTCGAAAACAATATATTAGTATTATAGTATATTACTATTATATTAGTGATGTGATAAAAAACTTTTCATGTAAAGACACAGAAAAAGTATTCCTTGGTAATTACACCAAAAAATGGGATCGATCAGTAAGAAGAAAAGGACAAATGAAATTGGACTTATTAAACGCTGCTATGAAACTAGAGGAATTAAAATCACTTCCGGGAAACAGACTTCATCAGTTAAAAGGAGAATTTTCTTCTTACCATTCCATCAGTATCAATATGCAATGGTGGGTAATTTTTATCTGGAAGGATGGAAATGCTGAAAATGTTAGAATTGTAGATTATCACTGATAAATAGTAAAAGAAATGGAAGCATATATAAATGTACATCCTGGAGAGATTCTTTGGGAAGAATTTATGGAACCTTTGGGTATTACTGGCTACAGGCTGGCAAAGGAAATTGGTGTTCAACAAATACAAATCAGCAAGTTAACAAAAGGAAATATGTCTATTTCAGCTGAGATGGCTATACGGTTGGGTACTTATTTTGGGACAAGTGCGGAGATGTGGTTAAACCTGCAGCGAAATTATGAATTAAGAAAATTAAGACATGAGAAAGCAGATTTAGCAAAGGATATCGTTCCTTATAAAAATGCCGGATGACTAAAATAAAAATTGATTTTTTGCTGTCAATTTAGTATGACAAATTAGAAAAAGAAATGAAAGTACAAACTGCCTTAAGGTTTGATAAAAAATTGTTGGAGCTGGTAAAAGAAAAAGCAGCAGCAGAAAAAAGAAGCCTTAACAATTATATTGAGTACTTATTGTATCGTGAAGTGGGTGAAATCCCAAATGAAACAACCATAAAAGCCATTGAGGAGGCAAGAGGTGACAAAAACCTAAAGCCTGTTGAGGATATTGATGAATTTTTAGATACAATTTAATGTATTAGTTAATTCCCACTTCAAGATTTAAAAGGACTTGAAAAAACTAAAGTAAATTCAAAAAGATTTTACTTTATATAGAAAATAAACAAAATGGCATTTGACGCACTGCAAGTAACGACTATCATAGAAGCACTGGAAAACTTTATGGTAATACGCAGACCTCCGGAGGAAATGAGAAACGAACTGGACCTGGCGTATCAGATAGAAGGTCAGAGTGTGATCATCTACAGCATTCGACCACATTGGCAAAATAAATCGCAAATTATCGAAGAGCCGATTGCCAGGACTACCTGGGTAAAAACACAAAAAGTATGGAAGGTATTTTAGATGCGGGCCGACCTCAAGTGGCACGGGTACGATCCCAAGCCTCGAGTCAAGACAATACAAGCTTTTTTGAAGCTGGTAGATGAGGATAAATATGGGTGTTTTTGGGGGTAATAGAGGTGAATTATAAATAACCAAATACACATTTAGTGGCTCAATTTTCAGCCATTACCTAGCAAGCTGGATTAACTTAAACTGAGGTAAAAACCGGGATAGAGGACTAAACCGCGGTTTCTAATTTGAAGGTTTTGGCCCTCTCTTTTTATATGGATAAAAAAAAGGCCCCAACAACGGGGCCTGCATTATTATAACACCACTTATGCAAATGCTATGCTACTTCCTCCAGTTCATCTTCTGTCGAAGAACTACCGCTGGGTGGCCGGTAAAGCTCTCGTTTTGCCGGTTCACTGAAGAAGACAAATTCAGCGGCATTATTAAAAGCGCGCAGCATATCGAATAAGCTATTGAGCTGCTGGATGCGTGATTCGGTGGTCACGGTACGTGTACCTTTCATTTGTTCCTGTACCTGGTTGGCTTTATTCAATGCTTCTGCCTGTGCGCTCACCCCATTGAGGAGTGATTCCGGTGCTCCGGCAGCCTTTAGCTCTGCTTCATAGGTTTTTACCGATTCGGCGAGTTCGAACATAAACTCAACCAGACGGGGCTGGGAGGCGGATACCACTTTAAAGCGGCCGACACCAAACATGCGCTGGATGGCATTGCGATCAGGAAAGGCCTTTAATACCCAGTACCGGATCTGACTAAACATCATCTTACTGGCATTGATTTCCTGCAGGAGCTTTTCGGTCTGGTCGCTCTGCTGCATTACCTTAAGCGTATCGCCACCTTCGGACTGGAGGGTAGCGATCAGTTGTTTGAGCTGGTCATGTTTTGCAGTGTTGAGGTCTTTATCAAACGCGGTAAAGGCCTCCAGGTCATTTTCGAGATGACCGGACACGGTGCTGGCATACTCGATGAGCACCTCGTCGGAGTAACGAAATTTTCGCATCATAATAGGGTTTGTTTAAAAATTAAATTAGTGGCATATGTTAGTAGCGTATACCGGAGGTGAAAATAATGACATATTTGGAAATATGCCAGTATAAAGCAATAAAATACGGAGGTAACAATGCAGGAGAATGAATAGGGAGGTGGATAAGCGTTTGTCCGCATGATCTTCCTGTCTGGGGGTATTCACCGGGTTGTTCTGATTACCTTCCCGTTCGTCCTGACTGTTCACCGCCTTGTCCTGACCACCTTCCCGGTTGTCCTGAGTGTTCACCGCCTTGTCCTGACTACCATCCCGGTTGTCCTGAGTATTCACCATGCAGGGTTGATTACCTTCCCGGTTGTCCTCAGCATTCACCATCTGGGGTTGATTACCTTCCCGGTTGTCCTCAGTATTCACCATCTGGGGTTGATTATCCTCCCGGTTGTCCTGAGTATTCGCCATCTGGGGTTGATTATCTTCCCGGTTGTCCCGGCTATTGACCATCTCGTCCTGATTGTATACCGGGTTGTCCTGATTGTTCACCCTCTCGTCCTGACCAACTACCGGGTTGTCCGGAGCGTCTAAATGGTGGGGAAGAGGGAGGTGAGGGGGATGGGTTAATTAACTTCACGGTTAATCTCATTATTCACCATGCTATCCTTGTTTTTCAGCCTTCTGAGATTTTAATATATTGGGTGATCAGTAAACCGATATGACAATACCTATCAATGAAATCACTCCTTCCTTTCTTAACCTTCTTTTCGCTTGGGCTTGCTTTTACTGGCATAGGAATAGCCATGTTGATTAATGATGTTTCTTATTCAGGTGTGAATTCCAAAACACTACAAAATTCGGCTGTCGGAAGTACAATAGTTATTGCATTAGGGATACTCTTTATTGTAGTTTCATATTTTTCATTATCTCCGTTTAGTAAGCTAAGACGCTTTTTTGAACGGGATCGGTTGAGGGAAAAGTAGGTAAAAGTTTGATTTAAATAGCTTAAATACTGTGATACTCCCTAAAAATCGGACCATTGGTTAAGTTGATAAAAAAGGATAACTT
>CAZEQJ010000018.1:0-23878 GCA_964514385.1 uncultured Cytophagales bacterium
TTATCCAATCAGACACTCGTTGCGATAACAAGCATAACTGTTTCAGGCGAAGGTGATGTGAGTACAATTTCAGAATTTGGAGGTTCACTCCAGATGATCGCTACAGTAGCCCCTGAAAATGCCAGCTTACCAGGTGTAACATGGAGTATTGATGAAGATAATAGCACAGGTGTGGCAACGATTGACCCCGCTACCGGACTCCTGACAGCCGGTGCTGACGGAGACGGTGTTGTTCGTGTCATTGCCGTTCCTGCAGATGACAGAAACGGAGATGTTTCCGGTTCGCTTGATGTAACCATCACAGGACAATCAAGTGAAGGTCAGGAATTGATTCTTGCCTGGGAAACCTTCGGTAACACAGCATTTGATACTAATGCCGGTGGCACGCATCCTGCAAACCCGCCCACAGATGGATGGAATGGACAGCAATATTGGGAATCGGACGCTGAGGTACAGGCTTCCCTGTCCAGTATGAATGGGACTGCCGACAATGGTTTTATAATTAACGGTGTGATAAACAGAGACCGCTCTATTCGTATCAATAACTACGCTGACGGAGGCGGAAAAGACTGGCCAAATGCATCCGGTGACATGCATATCCATATGCATGCTCCAAATAACCTTAGCGGAAGTTTCGATACCTTATTATGGCAAGATATCAATGTAGATGGTTTTTCAGACCTGAAAGTATCATTCGGATACCAGAAAGAAGCAGGAAGAGGAGCCAGTGCTACAAGCCTTAATCTTGTGATCAATGCAAGAGTAGATAACGGTGACTGGATACTTCTTGACACTGCCTCACTTCAGCGTGACATTGCAGAAGGAACCTGGGCTTACGACACCCTTTCACTTACCGGTTTAAGCGGTTCAGAGGTTGACTTATTATTTACTCCGACACTTGCAAGGATGCTCCTTGATGATATTCGGGTATTGGGAACAGGCTCTGCGACAGGTGTCTCCGACATTACCGTTTCCGCTGAAGGTGGTGTATTGGAAATCACTGAGGATGATGGTACACTGCAAATGGTTGCTGATGTACAGCCAACCAGTGCCTCCGACAGAACTGTGACCTGGAGTATTGATGACGAGTCTGTCGCTACGATTAGTGCATCCGGATTGGTACAGGCATTGGACAACGGTACTGTTGTGGTAACTGCCACTGCAAATGATGGTTCTGGTGTAACCGGGTCTGCCTCAGTAACGATTACCAATCAGATTGTTTATGTCACCGGATTAAGTATAGAGGCAGAAGGTGGTGTACAGGCAATTACAACAGATGGTGGTACATTACAAATAAATGCAACTGTCACTCCGGATAATGCTACCGATAAAACCGTTAACTGGAGTGTCAATACGGCAAATGCCACCATTGATGAAAATGGTTTATTGACAGCAGTATCGAACGGGGCAGTTATTGTGTCCGCAGAAGCAGTTGGAATTGACCCCGCTGCTGAGGCACTCATAGTTACTTTGCCGATATCCATACAGAATCAGGTTGAGATATTTACGGATATCAATACCGGCAGATTCACAGTGTATCCAAACCCTGCCAGCAATATCATTACCATTGCTACTGATGAGATTATTTCTAAGGCTGAGATCACTAGCGCGGATGGTAAAACGAATACGGATGCAAATGTCGATAATAATAAAATTGATATTTCGAACCTGCCGTCCGGCATGTACATTTTAAAAGTCTTCAGCGATGGAGATGTGGTAGGTGAAGTAAGGTTTGTAAAGGAATAAAACGTGCTGGATCATAAAAATTAATTAGTTGATTTGGATTTAGTTATTAGGGTGGCTCGGTAAGAGTCACCCTTGTTTTTGCGTCTATAGGATAATTATAAAATTCATGATATTTCGTCGTTTAGCATACTTATTTTTCATCACATGTATTACGGCTTTTGCTCAGAGAAACAGTTCACCTGTGTTTATGAATGCAGTTTATGAAGGCCATGATCAGATTTACACTGACCACCCATTGGAGCCGGGTGAGTTCTATAATCCAATTTTGCAAGGATGCTATCCTGATCCTGCCATTACCCGTAAAGGAGATGATTATTACCTGGTATGTTCGTCCTTTGCCATGTTTCCGGGGGTTCCGATTTTTCATTCAACCGACCTCGTAAACTGGAAACAAATAGGTCATGTTCTGGATAGAGTATCGCAGCTTGATGTAAGCCGCGCCGGTATAAGTGAAGGGGTTTATGCTCCGGGTATTACCTATAATGAGTATAATGATACTTTTTACATGATTACCACTGCATTTGCAGGAGGGCTTGGCAATATTATCGTAAAGACTAAAGATCCGGCTCAGGGATGGAGCGACCCGATCAAACTAAACTTTAATGGCATAGATCCCTCTATTTTTTTCGATGATGACGGCAAGGCTTACGTTGTTCATAACGATGCACCTGATCGCGGAAAGGCATTATACAATGGGCACCGGGTAATTAAGATCTGGGAATATGACCTTGAAAATGATCAGGTGATTGCAGGAACTGACAAGATTATCGTAGATGGCGGAGTGGACATCACACAAAAACCAATCTGGATTGAAGCTCCCCATATTTATAAGAAAAATGGAAAATACTACCTTATGTGTGCCGAAGGCGGAACCGGCGGCTGGCATAGTGAGGTGATTTTTATAAGTGATAACCCAAAAGGACCTTATGTTCCTGCACCTTCAAACCCGATTCTGACACAGCGTTATTTTCCAAAGGAAAGAAATAATAAGGTCGATTGGGCAGGACATGCTGATATAATCGAAGGGCCGGATGGTCAATATTGGGGAGTCTTTCTGGCAATTAGGCCCAATGAAAAAGATCAGGTAAACACAGGTCGGGAAACATTTATCCTGCCAGTGGACTGGTCAGGTACCTTTCCTGTATTTGAGAATGGACTGGTGCCCATGAAGCCGAAACTGCAAATGCCGGCAGGAGTTATCAACAAAACAGCAACAGCGGAGTATTTCCAAAACGGAAATTTCACCGTGTCTGAGGATTTTAGTTCAGAGAATCTTCATCCGCGCTGGATTGGTCTTCGTGGTCCGAGAGAAGCCTTCATCAAATTCGGTAAAAAGGGATTGGAAATCACTCCGTTTGAAACCAGCATTAAAGATAAGGCGCCTACCTCTACTCTTTTTCACAGGCAACAACACAGTTCATTTACTTTCATTACGGAGATGCAGTATAAACCGGGTTCAGAGAAAGAACTGGCGGGTATCACATGTTTACAGAATGAGGGCTCGAACTATGTATTCGGTGTCACAAAGATCGGAAGTGAATACATATTACTTCTGGAGAAAAACTGGTGGCCTGACAGAGGCGAATACAAATATTCCGAGATTATTGCTACTACTAGCATCGACATTAAGTCTCCGATCAGGTTAAGAGTTAATGCTGATGGAAATGATTATCAGTTCAGCTATGCCTCGGGAGATGCTGAATATACAAACCTGGGCGGGACTGTTTCTGGTGACATACTCTCAACTAACGTAGCCGGAGGATTTACAGGTGCATTGATTGGTCTGTACGCAACGTCTGGCAATACATCTTTACCTAATAAATAATCATGAAAATACTTAGCTTAAAAAAAATCATTACTACCCTTTTGTGCACATTATTATGCGTGACATATTCATTTGGGCAATCTCGGGATGCCATTGAAATTACGGTAAACGTAGATCAAAAAGGGCCTACAATTAACCGCCATATTTTTGGCCAGTTTGCCGAGCATCTGGGTCGTGGCATATATGAAGGTGTCTGGGTAGGTGAAGAATCAGAAATTCCCAATACAAGAGGCATCCGAAATGATGTTGTTGAAGCGTTGAAGGAACTCAGCGTTCCAAATGTTCGCTGGCCGGGAGGTTGTTTTGCCGACGAGTATCATTGGCGAGATGGTATTGGATCAAAAGAAAGCAGGCAATCAAGGATAAATGCCAGCTGGGGGCGTGACGAACCCAATACATTTGGTACACATGAATATTTTGATTTCCTGCAACAAATTGGAGCAGAAGCATTCATTTCGGCCAATGTCGGTTCAGGTACAGTACAGGAATCTGCCGACTGGCTGGAGTACCTGACAGCAGAAAATTCAACCTTAGCTTTGGAGCGTGCTGAAAATGGTCATCCCGAACCATACGAGGTTGCTTTTTGGGGTATCGGCAATGAAGTATGGGGATGTGGTGGGCCATTCACAGCTGAAGAATACCTCATCGAGCTCAAACAGTTCGCAAATTTCAGCAATAACTACAACAGCAATGTTATGACACAGATTGTCGCTGTAGGCCCTGACGCAACCGGATTTGATGAATATACAGAGGTGATCATGGAGGCCTGGTCCAATAAAAGCTGGGCCTGGGATATGCACGCTCTTTCTCTGCATAGATACACCCGTAATGGATGGCCTCCCAACATAAAGTCTTACGACTTCACAGAAGAACAATATGCAGCTGTCATCGAAGAAACAATTGGCATGGATGAGTTTATCAGTGTCAATGAACAAGTAATGGATAAATACGATCCGGATAAGAAGATCTCCATTCTGGTAGATGAATGGGGAACCTGGTATGCCCCTATAGAGGGTACAGATCCCGGCTATCTTGAGCAGCATAATTCCATTCGGGATGCTATAGTTGCTGCCCTTAATTTTAACATTTTTATTCGTCACGCTGATCGGGTCAGGGGAGCTAATATTGCCCAAATGATAAATGTGCTACAGGCAATGGTGCTTACTGATGAGGAAAAAATGGTACTGACACCCACTTATCATGCATTTCACCTTTATAAGCCGTTTCAGGATGCTACCAGACTGGGCGTCGAATATGACAATAAAAAATATACCATTTCCGATATGGAACTTCCAAAAATTGACGTTGCAGCAGCACAAACGGATAATGGACATATTGTGATCGCCATTACCAACATCGATGCTTCCGAAGCTGCCGACATAAGACTTTCACTGCCCGGTGTAAAAATTGCCAATGTGTCTGCAACTACGCTCACCGCTCCGTCAGTTGATGCAATGAACACCTTCGAAAACCCTGATCTGGTAACACCTGATGAAATCAGGGTAAATCATGTCAAAGAAAATTTAAGTCTGGAAGTAAAACCACACTCAGTCACTGTCATCACATGTGAGCTTCGGTAAACTATAAAATTATGCGCCAATTAAACATTATTTTTCGCTGGATCATCATTATTGTAATACTCACTTCCTGTGTAAATGATCAGCCAACTGAAACATTGAGACTCAATGAAAAAGAATATTTCGAAAGCAGAGGTTTTGATGTTTTTGCCTTCTCAAGTCTTTATGGCTTGTTTGGTGATGAAAAGAAAAGCAGTGTTGAGTTTATCCAGCATGATGTTCGTACAGCGACAAATGGTGATGTTCGCCTGAGCCCTACTCCCGAACAATGGGATCCGATACCCAAATTAATTGAAAGAATAGTTGATCAGGAGGCTGGCAGTATCGAAGCATTTCTCGAATATCCAGATTTTGATTTCAACTACAGCGTAAAAGTCACATCTTCAGGAAGTGACATCCATATTTCAGTCAACCTAGATGAACCCCTGCCGGATCAACTAGTAGGAAAAGCAGGTTTTAATCTTGAATTCATCCCATCCTGCTATTTTGAAAAAAGCTACCTGATGGATGGGAAGCCTGGCATTTTTCCTTTATATCCGGGAAGCGGTATGGAAAAAGTACATGGAAAAACTGAGCCATTACCGTTAGCAAAAGGAAATCAAATCACGTTATCCCCGGAGGATCCGTTAACTAGGGTGAAGATCACATCAAATGAGGCAGAAATCGCCCTGTATGATGGCAGAAATAAGGCACAGAATGGATGGTTTGTAATACGATCACTCCTTCCCGCCAATAGCACAGGGACGGTACTGGAATGGCATGTTGATGCCAGCACCATACCTAATTGGGTGAGAAAACCTGTCATCAGCCATTCCCAGCAGGGCTATCATCCTGATCAGCAGAAAAGAGCGGTGATTGAACTGGATAAAAATGATAATACAACAAAGGAAGTGTCATTATTGAAAATCACTGAAAAAGGCAGTGAAGTTGTTACATCAGCGTCAATTAAAAGCTGGGGTGATTATCTGAGATATACATACGGTTATTTCGATTTCACTTCTGTAAAAGAAGAAGGAATCTACCAGTTAAAAGCAGGTGGAGTCATCACCGAGCCCTTCAGGATATCAACTGATGTATATGCTACAGCCTGGCAACCGACACTTGACATTTACCTTCCTGTGCAGATGGATCATATACTCGTAAATGAAGCCTATCGTGTATGGCACGGCAAATCACATATGGACGATGCGCTACAGGCACCCACCAACCATGTTCATTTTGATCTTTATGCTATGGGTGAAACGACTGACACTCCCTATAAGCCCGGTGAGCATATCCCCGGACTTAATATCGGTGGATGGTATGATGCAGGGGATTATGATATCAGGACACAAACACAATGTTATGTGGTACAAAACCTGGTGAATGCATGGGAAGACTTTGGTGTAAACAGGGACAATACGTTAGTTGACTACGTTGCCGGCTACGTGGATATTCATGTTCCAGATGGTAAACCCGACATATTACAGCAAATCCAGCATGGCGCTCTTGGATTGCTTGCACAACACCGTGCTGTAGGACATGCCATTCATGGCATTGTAGCAGCACATTTATCTCAATACACACATCTGGGAGATGGCATTACTAAAACGGATAACCTGATATTCTCTCCGGCAATTGACAGCTTTAGCACAGACGGGTTTAGAAGTGGATTATTTGACGACCGCTGGGCATTTACAACCAGAAGTACGCCCCTGAACTATTATAGTGCTGCCGCACTTGCTGCTGCCAGCCGTGCTTTAACCGGCTTCAACGATGAATTGGCTGAAGAATGTCTGCAAACAGCGATAAATGTCTGGGAAGAAGAAAGCAATAAGGAGCCTGATTTATTTCGTCATGGGAATACAACAGGTGGAGCCCTGGAAGATGAAAAATTAAAATGCGCTATCCAGTTATTTATTACAACCGAAGACTCAAAATACGCAGATTATATCCATGAAAGCTGGAGTAGAATTGATCGAAGATTTAACGCTCATGCAGGCAGCATTGCACCCATTTTGAATAATCTCGACGCTGATTTCAATGAGAAATTCAAGGTCAGAACACAAGAGTATAAAATCTGGCTGGATTCTCTTATGCATGAAAATCCATATGGAGTACCGATTACCCGGGGTGGCTGGGCCGGTTCAGGAAGTGTAACAGGTATGGGCATCACTTCCTTTCAGCTCCATAGAGCATTTCCTGAAATAGTGGGGACAGCATATACATTACGGGCACTGGAATATTTATATGGAAACCATCCGGAGTCCGATATATCATTAGTATCAGGAGTAGGAACAAAATCAAAAAAGGTGGCATATGGAAGTAACCGTGCTGATTATAGTTTTATTGCCGGTGGTGTAGTACCGGGAATTTTGATTATCCCTCCTGATCTACCCGAAAACAGGGAAGACTGGCCTTTTTTATGGGGCGAAAATGAATATGTTGTATCAGGAGCATCAGCTTACCTCTACCTGGCACTTGCTGCAAATGCCATGATGAATAAGTAAACTATAATGCTGATAAGATGAATTGCAACCAAATAAAACTTCTGATTCTTGTCCTTTTTCCTTCTTTATTACTTGCGCAAACAGCACAAGTAAATCCACAGATCGAGTATCAGTTGATTCGTGGATTTGGTGGGATGAATCATTCCGTATGGATCGGAGACATTAATCAGGATGTAAGGGAAAAAGCATTTGGTAACGAACCCGGTCAACTTGGTTTGAGTATTCTCAGAAATTACATATCACCTAACCCGAACCAATGGGCTGGAGAGGTTGAAACGGCATTATTTGCTCAGAGTCAGGGAGCAATAGTCTTTTCTTCTCCCTGGAACCCTCCTGCTGAGCTTCTCGACCCTAATGCTTCCTTTAACCGGATTTTGCCATCGAGCTATGGAGCATATGTGAATCACCTGAATGCATTTAGTGATTTTATGATTGATAACGGGGTAAATCTTTATGCCATATCCGTCCAAAACGAACCCGACTATGGCGAGGAAGGTAGCTGGACGGAGTGGTCTTCATCTGAGATGGTGAGTTTTATGGCGAACCATGCGCAAAACCTCAACGACCATGTTATGGCCCCTGAATCATTTCAATTCCGGAGAAACTTCTCGGACCCCATATTGAATAATGAGGCTGCAAATGCCAATCTGGATATTATGGGAGGTCATATCTATGGTGGTGGATTATTTGATTATCCTTTGGCAAGGGAAAAAGGGAAAGAAGTCTGGATGACGGAGCATTATACTTCAAGCAACCAGAGTGCCAATAACTGGCCGGATGCTTTATTAGTCGGTGTTGAAATCCATGATTGTATGGAAGAAAACTTCAATGCGTATGTATGGTGGTACATCCGAAGATTTTATGGCTTGATAACAGACGATGGTAATATCACTAAAAGAGGATATGTATTCTCACATTTTTCAAAGTTCGTCAGACCGGGTTATGTACGAGTGGATGTAACAAATAACACGCCGTTGGAAATTACGGCATATAAAGGGCCTAATAATGAGTTGGTGGTAGTTGTAATCAACGATGGGAACACAAATCAGAGTTTAAGTTTAAATGTAGGAGATACAGAAATCACTGAACTTACAAAAATCACAACCTCAAATCAGATTAATCTCCGTAATGAGGGTATTGTAAACGTAGATAACGGCGTTTTTTCTGACCAGATTGAATCTTATAGTATCAGCACATTTACAACGAACCCTGAAGGAGTAGGTAGATCCGGAAACGTTGGCCCGGTAGCTAATGCCGGTAATGATATTACGGTGACAGATGTGGATAATAATGGCTTTGAGACAATTACGCTTGATGCGGGCGGTAGTACGGATTCAGATGGAACGATTACCAATTACTCCTGGGCGATGCTTGTTTCTGAAGAGCTTGAGCAGATCGGTACCGGGAGTACAATTGACCTTGATTTACCTGTAGGATCTCATGAAATCACCCTAACCGTTACGGATAATGATGGTGAAAGAGCTAGTGACATGATCAATGTTGTAGTAGAGATTGATGGCAACATTGTGCAAAATGATATCTGGCTGGATGTGGAATGCGCGACCGTAGGCAGCAACTGGCAGTTAAGAAGTGACCTGGGGGCTTCCAATCAGCAGTATGTGGCAACACGGCCAGGTCAGGAATCATTAGCAGCTCCGTCTGAATCAGAAGAAGACTTGTTGATCATTCCATTTAATGTCACGCAGGCAGGTATCTACAGACCCTGGGGCCGGGTACGTGTGCCCTCACCTGATGATGATTCATTCTGGGTGAGACTCGATGATGGTGAATGGGTATTATGGAATAGTATTTCAGGTGGAGCTGGATGGAGCTGGGACGATATTCATGATTCCAATAATGGAAATATTGCGCTTACCTATAACCTCTCTGAAGGAGACCATACAATGTATATCTGCTATCGTGAAGATGGAGCTGACCTGGATAAACTATTTTTAACAAATACCGGTAATTCACCTACAGGATTGGGTGAACCAGACCAGACTTGCGGCCCAGGTGAGATTTTAAGTGTTGAAGATGAAGTCAGGTTAAAAATATACCCAAATCCGGCCACTGATCAACTGACTATCGAATCAGAAATCAGCTTTAATAAAATCAGCATTTTTGACCTTAACGGAAAAGAAGTATCTGTCCAAGCGTTTAAGAAAGGCGTAAATCTTACGCATACCTCATTGAAGCTCAATCAAGGCATTTATTCAGTAATTATTGAAACCGATTCAGCTCCTGTAATAAAACAGCTCTTGATACATTAATTGAGAAAGAGATATTGTAAAACCTTTTCTAATCGGTAAGAACCTCAAAGACACTTTACTACTTAAAGCGTACTATTTAAGTTTGTAGCTATTAATCTATCTTAATTCCGGTGTATCCCACTTGATCCAGTCAGCTAGATCGGAAGCATAATCAGGAGCCTTTGCTACAAGAGTATTTGCCCCAGTATCTCCCAATAAAAATTTATCTACAAATGCTTCAACCTCGGGGTATTGATTAGCAGGTAATGCACAATGTCCGTGTCCCCCGACAATGGAATATCCGAACCTGTCAGGAATACCCATAGCAGCCCAGACTTTTCCAGCTGCATTACATGAGACATAAGAGGATTCTTCCGCCAGCCATTCATAATCCGGATTCCCCAGCACAAGCAGTGCTCTGGGTGCAACCATTGCCACCAACTCATGATGATCTACAGGAAGTTTCGATACATTTTCATTAGCAAACTGGCGCATACTTTCCAGAAACCAGGCATAATTGGTACTTCCCACTCTTTCCACATTACCGAGCGTCTCAGATACCCGCCACGCTGCGGCACCGCCGCCACCAGGTTCCTGGGCAATAGTCAAGGCAATACGCTCATCCAGTGCACCCGCCCACAAGGCCATTTTACCTGCAAACGAACATCCGGTAATTCCGATATGTTTTAAATCGATTGGTAGTTCATCTGCCACTAATTCCAGGCCGTCAATTATTCGACTCACGCCCCAACTCCATGCACTGTAGGCCCCTATTTCTGTTAACTCCGGATATAATTGATTGATTGGCTCTGTCCCCCTCTTCTGGGTATGCTGCATAACCTGTCTGAAATTGAATGCAATGGTAACAATATCTCTTTCCGAAAAAATCTCACGCGGTAGACTTCCAGAACCACGACCAATGCCAATAATTGCGGGAAAAGGTCCTTCCCCTGACGGTACATTAATAGCAGAAGTCAACCTTAATGTATTTTCACCAACGGTTACATTAACTGTCAATGTATCATTTGAATACGATGCCGTGATATTCTCCGGGCGACCAGGTTTTTTACCAATGATGTACGCCTCCAGTTCTCTTTTGATTTCTGCCCTTCGGCATTTCCATTGTGCATACGTATTTACATATCCACTATTGTCAGACCATTTGAACGGATCAGGTAAATGCGCTACTACTTCCAGATCATTAAACCCGGGCAAAGGAGGCTCATCACACATAAATCCCGTAAATTCCTGATCGAAAACCAGTGGTATTTCGGCTGCAACCTGTTCCTGTTTTGCTCCGATTCCTTCTTCTGCAGGAACCACATAATCAGCTATAGAAGCACTGAATAACGTAATACCTAAAGCAACCGTGACAAAACCAATAACTTTTAATGTTTCCATGCTATGTAATTATTAATCTTCAAGATGTACCTGTATATGTTTGGATGCCTCCAGCATCGTAGTCACCCAATAATCTTCCTCATTGGCCTTTAAATATTCTATGAAGGTATTGTGATCGTCCAATGCTACGTTTCCGGTATGTCCGCCGCCTACTCCATGGAACAGTATTACCGCCATCCCATTTCTTGATTTAGCTTCTTCCGCCCACGCTATTAAATCCTCTAATTTTTTTCCATCAGCTACAAAACAGTAAACCTGATTCAGGTCAATATTTTCAAGTGTGTTTACCTTACCCTGAACACCTCGCATCGAGACAAATTGGTCTTTAATGGCTTGAAGAAAGCTACCCTCTCCCGTTTCAGTTTCACCACATGTAAAAGCAAATGTCCTTTCCCTTTTACCATCAAGTGCCTGTAGCACGATATTCATCATTTCAGTTTCACTGACCATGCGCGCTATGGAATACGCATCAAGGTCATTGCTTTCGGAAACCCAGTCTCTACCTTCGCCTTTGCATGGATGATATAGCGTATGGTTACCTAATTCATGTCCGTTATTCGCAGCCCGCTTCCAGTCATTCAACCGATTGGCCATACCCGGATTGATTCCTGTTAAATAGAATGTCCCCCTAAAACCATTAGCTTCCAATGCCGGAATGGCATTTTCAAGATGTTCTTCTATCGCGTCATCATAGGTAAGCACAATCGAAGCCTTTTTACCTTTCCATAATGCCTGTTCATCATATAATACAGCCTCAAAGGGTGATGCAGGCAAACCTTCCTTATTAAAAAGATTAGCATCTCTGGGGTTATCCATCCATGCATACCGTACATAGGCCGGGTCTTTAATTTCATCATTCCAGACAACAAGCTTATTGTCCTCGATCCGGGTATTAGCCCATACAAATTCCTTATTTATCCCGGCAATAGACACCCATCGGATCGGTTCATCGTCATTGGACACCAACCCTGAACCGGTGTGATCAAAATGAATGATCGCCTTATTCCCCGTTTTTTCAGCAGAATGATACAACGGGCCAGAATATACCAGATCTGATTCACCGTAAACCATGTTGCGCGCAGCCAGGGCTAACCGATCACCGATTGGTTTTTTATTACCCGGGTGAATATCATTCCATTCGCCAAGATTAAGGCTTACTACCATGGCGGTGTTTTCTACCTCCAACGCATTAAGCTGATCATTTCGTAACGCCGCCCAATTACTTTCTTCCGGTAAATAATTCACATCCATAAAATTTGGTAACTGGACATAGAAAACCGGAAGATCTTTATCGTTCCACTGATTCCTCCAGTCGTTAATCAGTGATACCATCAGATCCTTATAGTTGTTATTCCGCCAGGTATTACTTTCTCCCTGATACCATAAAGCACCCTTAATTTTATAGTCTGTTATTGGTGCAATCATCCCATTAAATAATGCCGTCGGTTGATTCTGATAAGAAATACCGGACACCCCACCGGCCCCGGGTGTAAATACATTGCCCACTTTGAATTGCCACGTTCCCTTGAGGTCAATGGTATCATTTTCTGTAGCAAGGAAATAAGGTTTATCAGGCACAAAGCCTCCTTTCCCTCCATAATTTACCACTTTCACTACAATGATATTCTCACCTTCCTGAAGAATACCGGAGTCGAATGTATATCTCCGTTGGGGATATTGATATGTAACCCCTCCTATTTCGACCCCGTTGACATAAACCTTATCTGCATCCACAATACGCCCCATATCAATTCTTGCCGGTTTGCCGGTCATCGAAGCAGGAACATTAACTACACGTCTGTACCAAACAGTTCCGTTCAGTTCCTTCAACCCCTGATCTTCCCAATACCCGGGGATATTTATCGTATGCCAACCTTTAGGTATATACGATGGATCATACCACTTCACCTCTTCTGACAATCCTTTGTCCGGTGGTGGTGGAGGTAGACTTCTGGAATATTCGATAGTGCGCCTCCGGATATCATTGAGGTAGGACGTATCCTTGTTCTGAACAACTGTTGATGATAATGAAGGAAATTCTTTTAACCCATCTTCACTGATCCAGGCCTGTATGGGCGTTCCTCCGACACATGATTTTATCAGCCCTACTGGGACCTGATACTGATCGTAAAGATGTTTGGCAAAAAAGTATCCGATAACAGAAAAATCCAGGACAGTTTCAGGATTGGCTTCTACCCATGCCGTCTCTTTAATATGATCTGACGGACCGGCCAGTATTGGCTGATCCGGAATGATAATCTGTCGGATATTTGGATAATTCGCTTTCTCAATTTCATCTCTGTAACGATCCTGATGCCTTTCCAGGTTATGTACCATGTTGGATTGACCTGAACATAACCATACATCACCCAACATGATATTTTCTAATTCAATGGCGTTTTCTTCCCCGGTAATAATCATTTTGTAGGGACCACCAGCAGACTTTGTCTTTATGGTTACTTCCCAGTTACCTGCTTCATCGGCAATAGTGCGATAATCCTTTTTATTGAATTCCACATTAATACTTTCTGCCGCATCCGCCCAGCCCCACACCTTTACATCCGCATTTCTTTGCAATATCATGTTATGCCCGACAATGGCAGGAACACTTACTTCCGCATAAAGTGCTGAAGTATGACTCAGTAGTATTAACAGAAAGAATAAATGAACTTTTCTCATAAAATGCCTCTTATCACTATTAAAATGTTAATTTTACACAATCGATTGCATTGAGAAATAAACATACTTAAACTATGGGAATAAACATATTAAAATCGGCGTTTTTAGTCATTTCTGGCGTATTATTATTTATGTCAGTTTCCTGCGGTAGTGAAGAAAATATTGATCCCGGTACTGGCAATGGCACAGAAAATAATGCCGAACCTACGAGCTTTCTCAATATTAACCCTGATGTCGAATACCAGACTATAGCGGGGTTTGGTGCTGCAGATGGTATATTCAGGATTGGTTCGTACCTGACAGCCACAGAAGCGGAACTTGCATTTGGTACTGATGAAGGTCAATTAGGAATGAGCATTTTCCGTGTGAAGCTGCCATATACTGAGAGTGACTGGCCCACAATAGCGACAAATGCATTAGAAGCGCAGCAATACCTGGGAGTGAAGATCTTAGCCTCGCCCTGGTCTCCCCCACCTGCGATGAAAAGTAATAACAATGGTACGGGCGGTTTCCTTCTACGAGAGAATTTCCAGGCCTATGCCGATCACATCAATAATTATATTGCCTACATGGAAAGCCAGGGAGTTGAGTTATATGCAATATCTCCACAAAATGAGCCGGATATTCAGGTAAGTTACGAATCATGCGACTGGAGCTCCGGCGCCATGCGGGATTTCTTAATTGATTATGGTAATAATTATATAAACAGCAGAGTTGCAGCGGCTGAGTCGTTTAATTTCAATCAAACTTATACCAATGCCATTCTCAATGATGAAACAGCTGCAGCTCATATGGATATTGTTGCCGGTCATATCTACGGTGGTGGACTCGAACCCTATCCAATAGCGGAGGCTTCAGGCAAAGAAATCTGGATGACAGAGCATCTTTACAACCTGAACACAGGTAATGCCAACGCAACACCCTGGAATCAGCGCTCTGACCAGGATAAATGGCTCGAATCGATGCAAATGCTGTCGGATATTCACGACGCTATGACTTTCAACTGGAATGCCTATATCTGGTGGTACACCAAAAGATATTATTCATTCATTGGCGATGGTACAGAAGGCACGTCCTCCAATACAGTGCTGAAAAGAGGATATGCTTTTTCACATTATTCGCGCTTTATCCGTCCGGGTTACAAAAGAATAGAGACAGAATTTCAGTCAGCCAGAGATTTAAATGTCACAGCTTATAAAGGTAATAACAGAATAGTGATTGTGATGGTAAATGCATCCGGATCACCGATCGGTAATATAGGACTTACTTTAAGTGACGAGGTCCCTGAAGCTGCAAAATTCTACAGAACAAGCGTCTCAGTAGATGTGGAAGAGACAGATCTGGAAATAGAGGAAGGCTATCTGACATTTAATATGAATAGTAATACGGTGGCCACTATAGTTGTTGATTTGCAGTAATTCAATACCGTATTGTAAATGAAATTCATAAATAAATCAGCTCTGAGAGAAGAATTTTTATTTTATGTTACGCAATCGATTGTTTTTTTAAAAGTTATACATAGATTTGATATACGAAAGAATAAGATCAGCAGATGAGCTTGTTCTGATCAACCATCTTGAAATAATAAATTTGAGACATGAAAAGTAATCTACGATTTACATTATCGATTATGACAGCAGCGATCCTGACCATTGGGCTGTCAGGATGCTTCGAAAATCCTGAGGATTTTCTTAATGGCAGCAACCCGGCAGGTAATGCACAGGATGTAAGTAGCCGCATCACGGGTTTTAGTCCGGCACAAGTGGGTGGAGGCTCAGTTCTTACTATCAATGGTTCCAATCTTGCTGATGTTGATAAAATACTCCTGGGTGAGTCAACCTGGATCGATGAATTTACCGCTACAGACAATGCAGTGGAGTTTACGGTACCTTCCTTTGCTCCCCTGGGTGAAAATAGCATAACCTTAATATTCGATGGTCCAGAGAGAGCGTTTGGATCGTTTGAGGTGATCCCCAACCCAGGCATTACATATTTTACGCCTAAAGCAGCAGCTTCAGGTGAAACTGTAACGGTTCTCGGTAATAATCTGACTTTTGTAGGTTCTGTTAGCATAGGTGGTGTTGATGCACCTATTACGGGTACAACTTCCGATACAAGGCTTACTTTCACCATGCCTGCTGAAGCCGAAACTGATGTGATAGTGCTTAATACAACCACTGGAGGTACAGTAGAAAGCGAAGATATCATTATCGCATGTACTGCGGAGCCGGGAAGCTTTGAATGTTTACCTACTATAAATACGAACGGAAGTTTTGAATCTAGCGCAATTGGCCCTGCTGATGGAGTTCAGGGATGGGGTGGATTGAACGGTTCTCTTGCTTCAGGTGAAATCACAGACGAAGACTATATCGATGGTTTCCAATGTGTGAAAATGACGATAAACGAGCTTGGAGCAAACCCATGGAATATACAGCCGACTGTTAACGTAACAGTAGACCCTGCAGGCACCTACAGATTGAGTATGTGGGTAAAAGGTACAGGTATAGCTAATGCAAAATTTGCGCTTGACCAGGCTGGTACACCAGGCTTTGCGGAATTAGCAAATCCGGAACTATCCCTGACAGACAATGCATGGCAACAAATTGTATATGAATTCAGCCCGGCTTCAGAAGCCGTAGATGCTAATCCTCCGGGAGACGAACAGGTAAGGCTTGCTATCAGTTTGAGCTATGAGGGTAATGTTGGTGGTGTGCTTTTTATGGATCACCTGAGAATTATAAGAATAGATCAATAAATTATTTTCATGTTGTTTTCGACCACCTCATGCCTGAGGTGGTTTTTTTGTTTTAAGGTCATTCACTAATTGTTCGTATTTTAGATAGGCAATGGTCTTTATCAAAAAAATTCTTTATGGTCTGCTAGCGGCTCTTCCTCTGCAGGTTTTTTCACAAACAATCTTTTTTGATGTTACAAAAGAGTTAGGAGTCAGCGTATCACATACCGGTGATGAAACAACAGTACACGGTACAGGTGCTGCATGGCTTGATTATGATAATGACGGCGATCTAGATCTGTATGTAACAAATCAGTACGGTGGAAACCACCTTTTCCACAATAACCTTATAGAAAACGGAGAGCCTTCATTTCTGGATGTTACTACCCACGTGTTGTCAGGTGAAGGAAGAAGAGGGTCCGGAGTATCTGCTGCTGATTACAATAATGATGGCCTGATAGACCTCTATTTATGTAATCTGGATGATGATGTTTTACTTAAGAATTTAGGGGATGGGAATTTTATTGACGCCACAAAGGAGGCGTTTAGCTTTACGGGGGATTTTCAAATTGGTGCCGGCGCCACAGCATCATGGGGTGATATAAACAATGACGGTTGGCTGGATCTGTATATCAGCAATCATGCCTTTGGCCCCAATTCTGAGATCAGCACCGATGATTATCTTTATCTGAATAATGGGGATCATCCGGTTACATTTACTGACATTTCCCATCTGATATCAGAAGATGCAGACAGCAGTGGTATAGATGACCGATCAGGATATGGCTTTGTAAGCCTTTTTACAGACTTTAATAATGATGGCTTACTTGATATTTTCACAACCAATGACTGCGAACTTGGATATGAAGGCAATAAACTCTGGAAAAACACAGGACAGGTAAGTTTTAGTGAAGTCAGCCGTGAAGTAGGCCCGTTTACAAGAGGAATTCGTTCATCTCCACATTGTTTTTCTCCTATGGGGATTAGCGTCGGTGACCCTAACCACGATGGACTATTCGACTACCATCTTACCAATCTGCATGGTCCAAATGGTGAAAACACGGTATTACTGATGAACAATGGGAAAAACCTGTTCAATGTATCCAGATTTTCAGGCCTGGATGACAACGTGTTCAAGCCTGTCGGTGGAATACTGGCGACATGGGGCACAGTATTTATCGATTATGACCTGGACACCTGGCAGGATATTGCCGTTGCATCAGGTTCCCTCGGTACCTCCTACCAACCAAATATCCTGTATCAAAACCAAAGTACGGATATAGGTGGAATTCCTCATTTTAAGGAAGTTTCCAGAAGCTTAACAGGTATGGAAAATGGGGCAAGAGCAAGGACTATTATCATGGGCGATTACGACAATGATGGTGACCCAGACCTGTATGTGTGTAACTACGACAGCACATCCATCCTGTATCGAAATGAACACAACACGGATAACAACTGGCTGATCATTTCATTAACAGGAGCTGGAGCACCACTTAGCAATCGCAATGGTATTGGTGCCAAAGTTAAGGTTACAACACCTGATAATGTCAACCAGTATTATGAAATAAACAGTGGGTCAAGTATAGGTGGTGGGAATGATATCGCTGCATATTTTGGATTAGCAAAAAATACGTCAGCCTCCGTTGAGATACGCTGGCCATCCGGAATTGTGCAAAAGATAGCTGAAGTTAGCAGCAATCAGAGAATTAATATCAGAGAGCCGGATGTAAATATTACAAATCCAGGTAATGGCCAATTTTTAAAATCTGGAGATTATCACAACATCCGGTGGACCTCTTCATTTTTGGATGACGTAGATATCATCCTGAAACATGATTCACAATCAGATAAGATCATTGCTGCATCTGTCGAGAACACAGGCGAGTACGTTTGGCTGATTGCTGAGGATATAACGCCGGATCAGAGCTACTGGATTGAGATTATGAACTCCAACAACCCCACACAATCAGGAAAAAGCAATCTGTTTTCTGTTACGCTGGAGAAATTCATATCACTTAACGACTTTAATAGCGACCAGCTAATCCAGCAACAAGATACCATTGAGATCGAATGGAATCAGAATACAGGTGAAGCCACCTCGATTTACCTTCTCAACCGACAAGATACGCTGGAGATTGCACAAGTAGCGCATGCAAACTCAGGACGTTATAACTGGATTGTAGCTGACAGCCTGGAGGGGAATAACTATACCATCCTGATAACGTCGGCGGGAATTTTCGATAAGAGTGACCGCTCATTTTCTATTCTAAGTAAAAGATATGAAAAGGATGATTTGATTGTTCCCGTAGTAGATGTGGAAAAAGGGTCTATTGCCAGGGTATGGAATGAGATGCTGCTTCATTCCATTCGAAATGATTTTGCCAGACCTACGGTACATGCACGAAACCTTTTCCATATTTCATGTGCAATGTATGATGCATGGGCAGCATACGATAACGAGGCCTCACCCTATTTTCTTGGAAATACAATAGATGACTTTTTTATACCGTTTGATGGTATTCGCCAGCCTTTAAATACACAGAGAGCACAGGAAGAAGCTATCAGTTATGCCGCCTATAGACTGCTAAAACATCGATTTAGAAATTCACCCGGCACAAACCTGTCCAATGAATATGATATTCTATTCACTACATTGGGGTATAACCCCTCATGGGAGTCCACAGACTATTCCGATGGGCGCCCGGCCTCATTAGGCAACTATATTGCCGAGCAGATCATTGCTTTTGGCTTACAGGACGGCTCAAATGAGCAATATGACTACGCTAATCAATATTACACTCCTGTTAATGCCCCAATAGACCCTTTGAGTCCCGGGCAGTCAATGGAAATTGATCCTAACCGGTGGCAGCCTCTGGCCTTTGATTTATTTGTAGATCAGAGTGGCAATCCTATTGGAGGAGGGATACCGGATTTTCTTAGTCCGGAATGGGGTAATGTGATCCCTTTTTCGTTGCGTAAAAAAAATCTGACTGTCAAAACCCGCAATGGCATAAACTACAACCTATACCATGACCCGGGCGATCCGGTATACCTTGATACTGCAAACATGGAGGGCTCCAATCATTATAAATGGGGGTTCAGTCTGGTATCCATATGGGGAGCACATCTGGATCCTTCAGATAGCATTACCTGGGATATTTCGCCCCGGTCGCAGGGCAATATCAATCAGTTCCCGCAGCATATTGAGGATTACGAAAAATTCTACGACCTTATTGACGGCGGTGATACAGGGAAAGGATACGAAATCAACCTGGCTACCGGGGAACCCTATGTCCCCCAGCTTGTTCCGCGCGGTGATTACACAAGAGTCCTGGCAGAATTTTGGGCCGACGGACCCGATTCTGAAACGCCACCCGGCCATTGGTTTACTATTTTAAATTATGTCAATGATCACCCGCTCTTTGAAAAAAGATTTCAGGGTGAGGGAGAAATCCTAAGTGATCTTGAGTGGGACGTGAAGTCCTATTTTACACTTGGGGGAGCTATGCATGACGCCGCAATAGCAGCATGGAGCGTGAAAGGGTATTATGACTATGTAAGGCCGATCTCTGCCATCCGATATATGGGTATGAAAGGGCAGTCCACTGACCCCTCCCTGCCAAACTATCATCCCAACGGCATTGGCTTAATTCCCGGCTACATTGAAATTATCAAAGAGGGCGACCCCCTTGCAGGAAATGAAAATCAGCATCTAGGAAAAATTAAACTGAAATCATGGAAGGGACATGATTATATCGTTGATCCTTCCGTAGACCAGGCGGGAGTAGGTTGGGTTCTAGGCGAAGCGTGGGTCCCCTACCAAAGACCAACTTTTGTTACGCCACCATTTGCCGGTTTTGTTTCCGGGCACTCCACGTATTCCAGGACAGCTGCCGAGGTCCTTACCTTATTAACAGGAGATGAATATTTTCCCGGGGGCATGAGTGAGTTTGTTGCAAAAAAAGATGAATTTCTGGTATTTGAGCAGGGTCCAAGTGTTGATGTAGTCCTGCAATGGGCGAAATACAAGGATGCGGCAGATCAATGTAGTCTGTCCAGGATATGGGGCGGTATTCATCCGCCTGTGGACGATATTCCGGGAAGAATTATGGGTACTAATATCGGGAAACAGTCGTTTTCAAATGCGAAAAGGTATTTCAGCGATATTTACCTTGATAACGATAATCCAAAAACTGAAATTACCATTTTTCCTAATCCGGCAAATTCAGATATAGTCAACATAGCTACAGGAGTTAATACCGATTCAAAAGTCACCTTGATAAGCCTTAACGGCATCACTTTACTGGAGCGAAAGTATACGGGAAGTCATTTTCAACTCCAGATTTCAGACCTGCCCTCCGGTGTGTATTTCATACGTGTTGTTACAGAGTCAACCGATGTTACCAGCCGCTTCTTAAAGTTGTAGTGATATGGAAAAAATACATACATATCCAGTGTAGTGAATATTGCATTTTCTTAATAAAGAGACCAAATCATCCCGATTTTTGAATAAGTTTTAAATAGTGATACAAAAAAGTTAAAACATTTTAGGCAATCGATTGCGCAATACAACAATTCTTTCTAAGTTTATCTTCTGAATGCTGTGTAATATCTAACCTGCTCTTTATGAGTTAAAAATGAGATTACAAAGCGATTGTAAGTAAGATCAATCGATTCAACTAAAAATGTTATTCATGAACCTAGATGACTTAAAAAGAGGAGTCTCCAGATGCAATGCAACATTGAGTCAATCAGCTCTCATTGTTGTTTTCTTTTTCGTGTTCGTTGCTGCTGCTTTTGCACAGTCACGTACAATCACTGGAGTTATTAATGACGACACGGGAGAACCGCTGCCTGGTGTAACAATTCGGATTAAAGGTACTTCGACCGGTACCATTACAGATGCGGATGGCAATTACTCCATCGAAGCCGGAAATCAGGATGTGCTGGTATTTAGCTCAGTAGGGTTTAAAACCCAGGAATTAACAGTCGGAGACAGGTCAGTAATCAATCTCACACTCGAAACAGATGTAAGTGAGCTTGCTGAAGTTGTGGTTGTAGGTTACGGTACTCAAAAAAGAAGTGATGTAACCGGTGCTATCGTCTCTGCAGGATCTAAAGAGATATCGGAGGTCCCTGCCACCAACGTAGGTCAGGCTTTGCAGGGCCGTCTGGCAGGTGTGCAGATTCAGCCTACAAGCTCAAGACCAGGTGCAAACCCTCAGATCCGAATCCGGGGTAACAGATCACTTAACGGTAGCAACGACCCTTTGATTATCCTCGATGGTATTCCATACCAGGGAGGTTTAAATACAATTAACCAGGGAGACATTAAATCAATCGATATACTTAAAGATGCCTCTGCCACTGCAATTTACGGTTCACGTGCTGCCAATGGGGTTATTCTCATCACCACCAACAGAGGCGTTGCCGGCCAGTCAAGAGTAAATTATAATGGTTACTATGGTGTTTCCAGTGCAATCGATAATTATGATGTATTTGATGGCCAGGGATTTGCTGATTTGGTTTTGGGTTCCGGCTTCGGACCTCTTACAAGTACTGAAATAGATAATCTGGTGGCAGGAAGAGAAGTAAACTGGCAGGATCTGATGTTAAAAAATGGTTATATTACAAACCATGAGCTTAGTTTTTCAGGTGGTACAGAGAAGACACAATATCTGTTCTCCGCAAACTATTTTGATCAGACCAATGCCTTACCAGGTCAGCGTTTCAACAGAAACACCCTGCGTCTGGCTATCGACCATTCCGTGAATGACAGAATAAGTCTGGGTATAAGCAACCAGACATCATACAACATTTCTACCGGAGAAAGTCAAAACCCTTTTTTCGATCTTTTGACACTCAGCCCCTTATATGATCCCTACACAGAAACGGGAGAAGTAAATGTAAGACCAGCTATCGGGCATATCGACGATCAAAGAATAAGCCCATTATTGCTATATAATGATGACCTTTGGGAATCAGAAAGAAGACTTACCCGGTCTTTCACCAGTATGTATGGTGAAGTTGAAATAATCGAAGGTCTGAAATACCGGTTCAATGCTGGTATAGATCTGGGTGGTACAAGAAGGGGTAATTTTACAAGTGCAGGTATAAGAGCTAACCAGCCCAGTGTGGCAAACCTGCTCTATAATTCCACATTTAACTACACTATAGAAAATATCCTGCGTTATGATAAGACATTTGCAGAAAAGCATACCTTAAACTTTACCGCACTTCAAAGTGCACAGGCAGATCAGTTTGAGCAGCAGTCTTTTGCTGCAACAGGCATTGCGGATGATAATCAGCAATTTTATAACCTGGCTGAAGCAAGTGAGGTGATTGCACAGGGGCCGGCATATAGCCGCCGCGCGATTACATCTTTAATGGCACGTCTTAACTACAATTACGACGATCGTTATGTAGCCACCCTTACGGTGCGTCGTGACGGATCATCTGTACTGGCTGACGGTAATAAATTTGAAACTTATCCTGCCGCTGCTGTGGGTTGGAATATTTCAAACGAGCCATTTATGCAAAATCTAGGTGTGATTGATAACCTGAAGCTTAGAGCTGGTTATGGTACAACTGCAAACCAGGCGGTTCAACCTTTCACGTCACTCGGCAGACTTCAGGTAAGACCTTACAGTTTCGGCGATACAGGAATTAACGGATACGAGTTATTTGATATACCTAATGAAAACCTGGGTTGGGAAGTTACCAGTACCACCAACATCGGAGTTGATTTTGGTGTTTGGACGAGCCGAATCACGGGTAGTATTGAAGTATACGAATCCAACACATCCGACCTGCTACAGCGTGCAGCAGTGCATCCTGCCAGAGGTATTGCCTCAGGATCGATTCTTACTAACGTGGGACAGACCAGAAACCGAGGCCTCGAAATACTAGTAAACTCTCTCTTGGTTGAGGCTAAAAACCCAGGAGATTTCAGCCTGGAGCTGGATGCCAACTTCACTTCATGGAGAGAAGAAATTGTTTCTCTTCAGGATGGTCAAACCCGAAATGAAGCGAATGCATGGTTTGTAGGTGAGCCAATAAACGTGATTTTTGACTATCAGAAGATTGGAATCTGGCAGCTTGGTCAGGAAGAAGAAGCGCTTGATTTTGACGGTAGATTGCCAGGCGATATACGAGTAGCAGATTTGAACGGAAAC
>CAZEQJ010000018.1:23888-63349 GCA_964514385.1 uncultured Cytophagales bacterium
AACAGTGCTGGGAACAACCAACCCTGACTGGATAGCAGGTTTCACGCTACGGGCTGGTTATAAGGGATTTGATTTATCAGTCGTAGGTTTTGCAAGATGGGGAGGCTTAACAATAAGCAGATTCCATCAGGGTAACATTGGCTTCCCTATCGCAACATTGGAGGGAAGAAGAAATCAGGCGAATGTGGACTACTGGACTCCTACAAATCCTACTAATGATTATCCACGAGCCGGACTTCAGAACCCGGAGTATGGATCAACTCTTGGTTATTTCGATGCTGATTTTGCAAAAATCAGAAGTATCAACCTGGGTTATACTATACCTCAATCCCTTCTGGACAGAGCGGGCATCAATTCAGCCAGAATATATTTCACAGCTGATAACCCATTCAAAGCCTTTTTCTCAGACTTAGTAAGAGCTGGGGTACCCGATCCTGAGCCAAATGGATTTGGCGGAACAACTACTCCTGGTTACGGCGGTCTGGTGGTAACACCTGATTCACCTATCATGAGAAGTTTTATTATCGGTATTAACATGCAACTTTAATATTACCTGGAAATATGAAGAACCTATTAAAAATATTCTGTATTGCATCCCTTGTGTTGCTGTCAACAACAGGATGTGAAGATTTTCTTGAAGAGACTCCGAGGCAAAACCTAACCATAGAAACATTCTCCACTCCGGATGGATTGGTAAGAGGTTTAACTGCAGCTTATGCCCAGTTCAGAACCTACTATGGATTCCAGGGCGGGGCGTTTGCAACCGTATTCAGTGATGAATTCATGGAAGGTCAGCAAATTAACAATACCCCTTTAGCTGTATATACGCCCATTACACCTACCACAGGTGGTCCTCCCTGGAACGATGCCTACATCGCGATCGCTACTTGTAACTGTATCGTTGAAGAAGGTCCCAACACAACCGGTATTTCAGAGGAAGAAGCAAGACAGTTAGTGGCAGAAGCCAAATTCCTGAGAGCTGCGTTTTATTTCATTCTGGCTCGTCATTACGGTGGGGTAACACTCGATCAGGGATCTGGCAGATTAGCTTGTAACCGAAGTGTAGACGCCCCTATTGTTCGTAATACTGAAGAGGAAGTACTCGAAGCTGTCATTCAGGATCTGGAAGATGCTGTAGCAGAATTACCTGAATCACGACCTCAGGAAAGAGGAAGGGTTTGGAAAGCATCTGCACTGCATTTACTAGCCAAGGCTTACCTTTACAGAGGATGGCAGCAGGCTCAGTATAATGGACCTATCGGTCCGAATATATTGGGAACATACGGCTCTGACGAGGATTTTACCAGAGCGTTAGAAGTGGCTCAGGATCTGATTGACAACCAGGGTACGTATGGTGTTTCATTAGAGCCAAACTATGCAGACATTTGGAATGAAGACAATCAATATCCTTCAGAAGTACTTTGGTCTATAGAGTGGAATCTGGATCAGCAGTTTAATCCGGGTATAGCTAACTCCGGATCAGTACAAGGTAACCTGAATAACTTCTTCTTCCGTGAGTTTTATGTTCAGGATGTGCCCGGAATGATCCGTGATGTGGAAAATGGAAGACCCTGGATACGATTCAGCCCTACTGCCTGGATGGTAGATGTGGCATTCGCCGATAAAGTGAATGATGAAAGATATCATGGTTCTTTCCAAACTGTATGGCTTGCTAACGATGAGGCAAGTATTCCAACCTGGACACAAGCTGAAGCTGATGCAGGCTATGTGGACGCGTCTTTGGTAGGTGAACCTAAATTTGGTATCGGCGATACGGCTCAATTCCACGCTGACCTTGAATTCCAGAATTCTTTTGCCTCGGCAGCTGAACGTAACGATTGGGTAAACAGCAGAGGTTATGTTGTGTGGTTCCCTACTGCAACAAGTCCAACGTCACTTGAAGGATCTCCCAGAAACCTGCAAAACAAGCATTTCCCTAGCTTGAGTAAGTTTGACAGAGTTGCAAGACCTTCTGACTTTGCAGAAGATCCAAATATTGCGTCAACAAGACCATTCTATGTACACAGGCTTGCTGAGACCTATCTCGTTGCAGCTGAGGCGGCCATAATGCTAAACCAGCCATCACTTGCGGTTACCTACATCAATGTGATCAGAAACAGAGCAGGTGCTGACCCAATTGTAGAGGCTGACCTTGTCGGCTTACATGGCGACGCAGTGGACTTTATACTTGATGAGAGAACACGGGAACTGGCAGGTGAAAGACTACGATGGTTTGACCTAAAACGCACCAAAAAGCTCATCGATCGGGTGCATTATCAGGGTAGCGGATTCCCGGCGGTATACAACAGTCAGTTTAACGGAGGTGCTCCGGCTCCTGGGTATCCATTCCCGCAACCAGAGCCTTTCCACTACAGGAGACCTATTCCACAAACTACAATGGATGCTCCGGGTGGCTATGTTCAAAACTTCGGATACAATTAAATGGATAAGTAAGTCAAAACTAAACCCGTACGAACAGAGCCATCATCAGATGGCTTTGTTCGTATCAGGGCACCAACTAATTTTGGGATTACTGCAATACTGGAATCTGTATCAGCAGGTAGCCTAAAAAACAAGCTCAAAAATATCGTATAATGAAAAGAATTATCACTTCATATATTATTTCACTTACCGGCCTGATGATACTAAGTTGTGAAAAGCCGGAAGAAGATAATGCTGTAAACCAATCATTCGTGCTTAGAAAAGATACGGGTATCGAATTCTCTAATGATATAGATGAATCATATAATACCTTTTTTGAATTCTTTTCCTATGTATATAACGGAGGAGGTGTGGCCGCAGGTGACATCAATAACGATGGGCTCGTTGATCTGTATTTCACAGGAAACCAGGTAAAAGACAAACTTTATCTTAATAAGGGAAATCTTCAGTTTGAAGATATAAGCAAATCGTCAGGTATTGAAAATCATGACGGCTGGTGTAATGGCGTTACCATGTCGGATGTAAACCAGGACGGCTATATCGATATTTATATTTCACGTGGCGGGTGGCAGCAGGGTCCCGATGAAAGAAGAAACTTGTTATATATTAATAATCAGGATGGCACATTTACTGAATCAGCCGCAGCATATGGTATTGATGATACCGGGTATTCAAACCAGGCCACCTTTGTGGATATAGATAATGATAATGATCTGGATATGTACCTGATCAATCGTCCACCCAGTTTTAATCTGGCATTATCCATAATGGAGGAACGAGCAGCTAATCCGCCGGACTTCAGCAGAGATAAACTTTATATCAACGACGGGTCAAACTTTTATACTGAAGCTGCACTTGAGAGAGGAATTAAAAATTTCGGGTATTCACTTGGCGTGGTCTCCGGAGATGTGAATAATGATGGATATCAGGACATATTTGTATGTAATGACTATGCTACACCGGATCACCTCTACATCAATCAGGGAAATGGTTATTTTGTTGATGCCATTCAGGACGCTATGAACCATTCCTCACTGTATTCAATGGGTGTAGATCTGGCCGATTTCAACAACGATCTCATGGAAGACTACATCGTCATGGAAATGCGACCCACCGACTACGTACGATCAAAAGTATCCATGCCATCCATGGATGTTGAGGGGTTCAAAGCGATAGTAGCAGCCAATATGGGAAAGCAGTACATGCATAATATGCTGCATATGAACCAGGGAAATGGGAAATTCTCAGATGTCTCACAGCTTGCCGGTCTGGCAAAAACTGACTGGAGCTGGTCTCCCTTATGGTATGACATTAATAATGACGGAAAGAAAGATCTGTTTATTACCAATGGGATGAGACGGGATTCCTTTGATGGTGACTCACAGGATAGGCTAAAGCAGTTTATTGAAAAAAACAGGGATAATTATCAAACTCCACAGGATCTGTTTGGTAATGGGTTTAAAGATATTATTGAAGTATTTAACCCCATTTTGATTCCCAATTACTACTATATGAATAAAGGTAATTTTGAGTTTGAAATGGTCGATGACTCTGCTTTAAACCGGGCAAGCTTTTCCAACGGTGCAATAGTAGCAGACCTTGATAATGACGGCGACCTTGATATTGTAACCAACAATATCGAAGAGGCTGCCTTCGTACTGGAAAATGTCGGTGAAACAGGCAATTGGTTAAAGATAAAACTACAGGGTCCAAAAGGTAATCTTCTTGGTGAGGGTGCGAAGGTGTATGCATATTCAGGTATCGGTGCCCAGTTTTTTCAGCAAAAGCTAACGCGTGGATACCTGTCATCACAGGACCCACTGATCCAGTTTGGTTTTGACACATTGAATACTATCGACAGTATTGTTGTTGTCTGGCCCGATAAGCGAAAAAATGTAATGAAAGAGATTAAGGTTAATTCAATAGTCACAGTTGACTACAATCAATCCTTCGATTGGCAGCCGGCACCTGCTGCCCCTACCCTGTTTCATGAAGTAACGCGGACTGTGCTGACATCAGATTACCTGCATCAGGACAATGACTACAATGAATTTACAGAACAGGTGCTATTACCACATCAATTCTCTACTTCAGGTCCCACCATGGCAATCGCCGATATTAACGGCGATCAGATTGATGACTTTTACGTTGGCGGCAGCCGAGGGCATTCCGGAACGCTTTTCCTTTCTGATGGCACCCATAACTGGAAAATATCAACGCCAACAGCATTTAAATCAGATGCTGAATATGAAGATGCAGCCTCTGTCTTTTTTGACTATGATCAGGATGGTGATCTCGACCTGTTTGTAGCCAGTGGTGGAAGCGACCGGGAGACAGGAAACAGTCTTTATCAAAACAGGCTGTATAAAAATGAAAACGGCATTTTTCAAAAAGCACCCTTTCCGAAGGCTGCTTCAAATTCCTCTGCTGTCATAGCCTATGATTTCGACCGTGATGGTGACGAGGATCTGTTTGTCGGCGGATATACACAAACCAATCGTTATCCTAATGCGGACCCGAGTCATTTCTTCAGAAATGATGGTGGTACCTTTACAGATGCTACTGCGGCATGGTCCGGCATCAATCTGGGTATTGTCTTTGATGCTCACATGGCAGATCTTGATAATGATAATATTAAAGAGCTTGTTGTGGCCGGTGAATGGATGCCTGTCAAAGTACTATCTTTCCAAAACGGTGCTTTCAGGGATGTAACCGATGCTTACGGGCTATCCGAAACCACAGGATGGTGGAATTCGATTGCATCAGCAGATATAGACGGTGATGGTGACCTCGACCTGATTGCTGGTAATCTGGGTGAGAACTATAAGTTTAAGGTATCCGAAGACAATATATTCAGAATATATGCCGATGACTTTGATGGAAATGGCACTTATGATGTTTTTCTTGCCAATAAGAAGTCAGATAAACTGCTTCCTGTAAGGGGTAAGGAATGCTCTTCACAGCAAGTGCCATCTATTAATACCAATTTTCCCTCCTTTAATTCCTTTGCCAATGCTGAACTTGATGATATTCTTGGTGCAGGCATCGAAAATAGTTTACAGTATGAAATAGACATTTTTTCTACGGTAATTTTCATGAATGAAAACGGCTCATTCATCCCGGTAAAGCTGCCCAAAGAAGCCCAGATCTCGACTGTGAACAGTATCCTGATTACAGATTTTAATGGTGATGGCAAAGTGGACCTGCTCCTTGCCGGGAACAGGTTTAATACCGAGGTTGAAACAACGCCATCTGACGCGTCATTGGGTCAGCTGCTCATTAACAAAGGCAACTTTAAATTTGAAGCCATTCCGGCCACCAAAAGTGGTTTATACCTTTCCGGAGATATAAAAGACATTCGGCTTATTGATGGCAAATACCTGATTTCCACTGAAAATCAGGGGCCTCTGAGGGTTCACCAGCTGAACGTTGAACTGAATCCGGGGCTATATTCCATGAATTAGTAAAACGATTATGCAGAAATATATTTTCATCCTGCTGTTGACTGGGCATGTATTCATTACGAAAGCTGACTATCCTATCGTTTCTCATCGGTTTCTGGCTGATCCGGCAGTTCTGGTACATGAAGGCAGGGTTTATATTTATTGTTCCAATGATGATGAAAACCCTCCTACCAATGATGGCGGCTACCAGATGAGTTCATTGGTATGTGTGTCCAGTAGCGATCTTAAAAACTGGACAGACCATGGTGTTGTGCTGGATGTACCACGCGACGCCTCATGGGCGGGGTTAAGCTGGGCTCCATCTATCGTGGAAAAAGATGGTCGTTTTTACCTGTATTTTTCGAATGGTGCAAGCAGTATTGGTGTAGCCGTATCGGATAGTCCCACCGGACCGTTTGAAGATCCGATAGGCGGGCCGCTGGTGGATGCCAGCACCCCGGGTGTACTTCCCGCCCAGAACATCTGGATATTCGATCCCATGGTGTTTATTGATGACAATGGTAAGGCTTATATGTATTTTGGTGGGAATGGTGAGAATAATATGCGGATCATAGAGCTGAACAATGACCTCATCAGTACACGAGGTGAAGCGACTTCATTTTTTGTGCCTAATTTCTTTGAAGCTGCCTGGATGCATAAACGTGACGGCATCTATTATTTCTCTTACTCAACCACCCCGGGTTCAGGTATACGCATTGACTATATGACCAGCGATAACCCTCTTACCGGCTTTGAGTATCGGGGAATAGTATCACCGCAACCACCGCAAAACAATAACAACAACCACCATGCAATATTTGAGTTTAAGGGCAAATGGTATCAGGCCTATCATAACCGAACAGTGGCTTTGGAGGCGGGCATTCCGGCTGTGTATAAACGGAATTTATGTATGGATGAGATATTCTATAATTCCAATGGCACAATCCGAACGATGATCAATACAATTGATGGAATAGAGCAGGTTGGTTTTTTCAATCCCTTTACCCGGGTTCAGGCTGAAACAATGGACGATCAGAATGGTGTGAAGACGGGGAATGCATTTTCCGGTGGAATGAAACTGACCATCATTAACAATGGGGATTGGATAAAACTCCGTGGTGTAGACTTTGATCAGCAGGTTGTCGATTCATTCACCGGCAGGTTTACCAGCAATTTCACCGGGGCCACTATGGAAATCAGACTGGATGCTGCAGATGGTGAGTTGGTAGGCACTGTTAATATTCCGAGAACGGGCGTTGCAGAAACATGGGAGGAGGTTAGCATCTCCATTGAAGAGGACATCACCGGCATTCGTGATCTATACTTTGTTTTCAAAGGCAATACCAATCAGGACATCTGCGAATTTGATTATTGGTATTTTAATGATGATATTATTTTATCGGAAACTGGTCAGTCAAACACATTGATTTATCCTAATCCGGTTGAAGAAATACTTATGTTTTCATTACTTGAAAACACCAACATATCAATAATGGATATGGAAGGAAAAATACATTTTGAAAGTCATCTGAATGCCGGTGAGAATAAAATTATACACGGCTTAAAGCCCGGAGTGTATATAGTACGACTTAGGAGCAGAAAGAGGGACCTGACCTCAAAAATTATGATTCAATAAAAGGTTGAATTCTAAAGAATGATTAAAAAAGCAATTTTATTTATCCTTTTCACCTTGCTTTGGGGATGTAAATCAGAGGTAAAAGAAGAAAAGTCAACATCACCTGGTATTGCTTATAGTTGGGCTGGTATAGCACTGGAAGCCACAGCTAATGACACAGAGCGATTTAATCCAAGACCCACTGTTACATCACGTTATTTAGGTTTATTATTTGCCGGGATGTTCGATGCCTGGTCGAGGTTTGATGATAAAGCCGTTCCTGTTTTTCTTGATCAGGTAGAAAGGTTTCCGGAGTCGGATCGCACACTAAAAAATAAAGAAACAGCCATAAGCTATGCCGCCTATCGCATATTGAGCGAATTCTACTTCACCGATACTGCCATGTTTCGCAATAAAATGAAAGAACTGGGCTTCGACCCGGATAATGAATCCCTTAATCCACATACGCCTGAGGGTATAGGAAACCTCGCCGCAAAAATGTTAATTGAAAAACGCAGACAGGATGGCTCCAATCACTATGGGGAACGTAGTAATGGTATCCGGTACGCTAATTATACCGGCTATCAACCGGTAAATTCTCCCGACGAACTGATCGAAACTTCCCGGTGGCAGCCCAAGTATTTCGATGATGGTAAAGGTGGCAGGTTTGCTCCGGACTGTCTTACGCCATACTGGTATCTGGTTGAGCCCATTGGACTGGATTCAGCCAGTCAATTCAGGCCGGGACCTCCCCCACAGCTGGGATCACCTGAACTCATTGAACAAATAAAGGAGGTGGTAGAACTTCAGGCCAACCTTACACCGGAACAAAAAGCATTGGTAGAATTTATGCGTGACGGACCAAAATCCGTTCAACAGGCTGGCCACTGGCTCATCTTTTCCAGGCATGTTTCAGAAATGAGACAAAACTCACTCGATGATGACGTCAAGATGTATTTCTACGTCATGTCAGTTGCCATGGATGCATTCATTGCCTGCTGGGATTCAAAAATATATTATGATTTTGCCAGACCCAACGTTTTAGTACATGATTACTATGGAAAAAACAAGATAAAAGGCTGGGGTGGTGAAGGAAAGGGATTTATCGAATTGGCCGGTGAAGAGTGGACCCCCTACTCTCCTTCGACTTTTGTTTGCCCGCCATTCCCGAGTTATGTCTCCGGCCACAGTACCATAAGTGGCGGATGTGCTGAGGCATTACGGCTATGGACCGGAAGCGACGAGTTCAACTATTCAGCAAAACACAGGTCAGGTTCGATGACGGAGCCTCAGTTTATGGGGGATACGGTTGTCTTACATTTTCCAACCTTCACTCAAACAGCAGAAATGGCGGGTATTTCAAGAGTATTAGGCGGATATCATATTCAGGCAGATAATGTGGAAGGTTTAAAAATGGGCAGAAGAATAGCCCACTACCTTTGGGACGACTTTTACCAATATCATGTAAACGGAGAATAGCCATTCGTTCTATCATACCCCTGCATCCTGATATGGCTTAGCAACAATCTCCGATGCCTGTAATTTCAGAATGCTTGCCAGCGGTAATGATACTAATGCATAATCGCGCGTTGTTCTGCTATTTCACATATGTACTGACGGGCGGACCTAAATACGAGTCCTTCTTACCACCGGTATCTATTACAAACTTTTGAAATACTACACCCGGGTCAATCGCATATACCTTCAGGGTATGAATACCCTCCGAAAGGGACCCCAGATCTGCGCTTCTGATCTTAATATGATCACCAACGGAACTGTTCCACCATGATGGATATTTCCAGTCTGGTACTTCTTCACCCTCATTCATGTTTATGATAACTGGTTCAGCATCATCAATAGCTACAGCAAAATGCAGGCCGTCAGATTTCGTGAAGTCCTGAGTGGGTGACAGGTAAATTTCCAAAGTAGCTTCAGCGTCCTTGAAAATAGTGAAATCATATTCCAATCTGGGTGATTTATTGGTGATCTCCAGGCTTTCAAAGTTACCCGGTTCTGTGATGACGGATGAACCAGTTCTTCCCATGTTAGGCACCACAGTCCAGCTTACCTCTTTTGAATCTGTACTTCTTGAATATTGGCTGGCGTTAATGGATACTACACCACCATTTTCGAGGTATCCGGATGATTTTTTGTCATTTTTATTGATAGAAACAGGTATTTCAACAGGACGGGCACCAGAACCGCTCAGTGAAATGGTTCCAAGGTTTTGGCCCTCAGGTGCATTAGCCCAGTCAATACTTACAGTAACCTCCTGATGTAGTTCAAATGAACCTGAGCTGTGAGATACCCTGATCCATTCTTCTTCTGGCACAAGCTCAAAGTTTACCGTGCCTTTACCTCTGTTGAACAGTTCAATTGTGAACTGCTGATCATTGTGGTTGTCAAATTCCGGCAACTTCATCATCCAACGATTTTCACGGACGCCATCCTGAAGTAAAAATCCTAATGAAGGCCTGTCACTAACCTTGATATACGATATGGGCGGCATCTTTTCATAGCGTGGTTCATTCCATGAAGTGTATCCGATTCTTTTTTGTAACATTAAACCATTCCATTTTCCATCATTGATAGCATGATAGGTGTCATTCAGTTCACCATCCTTTTTAAAAGCTGCTATAACCTTATCTGCATAGTGATTTGCTATGGCCGCACCCATCGTGGCATAATATTCATTCCTGGCAGCTGAAACATACATCTCATTAATGTTTGCACATGCCTCTATCGGGTAGTGCACAAGCTGATAGTAGGCGGATTTATAACGCTCATCCAGCTGTCCATAAATCTCCGTGCTTTGGGCCAGGAGTTCGTTGTAGTTTTCTACAATCCTGCCCGCTTCATTGTAATTAGTGACATGATATGTGTCTGGTTTTAGCATCTCGGGAGTACGCCTTGCATTGTATTTTGTGTAGGTCGCCAACAAATGCGCTATTTCTTCTTTGAATTCTTTACCAAATTGTTGCTCAGCCCAGTCCAGATAATATCCGGGAAGGTCATCTGCCTGTATGGCCTCCGGATTCCAGCCAAAGTCAAGGAAAAAACTAATAGGGAGCTCCATTGGCTTAAGATCACCAACATTCACAATCCATATATCCCGTACTCCATATTCATAGGCTAACTTCATTTGTTCCCAAGTACGTTCAATCTGCACTGTATTGAGCCATCTGTACGATACCGGCCCACCTACATAGTCAAAATGATAGTAGATACCATATCCACCTACATGATCCAGATCCTCTTTTTTAGGCAGGATTCTGAGGTTACCCCAGTTGTCATCACAGAAAAGCACAGTAACATCATCGTCCACCCGAAGTCCTTTGTCATAGTAATCCTGTACCTCCTTGTATACGGCCCATACCTGAGGTGTCTCCTCGGCAGGCTTACCGGATACTTCTTCAATAATGGCTCGCTGATCTTCTATAATTTCCTTCAGTAATCCCGTTGCCGTCTCCTCCGACATCGCTTCATCACCATCACCACGCATACCTAAGGTCACCACTTTCTCCGTACCCTCCATACGCTCAAAACCTCCCCTCCAGAACTCCTGAAGTTTTTCCTTATTCGTTTCATAATTCCATTCGCCCATCGTCGACGCATCCCACTCGGCATGTGCCCGTCCCATTGGCTCATGATGCGATGTAGCCATAACAATGCCGTAATCATCCGCCAGGTCCCTGTTTTTTACATCATCCACATAAAACATTGCCGGCTTCCACATCGCAGGCCAGATATAATTGGCTCTGTTTCGCAACAATAATTCAAATACCTTTTCGTAAAACCGGCTATTGAAACCTCCGAACTGCTCTCTGGACCAGGTGGTCAATGCCGGTGCTTCATCATTTAAAAATATTCCTCTGTATTTGACCTTCGGTCCATCTGAAAAATTCATTTTTTTGAGATAGAGCTCAGGCTGTTTTTTAACCGGTACATCCGCCCACCAATGCCATGGGGACACCCCTATTGCAGATGAGATGGTAAACACGCCGTATGCAACACCTCTCCGGTCACTGCCTGCGATCACTAGCGCCTCCCTGACACCGGGCACCGGATTCCTGACCGTTTGTATCAGGAAATGCTCCCATTTCCCCTTAATGCCGCTTACATCCAGTTTACCAGAAGCAACAAGAGCTTTAATCATGGCATTATTTTCTACCGTACCCACTATGGTGATGTAGTCGTCTGTAGCGGAAATGCTGTTGGCCAGCTCAGGCTTTTCACCCGTTACCTTTAGGATATCCTCTGCAAGAAATTCCGCAGACTTTTTAACCAAGGTAACTTCTGATTCATCATAAATAATCGAAGCCGATACATCGGAAGTAAATAATGGGAAGTATTCGGTCAGTTTTCCATTATCACTTACCTCTATCTGCGCGGAAAGAAATAATGGAAGAAGTGAAATAAGAAAGACGACCTTTTTCATAAGAATATTGATTTTTGAATCCGGAAATTGAGGGTAACCACAGATTTACAAATGGAAACATCGTATACTTCATAATTTCTAAAACGCGATGCCTTACCCAAGATTGAAATACCGTTTAGCGTTGTTATAACATATATTTTGTATGATACCGCCCAGCAAAGATTCGTCTGCCGGCAATTCACCATTTTCCACATCCTTGCCCAGCATATTACAAAGAATCCTCCTGAAATATTCATGGCGTGGAAAGGACAGAAAGCTTCTGCTATCGGTGAGCATACCCACAAACTGACTTAGGAGGCCCATATTCGAAAGGGCATCAATCTGCTTTTCTATTCCGTTTTTCTGATCCAGAAACCACCAGCCTGAACCAAACTGCATTTTACCTGCAACCGAGCCATCATTGAAATTCCCAACCACGGTCGCGAATGCTTCATTATCGCTCGGATTAAGATTGTATATGATTGTTTTGGCCAGTTGATCCGTGGCGTCAAGGGTATCAAAAAATTTACTCAGGGCGCGAATCTGCGCATAGTCACCGATGGAATCGAAGCCGGTATCGGGACCCAGCTTACGTAACATCCGTTGGTTATTGTTACGTATAGCCCCCAGGTGAAATTGCTGTACCCATCCTTTGGCATGGTACATCCTGGATAACTCCAGCAGCACCGTCATTTTGAATGTTTTAACTTCTTCCTTAGAAATCGGCTTAGATTCAAGTGCCTTCCTGAAAATGATGCCAGCCTGATCAACAGAAGGGTTGATCAGATATAGTTCTTCGAAGCCGTGATCTGAAAGCCTCCCTCCCGCTTCATGAAAATAATCTATGCGAGCACTGGCAGCTTCCAGCAAACCATCCAGGGAATTAATCTCTATACCTGTTAGTTCAGATAATTTCGCCAGGTAGGCAGTATACGAAGGATTATCTATCGCATAAATATTATCCGGTCTGAATGTAGGAAAAACGTTAATCCTGTGGGTCGCATTGATCTGTTTATGAAAGTTGAGGTCATCGGCAGGGTCGTCGGTTGTACATATGTATTCCACATTCATATAATCGAGCAGACCACGGGCTCCCATATGGGGAGCACTCAGCTTCTCTCTGGTACAATTGAAAATATGATCTGCTGTATCCGGGTTAAGCAGCTCCTCTATGCCGAAATATCGTCTGAGCTCAAGATGCGTCCAATGAAATAATGGGTTTCTGATTGTAAAAGGTACCGTTTCCGCCCATTTTCGGAATTTATCCTGATCGGAGGCATTGCCGGTAATGAATTCTTCGTCGATGCCAAAGGCACGCATGGCCCGCCATTTATAGTGGTCACCTTCCAGCCAGGCTTCCGTTATGGAGTTGAAAATCCTGTTTTCAGCAATTTCCTTTGGAGGCAGGTGATTATGATAATCTATAATAGGCATATCCTTTGCGTGGTCGAAATACAACCGCCGTGCAAAGTCATTTTCCAGTAAAAAATCTTCTGATAGAAAATCCTTCATATCGCTTACTGTAGCTGTAAGTTAGCATAAATAAAACTATTTGAAGAACAAATCTAAGATTTAGACAATCGATTGCATAAATATTTGTGCATTCTTTATGCACTGTTGTTTAAAGTGTTGTTAAAAGGGCTGTGGATAGTCCAGATGGTGATAAGGCTTGCTATTCATCTCATTCCTGGTGGTTGTCGGGGTTGTTATTCATCCCTAAAGGATTGCCATTCGTCCCAAAGGCCTTGCAGTTCGTCACAATGGCCTTGCAGTTCGTCCCTAAACCCGATAATTATCGGGAATGCAGTTCGTCATCCCCAATAAAATTGGGATCATTCGTCCCTAATCCCGGTGATCATTGGGATTATCTACCTTTCTTCGTCATAGTAAATCTTGTAGAACTTCCTGCCATTGGGTTCTATACCCTGCTCGATCAGCTCGCGGTTGCCGTGGATATAGATATGGAAATTCTTGTCGAGCTTTAACACACTTTTAAATACACGGGCCTGCTTCTTCACCGCATGACCTGATATCTCAAAGGAGTCGGGAAGCTCCAGTTCATTTTCCTCACTGTAATGTTCATTGAACTGCCGGAAGGATTGGATGACATTGGGGCTGGCAAAAACTTGTTCTTCAAATTCATTCTTATCAAACGTTTCATGGTTTTTGAAATAATCCACTGACTTGTTCAGAAGGTCGATCTGATCGGCTTTGGATATCTCAAAATCCTCCTGAATCTGCGAGGTGATATAGTCCCGTGTGATATTCAGGAAATCGTGGGTATTGTTGATGTGGTCCTTCCTGGGCTTCTGCCGTATAAAATCATTGACCCAGTAGTCCGTTTCGCCCGCTTTATTGTTGTCAATGATCAGCAACGTATACGATTCATCCGTGAACAAGACCAGGCAGCCTTTTTCAGGCTTCTTTTTACCCAGGCCTTTTTTAAAACTCCTTACCATATTGTTGTCGACAACGGCGGTCTCAAAAAAGCTTTCCATCTCCTCAAACTTATAGATACCAAGGCCTTCCAGCATCCGGTTGCCCAGCATGATGCCTTCAAAACGGACAACAAAGAGGTCACCGTCTTTGATGTTGGGATGTGTGGAGACAGCCAATAAATGCTGGGCGATATCATGGGATGTGGAAATAAAATCTTCGCCGGACTGTACCCTACGCGTCAGCCCGTGCAGTACATTGTACTCAAGGCTTACCTCATGGGTAAATTCATAGGTTTTGGCATGCTGTGTAAAAGGCTTCAGAAATAATTGGATAAATAGTTCCTCTTCTTCCGTATTGGCAAACTCAAATGCTGCATCACTGAGCACAGTTTTGGATGGTTCAGAAGAAACCCGATGGTGCGCAATCTGGCTGATAAAGGCGTTTTCGATGGTGATCATATCGGAATGAGTTAACAATGGGTAAAAATAGCAGAGTTCTGCAGGATAAGCAGATGAGATGAAGGAATCTTAAATGTATGAGGTTACTTCACCTTAATATTGTTTTCAAATTGAAAACATATTTTATACTTTTATCTTCTGTATGAAAAACATTGTTGCCAAAAAGACATTAAAGCAATTCTGGGAAAAATATCCAGATGCTGAGTCTAATTTAAAAACATGGTATGCGGTTACCATGAAAAAACAATGGAAATCAAGTAATGAAGTAAAAGATTATAAAAATGCTAATATCGTTGGACATAACCGGGTAGTATTTAATATATGCAGAAACAAATATCGATTGATTGTAAGGTTCAATTATGAAATGCAATGGGCATGGATCCGATTTATCGGAACACATGAAGAATATGATAAAATTAATGCAGCTGAAATATGAAGATTACACCTGTTAAAGATGAGGCAAGCTATCAGAAAGCACTTGAGCGGCTTGAGAAGATATTCGATGCTCCTTCAGGAAGCCCTGAAAATGACGAAGCGGAAATACTGGTCACCCTGATCTCTAAATATGAAGATGAGCACTATGCTATTGAGGCTCCAGATCCTATTGAAGCTATAAAAATAGTGATGGATGAAAAGGGACTTAAAATAAAGGATATTATGAAGATCATTGGAACAAATAGCCGCGGAACAGTCTCCAATATTCTCAATAAAAAACGCCCGCTCACCCTTCCCGTTATTCGTAATTTGGAAGAGGCATTAGGGTTACCCTATGATATACTTGTAAAACCCTATGTACTTAAAAACTGAGGAGTGATTGAAATCAAACTTCGCCTCCCTGGTCATAGCAGACGCTACGACTTATTCAAAGAATATATTTAGATCTCAGGATCGTTGTGCTTAAATCTAAGGAAAGTTGAAGAGCTAATATTGCAAGCCTGCTTCTTTAAAAGAAGAAAATATGCGTTACAAACGCATGGCTGGATGTGTCCTGGTTACCACTTCGCTCAAACGAGGACGAGGTTTAAGTCCAAGTCCTGAGTTTCAAACTCAGGACAACAGGGAAACTTGAATGTCTGAATTGCCAATTCAGTACAGAGAGACATTGAAAAAACGAATTTGAAACTACATCTTTTGTAGTATATTTACGTACGAGTTCCTGTACACAATTCTCGTATCATGAAAATAACTACGCCTTCTGAGTTCAGAAATAATATGAAATCATATTTTGAAAAGGTCTTGAAGGACAAAGAACCGCTTTTCATTACTCGTAATGGCAGAGAGGACATGGTAGTACTAAGTAAATCAGAGTATTCCAGTCTGATGGAAACATTTCATTTGTTGCGCAGTCCGAAAAACGCTGAAAGACTGCTGAAAGCCATTGATCAGGATCAGCAAAATGGTGGTAAAGTGAAAACACTTCTCGATTAATGGAAATCGTTTTTTTAGATGATGCCTGGGAAGACTATTTATACTGGCAAAAACAAGATAAAAATATACTCAGGAAGATAAACGAACTTATAAAAGATATTTCCAGAAATCACTTTTCCGGAATTGGATCACCTGAACCACTCAAGCATAATCTCTCTGGATACTGGTCACGCCGAATAACCCTGGAGCATCGGTTGGTATATCGAATACATAACCAGCAGATACGGATAATTCAATGCCGGTATCATTATTAGACCGACCTTTCTTATTTCTGATCTTATAGCCCCAGGCGCAGTGGCCGCTACGTCTTATTGAAATATTATATTGAGGTATTTGGATCGTTGTGCTTAAATCTAAGGAAAGTTGAAGAGCTAATATTGCAAGCCTGCTTCTATAAATGGAAGAAAAATATGCGTTACAAACGCATGGCTTATTTCATCCACGTTTCTGCTGCGCTCAAATGTGGATGAGGTGGGGTTTCTTAAAATCGGTCAGCACTATTCAGGCATAGGCAAACCTTAAACCTTAAACACTAAAAATTCCGTCTAAACTACTGACCATCGACTTGAAATTGATTAGGACTTTTTAATCTCATATATTTGTTCTTATGGTAAAAAATAGTCTTTTCAACTACTTATAGGTATGACGATAGGCGAACATATCATGGTAATTCGTAAGCAAAAGGGGCTTTCACAAGGAGAGCTTGGCAAGCGGATTGGCACTTCGTGGGATATTATCGGACGGTACGAACGTGGGGTGATAACTCCCTCCATTGAAGTCATTATTAAGATTGCTGATGAGTTACAGGTTTCTATTGATTACCTGGTGGGCAAAACTACTTTACAGCTTGACAGAAGTACTTTAAACAGGATTGAAGATATCGGGCAACTCCCTGACATTGAAAAAGCCCACGTATTCAAAGTGCTTGATGCACTACTAAGGGACTATAAAACACAAAGAACTTATTTATCATGAAGATTACATTAGATATACAAGACAGCAGGTTTGATACGTTCCTCAGCTTTATCAAAACCCTGGATTATGTTTCAATCAACCAAGATAATGAAATCCCGCATTGGCAGCAGGATGAGGTTAACAGACGCTTACAACTCATTGATAAAGGCGAGATGAAAACCCGAAGCTGGGACGAGGCTAAAAAGGATATCTTCAAAAAATGACCTATTCTATTTCGATTGCCGAGGCAGCCGAAAACGACATCCGGGAAGCCTTCCTTTGGTACGAAGATCAAAAAAACAGCTTAGGCATTCGCTTTGAAGAGCATATTTCAAAAGCTGTGGACAGCATCCAACGCAACCCGCTCAAAATCCAGATCAGGTATGGGGACACCCGTATTTTCTTCCTGAAAAAATTCCCGTATGGCATTCATTTCCGGATTGATGAAACTGAAAAATCTATCCTCATTGTGGCCGTATTCCACACAGCAAGGGATTCTGAAAAATGGAAGCTGAGAGGGTGATATATTCTATTTCCATCTATTGCAATAACTTGGATAACAAAAGGCGATCATGGTTGCTTCTATAAAAATAAGAAAATTATGCGTTACAAAGGCATGGCTGGATGTGACCTTATTGTATAAGAGGACTGGAAATTAATAGTCCTGAGTTGCAAACTCAGGACAGCAGGGGACATAATGATAGATACATATGGAATTTCAATAGTGTATAAATAAAAAAAGCTTTCAGAAATCTGAAAGCTTTTTTGAGCCCCCTGCCGTCCCGATAGCTATCGGGACGAACCAGCAACTTAATTATATCTTAAAATCAGCTTTTCCATAATTTCAGGGTACTTCTTAAGATCGTGGTAGTACTTTTTTGACTTCATGCTTTTAATATGAAACTCAATACTTGTAGCTAGTCTTTTACTCTCCAAGCTATAATAATAAAAAAGTTCCCAATCAGAAGCTTTAGACGTGAATGCATCATCATAATATCCTTCATTATGTTGATTCAATCTCACATTTACATCTACTGTATGTCCAACATAATATTTATCGATTGAGGCTGAATAAATAATATAGATAAAATACATAGTGTTAAGGTTATAAAAAAAAGCAGATGCTATTAGCACCTGCTTTTTAGAGCCCCCTGCCGGACTCGAACCAGCGACCGACTGATTACAAATCAGTTGCTCTACCAACTGAGCTAAGGAGGCCTTTCCGACTTTGCGGAAATGAGGATGCAAAAATAGGAGTTGATCTATTTATGCAAAATACTTTTCTCACTTTTTTTTTTAAAGATTGCGTAAAGCACGTAACTGCTGCTTCAATGAACTTACCTCCTTCTGCGCTTTCTCGATCTTGCCTTCAAACTCATCCTTGATCTTATCGGCGGTTTTGGAGGCTGCAAAAAGCCCCATATTATTCTTCCATAAGGATATATCATCTTCAATGGCATTGATCTGCTTGCGTAGCTGCTGCTGCTTTTGCCGGATCTTACGGTCAGCATTTGGCCCCGATGCCAGCTTGCTCATGTTCAGCTCCGCACTGAGACGCTCCTTCTCCTCCTTGTCAACGGTGGTCTTATCCAAAAAGGTACGGATAGCCTCGTCAAACTCCTGCTGGGCTTCCTTGATCTTACTTTTAGGCACAAATCCGAGCTCCGTATGCTGCTGAACGAGCGCCCGTAACGCTTCTATATCGTCAGGACTGGTATTTGCCAGCGTTGTTATTGCCTCACAAAGCTTTTTCTTCTCATCGTAATTTTCCTGATAAGAGGCTACTTCTTCGTTCATTGACCTTCTGCGGCGATCAAAGAAATGGTCGCATGCCGCCTTGAAATCCCTGAATACGGATTCCCTGTATTTGTCGGGTACCGCACCTATCGTTTTCCATTCTTTCTGCAGCTCCTTAAGCTTGTTGGCCGTCTCGTTCCAGTCTTCGCTCTCCTGTAGTGCTCTTGCCTTTTCAACGAGCTCCTGCTTTTTCTTCAGGTTATCTTCACGTTGTGCATCGAGACGCTTGAAAAAGGCGTTTTTATTGCCAAAAAAGGTCTTAAATGAGCCCCAGAACTGCTTGTTGACGTCCCGTGCATTTTTACGTGGCAGTCCGCCGATGGCTTCCCATTCTTTTTGTACCTGCAGCAGCTCCTTGGTTTTGGCATTCCACTCCTTGATGGATTCGCTGTCAAACTCAAGGTATGGTTTTATTTTCTCAATCAGGGCCAGCTTCTTTTCCAGATTGGCATGAAGCTCCTTTTTCAGATCCTCTACAAATTCCTTTCGCTTTTCATATATGGCATCACTCGCTGCCTTGAAGCGCTGCCAGAGGTCTTCCTGCACTTCCTTAGGCACAGGACCGATATGTTTAAATTCTTCATGTAACGTGTTGAGCTCCTTAACAGCCTCTTTCACATTTTCCATGGAGGCAAGCTCACGTGCACGCTTTACCAGCTCCTCCTTGGCTTCCAGATTCTTCCGGCGGTCAAGCTCCTTCAGCTCAAAGTAGATGCTGCGGTTATCATAATACCGGTCCAGCAGGGCATTATAATTAGCCCACAATGTTTTATTATGCTGAGTTGGCACAGGACCGATCATTTTCCATTGCTCCTGCAGTTCTTTCAGTGCCTTCATGGAAGCGGTGGTCTCGTCGCCGTCTATCAGCTCACGCAGCTGTTCCAGTAACTCCTGCTTGGCCTGATAATTTTTTTCCCGAAGCTTGGTCTGCTCCATGTAGAACTTCGTGCGCAGGTCACGCAATATGCTGAGCAATGCTTCTGCATTTTCCAGATCCTCATCCTTTCGGAAGTCGAAGTCAGCCACATCGCCACCTTCCTCTACAAATGCATCAAGTGCTTCCTTACGCGCTTGTGCGCTTATTTCCTCGAGCACCGGTGTGGCTGCTTCTATAACTTTTGAAATCTTCGGAATGCTCTGCTCCTGTTTTGCCGTTTCGAAGGCCTTGATCAGCTGCGGAAGGGTATAGTGAGAGAAGTCAAGGTCTTCATCCTCGTGATCGTCGTCATGCTCTGCACTATCATCATCCTTGTGCTCTGCATGGCTTTCATCTGGTTCAGATTCATGCGTTTCAGATTCCGGTGACGCTGAAGGTACAGTGGTCTCCTCTGCATCCCCATGCTGTGGTACTTCCGCAGCATTTGTTTCGGGAGTACTCTCAGGTGCTACCTGTTCCTGCTCCGGTTTTTCTGCTTCCTGCATTTCTGTCGGGTCATCAGGTGATCCGGCTTCCTGATCCTGTACTACGGGTGCTTCATCCTGATTTTCAGTACCCTCCTCCTCTTTTCCGGATGCTAAAGGTGCTCCATCCTGTTGTTCTGATGGATTGGGTACAGGATTTTCACCGTTTTCTTCTGGTAAATTCTTATTCTCTTCGGTCATCATATCCTGTCAATGCTTGCGATACGTTTACAAAAATACAATAAAATCAATTCAGTCTAGGGTCTATGGGATAATTCGTAAACATCTTGTAGCGTTCCCCCATTTCGCTGAGTGATTTCTTCCATAGCCTCGTGGGGTCCTGATGAAAAATATGGTTTACATCATACTCTTCCCGGACAATCCACGAATTTTCTTTCAATTCCATGATTAGCTGCTCATATCCCCATCCGGAGTAGCCAAGAAAAAACCGGTAGTCATCGGCATTAAACAAACCCAGCGTGATGGCCTGCAGCACATCTTCGAAGTCGCCGCCCCAATATATCCCGGGTCTTATCTCAATACTACCACTGACCTGATCGGGTACGCGATGGATAAAATGGAGAGTATCCTGCTCTACAGGACCACCGATAAATAGCGGTATTTCCATCTCTATATCCTGCATCACATCTGCCACGGTCATCTCTGATTTTTTGTTGAGCACAAATCCAAAAGCGCCATCATTGGTGTTTTCACATAATAGTACGACCGTCCGCTCGAAGTTTGGATCGGCAAGCAGAGGTTCCGACAGCAGCAGGCTGCCCCTGGAGGGTTGGTAATTTTGTTCTTTGTTAAAAAAATCCATTAATGAAGTGCAGGTTTAATTGGTAAACTCAGCAATACACGAGCCTCTGTGTCGTACAAAAAATTCAGCCGCTCGTGTATTGCCTGCTTATTAAAATAATGTTTGGCCATATCTACAAATACCTCACCATGCCTTGCCTCAGAATGATAGAGGTTTTTGTAAAATGTTTTTAGCTTCCCTTCGGGTAAAGCTTCGTAAACCATCCTGAACCTTTCAGCGCCGCGGTACTCGACGATGGAGGCAATACAAAGCCGGTCCAGGAATCGCTCATCCCTCCCGCTGCGGCAGGCGTCAAGCAGTTGCTTGACATAGTGATCCTGACCGATCTCATGCGGTAGCGGGATATTCATCTGTTCCATAAGCTGATACACCTGTTTGAAGTGTGCCAGCTCTTCGATGGCAGTATCCAGTAGTTCGGGTATTATTTCTGTGCGGTCGGGATATTTGGCAACAAAGCTCATCGCCATAGAGGAGGCTTTACGCTCACAGTTGGCGTGATCCTGAAGGAAGGCAGGAAAGTCTTCCATCACCGCATTAATCCATTCTTTTGGGCTTTCGGCCCGTAAATCTGATTTTTCTACTTCAACCATGACATTAATGTATGATATTCGTTTCAAAATAAAAGGCGATTTATATTAAATTTCAACACTTACAAACCAGAGCTCATGAAAATCAAAGACCTGAGAAAAGATTACACTAAAGGAGAACTCAACGAAAACGAACTGGCAGCCAACCCGCTGGATCAGTTCCGGCGATGGTTTAAGGAGGCACTGACATTGACCTCTGAAGAGCCTAATGCCATGACATTGTCGACCTTACGCAGCGATGGCTTCCCTACCAGTCGCATTGTCCTGCTCAAAGACCTTAGCGATAAAGGCTTTAGTTTTTATACAAACTACAACAGTGATAAAGCAGCTGAAATTGAGGCCAACCCAAAAGTAAGCCTCAATTTCCTATGGCATGCCCTGGAGAAGCAGGTCCGGATCATCGGCATATGTGAGAAGTTGCCTGAATCTGAATCTCAGGAGTATTTTGCCAGCCGTCCGCGTCCCAGCCAGATCGGTGCCTGGGTATCTCCACAGAGCGAGGCTATCCCGGGCCGTGATTTTCTGCTAAATCGATTAAAGGAAATCGAAAAGCAATACGAAAACAAAGAAGTGCCCAGGCCGGCTCACTGGGGTGGCTATCGCGTTATGCCTGTGGAAATTGAATTCTGGCAGGGTCGTTCCGGTCGGCTCCACGACCGCATCCTTTACAAAAAGGAAAATGACAACTGGCGCTTTGAGCGGTTGGCACCCTGATGAGCAGGCTTTATTTCGAGCGCTACAGTGCCGGCTACGGTCCGCTGATATACGAGCCACCTCCGGATGATCTTGCCCTCATCATTACCATTCCCGTGCATAACGAACCGGATGTTTCGGGTGTTTTTCATTCACTTGCAGCTTGTGAAGAGCCTTCATGTCCCGTCGAAGTGATCTTTGGTATCAACGCCGGTGAAAAAGCCAAGGATGGGGTAATCAGGCAAAACAAAATATCCCGGGAGGTACTGCAACAACTGATCAAAACTTACAGAGGTCCGTTGTCCTTTTATCAGGCCAGTTTTGAAACGCCACAAAAGCACGCTGGCGTTGGCATGGCACGCAAGGTGATCATGGACGAGGCGTTACGCAGGTTTACTCATGCCGGAAAAAGCGGGATCATTGCCTGCCTCGATGCCGACTGTGTTGTAGATAAACACTATTTGAATGCGTTGCTGCAACATTTCAGTCAGGATACAGAGGGATGCTCGATCCGCTATGAACATCAGGAGCAGTACCATCCTGCAGAAATCATCCGGTATGAGATGCATCTCCGCTATTACATGCACGCCTTACGATGGACTGGTTTTCCGCTTGCCTACCAGACTTTGGGAAGCTGCATGGCAGTACGGTCTGACATATACGCATTGACGGGCGGGATGAATCGACGCAAGGCCGCTGAGGATTTCTATTTTCTTCAGAAAGTGATCAGCAGGGGTAAATTTTCTCATTGTGATACTACCTCAGTTTTCCCGTCTGACCGTTTGTCGGACCGGGTGCCCTTTGGTACAGGCAGGGCTATGCAGGAAATGCAGTCCTCTGATCATGGCACCTACAACCCGGCGGTATTTGAAGCACTACGTAATTTTTTTTCAGAAATACATCGTGCCTATCCGGAATTTCCAGCTTTTCTAAAAGCTGATGATCAGGTGAAAGAAATACTATGTGCAGACGATATTATAAAACATCATCAGGCAGCATTGCACAACACCAAAACATTTGCCTCTTTTTACAGGTATTTTCTGAGAGGTGTTGACGGGCTACGGGTACTGCAGCTGGTACATCAGCTTCAGAAAATCCACCAAAATGTCACATATTTGCAGGCAATGGAGTGGTTGTTCCGTACCCATGGGCAGCCTACGCATAGTAATGAAAAAGCATATCTTATAAATATCAGAAAATGGAAAGAATGAATATCGCAGTGATCGGCGCCGGGCAGATGGGTAATGGCATTGCCCATGTATTTGCACAAAACGGACATATGGTGACGTTGGTAGATATAGATCAAACACGACTGGACAATGCACTTACCACCATTGAAAAAAATCTCGATCGCCAGGTTAATAAAGAGCTGATCAGTGACGCGGATAAGGTAAATACGCTGAAGCAGCTGACTACCGCTACCGATACTGCACAGGCAGTAAGCCAGGCCGACCTTGTGGTTGAAGCGGCTACAGAAAACATGGAGTTAAAACTCAAAATCTTCAAAACGCTGGATGAGCATGCTCCAAATGATGCTATCCTGGCTACCAATACCTCCTCCATTTCCATCACTAAAATTGCAAGTGCCACCCGTAGACCGGAAAAAGTGATTGGTATGCACTTCATGAATCCCGTACCGGTAATGAAGCTGATAGAGGTCATCAATGGTTATGCCACCGCGCCGGAAGTAAATGAGACCATTGTATCATTATCCAGGGCTATTGGCAAGGTGCCGGTGGTGGTGAATGATTACCCCGGTTTTATTGCCAACCGTATCCTGATGCCGATGATCAATGAAGCCATTTACTCACTTTTTGAAGGAGTTGCCGGTGTGGAAGAGATTGATACGGTGATGAAGCTTGGAATGGCACATCCGATGGGGCCCCTGCATCTGGCTGATTTCATCGGACTCGACACCTGCCTTTCAATACTCAATGTATTGCATGAAGGCTTTGGAAACCCTAAATATGCTCCATGCCCGCTACTCAAAAACATGGTACAGGCCGGGCATTTGGGTGCAAAATCGGGCGTAGGGTTCTACGACTGGTCAGAAGGACCAAAAAATATTAAGGTTGCCTCCAATTTCTCGTCCATGTAAGATATCCGGGGGACATACTAAAAAATGTCCCCCATTTCCATTTTTTCGGGTCTTTAGCGCATTTTCTAAACCAATACCTGATCAGAAATTGATAATTTTTTTTCTGGTAAACATAATCCAGCTGAATGCATTACGTATGAAAGCCCGGGACTCATCCTGATCCTCTTTTTTCTGAGACTCCTCCTACCTTTACAAAAAAAACAACAAGGAATATGAAGGTGAGGGGAATTTTTATCGCGTTAACACTGGCAGTATCAACACTTTTTGCACAGGAATACCTTAAGGAGGAAGATCGTGCCGCTCTTATTGAAAGAAATAAACTAGCATACTTTGCTATTCAGGCAGAAAACTCATTGCAATCGTTTAATATCCAAAGCGACCTCGACCAGCTTAATGGTCTGCAATACCTCAAACATGGTGGCGCCATCGGGGCTACTTTCGGCAACCGAGTATTTAGGGTACCGGTAAAATACGGCATCTTCTTCAATGATATAAAAGGCCTGCGTTCGGTCGAAAACAGGGAGCTGTCTGTAGGTGGTGAACTTTCGCTTAACCAGTTTTCGAAAACGCGATGGTTTGTATGGGATGTTTATCTGATTGGAGGGTACGTATCAACCAATGTGTCGTATCGTGGTGGTTACCTTGAGCCAATTGCCGTTTCCGATATGCAGCAGCCTCTGCTGGGATGGAGCAAGCAGAATGCCGTGTATTACGGCGGTGGAGCTTCCATTCGCCTGAATACCTGTGAGGACAGTTTCATAACACTGTACATGGAGTATTCCGTTCGCCGTCACCTTTTTGATGGCGAAAGTACGATGGCATTCTCGCAGACCCACCTGCAGGATATTACCAATGCCAGCCTGGGTGTAAAAATCGGCATTCTCTGATTTTAATTTCACCAGACAGGCAGTATCTTGCAGCCTGCAATGGATCAGGTAACTCTACATTTAGCTCTAAATCATTTTCCGTTATCATTTTTATTTACCGGATGGGTAATACTGGCAGTGGGATTATGGAAAAAAAATGAAACGGTAATTCATACAGGGCTGGCGCTGTTTATAGCTTCAGGTGTTGCGACCCTACCTGTTTACCTTTCAGGTGAAGGTGCTGCTGAGGTAGTGAACACCATTGACAATACAGCTTCACCATACATCAATGACCACAGTGAAGCTGCTGCCTCATCCATTTATATAGTGATGGTAAATGCACTGGCTGCGCTGGCATATTTTTTTGTGGAGCAGCTTAAAAACCGCAGATGGTTATTTATTGTGATGATCATCGGACTGGTCACATTGGCCAGCACAGGATATGTAGCTTCCACAGGAGGGAAAATCAGACATTCAGAAATAAGGTAATATGGCTTCATTTAAGGAAATCATTAACAGAGATACACCCGTACTGGTCGACTTTTATGCCGACTGGTGTGCTCCCTGTAAGCAAATGGAACCGGTGATAAAGCGGGTATCAGGGAAAATGAGGGACCAGATTCATACCATTAAGGTAAACGTGGATAAAAACCCACAGGCTGCGCATAAATATCAGATCCGAAGTATTCCTACGTTTATAATTTTCCAGAAGGGCAAGGTGAAATGGCGACACAGTGGCATGATAAATGACGCCGGGCTTACAAAGGCCATCAATAAACTAACAGCCCAGCCAAACTGATGATGTTAAAGCGGACAGGGCTGATGCTGGGGCCGGTCTTTTTTATTCTTATGCTTATCATAAGTCCGGCATCAGACCCAGCGGTAAATAAAGTCTTTGCTGTTGCGCTCTGGATGATCACCTGGTGGGTAACTGAGGCGGTTGATCTTTCAGTAACAGCCCTCCTCCCGATGATATTGCTACCCTTGCTGGAGGTAACCACCCTGAACGAGGCCACAAGCCAGTACAGCAATCCCATCATTTACCTTTTTATGGGTGGTTTCGTTATTGCCATCGCCATGGAGAAATGGAATCTGCATAAGCGTATTGCACTTTTTATCATCAGCAAAACAGGAACGGGTGCCAACGGTATCATTTTCGGCTTTATGCTGGCAACCAATCTGCTAAGCATGTGGATTTCCAACACCGCCACTACCGTCATGATGCTGCCCATTGCAATATCGGTGGTACAATTACTTTTTGAGGACCATACATTTACCCGCAAGGAGCGGAGATTTGCTTTATCCCTGATGTTGGGCATTGCATTCAGCGCTAATGTAGGAGGCATAGCTACATTAATTGGTACACCACCCAATGTGGTATTTGCCGGCTTTATCCGACAGGAATATGGTTTGGAGATCGGCTTTTTGCAGTGGATGCTAATGGGTGTACCACTGAGCATCCTGTTTCTCCTGATCATTTATATCCTGCTGACACGTGTATTCTACCCCAGTCAGCTGCACGAAGTAGCTTCTTCGGGTAAGCTGATAGAGCAGGAACTTAAAAAGCTTGGAAAACTGACGGCTAATGAAAAAAAGGTATTGCTGGTATTTACCGTTACTGCTGTGCTCTGGATCAGCCGGCAGTTTCTGCAGCAACTGTTCCCTTCAATACTGTTACATGATACCATCATTGCCATGGCTGGTGCGGTTACATTATTTCTTATCCCCTCTGACAGGAAAGGGGAAGCGATCCTTTTGTGGCAGGATATGCATCGACTTCCCTGGGGCATCCTGATTCTTTTCGGTGGAGGGCTCACTTTAGCCAAGGCGATGGAAAAGGTAGGGATCATTGACATCATTGCAGGTCAGGCAGCAGGCATCGGGTCCATCGGCAACTGGCTGATCATCCTCTCATTATCCGCTGTGGTATTATTTCTGACCGAGGTGATGAGTAATGTAGCCTTGATTACGGTATTCCTTCCGGTGCTCGGGGGTATTGCGATAGGATTAGGCGTAGACCCTCTTCTGATCTGTATTCCAGCGACCATTGCCAGCAGCTGTGCCTTTATGCTGCCGATGTCCACACCACCTAATGCTATTGTCTATGCCAGTGGTCATATCAAAGTTTATCAGATGATGCGCATTGGGGTTGTATTGAATGTACTGATCCTGATTATCCTGACGGCGGTGATACAATGGGTAATTCCCTTGTTGTTTTAATTTAAAAGCTCTTCAAGCGTCCCTGCTTCATGTAGCCTGACTCCTTTTTCTGTATTCTGTACGGTACAGCATTCATTTAACGGATCGTGCTCCAGGAAAAGGATCAGTTTTCTTTCTACCGCTTTTTTAAGAAAATCCGTTTTCTCTGCCATGGTGATCAGGGGTCTTACATCATAGCTCATCACATAGGGTAATGGAATATGTGACACGGAAGGCAGCAAATCTGCCATAAACACAATCTGCCTGCCTTTAAAAATAAAAGACGGCATCATCTGCTTTTCTGTATGACCATCGGCCAGCAGTATTTCAAAGGGAAGATCGTGACCTTCATCGATGAAACGAACCTTATTGGCTTCAGCAAGTGGAATGAAATTTTCTTTCAGGAATGAAGCTTTTTCTCTTGGGTTTGGATTAGCCGCCCACTCCCAGTGTTTTTTATGGCTCCAGTAAGTGGCATTAGGAAACGCAGGTACCAGTTTACCATCTTCAGACATTTTGACTGCGCCACCAACATGATCAAAGTGAAGGTGTGTAATAAAAACGTCTGTGATCTGATCTGATGATAATCCATGCTTGTTCAGCGCCTGATCTACTCCCAGATCACCATGGAGATCATAATGTCTGAAAAATTTATCCGATTGCTTATCTCCTATTCCGGTGTCGATCAATATTTTCCGGTCACCTTTTTCAACAAGAAGACATCGCATCGACCACGTACACCGGTTAGCGTCGTCGGGAGGATTGGTGCGAGACCAAAGTGCCTTAGGCACCACACCGAACATGGCTCCACCATCGAGTTTAAAAAAACCTGTGTGGATTATCTTGATATCATCGACCTGAATATCAGTCATTATACGCTCCCATTGATGCAAATTTCTGAATCCTGCTTTCTATTCTTTTATCGGATGAGATTTTTTCAAGGTCGGCGATGGTCTTGATCATATATTCCTTCACTATGCCAGCCATAGATTTCAGATCGGTATGTGCTCCGCCGAGAGGTTCCTCGATAATATCATCGATCAGCTTGTAGGACTGCATGTCGGATGCGGTAAGTTTCAGTGCCTCTGCTGCCTGCTCCTTAAAATCCCAACTTCTCCATAGGATGGAGGAGCACGACTCAGGTGAAATCACGGAATACCATGTATTTTCGAGCATAGCCACTTTATCCCCAATGCCGATACCAAGTGCACCTCCGGAAGCGCCTTCACCAATAATGATGCATATTACAGGTACTTCCAGCATAAACATTTCCCTGAGGTTTTTGGCAATAGCTTCACCCTGCCCTCTTTCTTCTGCTTCAAGACCTGGAAATGCACCCGGAGTATCGATAAAGCAGACAACAGGCTTTTTGAATTTTTCTGCAATCTTCATCAGGCGGAGTGCTTTGCGGTAGCCATCCGGATTTGCCATACCAAAGTTCCTCATTTGACGCTGCTTGGTATTGCGGCCCTTCTGGTGTCCTATAAACATATAGGTTTTGCCATCAACCTGCCCAAGACCTCCTACCATGGCCTTATCATCCGCCACCATGCGATCGCCATGCAATTCGATGAAGTCGTCAGTTATTTCATAGATATAATCCAGTGTATAGGGTCTTTCAGCATGACGAGACAGTTGCACACGCTGCCAGCGGGTGAGATTGCTGTACGTTTCTTTCTTTAGCCTGATAATTTTTTCTTCCAGCGCCTTTACCGCCTGTGACACATCAATTTCGTTGGTGTCGGCCAGTTGCTTCATGTCAGCCAGTTTGGCTTCCAGTTCAGCGATAGGTTTTTCAAATTCCAACAACATGTAACCTTACTGTTTTTTGATCTGCAAATGTAATGCTTTACCCTGTAGTAACATAATAATAATGCATTAGCCACATAGTGCAGATTAATCGCGATAGTTAAGTACAGGCCATGTCCACCTGTCTTCCACAATGCCAGACTTCGTGATATTATTGCCCTTATAAGTCAGGCTGATCGTATAAGTGCCGGGATCAGCACTTCGGGTATCCCAGTATACTTTTTGAATTCCACTTTTCACAGGTATGCTTCGTTCGTAAACCTGCTCGCCATCAGCATCAAAAACCTGCAATCCGGCTTTTTCGTCATCTTCTTGCTTAAAGTAATACCAGATTTCCAGTCCGTTGGGCTCGTTTGGTGTTTTGAAATGATTGCTACCCATCATACCATAATTACCCCACCGTGCCATCTGAGAATAGTTGAGCTGTGGCTTTGGATCAATATCGAAAAGGTGAAACTCCTTTTTTCTTACTTCCGGAGTAAATTGCTGTAATGGGGATATATCTCCTACCCATACAGCTCGTCCGTAAGTGCCGAGTACAAGGTCATTCTCGCGGGGATGCACCAGCAGATCCCTTACAACTGAGGGCGGGAGATTGGCTTTCAGGCGCTGCCATGACGACCCACGATCCAAAGTATAGTATACCCCGAGGTCATTCCCGACAAAAAGTAAATCCGGATTGCGCTTATCTTCAAATACCACATTAATCGGGTAATCAGGTAAGTTAGACGATATATCCACCCAGGTTTTACCATAATCGGTGGTACTATAGATATACGGGGCAAAGTCATCATTTCTATAACCAGTGTGGGCTAGATAAGCCGTGGCCTCATCATGTTTTGAGGCGATAACGCGTGCTACCCAACGCTCATGAGGTACGCCGGCCTTTTCGACATTTTGGGTTACATCCTGCCAGTCAAGACCGGAATTCCGGGTCACATGTACCTTGCCATCATCAGTGCCTACCCATATGAGACCTGGCGTGAGTGGTGACTCATCCATGGAAGTAATGGTGCAATACATGACGTGGCCGGTGCCTGCAATTTTCACAGGGTCGTTTTTCGTCAGGTCCGGTGATATTTCTTCCCATGTTTCACCCCGATCGGGCGAGCGTAACAGTTTTTGTGCACCGGCATAAATAACGGTGCTGTTATGGGGAGATATCATAACAGGTGTGTTCCAGGTATATCGGTATACATCCCCTTCCGGGTTCCGTGGCTGAATCCGTTCGCGCTCTCCGATAGCCTGATTTTCACGATAGTGAGACCCAAACTGGCTGGTATGATACAGCCATCTGTTATCTTCCGGATCAACGCGTGTATACATACCATCAGAATACCCTGTGATCACCACGTCTTCGACACCTATCCGTCCTGACCAGTTGTTGGACGGTGCTTTCCATGACTCATGATCCTGTAGTCCAAAATAAATATTGTATGGTTCATGGTTATCTACTTCTACCATATATACTTCACCCAGGGGAATATGATAGTAATGAAGTGTAGTGCGCCCGGCATCCCAGGTCTGGTATACACCACCATCGGAACCCAGAAGCATATGTCGGCCGTCTCGCGGATCAATCCAAAGGCTTCTGTTATCACCAAAGTTGGATGTAAAACGCCGGTCTTCAGAGCGGCGGTTCTGCCATGTTTTTCCGCCATCGAGCGTGACGTACATTCCGGCACCTATTATGAATATTTTATCCGGGTCATCCGGGTCAATGGCAATTTTATTGAAGCTGTAGCCCGCTTTTCCGCTTACATCTACCTCTTCCGGGTCATTGATCCTGGCCCAGGTCTTTCCTCCGTCAAAGCTTCTGTAGCACTCACCACCGATAAGGTTATCCATGGAGATATCACGTAGATTTTCATCCATGACAGGGCCGTCCGCCGTTGTACCGGGTTTTGGATTCAGGTTCTGTACAACAGCTACTACAACATCCGGATTATTATACTGCACATCAATACCAATACGGCCAAGCTCCCCGGCAGGAAATCCGCCTCCTTCTATCATCGTCCAGTTTTTCCCACCATCATTTGTCTTGTAGAGTCTGCTTTTAGCACCCCCCGGAACGAATGTCCATGGTGTTCGGGACTTTTCATATGCTGAAGCATACAAAATATCCGGATTTTGGGAGCTGATGGCAATATCAATAATACCGGTGGCTTCGTCGATATACAATACCTTTTCCCACGTTTCCCCGCCGTCGGTCGTTTTAAATACTCCTCTTTGTTCGTTTTCAGAAAACAAGTGGCCCATCACAGCTACCCATAGTATATCCGGATTGGTCGGATGAATAATGATCTCAGCAATATGGTGCGAATCATCCAGCCCCATGTGCTGCCAGGTATTTCCGGCATCCAGCGATTTCCAGATGCCGTTACCATAATATGAGGAGCGGGCATTAAAATCTTCTCCGGTACCCACCCAGACGATATTGGGGTCTGAAGGTGCAACTTCCACATCGCCTATGGAAGAAGTGCCCATCGTATCGGAAATGCAGGTAAAAGTTGTGCCATTGTTAATGGTTTTCCATACACCCCCATTACGGGCAGCAGCATACCATGTATATTTATGCTCTTCACCAGGGTTTAGTGGTACCGCAAACTCGCCCACCCATGCACTCATTCGGAAGGCACCAAGATTGCGAAATTCAAACCCTGTGGGTGGCGCCTCATAGGACCAACGCTGAGCATGAGCAGACATAGAGGAAAGCATCAGGAAAAACAGAATGATAAAAAATGATTTCATATCAGGTATTATTTAACAATGCACATGTTCGCAATAATGATCGTTAAAGAATAGAAGTTATGTTCAATTCATATGAACATATCGTTATATTACCTCACATAGTCTTCCTGTTCCACCAGTGTTACCATATCATCATCATGGGTGATATAACCCTGATCATAGTTAAAGTAGTACGTCTTACCTGATTTGGTCTTATAAATATGGGTAAAATAGGAGAATACAAATCCCTTATCGATCAGCTTATCGCGTGACACATTGGTTTTCCCCCTGATATTCAGTTCTGCCAGTATCCTTCGATTGCGTTTCAGGGTGAGGGTAATACTTCTGATCAATGCCGAAGCCTGTCGGTTTTTTCGGTTATGATAGGTATTCCTGCAATAGTCAGAACAAAAAACTTTGTCAATCCGCCCTTGTATAATCTCATTACACTCAGGGCATAATCGGTCAGTAGTTGCCATAGAGCCATTTTTAAACGTTTAAAAACGCTTACAAATGTAAGTAAATGTAAGTAAACGTAAAACAACCGAGTCGAAAAATCGCCCTCCCCCACCTTTGCAGCATCATGTTTCACTAAAATTCAAAATGTTATGAAAAATCAAGTTCAATTGATCGGTCGTCTGGGTATGGATCCGGAAGTAAAAGTGCTAACCAATGACAACGTGATGGCACGTATGTCTATCGCCACCACGCAATACAAAAAGAATAAAGACGGCGAGCGCACGGAAGAAACACAATGGCACCGAGTGATCGCATGGGGCAATATAGCCCGTATTGCGGAGCAGTACTGCCGAAAAGGTCAGGAAGTAGGTGTTACGGGTAAACTTATCACCCGCTCCTACGAAACCAAGGGTGGTGAAAAGAAATATATCACCGAGGTTGTAATATCTGAATTGCTACTTATGAGCAAGAAAGATCAGGAACAACAGAAAAAAGCGACTGCACGCAAATGAATGTTCGTAATGCTATGAGTACTGTAAAAAGGTGGCACAATGATTGTGTCACCTTTTTTTGTTATGACCGAAATCAGTGTGGTACAATCCAATTTTTTTATATATTCGTGGATATTGGATAGTTAATAGCTTGCTCGGTGATAATTCATCTATAGGTTATGTCGTTTTACCGAAATAATATAACGACGTAGAGTTTTTATTGTATTATTATAGTATGAACCAACACAGGAATTTTACTATCCTACTCATATGCATCACCTGCCTTGTGTGTTATGCACAGGTGCCTGAGGAAAAAATCAAATCCCTTTATTTATACAATTTTGCTAAAAATATCGACTGGGGTGGTAGTCAGGAAATAACTATAGCCGTGTATAATGCCGACAAAGTATATCAGGAGATGGTGAACAATATTCAGGGCCGTTCTGTGGGCTCCGCTATAATTAAAGTAAAAAAGATCACCAGCCTTGCTGAAGGCGCTGGTAATAAAATGATTTATCTTGGCGAAGGCAGCACAGCAGACCTTCAAAAAGCTATCGAACTGGCCAAATCATCGCAAGCTGTGCTGATTACGGAAGACGATCTGGCAAATAAAGGGGCTGGCATTTCATTTTTCAGGGATGGCTCCAAACTAAAATTTAAAATTAACAGCAGCTACCTTTCGGATGTAGGGCTTACCGCCACTAAGAACCTGCTTTCACTTGCCGTTGTGATCTGACCTCACGTCACGAGGATCATAATACAGCATAAGTGTATCTCCTTTATATCCGGGTACTGATCGCCATGTAAAGGCATAGCCCTTATACTCGAGTAGGTATAACCTCATGGCACTTCTCCTTACCAGCACCTCAATATGCTTTTCCGCTGGCTCTCTACGCAGACAATCTGCCGGAATAAATCCTTGCTCCACAGGAACACTTTCTCCCAGCAGATTAAAGGTGTAAGCTGAGCTAGTGTTATTATAAAGCTCCTCCAGCCTGCCCTTCTCATGCATTTTCCCATCCCGAAGCACGATCAGCTCATCTGTCATGGCTTTAATCACCTCCGGGTGATGCGCTGCCATCACCATGGTGGCATCATTAGCAAGTACCCTTTTTAATATATAATCCATCATGCGGGTACGGTAAATGTGATCCTGATAAGAAAAGGGTTCGTCCAGCAGAAGTACATCAAAATCACCCAAAAGTGCTTTTGCTAATGCCACCCGTTGCAGCTCTCCCCCTGAAAGATTTTTAACATTTACGTCCCGAAAGGGGTGTAACCTGAATATATCCGCCACCTCATCATACAACGAGTCAATAGTATGCTGTGGACGGGTTTTGATCTTGTGAATGATATTGTCATATACCGGAAGGTCAGGAAAAAGATCACCGGTCTGATGGACATATTCAATTCCCGTTATACCACGGATGAGCTTTTTATGTGATGATGATACCTCAGTACCCTTGTATTCAAGTAAACCGCTATAGTTTATCAACCCGGCCATGGCGGATAAAAGAGTTGATTTACCACTGCCGCTGGCTCCAATCAGGCCAACTCTGGAACCTTGGGTGATATCAAAACTGAGGTCATCAAGGATCGTTTTTTGTCCTATTTTGATCGAAAATGATCCGCATTGAAAGAGATTTGCTGCCATATTGAAAATGGTGGGGTAAGTTTTTTGAAACTATCAGAGTTGGTAATATATTCAAACCAAATTAGGATTCTATAAACATCAAAACCATAACCATGAAAAACATTCTGGTACCCATAGATTTTTCAGACATTTCACTTTTTGCTTTAAGCCATGCCATCTCCATGGTGAAGAAAATTGAAGGACGGCTTTTTATCTTATTTATTGAAGGCGGCGCTGATGAAAACAAAGGAGAGTCATTCCTGACAACACATTTCCATGAGTTGGGTGATGTGGATTACCGCTTTGTAGTAGAGCGACACCCTGATATCATTGAAGGTATACTAGAAGAGGCCAGGAAACTGGAAGCTGACATGATATGCCTGGGTACATATGGAGGTGAAAAAGAAAATCTGCCGGTTGGAGGGTTTGTGTTCAGTATAATAGAAAAATCAGATATCCCGGTGCTTACCATTCCCAAAACAGCCACATTGGAAAATATCAACCGAATACTTTTTGCCAGTGACTATAAAAAGGTTTCGCCTGCGCATATTCTTAATGTGCTGCCTAAGTTTGCGCGTATCTATGAGGCCGAGGTGCATATTCTTAATGTAGAAAATCCCGAAAACCCCCAATTGAAGGAAGATGATATGGAATTGACAGAGAATACACTTGAGTATTTTCTTGAAACGCTTAAGCATTCCTATCGCATTTCCGAAAATGACGATATCGAGGCAGGTTTGAATGAATACATTAAAGCCAAGGACATTGATATGCTGGCTATGATGCCAAGGAAGCATGAATCGTTTGAAAAAGCAGTGAAAGGGCGTTTAGTTAAAAATATTGTGATGAAAACCAAGGTTCCTTTGCTTACCTTCCACGCATAAACATTTTACGCATTCTTTTTCATATTCATAAAAATAACTACTGATATAGATCATTTATTCCAATATCAGCAGTCATAACCGTGTATTGTTAATATTCCGTAATTACTAATAGTAAAGAGGTTAACTAAATATTAATAATCATGGAAGCGAAAAAGAACCCAAAATATAGCTTAGACCAATACAGGCCGCTATTTTTTAATATAGGGCTTGTAGTGTCCATGGGACTGGTGCTGAGCGTTTTTGAATACAAGCACACCGGTGGCGGTGATCTGGTAGAGCTTACTGACGACAATGCAAAAATCGAAGAACTGCTGGATATACCCGTAACCCAACAGCCACCTCCACCACCTCCCAAACAGCAAATCATACAGGTTGTAGAAGTGCCCAATGTGGAGGAAATCGAGGACGAACTGGAAATAGAGCTGGATATAGAGATCACGGAAGAAACTGTAATTGCTCCCATAGAAACTAACGACATGGAGTTTGAAGAAGTAGAGGAAGAAACTACAGAAGAGATATTTATGATCGTTGAGGAACAACCAATGCCCGTTGGTGGCTTCCAGGAGTTTTACAAGTTTGTAGGTGAAAACCTGAAATATCCGGCATTTGCACAGGCCAATAATGTTGAGGGTCGTGTATTTGTACAGTTTGTGGTGGAAAAGGATGGTACGTTGACACAGTTTGAGATTGTAAGAGGTATAGGCTACGGCGCAGATGAGGAAGCCATAAGAGTTTTAAAGATGGCGCCAAAGTGGAAACCCGGTAAGCAGCGCGGACACCCAGTAAGGGTAAGGATGTTTATACCGATCAATTTTAAGCTGGCTAATCTGTAATATTTAGTTACCCAAAAAAAAGGCCGCTCCACGAAAGTGGGCGGCCTTTATAATGTTTGGGATATCAGATTTATTTCAGCTGATCGACAATGGCTTTGAATGACTCCGGATGATTCATTGCCAAATCGGCAAGTACTTTTCTATCCATCTGAATATCTGATTTGGAAAGTTTACCCATAAACTGTGAGTAGCTCATGCCATGCTCACGGGCAGCTGCATTGATACGCTGAATCCACAATTGACGGAATTCTCTCTTTTTAACACGACGGTCGCGATAAGCATACTGCTGTGCTTTTTCAACCGCATTTTTGGCTACCGTCCATACATTTTTACGGCGACCGAAATAACCTTTGGCCTGTTTAAGAACTTTTTTTCTTCGGGCTTTTGAGGCCGCATGATTTACTGATCTTGGCATTTTACTTGATTTTTTGGCAAATGGCGGTCCTAGCGCTTATCTTATCAGACCATTTGCCTGGTGAAACATTGAACCTTAAATGTGAAGCATTTTACGGACGTTCGGAAGATCCGTTTTATCCACTTCAGTTGAATAACCCAGATTTCGTTTCTGAGTTGTTTCCTTTTTGGTAAGAATATGACGCTTATACGCTTTTTTACGCATGATCTTACCTGTTCCTGAGATTTTAAATCTCTTTTTAGCTCCTGATTTTACTTTTACTTTAGGCATATTTTTATTTTTTCTTGGTAGCCCCTTTCGGTGCTATAAACAATGTCATTCGTTTCCCTTCAAGCTTCGGAAGCTGCTCAACTTTACCCAGTTCTTCCAGGGCCTGAGCAAATTTCAGTAGCAGTATCTCGCCACGTTCCTTGTACACGATAGATCTACCTGCAAAGTGCACATAGGCTTTAACCTTTGCTCCGTCCTGAAGAAAACCCTCAGCATGTTTCAACTTGAAGTTGAAGTCATGATCATCAGTGTTGGGGCCAAAACGTATTTCCTTTATTACGGTTTTCTGAGCTTTGGCCTTTATTTCCTTCTGCTTTTTCTTCTGCTCGTACTTAAACTTCGAGTAATCGATGATTTTACAAACGGGTGGATCTGCCTTAGGTGAGATTTCTACCAGATCAAGACCCTGATCTCGGGCCATTTGCAACGCTTTGTTGGTATCGTAGACACCAGTCTCTACATTATCTCCAACCAGCCTGATCTCGTAGGCTCTGATTCTTTCATTTACCCGGTAAGGTTCTTCCTGGCGAACCCTTGGTTTATAATGTTTAGCGATTACTCCCTCCTTTCATTTTATTTTAAGGCTGCAAATATCTTAATTTTTTGATGTAAATAAAAAGCAGAAAGATTAAAATGATATCTGAGCCTCATTTTTAAATTTCTCCATAAATACATCCAGCGCAAAACTACCCTGATCTCCCTCACGGTGTTTTCTCACAGAAACCTTATTTTCCTCGGTTTCCTTCTCCCCGATGATGAGCATGTATGGGATTTTTTTCACTTCTGCATCCCTGATCTTTCTGCCGATTTTCTCATCCCGGATATCCAGATAACCCCGTATGTCGTTCACTTCGAGTTCTTTAAATACCTTTTCAGCGTATTCGTTATACTTTTCAGATATGGTAAGTACAGCTATTTGCTCTGGTGAGAGCCACAAGGGAAACTCCCCACCGGTATTTTCGATCAGTATAGCGATAAAACGCTCCATAGAGCCAAATGGCGCGCGGTGAATCATTACCGGCTGATGCTTCTGATTATCTGCACCTGTATACTCGAGACTAAATCTTTCCGGCAAGTTATAATCTACCTGTATAGTGCCCAGCTGCCATGGTCTCCCCAGGACATCTTTGACCATAAAATCAAGCTTTGGACCATAGAAAGCGGCTTCACCCAACTCAACTTTTGTCTTTAGCCCTTTTTCTTCTGCTGCTTCCTGTATGGCTTGTTCCGCCTTCTCCCATACGTCATCGCTACCAATGTATTTTTCCTTGTTTTCCGGATCTCGCAATGAAACCTGAGCCACAAAATCATGGAATCCAAGTGACCCAAATACGTAAAGCACCAGGTCAATCACCTTCATAAACTCTTCCTTAAGCTGGTCAGGACGACAAAATATATGGGCATCATCTTGTGTGAATCCGCGCACACGTGTGAGGCCATGCAATTCACCACTTTGTTCAAAACGGTAAACCGTTCCGAATTCAGCATACCGAACAGGCAAGTCCTTGTAGCTACGTGGCTTTGCCTTATATATTTCGATATGGTGTGGACAATTCATCGGTTTCAGCAGAAACTCTTCATCCTGATTAGGTGACTTTATTGGTTGAAAGGAGTCTGTTCCATATTTCTCGTAGTGACCACTGGTAACATAAAGTTCTTTTTGCCCGATATGTGGTGTCACCACCTGTTCATAACCCGCCCTTACCTGTGCTTTCTGAAGAAAATTTTCCAGACGACCACGGAGAGCAGCACCTTTAGGAAGCCATAATGGCAATCCCAGCCCTACTTTTTCTGAAAAGGTAAACAGTTCAAGCTCTTTACCGAGTTTGCGGTGGTCGCGCTGCCTGGCCAGCTCAAGGCGTTCCAGATGCTCATTAAGTTCCTTTTGTTTTGGGAAGGTAATGGCATATATACGGGTTAGCTGTTTATTTTTCTCATCACCACGCCAATAGGCCCCGGCGATGTTCATGATCTTTACCGCCTTAATAAAGCCTGTATTGGGAATATGTGGCCCCCTGCAAAGGTCAGTGAATGCGCCCTGGCGATAAAAAGTGATGGTGCCGTCTTCAAGATCATTTATAAGTTCAATTTTATATTCATCGCCTTTGGCTGTATAATACTCCAGCGCCTCTTTTTTTGAAACCGGTGTGCGTGAATATTCATTTTTCTGACGCGCCAGTTCCAGCATTTTGGCTTCGAGCTTTTCCAGGTGCTGTGCATCAAACTCCTGTTCACCAAAATCCACATCGTAGTAAAAGCCATTTTCAATTGGCGGTC
>CAZEQJ010000019.1:0-15480 GCA_964514385.1 uncultured Cytophagales bacterium
TTTTCAAAACCCGGAAGGGTCGGCCAGCACAGCCACCATTCTTGACGCCATTACAGATAAATACCATATTTCAGGATGGCTATTCATTGCCCCCGTAATTGTTGTTGTGCTGATCGTGCGTAAGGTACCCGCTATACCTTCGCTATTTGCGGGCACCGTGCTGGGAACAGTTTTTTCGCTTATCTTCCAGCCTGACCTGGTGAGGGAGGTTAGTGAACAGGCAGCATTTAATGGCAGACTTTACCAACCACTTTATGATGTTGCTCCTGGCTTTACCCACTTTTTTATCGGGTCAATGCAATCCTGGTTTGGAGCGGTATCAATCGAAACATCAAATGCGATGGTGAATGACTTACTGAGCTCCGGCGGCATGTATGGGATGATGAGTACGATCTGGCTTATTTTGGCTGCCATGATATTTGGGGGTGTTATGGAAAGAGCCGGTTTTCTGAAAAAAATCACAGACCTAATCCTGCAGGGTGTGAAATCAACTGCTTCATTGGTAGCATCGACAGTAGGCACCTGTGTATTTTTCAATTTAACAGCCTCTGAACAATATCTGGCGATTGTTGTACCCGGAAGAATGTTTGCTAAGGCTTACAGCGACAGAAACCTGGCTCCGGAAAACCTGAGCAGAAGCCTGGAGGATTCGGGAACCGTAACATCTGTACTTGTGCCCTGGAATACCTGCGGCGCATATCATTCCACTGTACTGGGAGTTTCTACCATCACCTATCTGCCCTATTGTTTTTTTAACCTGCTGAGTCCGTTTATGAGCATATTTTTTGCGATATTCAACATCAAAATCAAGAAACTGAAGGAAAAAGGATGATCATTGAAAAATCTAAAGACGAAGTAAAGGAGCTTCCTTCATGTGAAATATCGTTTTCAATCCATGTGCTGGATCATGATGACGACCTTGATTTTATCGATGAGCTGCTGAGGCGAAACGAATATCTTGGATTTGACCTTGAACACCCTCCGGTTTTTCGTTCTGGTGATCATAAACCGGCCACCATTATCCAGCTCGCAGAGGAAGAGGATGTCTACCTTATTCAGTTGCTTAAGTTTAACCGGCCTGACCGAATATTTCAGCTGATACGTCAGGCGGCATGTGATAAGATCGGTCTTGCGCTGCACGATGATCTTAAGTATTTCGACAGGCTGATGCCGGCCGAACGAAATCGCTTTGTCGACCTTGCAGCCATTGCCGGTGAACTCGGCCTTCAGCGCCGCGGTCTCAGAAGTCTTACGGGTTCGATCCTGGGGTGCTATGTTTCAAAAAACCAGCAAACCAGCAATTGGGCAGCAAGTGAACTCAGTCCGGCCCAGAAGCGGTATGCAGCAATGGATGCCTGGCTGCCTTTACAAATTTTTAATACTCTTTCGGATAGAGGCTATATTTGACCCTTTACGGTTTAGACATCAACACATGAGATTATCATTTTTTGACAAACCCCTCACCATAACTTAGATTAATTTTCTTCTTTTATCTTCATGAAAATAATAACCGGAGTCTCAAGTGAGTCAAGGGTAACTGATAATAAATTATTTTTATAATAAGGATGAAGATGAATGTAATTTTGGAAATTGGTAGTTCCCAGAATTATTTCATCAGGGAAATCAGTAATATCGTTTTCTATTTTACTGATATTAAAGTCTTTACCTGAATCTTTCAATTGGAGATAATGCCTGTAATGCAGCTTACCATGTAATTCCGTTCGGTATATATAATTTATTAAAAGCAGTTTTTTATTATTGACTTCGATATTTGGAAAACTGGCTCTGTCGATAAAATCACTTGATCTAACAAAATAATCAAGATGTTCCTCTTTACTCATTTTTAGCATTTTTTCATTGTCCACATATCGACCATTGATGTAATTGACAATAGCATATGGCTCAAAACGTCCATTTTCAAAGGTATAAATCGTATTATCGTAATTTACAGATGCAAAAATCTCAGATTGCTCATTACTAATTAATTTAAATGGAAATAAAGAATAGCGAATGATATTTGGTGAGGTTTCATTTTTATAGAGTCTGTGAAAGAAATAATTAATTTTTTCACTTCCTAAATTGTATAAGAAATAATCAGCATTTGTATAGTTTCCATCAATTATATTCCTGGCCTGGTTTGCTGAGAGAAGATACGTAATAGTGTCGAGCTTAATACCAGATGTAAAAGTTAGTTGTAACTTATTTACAATCGTTTTTTTAACATTAAAATCAGGGTAACTGTAAACGATTATATTATTAGAATTAGAATCCCATATTTCTAATGTATTATTCAGGGTATCTATAAAAAACTGAGAAATCAGATTGTATTCATCGGGGCCATTTCCTCTTTTGTTTAGCGTGGAAATATGTCTTCCTGACAGATCGAAGAGTGAAATAGTATGCTGAGTGAAGTCCCAATAGAATATAATGTCCGATTCTATTTTTATTAACCCCTCTCCTAAAGCTAAATTCGGTTGGTGTAGCTTCACGAAATTAACAGAATCAACAAAGGATGACAGTTTCGTAGGCTGCGATTGACTCAAATCAATGTTTATCCTTCTTAATTCGCTTTCTCCCTTATCTTTATGACAGGCTATTAGGAGTGTGCATAAAATTATTGTGTATATGGTTTTCATATTGCAAGTGGTTAAAAACAGGAGCTAAATAAATTTAGCTCCTTGTACGCTGAATTATCCTAAGCCCTCAATTTCCTTTACAGGTTGGGAATCTAGTGTACATGAGCAGCCACCAACATCAACACAAGATGGCGATTTGCCCACAGGACAGCATGACTCACATTTCAATTCACCGCTTAACCTATAAAGTTTACAAGAGCCCCCACCACAACTCTCCGCGATTGCTACATTTTGAGGTACAATAAATGTAAAAGCTAAAGTAAGAGTTAAAGAAATAATTAATGTTATTAAAGATTTCATACATGTTAGTTTAAAATTTGTCTACTCTTTGATAGTTTTTCGACATCCACTAACAGCATATTGTGTCACCGGTGTTTACTTAAATATTGCTGTAATTCAAAAAAAAAAAAATAATTGAATAATTCAAGTAAAATATTTATTTACCCTGCAAAAAACACTCACCCCAATACATTTATAAAAACAGCTTCCCTGAACACAGACATCACAACCGGATATTTGCTTTTTCTGACTTCAATTGTAAAATAGCATTTTTCCGCGAATACCTTTTCTGTGATTTCAGCATCCAGGTGATGAAATAGCTTACTGGCTCTGCCGGTATCTGCATAATCAAAAGCCACACGAATAGCTTCAGTTTCAATAACCTCACCCGTTACTGCCGTTGAAATTGCATCGGCGGCAGCCTGCCGGTAAGCATTGATAAGGCCTGAAACACCCAGTTTTACTCCTCCATAGTAACGAACTACTGCTACCAAAACATGATCAACCTGAAAACTTCTCAGCTGGCCAAGTATGGGATCACCAGCACTATGCCGTGGCTCACCGTTGTCATCAGCATAACCGATATCGCCAATGATATAGGCGTAGCAAATATGAGTGGCCTTTTTATGCTGCTGCCACAGGTTTTGTATTTGCATTTTGGCCTCATCCGGATGGTTTACCTGAAAGCAATAACCTAAAAAACGGCTTCCTGAATCCCGAAACTCACTTTGCCCGGGTTCTATTATTGTCAAATAGCTATCTTCGCGCTTATGCATACAGTGCACAAAGGTATAGTATCCCGCCTCTTCCTGGAAGAAGCATTGTATTTTACTCACCCCGATCATCTGAAAAGCATCCGGGATCAGGAGCAGCATATCCTAACGTACCTGTGGACGGAAGGTAAAGCCTGGGAAGGGTATTTTCCTGTTGTATGGTATGATGATAAGGCAATCAGTTTACCTCAGGCACCCTTCGGCTCATTTCAACTTAATGCCGGCGCTAATAACGTACACACATTTATTAGTTTCATTTTAAATGATCTGAAAAATAAGGGGATACACCAACTGGTCGTTAAACATTTTCCTACTGGTTATCCCAATGGATTTCTTTTACATGACGTATTATCCTCTTTGCCATCGGTTGATTATCAGGTGTTGATCAACCATCATATATATGCGGCTCCTGACTGGTCAGAGTGCATTACAAAATACAACAGGCAGCGCATCGTCCGGCATATCGATGAATATCAATATTGCTGCTCCACCTCCATGGATGAAATGGCATCTGTATATGATTTCATCCGATCACGACGGCAGGAAAAAGGATACACGCTTTCGCTTACACTAGATCAAATGCTCAACATAAAGGCACATGCACAAGACCGACTGATGGTGCATTATATTTTGAAAAACAAAGAAATGGCAGCAGCAAACATCAGCTTCAGGTTGAATGATCATATTCTTTATGTATATCAGCATGCTCACCTTTCCCGTTATGAAAAAGAAAGCCCTCTGGCTATATTAATGCATCATATGGTAGAATCGTACCCGGGGCATATCATAGATCTGGGTCACAGTCATGATCCGGATACGGGCAGCTTCAATGCTTCCCTGGGTGCGTTTAAAGCGCATCTGGGTGGTGAAGAAAGTCAGCGAAATATTTATACCATTACGCTATGAAAAAGCCATTAGTGACCATTGTGGGCAGGAGCTATAATCAGGAACCTTATATCCGTGATGCGATAGACTCCATTTTTCTGCAAAGCTATCCAAATATTGAAGTCATCCTTGTAGATGATGGCAGCACAGATGGCAGCCGGAATGAAATAGAACAGGCTATTTCTGGGCGTAGGGTCAAAAAACTTTTTTTATCAACAGTCAATAAGGGTATCTGTGCCAGTTTTAACCAATGTCTTCCCTTTATCGAAGGGGAATATGTAATCGATCTTTCATTGGATGATGTGATGATGCCCGACAGGGTAAGCCGGCAGATAGCATTATTTTCAAATTATCCTGATGCTGGTGTCGTATATCATGACGTAATATATATGGACAGCAGCGGAAAAAGTCAGGGGCTTCATTTCCATGACAACCCGCGCTTCCTGGTGAAGGATAAGGTGCCGGAAGGTATGATATTCGACCACATTCTGGGTAAATATTTTCTTCCTCCGCAATCGGTCATGTTCCGTACAGAAATCCTGAAGCAGAAAGGTGGATTTGACGAACGGCTGATCTATGAAGACTGGGATTTTCTGATATATGCTGCACGAAACCATCCATTTTATTATGATCCGGAGCCACTTACAAAAGTGCGACTCCATAATGAATCAGCCTCCAGGGTGCAATCGAAACAAAAGACTGCCGCGTACCTTGAATCTACTCTTATGATATGCCACAAGGCCCTTCGGATGACACAAAACCAGACAGAACGGCGTGCATTACGTAGACGTACAGGACATTACTGGAGAAGGTCGTTACGGATACTGCATATTGGCCTTACGATTGGCTTTATGCGGCTTTATGTTCTTACATGGACTTCGCCTCTTCCATAAGTTTCCTGAAATATTCAGGAGCATACTGCAAGCGGCTGCCATACCATGAAAACAATTCCCCGTTTACTAAAATAATTTTTGCATCGGGGCAGATGTCCCTGAATTCCTGAATGTTGCGTTCCTTAAAAGGATAGGGTTCTGACGCCAGGAAAATATATTCAGGGTTCAATATTTCGATAGTTTCAGGCCGTAATTCGGGATAGCGAGGCTTCTTAAGTGCATTTTCAAAACCACAGCGCCCCATCATATGATGAATGAAGGTATCATTTCCCACAGCCATATAGGGGCTTCGCCATATGAAATATAAAGCCGAACTCTTTTTTTCCGGGGTTTTAAAAACCTTGAATTTTTCATTGATGTGTGTAATGATCTGATTGGCTTCTTCAGATTTACCTACAATAACACCAATGTTACTGATCATGGAATATGCATCGGCCAGACTGGATACATCCGACATCCATACCGGATACCTGCCTTCCAGTTTACTTATTCCTTCCTGATAGTTTTCTTCCTTATTACCTATAATCAGGTCGGGCTGTAGCTGATCAATGTTGTTGAACCGAAACTTCTTGGTTCCTCCAACCTTTGCTTTTTGCTTAGTCTTATCAGCAGGATGTATACAATACTTGGTGACACCTACAATCTGGTCTTCAAGTCCCAGATCAAAAAGCAGTTCCGTCTGGGAAGGCACAAGAGATACAATACGTTGGGGTTGTAAAGGAATCTCTACCTCACGACCCAGCATGTCAATGTGTTTTTTTGTCTTCATCAGGTAATATATCTAAAGTCTTCGCCCTCTTCTACCGAAAGCAGGGTGTGATACATCAATTCGATCACATTTTCAATATCGTCTTTATGCGCCATTTCGACAGTGGTATGCATATATTTTAGCGGCAGCGAAATGAGCAGTGAAGCCACACCTTCGTTACTGTAAGCAAAAGCGTCGGTATCGGTGCCCGTCATACGGCTGGCAGCTGCACGCTGGAATTTAATTTGATGCTTCTCTGCCACCTGGATCACCTTGCGCATCACGTTGTTATGCACGGCAGGTCCGTATGTGAGCACAGGACCTTCTCCTGCTTTTTGCTCTCCGCTCACGACCTTATTGTACATGGGTGAAGTAGTATCGTGACATACATCTGTCACCAGCGCAAGATCAGGCTTTATTTTTTGTGCTATCATTTGCGCTCCCCGTAAGCCAACTTCTTCCTGAACAGCGTTTACGATATATAAGCCGAATGGGAGTTGCTGGCTCTGCTCCTTCAGCTTACGTGCCACCTGCGCAATCATATAACCACCGATGCGATTATCCAATGCACGGCCTACCAGCCAGTCATTATTTAAAGTAATAAGCTGATCGTCAAAGGTAACAACACATCCCACGTGTATTCCCAGCTTCTCAACTTCTTCCTTTGACCGGCAGCCAACGTCGATGAAAATATTTTTCATAGACGGTTTCTGCTCATCTTTTTCGTCACGGACGTGAATGGCAGGCCAGCCGAATACTCCTTTGACTATACCCTTATCCGTATGGATATCCACCCTTTTTGATGGTGCAATCTGATGGTCAGAGCCACCATTTCTCCTGACATAAATATATCCTTCTGAGGTAATATAATTCACAAACCAGCTTATCTCATCGGCATGGGCTTCAATCACCACTTTATACTTTGCTTCGGGGTTCACCACCCCTACTACAGTACCGTAAGTATCAGTAAAATACGTGTCGATATATGGCCTGATATAATCCAGCCAGATCTGCTGTCCGCTGCTTTCAAATCCGGTTGGCGAGGCGTTATTCAAATATTTGGTTAGAAAATCCTGTGGTGTCATCATCGGGAATCTGCATTAGGTTATTCGAAGGTAACGGAATATTTGCGATTAGGATTGATTAATGCATATTTTTTATTACTTTTGCAGCCCGAAAATAAAATTAATTATGTTAAAAAATTACGAAACAGTATTCATTTTAACTCCCGTTTTGTCTGAGGCTCAGATGAAGGATGCTGTTGACAGGTATGTAGACATACTAAAGGAGCATAAAGCCGAGATTGTCAACGTAGAGAACTGGGGATTACGCAAACTTGCTTACCCTATCTTGCATAAATCTACCGGCTTTTACTGCCTGATAGAGTTTAATGCTACTCCTGAAACCATCAAAAAACTGGATCTCGAATATCGCCGTGATGAGCGGGTGATGCGCTATCTGACGGTTACCCTTGACAAACATGCGGTAGCTTACAACGAAAGAAGAAGAAACGGAGCATTTAAGAAAAAAGAAAAAGAGGAGGAAAAAGCATTATGACACTTTACAATGAACCCATCCATCGCGGTGATCAGCGAAAAAAATATTGTCGCTTTAAGAAGAACGGCATAAAGTATATCGATTACAAGGATGAAAACTTCCTGTTAAAATTTGTAAACGATCAGGGTAAAATATTGCCCCGCCGCATAACGGGTACAAGCCAGAAATACCAGGGAAAAGTAACGCAGGCAATAAAGAGAGCACGTCATCTTGCCCTTTTGCCCTATACTGCTGATTCATTAAAATAGGAAGCTGATGAACATGGAAATAATCTTAAAAAAAGATGTGAAAGGCCTGGGATATCGAAATGATGTCGTACAGGTAAAAGGCGGTTATGGAAGAAACTTCCTGATTCCTCAGGGTTACGCTATTCTGGCAACAGCGTCTAACAAAAAGATGATGGCTGAAATAGCACGTCAGGCGGAGCACAAAGCTGAAAAGCTTAAGCAGGATGCAGAAGAACTGGCATCGAAAATAGAAAAAGTATCCATTGAGCTCAAAACCAAAGTGGGTGAGAACAACAGGATATTTGGTACGGTAACGACTACACAGCTGGCGGAGGCTATCAGGGAAAAAGGTCTTGATGTTGATCGTAAACAGATCGCCATACATGGTGAGGTCAAAACTACCGGAGAATATGAGGCCGAGATTGACCTTCACAGAGAGGTAAACTGCACATTGAAATTCTCTGTAGTAGCCGAGTAAAAGCGGATATTATATTGCAATAATCAGAAAGCCTTCAGAAATACTGAAGGCTTTTGTATTTTTACCAATACTTAAGTGTATTGATTATATAAGCAGAGGATTTGAAGATTGCTTTCGCCTTAACTCTAATGATTTTTCCAGGGTGTCAGCTGTTGTTTTACCCCAGCCAAACCTATAACCAATATTCATATGCTACGCATTATAAGATAGAATCTGACGCTTTACATATTGAGGTCGTAAATCCACTCCATTGCCCGTTAAGAGTATGGATGTTTTCACAGGACACCTCTATAAACCACAAAATCTCAGTCTTCAATCCGATGGTTCTGCCTCCGATGTCGGATACCGTGTTGACGATCCCTGGCATTGACACCCTATCTTTTAAAATAGATTTTGCTTCCCGGCTGGGTGACCCGTCAGCCGATGTTAGCCCACCTCAGGTATCTTTACCCTTCCCGGATGGCAAAACATATATGATCATTCAGGGAAATAATACAGATTTTACGCATAACAACGACTGGTCCAGATATGCCCTGGATTTTAATTTAAAGACTTATGACACAATCTGTGCTGCTGCCGGCGGTTTTGTTGTAGGTGTTGTCGATCAATACAAACACGGTGGACCAGAAGAGCGATGGAGAAATTATGGCAATTTCGTCACTCTGTTCGATCCGGAATCCGGTATTTTCATTCAGTATGCACACCTTGTACACCGTGGTAGCCTCGTGAAAGTGGGTGATCAGGTGGTTTGCGGTCAGCCAATTTCATTATCCGGTAACACAGGGCAATCAACAGAGGAACATCTTCATTTCAGCTGTATGGTACCTGTAAATACCGAACTTGGCCTTAAGTCAATTCCTGTTGTATTTAAAGAAGGGTATAAAGGTGAAGATTTGAAAAAAAATGATCAGGTAAGCAAATAAGCAACCCCTAACCTTGGTGATGTGTCTTTGAGAAAAAACAGAAATGAAATACTTGCTGACATTATTCTTTTTTGGCCTGCTTACAATTTCATGTGAAGAGGACAACCTAAATTTTACAGAGACAAGTGCAGTAGTCAGATCGGCCACAACGCCTGACACCACAAGTCTGAATGGGGATTTTGCCATCTTTATCACGGTGTTAGGGTCCAGTGGATGTGCTCAATATGCTCGTTTTGAAGCGCTGGAATCAAATGATACCACTTATTTCAGTATGTATACTAAATTCCCGGATACAGACCAAATCTGCTCAACAGCCATTATCGAAATAGATACATCCATTTTTTACAGCTATACCACACCAGGCATGAAATATCTCGTCTTTGATGGAGAGTTAGATTTCAGCGGCAGCGGACCAGAAAGAATTTTAGATTCGGTATATGTAGAATAGACGGTCGGCACACTCAACATTTTTATATTTCAATAGGTGGCGCCCAACATAATTTGGAGTATTATCATTTCTTCTTCTATTTTCACATATGAAATTCAGAACTGAAGTAAGCCCCTCCCCCTTTTCTTATCCGATCAATATCAGTGACAAAATTGTATTGATGGGTTCCTGCTTTTCCAGCCATATCGGGAGCCTGCTGGCACAATATAAATTTAATGTCCTGACCAATCCGCTTGGAATCCTGTTTCATCCGATACCGATAAGCAAGCATCTCACCCAGCACCCTATCGATCCACGACATATCGTAACAAACGACGATGCCTATTTTCATATGGATGTGCATAGTGAAATATGGGATACGGACATCAATGGATTAATGGACAAAATTACAGGCAGAAGGAATCAGTTAAATTCTGCCCTATCAGAGGCGAATTGGCTGATCGTCACCCTCGGGACAGCCTATATTTATAAATTCAGAGGGTCAACGCAACTGGTGGCCAATTGCCAGAAACAACCCGCAGCCCTGTTTGACAAGCAGCTGTCCACGGCGGACGATGTTGTAACAGCTCTCCAAAAATCAGTTGACTATTTAAAACATGTAAATCCTGAATTAAAAATTCTGCTCACTGTGTCCCCGGTAAGGCATATTAAAGATGGCATCCCTGAAAATCAGGTAAGCAAGTCGATATTACGTGTGGCCTGCGACGAGATGGTTCGCATCAATGCAAACTGCCATTATTTTCCCTCTTACGAGATTATGATGGATGATCTGAGGGATTATCGTTTTTATAAGGATGATCTCATTCACCCAAATGAACAGGCGATTCAGTATATATGGGAAAAGTTTAAAGTGGCTGCATTTGATGATGCAGGCAGGGCGTACCTGGAAAAAACAGATTCCATTTTAGCCCGTCTAAATCATAAACCATTTAACCCAAAGAGTGAGGCTCATAAACGTTTCCTTGAAAAACTTCGGGAAGATATTGCTGTTTTTTCGGACAAAGACTGGACAAAAGAAATGGATCTGATTAACCAGTATCTATCCTGATTTTCTCATTGATTTTTTAGCAAGGCCAGTTGCCTTTTGCATTGGCTTACGAAGTGTTGCCAGTTTTTGAGGTGTATCGAGATGCTCAAGTTCCTGTTTTGCTTCCTCAGCTGTGATTACACCATTGATCAATGCTACCAGTAGCTCTCTTAATTGCTTCTCCGCAGTATTACTGCTGTTGACTTCCTTTTTGAACTCTTCAAAAAGTCCTCGTAAGGCTAGATCATTTACGGATGGTTTCATTATTCCAGAGTTAAATATCGTTTAATATTTTCGAGAAGTGCGTTAGCGTCTTCTTTTTCACATTCTTCAGCAAGCTGCCGGTATTTTCCGAGGTTTAGTAAAGCTCCTTTGAAGTCCCGTTGCAATGCCTGAACAATGGCAAGGTTGTAGTATGTGCCTGAAAAGTCAGGCATGATCTCAATAGCAAGCGCATAATGCATCTGAGCCAGCGGCAGATTGGCGTGATCTGAATAAACATTACCCAGATTATAATGAGCCTCAAAATGCCTGGAGTCGTATTTTAGTGCCTGTGTCAGGTGATCAATTGCTTTTACCTGATTTCCTTTTCTTGAATATAAAATGCCCAGATTACAATAGGCATCGGCTACATGATCGTGCTGCTTTATCGCCTTCCAATACCATTCCTCCGCAAGCGCCAGATCTGTATCCTCATAATTTATAGCCTGATCAAAAGGTGAATTGTTTGAATGACCATGAAGGGATACCACTTTTCCTCCCGGAGCTTCACCGAATATATCCAGCTGGCCCATATCCTCCATTCTTTGTCTTTTGGAAGATTTTTTTGGAGAAGCCTTACGGAAATCAAACCGTTCAGGCTGCTGTGTGTCGCCCATTTTTATTACACGGCCCATGTAGTATTAACCGGTTTTTCTGGATTTTGATTCTGATTTTCCTTCTGCCTTTTTCATCGGCTTTTGAGAAGCCTTTGCCCTGGCAATACTCTCCTTTAGCGCTGTCATAATATCAACGACAGGCTCATCCATTTCACCTACGGTAACAACCTCTTCACCTTTGATCTTAGCGTCTATCATTTCCCGTAAGGCTGTCGTATACCTGTCAGTAGTGTCGATATCGGAAAACTTTTTGGACATGGTGTTGACCAGCATGTCTGCGCGTTTCATTTGCTCCTTATCCACCTCTTCGGTGTTTTCAAGACCGGGCATGGCAGATATATCGCGCACTTCCTCTTCCTGACGTAATTTATAAAGCAATATGCCTTCTTTATGAGGTGTTAACAAAACCACATGTTCACGATCGCGCAGTACTACCTTCCCCACTCCTACCTTGCCCGACTGCTCAAGCGTTTTACGAAGCAGGTTATAGGTTTTCTGTGCCACCTCACCATCAGGACCGGCAAAGTAGGGCGTATCAAACAGGGTATGATGAACCTCTTCCTTTTTCACAAACCCTTCGATTTCGATTACTTTCGTAGATTTTAGTTTTACCTTTTTAAAATCCTCAGCATCGATAATAACATACTGATCCGGTGCATACTGATACCCTTTGACGATATCATCGGCCTTTAGTACGTCGCCTGTTATTTTATCACGTTTTTCGTATTTGACTGGGTTTTTACCTTCTTTGGACAGCAAATTGAAGCTGATAGAACTTGCGGCATCAATAGCACTGTATATTCGGATGGGAATAGTGACCAAAGAAAATCTGATATGTCCTTTCCAGATAGCCCGCATTTTCGGTATTCGGTATATAACAAAGATACGGAATACCTGAGAAATTCCTATTTAATTAAATGTAAAAATTTAAGAACGACTACCTAAATACCTGATTATCTTTATTTTATACATTACATTTATTCTAGCACCTGCTTGTTTTTTACCTTGTTGATATTGCCAAACAGCAGGTTTATACCAAATCTGAGGTCGACGGTATTAATATTGAGTGGATTGTTGGCAATAAGGATATTATCCGACATCATGTAAAACTGGAACCCTACCAGATTAAGGCCCATACCCACTCCAACATTGGTAATGGTGCCGTTCATATATCCTGCATTTACCATGAGGTTGACATAGGTTTTCCACGTAAACTGATAATACCCTGACAGTGCCGGATATATGTTACCCTGATAAAACTCCGTTCGCAGTATACCCCCGACGTGGTGATTTTTGAAGAATTCATAATCTGCATTGGCATAAAACTGCGCACTTAATGGCGTGGTGTACCGCTGACCTGAAAGGGTATCAAATGCCACATCAGTGGTAAGGGAATCGAGAAAATCGACATCACCATTTATCGCACCAAATATATCCGACACCCCTGAAAATTCTACCTCACCTGTGTTTAGCTGATAGTTTAATAAACCGCCATTCCATGATACAGCGCCAAGATCGACGATGCTGGCGTTAAGGTTTAGCTTTTCTGTAAGCTGGTAGCTTCCTCCCAGCGTTATACCCAGTCCATTGTTCTGTCTCAATATCGCATTTGCTATATCAGCATAATCAATTTCACCATTTTCAGCCTCTGCTGCTACCCCTACAAAGCCGGCGCCCCTCACCGTACCTGAGAGGTTTGAAAAACCTAACAACTGATCTGACAGGTTGATCTGGCCCGACATATCAGTTACCGACAAATCTCCAATTCCCTGATAATAGCGAATTTTCGCGCCAACTGTCAGCTTTTCCGTCAATTCGCGACCATACCCAACACCTGCTGAAGCATAGGCTGTATTTCTTACTGAAAGATCTTCCAATGCCACACTCTCCAGACCATCGTTACCCTGAAGGCCAAATTGCAACAGGTCATTGGGCAGCACATAGCCAAACCTGCCATGTATCATTACATCAAAGGAGAAATAGCTGTTTTTTGTTCTTACACCTACATAAACGGGCATGTATTCCATATTGAAATTTACACGGAAATCCTGGTTGCCGCGTAATAAGTCTTCGGGTTGGAGCTGATAGGTGCCCGAGCCGGGGGAAGTCTCCTGTATAGAACCATCCAAATCTATTCCTTGCAGGCCGAGACCCATTCCAAAACCCGAAATACCAGGGAAGCCTATTACAACCCGGGAATCAGGCAAAAGTGCAGGGTTAAGGTTATTGGCCTGGGGTACGTTTTTGTACATCCGGTAGTACACCATATTATTTTGTGCCTTCACCCAGCCCACTGAGATAAAAAACAATAATAAGAGGTAAATATTTTTCATGATCAATCCTGGGTTATATCAAGTTCAACGTCTAGTTCTGTGGTGACACCTACCCTGATGTCGAGATTATCGGTAGTCCTGAATACTACATTGGTGTCATTGGCATAATCAGCTGTTCGCAGGGACACAATAGTTTCAAGCTGAGCCACCTCAGACAATAAATCCAGTTGCTCCTGGGTTAGTAAGACCAAAAGTTCGTTCTCCGTAACCGATTCACGATCTACAAAGCCATCATTATCGATCGATCCTGCCCGTAGAAGGAAATCCTCCGGACCATCAGGTATTGGCTGAAAAAGAAGATTGCCGCTGTTGTCCAGGAAGTTCAGTTGTAACTGAACATCAACAGGAAAATAGTTCATAGTACGTATTACCAGAGCCGCTTCACCGACCTGAATGGAGTCGCCTATATCCAGGTTAAAATCTTCATTCAGTAAGGTGTAATTGAGCCTAAAGCGACCTGCCAGCGTTAGCTGCGCCCTGAGATCGGCCGTCAATGTGCTTGATCCCAAAATAAAGTTGTCTCCGGCGATATTTTCAGGATTGGTCAATGCTGAAATGTTAAATGCAATACGTGTCGGAAGGGAAGATATAATATCAGCAATGTTTGAATTCTGATTATTGATGAAGATATCACTGGAGGCCGTTCCTCCCGGAGTCGATGCCCCATCTACCACTTGCGTATTTTCTGTTATTGATCCCGAAAGCCGGATAGTATCATCTTCTGCTGTATACGCTTCCAGTGAATTGAAGTCAATGCCAAACGGAAGACCATAGCTGTTTTGGAAATTGAGCTCAAACAAGGGGTCAGACAGGAAAAAGTCGAAATCATCAAGGGGTATATTTTCAAAAAAGCCAAGGTCAAGTTCTTGTGTACCCGACTCGATCAGTTGCTGGCCAAGTCTGCCGTATATTTCTTCAAAATTGATATCGGCAATAGTCACATCTACATTCAGGTCTGCAGTGGCAACCGTTGATGTAGTATTGGGAAACAGAACATAGGCGCGAAATGAGACAAAATTGTAAGTGGTGTCTTCACCATCAATGTCAACCAGATTTACGGAATAACCTGTCAGGTCGGTAGGATCAGTGATAGAAGCGCTTCCGTTCAGGTCATATTCACGGGTAAAGGGTTCACCTGATGGTGAAATAAGCTGTGGGAATTCTATAAACAGCCGCAGATCAGCAGTTGAGTTATTTTGCATAACCACTGAAAAGGTACCACTTCCCAGCACCAGACTGTCAATACGCTCACCATTGGGAGCATTGACATTTAGTTCCAGCGGTGGAATAAACAGTGTATCGCTAACATTATAGGTAGCCGGTCCTGGAATTACAAGAGACTGTGACACTGACTGCTCCACAAAGCCGCCGTCAAAAGCTTCATTAGCACTGGGC
>CAZEQJ010000019.1:15490-59256 GCA_964514385.1 uncultured Cytophagales bacterium
TGGGCACTTCTAATGACTCCGTAAATACCAACTGTATTTCGTTATTCGAGCCACTGTCCAATGTCACAGGCGAATCCGGATCCTGCTCTCCCAGCTGATCGATCAACTGCTGAAAAGTTATGGACGCATCCACCAGCGGAATTGAAAAACGTGGTGACCATACTATTTTATTAAGATTTGTTATTTTATCTAATTCGTCAGTAAAACACCCGAAAAATAAAAGGGTAATTCCGATAATCAGAAGGATGGCTTTTTTCATTTCTGTGACATTTAGAATCCATCACAAAGTAGTTAATTCCCAACTTTTAATCCTTCAGGATGTCATAAAAATCGATAAAATACCCTGATCATGGTATAAACGGGCTGGTTTCATATATGGACAAAGTGTACGGTCAACTGCACGAAAATGAACAGTCAGAGGAGTCTGTTTACAGAAAAAACGGCCTAATTTCAATCAGAAGCCGTTTTCTGTTTTCTGGCACAGGATTGGACTATCACTAATCGTCATAAACTCAAAATAAATAAAGTCATGAAAAAGGTAGTATTTGCATCTGTAATGTTTTTAGCGGTTCAGTCATTCGCCGGAGGTGGTGATGTAGAAAAAGCACAGGAAAAAGTAGCCAAGGCCGACAGTAACGATTACACAGCCTATGCTATGGGAGCAGAAGTGTGTATCGACCGGGGAGAAAATCTTGATGAAGCCTTCAGTTGGTTGAAGCAATCCCTTGAAATCAAGGAAACACCTTATAATCTGGAACTCATGGGTGACTACTATAAGGTAACCGGTGAAAAAAGAAAAGCATACATCTATTATGTATCTGCGATGGAAAAAGCAAGGGAGGTTAATCCGGAATACAAGGATAACAAGCTTGCACGAAAGATCCGCCGAGTGACGGATTTAGGATAAAAAAAGGCTCCTTTCGGAGCCTTTTTATTTTTCTAGCACAATGGCAAAGACCAATGGTGCTACAATGGTAGCATCCGATTCTATAATATATTTTGGTGTTGTAATGTCCAGCTTTCCCCATGTAATCTTTTCATTGGGTACTGCCCCTGAATATGATCCATAGCTGGTAGTAGAATCACTGATCTGACAAAAGAAATTCCAGAATGGTGTCTCTGTCCTTTCCATATCCTGATATAGCATGGGTACAACGCAAATCGGGAAATCCCCTGCGATACCACCACCGATCTGAAAAAAACCAATCCCTTCTGTCCCGGCTTCACGGGTGTAGTAATCTGCCAGGAACATCATATACTCAATTCCCCCTTTTACAACGGAGGGGTTTAGCTCACCCTTAATGCAGTAGCTGGCAAAAATATTGCCCATTGTACTGTCTTCCCAGCCTGGCACCACCATCGGGAGATTTTTTTCTGCTGCTGCAATCATCCAGCTGTTGGCTGGATCGATTTCATAGCCTTCCTTCTCCAGCCTGCCGGATAAGATCAGCTGATACATATATTCATGTGGAAAATACCGCTCGCCTTTAGATTCTGCTTCTTTCCACAATTCATAGATATGGCGCTGTAGTTTTCGGAATGCCTCCTCCTCAGGAATGCAGGTATCGGTAACCCTGTTGAGACCTTTCTCCAGAAGATCCCACTCCTGCTGGGGTGTGAGATCCCGCCAGTTTGGTATTCTCCGGTAATGGCTGTGTGCCACGAGGTTCATCAGGTCTTCTTCGAGGTTGGCGCCGGTACAGCTGATGATGTGCACTTTATCTTTTCTGATCATTTCTGCCAGTGAAATACCCAGCTCAGCGGTAGACATGGCCCCTGCCAGGCTGATCAGCATTTTTTTTCCTGATTCGACGTGATTTTTGTAACCCTCGGCGGCTTCGATTAATGTGGCTGCATTAAAATGCCTGTAATGATGTTTTAAAAACGATGTGATTTCCATTTAACGTATTCTTATTTCTACTCTTCTGTTTAGACGTCTTGTTTCTTCTGATGAGTTGTCAGCAATGGGCTTTCTGCCGCCAAAGCCTTTACCGGTTATTCGGTCTTCATCAACGCCCTGACCTACCAGGTACGATTTAATCACCTCCACCCTTTCGCGTGAAAGTTCCAGGTTCAACCTTGCATTTCCTCTGCTGTCAGTATGACCGCGCAATTCAATTTCCAGGTCCTGATTGCGCTGCAAAGTAATCAACAGCTGGCGCAATGCTACATATGACTGTTCCAGCAGGACTGCTTTACCTTGTTCAAATAATATATCCGGAAGCTGAATAATCGCACCTTTCTCCAGTGAAGAAAAAGTTAGGTCAACCACTGACGTATCAGCACGGGCCAATATACTAGTTTCCTGATACATGTAACCTACATTATTTACCCGAAAATCATATGAAACGCCTTCAATCAGATTTTCGAGCAAAAGTGGTTCTTCGCCAATAGCAACAGATGTCCAGTTGGTTTCATACGCCGGTTTGTATTCTGCAGTTCCCGGCTCGTTAGCCAATACATATATAAACCCATCGTTGGTAACCGATTCGTCGACTGTGTCGGTCAGAAAATTGAAACGATAGATATCAGCCATTTGGTTACTGTTTTTCGTAGAGGTATAATAGCCTGTGCGGTCCTCAAAACTCATGGTGAGGTAAGCCTCTCTGCCTTCTGTATTAATATTGGGCAATGGCTGAGGGGCTGTCCAGCTTCGCCACGAATCATCTAGCCGACGTGACATAAAAATATCAAAACTACCCTTACCACCATGGCCATTGGAGGTAAAGAACAGCATTCTTCCATCTGGCGAAAGTACCGGAGAAAACTCATCCAATTGTGTGTTGATGCGACTGCCAAGGTTCACAGGCCCATTGTAGCGACCCGAAGCATCCCTACGCCAGACATAGATGTCATTTACACCATAGCTGTACTGCGATTCGATACTGAGCAGGATCACACCTAACTTTTCATCAATATACCCTGAAAAATCACCTGAGTAATTATTGAATGGTGGAAGTCTTAAAGTGGATGCTTCACCATTGTAGAATGTGAGCCTGTGTGGATTATGCAGTACTATACCCTCGAATGACGTAATCTGGGTGGCTGTATCAAGGTAGTGAATAGCCGGGTTTTCTTTTAGATTACGGTTAAAATATAACGTATCTCCCACAAGTGATAAGTGGGACTCGTCTGCGGATGTCTCAGTAATTTGCTGTATATTTATTACAGAAAATGGTTGTGCCATTAGCTTACCGCATAGCAATGTAATCATCAGGATAAAATTTATCCTCGTGAAGTAACGGTATATAGAAAAAAAACGTACTTTCATCTAAATTTACCTAGATATAGTTCAATTTAAATATAAATTTTTAAATATTTACAGTACAAGAATAACAAATAAAAACACATGAAAAGAGTTCTATTTAATCTTAGTTTAATTGGTGTTTTATTCTTTGGTATGGCGATCAGCTGCGAAGAAGAAGACCTGACTGTTGACGTAAGTTCTCAGATCGTAAAAGATTTTGAGATTTCCACCGGAGATATCACCGGCACATATACTGTTTCTGAATCCGGATTGGTTGACCTCAGCGATGTAGAGGAGTTATCTGATCTGAATGACCTGGAAATTAAATCCGTGAAGGTTCGTATCCTCGAATTGGATGCACCCAATGATGCGGTAGGTTCATTAAGCCTGAGTGTAACCTCTCAGGATGGCAGCACAACATTTTTTGATGAGGTTTTTGCTGATAACGATCCATTGGCTGATTTCGCAAATGAGTTTACACTGACCATTGACCTCGCTGATCTCGAGGCTGTGGCAGCAGAATTGCTTGAGGCAGGTGTTGTAAACGCAAGTGTTGACGGCTCGATAAGCGGTCTTCCGGTAACAGGCACTTTGAGAGTGATCGTAGATGTAAAGGGAAATAAGCCCTTACTTTAATTGATAACAAAATCAACAAAGCCATCCGTGTAACGCGGATGGCTTTTTTTATATCTTGTAGACGATCAGGGGATAGTCTATCATATAGCTGAGTCGTTTGGTCACCGAGCGATGAAAAAGCTGCTCAATCCCTTTTCTGTGATAACTGGACAGCGCAAGCAGATCGGCCTCTTTCTCATTCATATAGGTATCGATGCCGTGTTCGACGTCACCATCATAATAGAATGACTCTACGGTAAGACGACTATAGTATACCGCATCTTTAAGTTCATCCCGGAATTTCTCAAATTTCTTTTCATTTAGCTTGTGGTGAACATGTACTACCTTCACAAAAGCATTCATTTCAGATGCTAAAGCACATACCAGCTGTATTTTCCGGATATCTTCTGTGATCAGATTCGTCGCATAGACGATATGACGAATACCATGAAACCTTGCTTTACTGGGAATACAGTAGACATTTTTGGTCGAATGCTCCAATACCTGAACTGTATTGCTACCGATATAAGCCTCTTCTACATCCCTGGCACCAGAAGTGCCCATGATGATGTAACTAACATCTTCCTGATCGGCATATTTGACGATTGCATTCGCCACTTTGCCGGTTATAAGCTTATGATGAATCTCCAGTGAAGTCTCTTTTGATATCTCATCCTTAAGTGCCTCCAGCTTTATCGTAGCCTCTTCTTCGTCCTCACGGGTAATATGCACCATGTGCAACTCCATAGTCAGGGCTTCACAGAATCTTACAGCAAATTCCAGTGCATTGATCGATGTCTCTGAAAAATCTACCGGACAAATAACCTTCTTCATAATGGCTAATATAATACAGTGCGGAATAAGTTGTTACCTTTTTGAAATATAATCGCTACCTGTGATATAAAAGCGCCATGGCAGCAGGGCATCTTCTTCAGCATAATCTATCCCTATTCTTGTAGAGGTAAAAATTTCATCATCCGGGATCGTTTTATATTCTTCCATCCATACTTCATCTGATTCATATAAATCCATACCGTTATGCATTTTTGTGAGTCCCATTGCCTGGGTGAATTTCCCGGGGCCAGTCAGTAAATGCCGCAGATTAGTCAGTTTCCTCCTGCTTTGCATGATATCTATGCCTTCCAACGGCTCTGCAGACCGTATCAATACGGCATCTGGATTTCCTTTGGTATTGGTGATGATGTTAAACATAAAATGAATGCCGTAAACCATATAGACATACGAATAGCCCCCCTCTTCAAAAAATATCCGTGTCCTTTCGGTATGGCGGCTGAGGTAGGCGTGGCACGCCTTGTCAAGATGACCGGAATAGGCTTCCGTTTCCGTGATAATAGCTGATGTGAGCTGCCCGTTGAAGTTTGTGACAATTACTTTTCCTAACAGGTCGCGTGCAACTGCTACCACATTCGTTCTCCGATAAAATTCAGACTTAATTTTCGGCCTGCGCACGATTTATTTTTAGTTTTGCAACGGAAAACTAATCTTAAAAAGATGAAAAAAACAATTATAATCCTTGTGCTGATCGTAAGCATCACAATTACTCAGGCACAGATCACTTTACCACAGCCTAGTCCTACTATAGCTGTAACTCAAAATGTAGGGTTATCTAAAATAGAACTATCCTATTCTCGTCCCGGCATGAAGGAAAGATCTGTCTTCGGCGGATTGGTACCTTATGGTGAGTTATGGCGTACTGGTGCCAATCAGGCTACGAAATTCACTTTCTCCGATGATGTAATCATTGAGGGTACTGAGGTTCCTGCAGGTCAGTATGCTTTGTTTTCTATACCTGGAAAAGACGAATGGACCGTTATTTTCAATAAAAATGTACAACAGTCAGGTGTAGCAAGCTATGAAGAAAACCTGGATGCGGTACGGTTTACGGTGCCGGCGAATACAGTAGATTATACGCGTGAGTCGTTCACTATTGATTTCACAAACTTCAGAAATGATGGCGTCACCGTGCTGATTGGCTGGGAAAATACGGAAGTCACTTTTGATATTACCGTACCTTATAAAGAAAAGGTAGAAGCATCTATCGAGGCGACTTTAAACCCTGAGGTAAATCCTTTCGATTATTATCAGGCAGCGATGTACTACCTTGATCAGGGTGAAAACCTGGAAACTGCATTAAGCTATGTGGATAAGGCTTTGGAATCTTATGGCAGCCGGAACGTTTACTGGATGCATCATCAGCGTGCTAACATTCTCGCAGCACTTGGCCGCTACAAAGAAGCCATTAAGGTGGCAGAAAAGTCGATGGAGCTGGCTGAAGAAGCAGGTAATCCTGACTACGTACGACTCAACACCAATTCCATTTCAAAATGGAAAAAAATGTAACCAGAAATTTTAATCCCGGTACTGAGTACCGGGATTTTTTTATTTCCCTGAAGGCCATAGCCATTGCAGGACCATGGCAATAACAATCACTAGCCCACACCCCACGAAGTTGAATAGCAAATACCCCAGATCGGTAAAATAAAACAGATAAAATACGATTGCTTCCGAAATCAGTGCAGCCACAAATACGGCATTACCCTTAACAAACCGAATAAAAAAGGCTACCAGAAATACACCCAGTATAGTGCCATAGAATAACGACCCGAGGATATTAATAGCTTCAATAAGATTGTCAAAAAGATTGGCAAACGTTGCAAACAGTATTGCTATAACACCCCAGGTAAAGGTTATCCATTTACTTATCCGCACATCATCCATTTCTTTTCGGGTAAACATTTTCACGTAATCTACCATGGTGGTCGAAGCGAGGGCATTCAATTCAGATGATGTGGATGACATCGCCCCTGAAAAAATCATGGCAAGTAACAGGCCCACTATGCCTACTGGCAGATGCTCCATCACAAACGTGATAAAAACATAATCAGTATCCTCTGTTTCAAGATTTGCATTCACTTTTTGCATCACTGTTTTAGCCTCATTGCGGATATTCAATTCCTGCTGATATAAGTTGAAAGCTACTTCCGGGCTACCATTATCCTGCAGGAGCTTATTTACCTCCTCCTGCTTCAAGGCATGTGTTTCTTTATATTCCTCTTGCAGCGACTGCCATTCATTGCCATAGGATGACTCCATGACCTGCGATGCTGCTGCCTTATTAAAAAACATGGGTGGTGTGTTGAAAATGTAAAATACAAAGACCATCACACCTATCAGCAGAATGAAAAACTGCATCGGTATTTTGATCAGTCCATTCATCATTAATCCAAGACGACTGGCAGCCATATTTTTACCCGTCAGATATCGCTGTACCTGCGACTGATCCGTGCCGAAATACGAGAGCATCAGAAAAAAACCGCCAATAATGCCGCTAAATACATTATACCGGTTATTCAGGTCAAATTTAAAGTCAATGATGTTCATTTTCTCAAACGTCCCAGCTACCTGTAATGTATCCATAAAGCCGACACCTTCCGGCATTTTCCAGAGGAGAACTCCAAAAACCACAAAGAGACCAAGAAATATGACAAACATCTGTTGCTTCTGTGTTTGCCCTACAGCCTTGCTGCCACCGGATACCGTGTAAAGAATGACAAGGGAACCAATAATGAGATTAGTAATAAATAGTGGCCAACTCAGTATGGTGCTTAATATTATAGAAGGCGCATATATCGTAATACCTGTTGCCAGACCTCGCTGTATGAGAAACAATCCGGCAGTCAGCAGGCGTGTTTTACGATCGAAGCGATTTTCCAGAAACTCGTAGGCGGTATAGACTTTCAGACGGTAATAAACCGGAATAAAGAAGATGGAAATAACGATCATCGCAAGTGGCAGGCCGAAATAAAATTGCACAAACCCCATACCCGACTCATAGGCCTGACCGGGTGTGGAGAGAAATGTTATGGCACTGGCCTGAGTAGCCATTACTGAAAGTCCGATAGTAGACCATGAAAAGGAGTTGCCACCTCGAAAATAGTCTTCAAGACTCTGCTGCTTTCTGGTTTTGTAGTACCCGTATACCACAATTAAACCTATGGTGCCGAATAAGACAATCCAATCGATAGGATTCATAAAGTAAATGCTTTTGAAATGATGAAATACACTATGATCTGCAATACCAGAGCGAGCACAAGTAGAATATACCACCTCCTCCAATTAATCGTTTTTTGATCTGTTGGTTTTTTATTCATTTTTTAGTATTTACTATCTATTTCATTGATCAAAACGGTAGAATAAACTGATTTTGAACATTTATGAAGATTTTTCTTGACCCTTACGGAAATAGGTCGGTACTTTGAAATCTAAAGCGAAGTAAAATAAATTTTCGCTATAAATTAAGGTATTCGTGATAAGGGGCCGTTTCCCATGGGAAACGGCCCCTTTTGCGTATTAAGGATCATAAACAAACATTTGTTAGGTTGACAGCAATAAATAAACATAGCAAAACCATTACCCAGGATGAGTCGTTGCCGGCGGCACAGGCCATGTTATACGGGATTGGCTTAACCGAAGATGACCTCCGCAAGGCGCAGGTAGGTATTGCCAGTACCGGCTTTCAGGGCAATCCATGTAATATGCATTTAAATGCGCTCGCCGATGTGATCAAACAGGGAGTTGATGGCGAAAAACTTATCGGACTTATTTTTCACACCATAGGCGTAAGCGACGGCATCACAAATGGTACAGATGGTATGCGGTATTCGCTGCCCTCACGCGACATCATAGCCGACAGTATCGAGGCTGTAGTTGCTGCTCAGTATTATGATGGTCTGATAACCGTAGTGGGTTGTGATAAAAATATGCCCGGGGCAATGATTGCCATTTCAAGATTGAACCGGCCCGCAATATTGGTGTATGGCGGAACAATCAGTCCCGGAAAATGGAAGGGTGAAGATCTGAATATCATTTCAGCATTTGAGGCCTACGGCAAAAAGATTGCAGGACAGATCACTGAGGAGGATTATAAAGGAATTATCCAAAATGCATGCCCGGGAGCTGGTGCCTGCGGCGGAATGTATACCGCCAACACTATGTCCACGGCCATTGAGGCCATGGGTATGAGCCTGCCTTACAGTGCATCAAATCCTGCGAATAGCAAAGCTAAACTTGATGAATGTACTTATGCCGGTGCTGCCATAAAAAATGCACTGAAATATGACCTTACCCCTGACAAGATCATAACGCGTAAATCGTTTGAAAATGCCCTGCGTATGATTATGCTGCTCGGCGGGTCGACCAATGCTGTCATACATCTGCTTGCCATGGCCAAAGCTGCCCACGTACCCCTTACGCTAAACGATATCCAGAAGGTATCAGATAAAACCCCTCTGCTGGCTGACCTCAAACCCAGTGGCCGTTTTCTCATGGAAGATCTACATAATGCCGGCGGTATACCAGCAGTAATGAAATTTGCGCTTGACAATGGGTATTTGCATGGCGAATGTCTTACTATCACCGGTAAAACGATAGCTGAAAATCTGGCCGATGTGCCTGAACTTGACGGCAAGCAGCAGATTATCCACGACTTCAGTCAGCCGATCCGATCTAAAGGTCATATACAGGTGCTGAAAGGCAATCTCGCACCTGATGGCGGAGTAGCTAAGATCACGGGTAAGGAAGGTGATTATTTCGAAGGACCGGCAAGAGTCTATGACTACGAAAAGGCTGCTATTGAAGGTATTTCTGCAGGTGAAGTCAGGGAAGGTGAGGTCATTGTAATTCGCTATTCCGGTCCCAAAGGAGCACCTGGTATGCCTGAAATGCTCAAACCCACATCGGCCATCATGGGAGCAGGCTTGGGTAAGTCAGTAGCATTGATTACCGACGGCCGCTTTTCCGGTGGCAGCCATGGATTCGTGGTAGGCCATATCACACCCGAAGCATTTGATGGTGGCCCTATTGCGCTGGTGGAGGATGGTGATACCATAAAAATAGATGCCCGTCATAATAGCATTATGGTCGACCTGACAGAGGAAGAGCTGATGAACAGGAAAAAGAAATGGGTAAGGCCCGACTACAAGTATAAGAGTGGAATTTTGTATAAATACGCCAGGACTGTAGGCCCTGCCTCAGAAGGATGTATAACAGATAATTTTTGATCATGGAAGTAGCAGTAAAAAACGAAAAGATGGCAAAAGCAGTATCGCACGCTAAGGTTAGCGGAGCGGAGGCGGTGCTTTTAAGCCTGTTGGAAGAAGGTGTGGATACCGTTTTTGGATATCCGGGGGGTGCCATCATGCCGATATACGATGCACTTTACCATTATACGGATCGGCTTCATCATTTTCTGGTTCGTCACGAGCAGGGAGCCTCCCACGCTGCCGAAGGGTATGCCAGGGTCACCAATAAAGTCGGTGTTTGCTTTGCTACATCCGGCCCCGGTGCCACAAACCTCGTCACCGGTATAGCTGATGCAATGATCGATTCTACTCCGCTCGTGTGCATCACCGGACAAGTGGCACGTAACCTGCTTGGCACAGATGCCTTTCAGGAAACCGATGTTATCGGCATTACCATGCCCATCACCAAGTGGTCGTACCAGATCACGTCAGCAGATGAAATTCCAGAGATAATAGCCAAGGCCTTTTACATTGCACGGTCCGGAAGGCCGGGACCCGTAGTCATAGATATTACCAAAAACGCGCAGTTCGAGAAAATGGACTTTTCTTATACTTCCTGCAAAGAAATCCGAAGCTACGACCCCGTACCGGCTCCCTCACCCAAAAGCATCCATGAAGCCGTAAAATTGATTAATGCTGCTCATAAACCACTTATCCTGGCAGGACATGGCATCATGATTTCTAAAGCACAGGAGCAGTTTCGTCAGTTTGTGGAAAAGAGTGGTATTCCGGTTGCATCTACCCTCCTCGGCTTATCGGCATTTCCATCGGCACACCCGCTGTTTGTAGGCATGCTGGGGATGCATGGTAATTACGGTCCTAATGTTAAAACCAACGAAGCTGACCTCATCATTGCTGTTGGTATGCGATTCGATGATCGCGTTACAGGCGATCTGAAGCGATATGCCAAACAGGCCAAAATAATTCACATTGAAATTGACCCTTCTGAAATCAACAAAAATGTACCGTGTGATGTGGCTATCATTTCTGATGCAAAATATGCACTGCAAAGGCTCACACCACTGATTAAAGAAAAAGGATACGACTCCTGGCTGGGAGAATTTCGTGCTTGTGATCAGATTGAGTTTGAAAAAGTGATCTCTGATGAGCTATATCCGGATAATGGTAAAATTAAGATGGGTGAAGTAATGCGTCTTATTTCCGATAAAACGGATGGTGAAGCTGTAATTACGACAGATGTCGGACAGCACCAGATGATCGCTGCCCGATACTACAAGTATAAATCAACGGATGGCTGGGTGAGCTCCGGAGGTCTCGGCACAATGGGTTTTGCCCTACCTGCTGCATTGGGTGCGAAAATTGGTGCCGGCCTTGAGCGTGAGGTTATCGCTATTATTGGTGATGGTGGTTTTCAGATGACCTTACAAGAGTTGGGTACTATTTTTCAATATAATATCCCGGTAAAAATTGTCATCCTGAATAACAGCTACCTGGGTATGGTCAGACAATGGCAGCAATTATTTTTTGAAAACAGGATATCGTCAACCGAAATGGTAAACCCTGATTTTATTGCGATCGCAAAGGGTTTTTCTATTGAAAGTGAACGTGTAGAGGCACGGGAGGAACTGGATGGAGCACTGGACCGTATGATCAAGGCCACCGGCAGCTACCTGCTTGAAATTATTGTGGAAAAGGAGGAAAATGTGTTTCCGATGATACCAACAGGCGAGTCCGTAAGCAATATACGACTTGAGTAATGGAAGAAAAGAAATTCACCATATCGCTTTTTTCAGAGAATTATACCGGAATGCTTAACCGCATTACGATCATTTTTACTCGCAGAAAACTGAATATTGACAGTATCACCAGTTCAGAGTCTGAGGTAAAAGACATTTACAGATACACCATAGTATTGAAATGTACTGAAGACATGGTGATCAAGCTGGTGAAGCAACTCGAGAAACAGATAGAAATATTGAAAGCCTTTTATTACGAGGACAAAGACCTGATATATAAAGAAATAGCCCTGTATAAAATACATGCTTCAGGTAATCAGAAGCAGATTGAATCCATAGCCAGAGAACACGATGCGCTGGTGCTCTATTCCGGTCATGAGTTTCTGGTGATTGAAAAAACAGGGACACAGGAAGAAACCGATGAGCTGATGCAGAAATTCCATCCCTATGGCATTGCAGAATTTACCCGCAGCGGCAGAGTGGCTGTATCCAGACCAACACATTTTTAAATCAATTTAAATCTAATGAATCAAATACTATGGCAAAACTGAATTTTGGAGGCGTGGAAGAAGAGGTGGTTACGAGGAGTGAATATCCTTTGACCAAAGCCCGTGACATACTAAAAGATGAAACGGTAGCGGTAATAGGTTATGGAGTACAGGGCCCCGGCCAGTCTCTTAACCTTAAAGACAATGGAATAAATGTTATTGTAGGACAAAGGAAACCTTCCGGTTCCTGGGATAAGGCTATTGAAGATGGCTGGACTCCGGGCAAGGATTTATTTGAAATTGAAGAGGCACTTGAAAAAGCGTCCATTTTCTGCTATCTGTTGTCGGATGCAGCCCAGATTGCTGTATGGCCAACGATTAAGAAACATCTTACAAAAGGCAAAACCCTCTATTTTTCGCATGGTTTTGGTATTACCTACAAGGAAAGGACCGGTATTATACCACCAGATGATGTAGACGTAATCCTAATCGCTCCTAAAGGAAGTGGTACCAGCCTGAGGAGAATGTTTTTGGCTGGCCAGGGGCTTAATTCCAGTTTTGCAGTGTATCAGGACGCTACCGGAAATGCTACAGAAAAGGCAATAGCACTCGGTATCGGTGTAGGTTCCGGCTACCTGTTTCGCACCACCTTTCAGCGCGAAGTCTTCAGTGATCTCACCGGAGAGCGGGGAAGTTTAATGGGTGCTATACAAGGGCTTTTTGCAGCTCAATACGAGGTGCTCCGTGCAAAAGGACATACACCTTCTGAAGCATTTAATGAAACAGTGGAAGAAGCCACCCAGTCCCTATACCCCCTGATCGCTGAAAATGGTATGGACTGGATGTATACCAACTGCTCCACGACCGCTCAACGCGGTGCACTCGACTGGTGGAAAAAATTCAGAGATGCTGTCAAGCCTGTATTTGAAAACCTGTACGAAAGTGTAGCAAAGGGCGAAGAGGCGCAACGATCAATAGACTCGAACAGTCAGCCAGATTATCGGGTCAAGCTGGAAAAAGAACTGGCAGAACTAAAGGAATCAGAAATGTGGCAGGCAGGTAAGGTTGTACGAGAGTTGCGGCCGGAAAGAGCCTGAGTAAAGGGGTTTACCGGACGGCAGGTTCTGCTGGCTGATGGGTCATGCTTATTGGAAGCTGAACTACAAATCTGGTAAACCCTTCTTCCGTTTTATTGTATGAAATTTTACCATCGAGCTTTTCGAGTACAAGACGCGCTTCATATAACCCTAATCCGTGACCTCCGTTTTTCTCGTTTCCAATGAAAAACATATTGAATATATTATCCGCTACCTCATCCGGAATCCCTACCCCATTATCGATTATTTCCAGCTGTAAAAGACCTTCCGATGAACCGGTGCTGATTTTAATAAACCTGTGATTCTTTTCGTGATCTGCGTACTTGAAGGAATTCTGTATCAGGTTTTCTGTAAGGATAGAAAAAAGGAGCTTATCAGACTGTATCGTTAAGTCATTTTCAACATCTTCAAGGTCTATCACAATATTAATGTCTGTTTTATGCTGGTAAGCATCTATAATTTCACTTAACAGATCCTTTAATATAATGGTATTGCCTTCAATCTGCTTCTGATTTATGTCGTGGGCTCTGATAAGTCTGGCCAGCATGCTGTTCATTTCATTCGCGGTGAGCTCAAGGCGTGCCAGGTATTCAAGTGCCTTAGGCTCCTCTATTTCCATTTTACCCACATAGCATAAACCCAGGAAGCGTGCTATAGGTCCCTTAAGGTCGTGTGCACTTCTGTAGATAAACATGTCCAGTTCTTTGTTCTTCTCGAGCAACTGCACATAGGCATCGTTCAGCTCCTGTGTGCGTTCTGCCACCTGCTGCTCCAGCCTGCTGTTAACCTGTCGAAGCTGGGACTGGGCTTCTTCCAGCTTAATGGATTTTTGTTCCACCAGTTCCTTCTGCTCCTGCAACTGGACCATTGCATTTTCCAGCTTCTCGTAGTTTTCCGCTATCTTATCTCTCTGAGTTTCAATTTGAGCACTTTTTTCGAGGATACTTTGATTGGCCACACGCAGGTCATCTGCTTTTTTGGAGATCTCGAGCTTCTGGCTCTCAAGCAGTTGGTTCTTATCCAGGATTTCCTTGGTTCTTTCCCGTACCTGTTTCTCCAGTTCTATATTCTTCTGTATCAGCCGTTTGCCATTATACCAGATGATGACGACCACAATCATGAGGAGACCAAGTGTATATCCAACGTACGCCCAGACAGATCGATACCAGGGAGGTAAGACTACAAAGGAGAACGCTACTTCTTCGCTTTCATGACCAAAGACATTTCTTGCCTTCACCTTAAATGTATACTCCCCTTCTGAGAGATTGTCGTACGTCCTTGTGGTAATGTCTGACCAGGCTGACCACTCATTATCTCGTCCTTCCAGGATGACCTGACATCGGTTTTCATTTTCAGAGTTGAAGCTTGGTGAAGCATATGCAATGCTGATGCTGTTATTTCTAAAGTCAATTTTCAGTCGTTTGTAATTATCAAGATTGCCACCTCCATAATAGACAATAGAATCCTCCGTACCCACATTTATTTCGCGAATGTAGAGACGCAAGGCTTCAGCATATTTCCTTGTAACGGCACTGTCGTGTCTGAAAAGGCCTTCATTCCCCCCCACCCAGGTAATCCCGTTTGGCTCAGGAAATAATGCATAAATGGTCATATCAGGTAACCTGATGAATGCATCATTATCTGGAGGTGAGCGAAAATCACTTGGAATATTGTAAATGTAATCACTGATGTCAGATAAATTAACCAGCCAAAGCGATGATTTATCCCTTTCGGGCTCTACCATTGTGGCGCGGATATCCCAATCTTTGGTCGGTTCATGTAGCAGAAATGTATCCGCCATATTGTCAAAAGTGAATACACCATGTTCCGAGAAAAAGAGTATTTCTCCATTCACCTCCTCAATATCCATTTCTTTACTGATCGGAAGACCGTGTTTTTTGCCATAGATCAACCACTCTGACGTAAGAAAATCTGATGGGTCATCGTTACTGAAAATCTGATACAGGCTGTCTGCAAAAATCCATAAATTGCCATTTGAGGAGGCCTCGAGAATGTTTCTTACACTACCATTTATGCCATAAAAATTATCTATGGTCACAGATCCATTTCGCCAATCCAGTACTTCAAGCCCATCTGTTGTTCCCAGATATAGCCGTCCTGGTATTGTATTACTTTCGAGGATGGTGTAAACAACAGCATTTGGCTTGGCAAAAAAAGAAATTTCGTTGTCAGTGATCTCATAAAGAGCAGAGTTAGAGCTAATGATCAGATGTTCTGCTCCTGCAGGCCCTGTTATGACCTCCATATCCCAGGTGGTTTCGTTCAGATCGCTGATACGTACCGGCTGATTATTCTGAAGATAATACACACCTGAAAAGGTGGAAATATATAATTTACCCTGAAACCGTATCACATCGGTCACAGAACCGGTAAGTCCATATGCTTCATTCCAGGCCGTCAGGTCTGAGGCTACCTCCACTCTTGAAACACCGTTAAAAGTGGCAAGCCACAGCCCATTATCCTCATCCAATGTCATACTGGTCACGGCATTATCCGATAAACCATTCGATTTATTGATAGTCTGAATAATATTTCCCTGTCCATCCAACAAATGAATACCAGCCTGAAATGTGCCGATAACAACGTTATTTTTATTGATTACTGCGGCTGAATAGGGCTGTTGTTGGCTCAACATGGCATTTGTCTCTTCGTTCCATGGCGTCATCATGCCGGTTTCGAGCTCCAACAGGTATATACCGCTGTTTTCCGTACCTATCAGCAGTTGGTCGCGAAATGGTAAAATGAAGCGCACACTGACCCCAAATAGGTTTTCTCCGCCGATTACAGGACTAAGATTGTCTGTCTCATCCAGGTAAACCAAACCAAAAAGTTCAGTTTGAATGTAAAGTGTGCCATTTACATATGAGCTGTGACTGAATACAAAATTATTGTCCCACCATTTCAATGAATCTCCCTGAATTCGAAACAAACTCTCATCCGTGTAATAAATGACTCCGGAATCAAGGCCGAAAGTGGACCAGACATCATCAAATTTTATGTTATTTTCTGCAAAATAGTCAGTGTGTCGATCGCTGAGGGATTCATACATCATAATACCCCTGCTGTTGGTTACCAGTTTCCCGAATTCTCCATTTGAACCAACATATATTGTACCCAGGCTATCCTTGGCCAACGATCTGACCTCCAGCCCGTTTTTTACAGGAATCAACCGCCAGTTTACGCCGTCATATTCCAGTACTCCATTAGAATTACCCACATACACGAAGCCCCTGTCGTCGGTAATTACCGCCCAGTTTTGTGGATTGGCACCATATACCCGATCGCTGTAATTTTGAACAAAAGGCCTGCCTATCTCCTGTGAAAAAGTATGATCAACACGGAGCAGTAGTATCAGCAACAGGCAATTTGCCAGATATGTCGGTATTTTGAGCTTAGTCAATAATGCAAATGATTATTCTAATTACTAAATTTATGAACCATTAACCAATTTTTAAATAGAATTCTACAAATGACCAGAATTCGGGGGTAAATGAATGTAATACCCTGATTTATATTTTATCAATATTCGATAAGATTTACGAATAAACGATATGCACCTTGCACACCTGCCGGCAACTCTCTGAAGAAGGAAAGGGAAGTATAAATAAAATGGCCTTTACCATAATCAGCTACAAGCAGTGATCCCTCCAGAAAATCCTCGCCCGGGTCCTGAAAAGCGAGTAAAGGAACAAAAGCATCACCCCAGGAAGAAGCAAAATACAAGCCCCGCTCCTGCACCCAGCCATCGAAATCATCCATGGAGATCTTGTTTGGCTTGGCAAAAACAGGATGATCGTCTCGTAAAATCTTTACAGGTGACTCCTCATCTGTCACTCGCAGACGTGATAATGTAAGCGGGATGGGTGATACCCCCTCTGTAACAAGGTTGTAACTGTTGTTGTACTGCGTGATCAGCGTACCTCCTCTGCTTACGTAGTCAAATAATTCATCCTGAAATCCGGCAAGATCCTCACGGGTATTATAAGCACGGATACCGATAATGATGGTCTCAAAATCATCAAGCTGGTCAGCAGTAAAAGACGGGTCAATTAATGTGACCTCGTATCCCAGAATTTCCAGGTTTTCAGGTATTACATCTCCTGCTCCCATGACATAACCAATACGGGTTTTATTTCGCCTGATGTCAAGGGGAATTAATTTCACGGAAGACTCACGAACAATCGAGTTTGTCGGAATATGGGAGTAGCCGATTGTGGTAACTTTGTAATTGAAAATCTCATCATCTGAAGTAAAACTTATAATGCAGTTACCAGCGGCAGACTTAGCCCCGGAAGTTATGTTTACCTCTACCGTTACAGGTCTGTCAAGCACGAGGGATAATTTTTGATCTGGCACGCTGGCTTCCCAGCCGGTGGGAAGCTTGACGGACAACTGCCCGTTGATGGCTGTTTTGGCATCCAAGGTTACGGCTATGGTTTTACTTTCCGATCCGTTGAAGATAAGCAGCTCCTCCTCCAGTGCAATGTTCACCCTGGGCAATATTGCAACCTGACCATAAAGTTCGCCTTGAACAGGATCGCGCTCCTTCCATTGTAGTGGGACATCATAATACAATGACGATCCATTTACCTGTACCTCCACCTGAAAGGTTAAGCCGGGCTCCAACCGGGCCTTACCGATATCCTGCTGGTTTTCTACCCTATACAGACCTACCGTACCTTCCTCTTTGAGCCAGTACGGTGTGCTGTATGAAATAGTTCGAGGTATAGAGATATTTAGTTCCTTTGAGTAGGTATCGCCCGCGGCAACGCCATTCATCTCTTCATAGGTTTCCCCTTGAAAGCGTATTTGCTGAATTGAAATTCCACGGTTGTATCTGTTGGTTATTTCAAAATTCACAGGTATATCTTCACCCGGATATACTGAATGTTGTGATGTGGTTGCATCTATAAAAAGTCCCAGGCATTGCTTTATCAGCTTATCGACCTCTTTTAGTTTCTCTTGCTTCCAGTGTTCATCTTCTATACGAAGAATTTCCTGACGCATTCGGATCAGCAATGGAACGGATGATGAAGGGCTACTCAGGTCGAAAGTCGAAATAAGCTCTTGTCCCATTTCAAATAATATTTCACCCGATTCACCTTCTATTCGCCTCCATGTTATATCAAGGCCTTCGAACAGATTACCCGGTTGACCATCCCAGAATTCAAGATATTCCTGTGTGGGGTTTCGGTATGTAGTAGCACCAAAGCCCTGGCTCTTGTGCTGGCTACGGCTAACGGAGGCTATTTCTGTTACGGAGCGCCCCAATTCAGGGAGATAATCCGAAATATCTATTTCCAGAAAGCGCTCCGGATCAAATTCATTATTCCGAAAAAACCAGGAAGAGGTATTCCAGAAGATCTGATGAGGCTGCCAGGTGGTGGTGTATTCCAGCTGGTCAGAAAAGGCGTTTGGATCGGCTGCAAACTCGAAAGCTTCATGCGCGATAATCGCTGATCCGGTGTGGTGGCCATGAGTGATGCCGGGTGTTTTCGAAAAACGGGTGATAATAACGTCAGGGCGAAAGTTTCTGAAAACCCATACAGCATCCGACAGCACTTCTTTCTTATTCCAAGTAGCAAAAGCCTCATCCGGACTTTTTGAATATCCGAAATCATTTGCCCGGCTAAAAAACTGGTACCCTCCGTCGATGGATCGTGCTGCCAGCAGCTCTTCCGTCCGTATAAGTCCAAGCTCTTCCCTTAACTCAGGCCCGATAAGATTCTGACCACCATCACCTCGTGTCAGGGACAGATAACCCACCTGTATGCCCATTGCTTTGGAGAGGTAAGCTATAAGCCGCGTATTTTCATCATCGGGATGAGCTGCGACATATAAAGCACGTCCCAGGGTGTTGAAACGTTTGATCTCATTGAAAATCTGTCCGGCCGATTTTTGCTGACTAGGTTGAGCCGTAATAGCAGAAAACAGACCTGATATTATCAGAAAGTATAACAGAAGATTCTTCATGTAACAAAATTAATAATTGCGGCTGTAAACAAACCCATTTTTCCTTGAGTGGTTTTTATTTCGTGTTTGGTTTTCCACTTATTTTATTTTGGTAAACCGTACTCTTTTTTATATTTGTCCACACACATTTTTTATTTTTTAACCTACCCCCATATGAAACCCACTGCAAGAGAAGATTCCTGGCAGAAAAAGTATCGTGAATTAGAAATTTTTTATGCAATACATAACACATCCCACATTGAGCAGCGCATGATCAGTGAAGCAGATGATGAAAAAGAGATGTCGAGGTTGAGGTCTCTTAATTACTGGATCAAACATCAACGAAGATTGTATAAAGCTGAAAAATTACCACCTGAGAAGATCGAATTATTAGACAGACTTGATTTCGTATGGAAGGTAACCGATGGGAAAAACTCATTTGAGAAAAGAATCAGGGAGCTAAAGGCCTACAAAAAAAAGTTTGGCACGACTCATGTACCACAAATAAAAAATGAGTATTACAAACTAAGCCGATGGGTAAATGAAATGAGAAGACTGTATGAAGAAGAGAGACTTTCTGTTGATAGAATTAACAGATTAAATCAAATTGGCTTCATTTGGAACGTAGAAGATGATAATTTTGAGAGGAATCTGAAAAAGCTGAAGGCTTTTCACCGAGAACACGGCCACTGGGATGTGCCACAGACCGGCAAAACAAAAAAGCTGGGGCAATGGGTAGCACAGATCAGGAGTCGCGGACTAAAAAAAGAAAGACATGTACATGCCCTTCGTGCCGCAGGATTTGAATTTCGTGCCAGACGTTACCGCATCCAGGCCGCCAGGGACACCATGCTTGAAATAGATATCAAACGTAAAATATTGAGTAAAAAGGCCGTATGATTCAAACCCGTAAAATTTATTCCCTGATTTTCCTGATGCTGGGTGTTGTCACCATGTTTTCGTGTTCATCTGGTAAGAGAGCCTATGAAAGAGGCGATTATGACAGGGCAGTATTTCAGGCAGTAAACCGCCTCCGGTCCAAGCCTGATCATGAAAAATCGCGCAAAGTTTTATTGAATGCCTATAATTATGCGATAACCATTCATAAACGTAATATCAATACAAGCCTGAATTCAATGAATCCCCTGAAATGGGAAGAGGTGATAGGTGATTATCAGATGGTAAACCGTCTCGCGCAGGAAATTGAAGCCTGCCCCGCCTGCCTGAAGGTAGTTCCATCGCCCGTTATTTACGATAATGAACTGGAATCAGCCAAACTCAAGGCATCTGAGGCACGAATTGATCTTGGGTATGATGCCCTGGACCAGAAAGGCAACAGGGAAAAAGCCAAAGAAGCTTATCTGCATTTTCAGGTAGCCAAGCGATTTGACCCTTTCAACCCCGACATCGACGGGCTGATGATGGAAGCCAGAGAGTTTGCTACCTTGAAGGTAGTGGTTGACCCTATTCCTTCACCTTCACGGGTTTTGGATATACGACATGCATTTTTTGAAAATCAGATAAACGAAGAATTGCACCGTACACAGATAAATGAGTTTGTACGGTTTTTCTCAGCAGAGGAAGCGAGAAATATGCAGATGGACTACCCGGACCATATTATTTCCATCTCATTTGAGGATTTCACGCTTGGCAATGTAATCATAAAGGAAAAGCAACAGACTGTAAGCCGTGACAGTGTCAAAATTAAATCCACAAGAGGCAGTGAAGTATATGCCACCGTGGAGGCAGAGCTAACAACCTATGAAAAGTCACTAGTTTCATCCGGGCTGATGGATTTCAGAATCATCGATGCGAGGACAAACAAAGTATTAAAAGCTGATAAAATTCCGGGTACCTTTACCTGGGTCAATCGCTGGGCATCATACAATGGTGATAAGCGCGCCCTGTCAGAAGAACAGCTTGAATTGACCCAACTTAAGGAGCTACCAAGCCCTCCACCGACTGATCTTTTTACGGAGATGACAAGGCCACTTTATGAACAGATTATAGGCACTATCAAAACATACTACAGACAATTTTGATGTCAACCCGCTTTAAATGGGCTGAAATCTATAGCCTGGCAGCATTAAACGCAGCTCTGGCCATTAGCTGGATAGCCTACCATGAATATCAGCCGGCCCTGCTACAGGACTTTGGGCTGAATAATTATGATAAATTTTTGATGTTTGCAAAAGCATCTATACTGGTTTTTATCCCTCCTTTATCAGGTTATGTGGCAGATCGGATGGGAAGCAGGATAAGCAAGCAATTCATTGTTTACAATACCGGGATTACGCTTACAGCAATAGTGTTTATGATCGTGGCATCCATTATTTCCTTTGAACCGGGTATTGTGGGCCAAAAATTACTTCCGGTAATGATCGTACTCTGGCTTATATCAATGAATATTTTTTACAGCCCTGCCAACAGCTTGCTACAGCTGTTTGCTCCACAACGAAAGCTTCCGCTTGCTATGGCTGCAATCATCTTTGTCATTGAAGGCACTTATGCCCTTGAACCGGTTATCCTTCAGCTCGTTAGAACCCTTGGTGCAGGACTCACCTTTTTTATTGGGGGTATTCTGGTAGGGGGAACAGGTTTTATTTTTCACCGTGTCTCAGAAAATGAAATTGCTGCCATTAAACGATCGGAAATGAAAAGTCCGACCTATTTTGGGCCTATCATGCTGATCGGCTTACTTATTGGTCTGGGTCACGCCTTACTGCGTGAATATATACCTCATGTGCTGGCTGCTGAGCTGGAAGTTGATAGTTCCTTCCTGTCTTCCCTGTACCTGGTAAGTGCAGCAGCAGCGTCTGTTGGTTTTAGCTTTATTGTGATAAAACTGGGCATCATCCGATCACTAAAAAATGGTGTCCCTGTATTTCTGGCTGCTGTAATACTGCTTTTTATACCCGGAATTCCTGTATTAGGCACAGGTATAGTGATAGCACTAGCGTATTCATTTCTAAATGTTTGCGGCCTACCTTATGTTTTAACACATGCTCGGCCTCATGAAATCATTACAGCAGTAGGTATTTTCTTTGGCGCTACTGAAATATTTGATGCAATATTTGAGATTTACCTAAACAGCAACGGATGAAAAAAATTGCCGTACTTACAGGAGCAGGTGTAAGTGCAGACAGCGGCATTCCTACTTTCAGGGGTGCTGATGGGCTATGGGAAGGCCATGATGTAACACAGGTAGCCTCACCAGAAGGGTGGGAAAACAACCCGGAACTGGTGCTGGATTTCTACAATCAGCGCCGGAAAGGTATAAGAAAGGCAAAACCAAACGCGGCTCATTATGCATTAGCCGAATTAGAGAAATCCTTTCATGTGGATATTATTACACAAAATATTGATGACCTGCATGAGCGGGCCGGCTCCAAAAACGTATTGCATCTACATGGTGAAATCATGAAAGCAAGAAGTTCTGTGCATGAAGAACTGATTTATGAGCTGGAAAATAGTGATATTTTCCCAGGTGATTTATGTGAAAAAGGGCATCAGCTGCGTCCGTATATCGTATGGTTTGGTGAAATGGTACCCATGATGCTCCCGGCAGCGGAAAAAGTGGCTGAGGCAGACGTCGTGCTGATCATTGGAACATCTATGATAGTGTACCCTGCTGCAAGTCTTGTAAATTACGCACGTCAGGATGCAAAAATATATTACGTCGACCCGGAACCGGCAGATGTATCATATATTAGTGGAATAGAGGTGATTGCGGAACGTGCATATTCCGGCGTACCGCAATTGGTAAAAGAATTATTGAAAGTCGAAAATTCACGTTAAGGAGTAGATATTTAGTATTGAAGATCGTTTATTTGAAGATTAAAAATAGAACCTATGGCTGATATTCAAAAATTGAAAAGGCTGGCAAGCCAGATTAGAAGAGACGTGGTACGTATGGTGCACAATGTTGGAAACGGGCATCCAGGTGGTGCTTTAGGGTGTACGGATCTTTTTGTAGCTCTATATTTTCATTTTATGGAGCATGACAAAAACTTTACCATGGACGGTAAAAACGAAGATTTGTTTTTCCTTTCAAATGGCCATATTTCAGCTGTATGGTATGCAACACTTGCGAGGAGCGGATATTTTCCAATCGAAGAGCTGGCAACACACCGCAAGGTGAATTCCAGATTACAGGGTCACCCTACCACACATGAAGGATTACCCGGAATACGCGTTGCCAGTGGATCCCTGGGGCAGGGCCTTTCCGTGGCACTTGGCGCAGCACTGGCCAAAAAGCTAAATAACGACCCGAAATTTGTTTACGTTTTGATGGGAGATGGTGAGCAGCAGGAAGGCCAGATCTGGGAAGCTGCCAGTGCAGCGGCGCACCATAAAGCCGACAACCTCATCGCCTTCATTGATGACAATGGCCGACAGATCGACGGTGACACCAAAGATGTAATGAATAACCTTGACCTCGGCAAAAAATACGAGGCTTTTGGCTGGAAAACGCTCTCCTGTGATGGAAATAATATGGAGGAGCTGATAATATGCATTGAAGATGCACACGCTCATGCAGGAAAAGGACAACCAGTCATGATCATTATGAAGACGGAAATGGGTTATCCTGTCGACTTCATGGTTGGAACTCATAAATGGCACGGCGTCGCTCCAAATGACGAGCAAAAAGACAAGGCACTTGCTCAACTGGAAGAAACAATCGGAGATTTTCCTATTCACTAGGTGTCTGAAAAAGTAATTGCCATACTTGCGGGTTGGATGCTTTGTGCGTCCATCCCTTTTTCAATGGCGCAGGAAGTACAGCAAAAGCTTCCTGAAAAGACCCGTATTCTTTTCTTACTGGATGGATCAGGCAGCATGCTCGCCAACTGGGATCAGGGACTCCGCATTGAGGCAGCCAAAGAGATTTTGGGTGACCTTGTAGATTCATTGCGTGTGAACCCTGATGTAGAGCTTGCTCTGAGGGTCTATGGACACCAATCAGCCCGGGAAAAACAGGATTGCAAGGACACTCAGCTGGAAATTGGTTTTGGAGAAAAAAACCACGACAGGATAATTAACCGACTGCCATACATTTACCCAAAAGGTACTACTCCCCTTGCCTACTCGCTTATGCAGGCTGCCAGTGATTTTCCCATGGACGAAAATGCCAGAAACATCATCATCATCATTACGGACGGACTGGAAAGTTGTGGGGGCGACCCTTGCGCCGTCTCGGCCGAACTGCAACGAAAACAAGTGTTTTTAAGACCCTTTATCATCGGACTGGGTATGGACGAAAGGTTCAGGCAGGAATTTGACTGTCTGGGTAAATTTCTGGAGGCTGAAGACAAAAATAAGTTACGTAAACGGGTATCACAGGCATTAAAGGAAACCCTTGATACAGCTACGGTGAGCATTGAACTATTAGATGCTGCAAACAATCCTGTAGAGACCAATATAAATGTAAGCTTCATCAATCAGGCCTCGGATAAAGTTGAATTCGACTTTATTCATTTTCTTGATAACGAAGGCAGGCCTGATACGGTGGTTGTCGATCCGGTGATCACCTACACACTGGAGGCGAATACCAAACCTCCCGTCAGATTACAAAATGTAACCCTGAAAGGAGGCTCGCATAATGTAATCCGCATTCCTGTACCGCAAGGAGACCTTGACATTGCTATGGCCAACGCATCAAACTATGAATACCCTGTGGAAGCCAATATCTACAAAGACGGCCAATTGGTCAACAGACATCGCATTTCAGGCAGACAAAGGTATCTTGCAGGGGAGTATGAGGTGGAGATCCTTACCCTTCCCGTACGAAGGCAAAAGGTGAAAATAATTGGAAATGAAACACAAAACATTAAACTTCCTTCACCCGGGATCGTAAATTTACATTTTGCAGCAAGGGGAATTGCCTTTTTATATGAGTTGCATCCAAATGATTCACAAACATGGATTCGTGATATAGATGCCTCGAAAAAAAATTCTACTTTTGCCCTGCAGCCCGGCAGATATAAGATCATTTACAGGGCGAGTAACGCCATGGGTAGTAAATACACCATGATCAAAATATTTGAAATAACTTCTGGAGAAACTTTATCCATTCCTTTGACAATGAATTAAAAAATATGGACTTAAAATTTACTTACACCGAAACACAGGATACACGTTCCGGATTTGGCGCCGGACTTATGGAAGTAGCGAAAAATAATGATCAGGTAGTCGGACTAACGGCAGACCTTGCCGGTTCATTAAAAATGACGGATTTCGCTGATGAATATCCAGATCGTTTTTTCCAGATGGGAATCTCAGAGGCTAATATGATGGGTGTGGCCGCAGGGCTCACTATCGGAGGAAAAATCCCTTACACCGGTACCTTTGCCAACTTCTCTACCGGAAGGGTATACGACCAGATCAGACAATCAATCGCTTATTCTCATAAAAATGTGAAGATCTGCGCCTCGCATGCAGGACTTACACTGGGTGAAGATGGTGCAACTCATCAGATACTAGAAGACTTGGGTATGATGCGGATGTTGCCGGGAATGGTTGTGATAAACCCATGCGATTTCAATCAGACGAAAGCTGCTACTATAGCTATTGCGGACCACCATGGACCGGTTTATCTTCGCTTTGGTCGTCCCAAAGTACCGATCTTTACACCTGCAGACCAGAAATTTGAAATTGGCAAGGCCGTACACCTCGTTGAAGGCACTGATGTGACCATATTTGCCACAGGTCATATGGTATGGAAAGCGATAGAGGCTGAGGCTATCCTAAGAGAAAAAGGTATTTCTGCTGAAATCATCAATATTCATACCATTAAACCCATAGATGAAAAGGCGATTATCGAATCTGCCCGCAAAACCGGCTGTTTGGTTACAGCTGAAGAGCACAATAAGCTGGGTGGCCTCGGCGATGCAGTAGCTCATGTACTGGTAAATAATTTACCAACACCGCAGGAATATGTTGCGGTTGATGACACCTTCGGAGAAAGCGGAACACCAGACGAGCTGATGGATAAATATGGCCTTACCACTGCCAATATTGTTGAAAAAGCAGAAAAAGCAATTTCAAGAAAATCGTGATCTATGCTGGCTATAAATGACCTCACCTATTATGTAGGAGGGGACAGAATTATCTATGAATCGGCCAGCCTACATATAAAACCCAATGATAAAATAGGCCTGATCGGGCTTAATGGTAAGGGTAAATCTACGCTTTTGAGGCTGATACATGGTGACATTTCACCTGATAAGGGGGAGATCACCAAAGCCAAAGACTGCACCATCGGCTTTTTAAACCAGGACCTGCTGTCTGTAACCTCTGAGAAATCGATCCTGCATGTATGTATGGAGGCGTTTGGTAACCTGATAGAGATTCAGGACCGGATTGACGATATCATTCTAAAGCTGGAGACTTCCTATACCGATGAGCTCGTAACCAAACTTACCACCCTCCAGGAGCAGTTTGAACAGATGGAAGGCTACAGTGCACAGGCAAAAGCTGAGGAAATACTGGAAGGAATCGGTTTTAAGACCAGCGATCTGGAGCGGCCACTTAATGAATTTTCCGGTGGGTGGCGTATGCGAGTCATGCTTGCACGCTTATTACTCGAAAAACCGTCATTGTTATTGCTGGATGAGCCTACCAACCACCTTGATCTCCCTTCTATTGAATGGGTGGAAAACTACCTGAAGTCCTATTCGGGTGCCTATATTGTAGTATCTCATGATCGCCGTTTTCTGGATGAGGTTTCCGAGATTACAGTGGAGGTAGATCAATTCCAGCTCAATGTTTACGCCGGAAATTATAGCTTCTACCTTAGGGAGCGTGAGCTCAGAAGAGAGATTCAGCAAAATGCTTATGAAAATCAGCAGCAGAAAATAAAACAGACTGAAAAGTTTATCGAACGGTTCAGAGCTAAGTCTACTAAAGCCAGGCAGGTGCAATCACGCATTAAAGCTCTTGAAAAAATGGATATGGTGTCGGAAGTTTCGAATGAAGATGCAACGATAAGCTTTCATTTCCCCGTTCAGCAGCACTCCGGCAAAAAAGTGATAGAATTAAAGGATTTCTCCAAAAATTATGGAGATCTGGAGATTTTCCGACATGCATCTGCCGAAATAATGAGAGGCGATAAAATAGCCCTTATAGGTGCCAATGGTAAAGGCAAGTCAACCTTATTGCGTATCATCTCCGGAATGGAAACCTTTGATGGCTATCGTTCGGAAGGACATAATGTACAACAGGCCTTCTATGCACAGCATCAGCTGGAGTCACTGGGGATAAACCATGAAATACTCGAAGAGCTTAAGCTTGCAGGCACAGGAAGAAGTGAACAGGAACTACGCACGGTACTGGGAGGCTTTCTGTTCGAAGGCGATGATGTGTATAAAAAGATAAAAGTGCTCTCCGGAGGAGAAAAATCACGTGTTGCGCTGGCGCGAACCCTTCTTGGAAACGCTAATTTCCTCATGCTGGATGAACCTACCAACCACCTGGACATACAATCTGAGAATATATTGATTCAGGCGCTGCAAAAATATGAAGGCACTTTTATCGTAGTATCCCATAACCGGCATTTTATCAATGAAGTGGCCAATAAAATATGGTATATAGAAGATAAACAGCTCAAGGTGTACCCCGGAACGTACAAGGAATATGTATGGTGGATGGAAAACAGGGAGCAACGAGAAGCGGATCAGCCTGCAAAAGCCTCAAAAACGACAGACAAGTCCACAGGTAAAAAACCAAAAACAGAGAAGACAGGGGACAACACTAAAGAAATTGAAAGGCTGGAAGAGGAAATATTGTCACTTGAGCAAGTGAAAGCCGATATCGAATCTCAGCTGGCAGATCCGGAAGTATTTGAAAATCCGGAAAAATCTACATTGGTCAATCAACGTTATACACAAGTAAGCAACAAGCTGAATGAGCTTACATCTCAATGGGAAGAGCTGATCGGTTAAAATAGATACTGGATACCCGCTGAAACTGAAAATACAGTGGGTGAACTACTAAAACTTGCTGTCTCTTTACTGAAATCGCTTAGAGAAGCTGCAAAAGATGGTTCTACCGTTACAGCATACTTCGAATTCAGGTTGTAGCCTACTACCCCACCGATCAGATAATTGAAATTGTAATCTTTATAGGGTGTTTCCTCACCCGGCTCGATGGTGATCTTATCGAAATAACGGAATTCATCCCGAATGGAATAGCCCATGTTAAAATTGGACTGAACGCCACCCTTTACGCTAAGGAAAAAGTCCTTGTCCAGGATACGATAACTCAGCTCCACTGGTACTGAAACCATCCGGAAGCTATTGAGTGTCTGATATTCGATATTGGAAATCACGGCCCCGGAGCTGTTAAAAGCATTTACCACATTATCCCGGCTGTAATTATTAAGTGGTACCAGACGGTTTTCTTCGGTTTCGTATACGGTATTGGAAGTGATCTGTGTGCGGTATTCACCAAACATGATCCCGGTCAGCAGGGTCAGCCTTTTGGTAAGACGAACACCCCCTTTCAGATGTAAAGCAAATAACTGATCAGAAGAGTAGTCTGCTACAGGTTCAATAGGACTTGATGCAGGAGATACGGGCTGATTGGCATTTTCCTGCCTGACATTGACAGGCTGCTGAAAGGTGTTTCTGGCGGAAGATGTGGTATTATTAGTAAAATTGGGATCGAACATACCGGAGGTCACACCGGCATTAAGGCTTAACAAGCCATCTTTTGGCTTTTCATCATATTCATTAAGTAAGAGATACGTCTGATCTACTTTATGTACGTGTTTTCCTTTCGGTGCAGCAACTTGAAAACCTAAGGCCACTGCCCTGACAGGTGTGATTACGTCATTGGTATTATCAGCAACATCAGGATTTGTTGGTGCCTGAGAGGATGGATCAGGTGAAGCAATGGATGATGTAAATGTATTAATGGGAGGCAAAACCGTATTATTGCGATCAGCTTGAGTACCGGAAGGTGAAACGTCATCCAGTGATTGAGTATCAGGAAATGTAATTGCACCGGATGGAATAACCGAGTTATCTTCCTTCGTGGCCGCAGGCATATCACCCAGCATAGATATATTCCATGCGATGAGACCGAGTGATAATATCAGTGCCATGGAGGCAGCAAATTTGTAAAAACGTGCCTGTCTTCGATATTTTCGCAGGGTATCCATTTCACTGAGGCGGCTTTCAATTCCATGCCATACTCTGTCTGAAGGTTTAACTTCAGCTTTATTCAGTGAATTCTTCCAGCTATTTTCAAATCTATCCCTCATTCGCCATCCTGTCATTCAGACCGTTCTGCTCATTTTTTGTAATCTCCATCAATTTTTCCTGCAGCAATGCCTTTGCTCTGGAATATTGTGATTTTGAGGTTCCTTCCGATACATTCAGCATCTTCGCAATCTCCTTATGTGGATATCCTTCCACGGCATACAGGTTAAAAACAGCCCTGCAACCGCCGGGAAGCTCCTGTATCAACTGCAACAAATCAGCATAATTCATGGAGGATATGATTTGTTCATACTCAAAAGTATTTCCCACATAATCGATATCCACCATAGGAAACATATACAGTTTCCCCCTGCTGCTATTGAGTGCTGTATTGATTACCACCCGTTTAATCCAGTGGAATAAGGAACTCTCGCTTCGGAATGTATCGATCTTCGCAAATATCTTGATAAAAGCCTCCTGTAAAATATCCTCTGCCTCGAGCTCAGATTTTGCATATCGAAGGCATACAGGATACATTTGGGGACTAAACATCTCATACAGCTGGTGCTGAGCCTTACGGTCACCTTTTGAACAGGCTGATATGAGATCTTTTTCATCAAGCATATGAGGAAGTATCAACTATTCCCAAATATACTTAAATTGACACGATAAACTTCAATATGGTTGGAAGATCCATTGTATTCAGTACACTGCTGATATTTTCCGGTTGTCTACAGATAGCCACAAGTGGCAGCTACGACGAGCGGTATATTGCCAATATTCATACCATTCAGCTTTTTCCGGGTAATCCGTCCGTACAGAACACCCTGAGGCCTCCGGTAATACGTTTGGGGGGTCAGGAGTTCCTGACGCTGGAATTTGATGATCTGACGGATAATTATACTGATCTGTATGCAAAGATCATCCACTGTGACAGAAACTGGCTCCCTTCGAATATTGCGTTTCAGGATTATCTCAATCAATACAATGAATTTCCGATAACCAGCTATGAATATTCGATCAACTCGCGTATACCTTATGTTCACTACAGATTCAGGGTACCACCGTTAAAGCTATCCGGTAATTACATCATTCAGGTGTATAAAGAGCGTGACAATATCCTCTTTCAGCGACGATTTGTACTATATGATCCCAAAGCTGCTATAACCGTCGAGAATGTAACATCCAACGGCGTACTTGAGCGCAGGAGAAACCAGCAGATTAACTTTGACCTTAATTATCCCGGTCTCAGGATGATGAATACTGCATCAGATATTAGCGTGGTAATGCGACAGAATTTCAGGTGGGATATTGTAAAAGCCCTGACGCCTTTTATCATCAACGAAGCTGACTTCTCAATGGAGTTCAGAGGTATAGATCTGGAAAACAGCTTCAAAGCAGGTAATCAGTTTCGCTTTTTCGACATGAGGTCGGTCAATTATGTTGGGCGAAATGTAAAATCTATCCAACTACTGGATTCTGCCATTGTAGTAGACCTTTTTCCTGAAATTGACCGGGGCACACGTGCTTTTGTCCAGTATCCTGATCAGAATGGCCATTCTCTCATCCAGAGTGCAGAAGGCCAGACAGGTCTTTTTAATGAGTATTGTGAGGTGAATTTCCATTTCCCCAGAGAATATCAGGACAGAGATCTATTTGTCGTAGGGGAACTTACAGACTGGCAGAAAAATGGTCAATCTATGATGCGTTATAATCAGGAAGCGAAGGCTTATGAACTGACCTTGTTACTTAAACAGGGAATTCATTACTACCTGATTGAAACCGATGATGAAAAACGAAACCTGGTAGAAGGGAATCATTTTGAAACTGAAAATGAATATGACATACTGGTTTATTATCGTGAGCCGGGCCAATTGTATGATCAGGTGATTGGCTATAGAAGCTTCCGGACAGGGGTAATATAAAAAAACCCGGTCTTTATGCCGGGTTCTGGATGATTAATCGTTTGAGTGCATTATCTTTTCCTGCACCTTTGTTTTTCTTTTCACCCGTTGCAATGGATCGGCATTTGCAAGATCGAGCATGCCGAAACCATAATTTGTGAAACTACCCAATCCAATTCGAAATACGAAATCCTGGATTTCAGGTGCCGCAATAAGGGTAAAGGGCAAAGTATAACCTCTAACCTCAAAATTATTCAGCTTATCGTATATGGTATATATCCGTGAGTATTTCTTATTTGACTGCTGGATTTTATCTATGTAGGCCTGATCCGGGATGAACTGGAATTTTTTGAACTCCTGCAGTTTTTCGAATGAATAGAGCCCCAGCTCTTCCAACCGGAAGATGATGGCATCAAACAAAAGATCACTGAAATGGTCATCGGCAGGGTGCACAAACTTTTTAGACTGCATCGGATCATCAGAGTCGGTAAGTATCAATGGCGAAATACAAACATATTTCGTTTCTTCTCCAAACTCAGGGATAATTTCTTCCTCAACCGACTCCGGCTCAAGATAAAGATTGCCCAATGTCACCACATCCTTTGAAAGAATGGCTTCCAAAAAAAGGTTTGAAAATTCTGGCGAAAGACTTGAAAAAACAATGGTTACCTTGTTAGAAAGGTAATGTAATCCGGCACGGCTTACTCTTGTCTGACCTTTAAGTCCACTGTAATTGTAGTGCTGATAATTTACGTACTCTTCCGGAAGCATTTCTACAACGGTATCATTGATCAGCTTGCCAATAAGGTGCTGATGATGAAACGGGATAGCTTCTCCTCTTGTTCTTACACTAAAAATAATACGATTTCTCACAACTCCTAAATTTTAAGTGACTATAAAAGAAGTTGTTACAACATATTGTTTAACAAAAAATGATTTTTTTTAAACATTAAACCGGAAGTGCATAATATCACCATCCTGTACTATATATTCTTTTCCCTCAACGGCAAGCTTTCCTGCTTCTTTGACTGCCAGTTCTGTTCCAAGTGACTGGTAATCATTAAGTTTGATCACCTCAGCACGTATAAAGCCCTTTTCGAAATCAGAATGAATGACGCCGGCTGCCTGAGGTGCCTTCCACCCTTTTTTGATAGTCCAGGCCTTTACCTCTTTTTTTCCGGCGGTGAAATATGTAATAAGATCCAGCAAGGCATAGGAAGCCTTAATCAACTTGTCAAGACCTGATTCTTTCAGTCCATATTCAGCGAGGAATTCATCTCTTTCCTCTGCATCAAGTTCCGCTATCTGAGCTTCCAGCGCCGCTGATATTTTAATCACGCCTGCGCCTTCATCTGCTGCTATTGCTTTCACCTGTTTTACATATGGATTATCTTCATGCAAGTCATCTTCAGAAACGTTGGTAACATAGATAACGGGCTTAGCTGTCAGCAGGAACAGATCACGTACTGCCTCCTCATCTTCTTCCGTTGTTTCCAAACTGCGGGCATTCTTTCCTGACTCGATCCAGTTTTTATATTTCTCGAGGGAAGCTAACACCTTTTTAAGCTTTGCATCGCCGGATTTAGCTTGTTTTTCAACGCGCTGGATTTTTTTATCAATTGACTCCAGGTCTTTTAACTGCAGTTCGGCGTCAATAATTTCCTTGTCTGATACCGGATCTACCTTGCCGGCAACGTGGACAATGTTATCATCCTCAAAGCAACGTACAACATGGATTATGGCGTCTACCTCACGAATGTTGGCCAGAAATTTATTGCCGAGTCCTTCGCCCTTGCTGGCGCCTTTTACCAGGCCGGCAATATCTACAAATTCTATGACGGTGGGCACCACCTTTTCCGGATTTACGAGTGACTCAAGAATGGAAAGCCTTTCATCCGGCACATACACAACACCAACATTAGGTTCAATGGTGCAAAAAGGAAAATTAGCCGCTTCTGCTTCAGCGGAGGATATAGCATTGAAAAGGGTGGATTTACCTACATTCGGCAATCCTACGATACCACATTTTAAACCCATTGCGCTTGAATTTTCAAGGCGCAAAAGTAATCAAATATTCTAAGGGTTCAACGTCTAAACGGTTTTCAGTCCCAGTTTAATTCAGAATCGTCATCAGACGAGTCAGATCTTGAATATTCCCCTTCCGGAATTCCAAGCTCCTCGTGTACACGATCTGTGGCAAGTTTTAATGCTTCTGAAAATTTCTCGAAATCTTCCTTATATAAAAAGATCTTATGTTTTTCGTATACAAATCCATCATCCTTAATTTTTCTCTTACTTTCGGTGATGGTAATATAGAAGTCATTGGATTTTGTAGTTTTCACATCAAAGAAATAGGTCCTCTTTCCGGCCCGTACACGTTGACTAAAAACCTCTCCCCTTTCATACTGCTTGTTATCTTCCAAAACAATAGTAGTTTAGCCCGACAATAATTAGATTAGTTTAATGATTTGGTTAAATATAAAACTTTATATTTGATTTTATCAAATGATTCTATTTTGAGATGCTAAATATCCAATAAAAAGACCCGCTTTGACTATAGATGACATCCATAACTTTAAGAACTTATCTGTTTTTGCCCGTCAACTGGTAGAAGGATTTATTACAGGGAAGCATAAATCTCCATATCATGGCTTTTCTGTGGAGTTTGCAGAACATAAACTGTACAACCCCGGTGAATCCACTAAAAATATTGACTGGCGCGTGTTTGCGCGTACAGACAGGTTGTACACAAAACGGTATGAGGAAGAAACAAACCTGCGGTCGCACATCATCATGGATACTTCCTCTTCCATGTTCTACCCCTCCCAGTCACACGATAAAATACGATATGCCGTGTATGGCGCTGCTTCACTGGCCTATCTTCTGTTTAAACAGCGCGATGCATTTTCATTAACTACTTTTGATACTACAGCAGAGTTTGTGCTGCCTGCAAAATCAACCCGGGCGCATCTTGAATTATTGTTTAATCATCTCGAAGAAATTTCGAAAAGCACTGAGCAAAAAGGCACCCGAATTGCAGATAATCTTCATCAAATTGCTTCCAAGCTGGCTCCGAGATCACTGGTGGTCTTGTTCAGTGATATGTTTGACCCATCAGCACCAATGGATGAGCTCCTTTACGCCCTGAAGCATTTCAGGTATATGCAGCAAGAGGTGATTCTTTTTCATCTTAACCATGCCGATACGGAGCTTAATTTCAACTTCAGCAATCGACCGTACAGGTTCACAGATGTAGAGACCGGTAGTGTCCAGACCATTAACCCCACGATGATAAGAAATCAATATCTTCAGGCAATTGAGGACTATTACAACGCGCTAAAGATCACATGTGGTCAAATGAAAATTGACTTTGTTGAAGTGGATGTGAATAAGGATCTTGATTTTGTATTATTGGAGTATCTGATCAAAAGGGCGAAAATGCGAAAAAAAAGAGGTTGATAATCAACCTCTCATAAATGCATCCATTCTTTTTTTGCTGTAAGCTCTTCTTCCGTTTCTTCGTAATCCGGATCGGGGATGCAGCAGTCTACCGGACAAACAGCAGCGCACTGTGGCTCCTCATGAAAGCCGGTACACTCTGTGCATTTACCTGATACTATATAATAAAATTCATCAGAAACAGGTTCCTGTTTTTCATTTGCATCAACTACAGAGCCATCTTCCAGCTCCACCTCTTTGAGGTCGGTTCCATCGGCCCATGTCCACTCAACACCACCTTCGTAAATGGCTGTGTTAGGGCACTCAGGCTCGCATGCACCGCAGTTGATACACTCATCTGTTATCATTATTGCCATAGCAGTATATTCAATTTTAATAGGTTTACATTGACAAAAATAAAAAGGCGCTAAATTTGTTCAAAAATACTCGAAAAAAGTGCATGAAAAACCAGATCAGGGAAATTCTTACAGCATTACAATCAAAGTTTATCCTTCTTAAGCAATCCCGTCACCCGGATCTTTTTTCAGAGGCAAGAATCAAAAATAACTGGTTTATACCGGAATTCATCGAAAAGAGTGGTGAATCGCTGGCACATATGCTAAGTGAAGCCAGTATTTCGGAATGGATTGACAGGATATCATTGCCGGAGACCTCACGTGAAGTAGGGTTGATTATGGCAGGAAATATTCCAATGGTGGGATTTCACGACCTGATATGCGTATTGGCATCAGGACATAGAGCCAGAGTTAAACTAAGCAGCCAGGATGAAGTATTAATGAAGTGGGTGATTTCCCGGATTGCAGAGATCAATCCATTATGGGCCGATCGTATATCTCTTGCAGGTAGCATGAAAGGGATAGATGCCCTGATCGCAACCGGCAGCAATAATTCTGCGCGTTATTTCGAGTACTATTTTAGTCATATCCCAAAAATTATTCGTAAAAACAGGACAAGCGTTGCTATCCTCGATCCAGGAAAAGAAGATGACCTCAACGACCTGGCAGATGATATTTTCCTGTATTTTGGGCTGGGTTGTCGAAATGTATCCAAGCTTTTCGTGCCTTTCAACTTTGATCCTGCTGTTCTTTCTGCGCCATTTAGTCGTTATTCTCATCTAACTGACTACAACTCATATGCCAATAACCATACGTATCATCATGCCATTCTGGCAATGAATGGGGATAAATACTTCGATTTTGGCCATATTCTACTATTGGAATCATCTAAATTACATGCACCGCCTTCACTTTTATACTACGAGGTATACGAAAATATGGAAGAGCTATTGGCTAAAATTGATGCAGCAAAAGACGAACTGCAATGTATTGTCTCGGGTCACGAATTGCCCGGCATAACCACCATTAAACCGGGAGGCACACAAAAACCAACACTACTGGATTATCCGGATAATGTGGATGTAATGGCCTTTCTAAAGGTTATTGGCGAATAATCGTCTATCGACCTCTGAGTATTTCAACCCAGCCTGAGAAATCCCCGGAAGCGTTAGTTTCACCTTCAGGTAATAGTTCTACAGGCACTGAAAGCTGATAATAATACAGGCCATCTTCAAGGTCACTTCCATCCCAGGTATTATCATAATTGGCATTACGATATACTACCTTTCCCCAACGGTTGGTAACCACCAACGAACTTCCTTCCGGCAGATTACGAACAAAGAATGTCGAGTTCACGTCATCCTGATCCGGATTAGGCGTAAACAGGTTAGGTACAAATATGCTTCGGTCTTCTCCTATTACAAATAGAAGTTCTACAACACAGCCATTATTGTCGGTAACCTCCGCAATAAAATCACCTGATGGAATAGACGGGATGGTCACATCATAGAAGTTATCTGTGCGATTGGTTGAAGTAAAATCTCTGATGATAAAACCATCGCCTTCTTCCAGTATTCGAACAAAATAAGGATTGGCGTCAGAGGCGGTACCTCCCTGAATATCCCCGACCGTAACTGATCCGGTTGGACGTTCCGGTAGCGAAATAGTTGTCCTTGTGATGGCGGCAGATAAAGGGAAATCCGGCTCCCGAATTTCTATATCTTCTACGATACGGTTAACCCGGCATCCCTGTTGCTGCTGGAATACTTCAACGGTATATGAGCCTTCATCAATGACTCCATCAATACCGGAAAATTCTATATCAAACGGACTGGACCTTAACACTCCGGTTGCCGGTACTGTGGAATGAATCACCTGAAGGTTGCCATCTGTAAACTCTTTGGAAACGGTGTAGAAGAAAGGCTGCGTAAAATCACCTTCAATATTTTCAATTCGAATAACACCGTAATTATCATCTGCTTCGGGCAACGTAGGAATTGGAGCACAGAAAACATCATTAGCTGCTACCTCATAATCTACAGGCGTAATGCCACCGGTAATGGTACGATCAACTGTAAAGTTGCAGGCATTCTGATTGTTTGGTGCTGAAATATTGATGTTGTACGTCACGTCTTTATCCAGGCCAAATATTCTGAGGGTATCCACAATATTATTCGGATAATTCAATTCAATCGGATCTTCATCTGGGTTTGTAATGTTGCTTACTGTTACATCAAACGGGCCGGCAATAAAGGTTCTGGCGAAATCGATTTTCACCAGTAAACCACCCCCTCTTTCAAGATCTTCGCATATTGGTGAAACGGTCTGCACTGTGGCTTCAATACCGTTGGGCTGATCAACGACAAAAACAAAATCATTCGAACAACCGATAGCATCTGTCACTGTGAGTATCTGCTCACCACCTGCCACATTCGATACCTGCCGTGAGCCGGAAAGGTCAAGGTCTCTGCTACCGATAGCATAAGTATAAGGGCCCACTCCACCGATTGGCTCAGTGATCTCAATCACACCATCTGCGGTATTGCAATTGGCATTTTCAACTACATTTACTCCACCCGGAAGCAATATCTCCGGATTTGTAGGAACAGTGACATCTGTAAGTACTATGCTGCATCCGGTAGAGTCAATAATACTTATGTTCTGGAATGATTTAAGGTAAATAATAGCGCTGGAACCATTTTGGATGTCCGCTATCTTGTTTATTCCACCAAGCAGACCAGATGAAAACACTTCATAATTTCCTGTTCGGTTTAGCTGCAATAACGCCTGTACACTGTCGCCAAAACAGTCAATTGTAGCAGGAGGTCCGCCAAAGCTCGTATTTACTGTGGCACTTAGCTGTAGGTCATCCTCAAGTCTGATGGAATCTCCTATGATTTCGCAACCACTACCATCAGAAACGGTATAGAAATAATTTCCGGAAGGCAATCCTGTGAATCTGTATGGCTCAGACCCTACGGTAAATGTAGACGTTTCACTGGTAAGCTCGATCGTATATGGAGCTGTACCACCGGCTATCGCAAACCGAATGATGCCGTCATTCTGATTACACGTCGGATCAGTAACCTGAGGGAAGCCGTCAGCGACTCTGAAATCACTTTCTACCGTAACGAAAAGGGAATCAACACAACCACCTCCGCTTTGATCACGTACGGTGAGCTGGTAAGTTGCGGGGAATAGGTTGCCAATGCTGAAAGTGCCATCTGGGTCAACCCTTGAGTCAGACAGAAATACGGTATCGGCAAGCTCAAGGGTGTAATCAAAACCACCGGAACCACCATCTACAAATACTCTGATACGGCCATCTGCCACAATATCACAGGAAGCATCTGCTATTGCGCTTGCCCCGATAAAGAATTCGGTAGAATCACAAAGCGGAGCACAATTCGTCAGATCCTGATCAATTTGAATGGTATCCACGGGAATGGAACAGCCCGAAGCTGATGTGATATTATACACATACAAACCAGAGGACAATCCGGAAACAAGACGAGTCCGGGTAGAAAACACCGTATCTAACTGACTAAACGTAGTATCATTTATTTTATCAAGGACCAGCCTGAATGGTGAGTCACCCCCAAGCAAACTAAATTGAACGCTACCTTCATTATCTTCACATTCAGCCGCATTCACAATAGGCGCTGTATTCAGTGAAAACTCTACTCCTACTACTACCAGAGCAGTATCAGCACATCCTTCAGGGCTTTGGTCGATAAGATTGAGCAGGTAGGTGCCCGGAGGTACGTTAATGATATTAAATGAGGTATTGGTAAGTCCGGTCCTCGACCCGATGATGGTAGTATCTTCACTGGTCAGTGTATAATCGTAATTACCTGATCCTCCGTCAACATTTACAAAAACGGTTGCATCCGCAATATCCTGGCACGAAGCGACACCACCGCTGGCAAACACACTGAAATTGAGTGTATCACATTCCGGCGCACAGATATCATCAAGAGATGAACGCACGAAGAAGTCAATCGTATCGGCCACAATGGCATCGGTAGCGCAACTTAAATCACTTTCAAGCTCTACCACTATCTGATTAAAGGCATTCTCAACAATGCCTGTCGGTTGATAAGTATCGGATGTCTCTCCAGATAACACAGTATTGGAATACCACCGGATGGATGGGTTAATTCCACCATTGCTGAAGTTCGCAGTAAGTGCTGGTATAGATGATGGACAAAGGGTATCTGCAACAGGTGAAATCGTAATAACGGGAGTCAATGCTCCTGTGGTGGAAATAACCAATGTATCTACCGTTTCGGCAGTGGCGCAGGATTGGGTCGTAAAATCAATAAGACTGATAAATACCGTATCGCCATCCGTCAAGGAATCGGTTGCATACTGAAGCCCATTTAGCCCGGGAACAGTAGCACCATTTACCCGCCATAACACGCTGTCTACGGACAGGAAATTCGAGGTGGTAGCATTGATGACGATAGTATCAGTATCACAATAAACGTCCAAAGGAGTAGAAAGGGCTACTGTTGCCGTAATATTATTGGAAAAGTCAATATATACGGAGTCATTACTAATACAACCCGATACCGAATCAATTACGGTAAATAAATTAAAAGCGTCATCAACTAACAAAGCAAGGCTGTCATCAACATCGGTAAGCGTTTCGGTCCATACACCATTGATAAAGAATGAATAATCACCTGTACCTCCGCTTAAGGTAGTGTTGTAAACTGGATATTCACCAACACAAGATACCACAGAATCTTCCAGTATATTGAAATCAATAGCAGGTATCACATTTATTGTAACAGAGTCACGTGAGCTGCAGCCATTATCGTTAAAAACAGTAACAAAATAGGTAGTTGTATCGGTAGGTGCTCCAAATGGATTATTAATAGTAGAATCTGATAACGTAGGATTGAAATCCCATAGATAAGTGCTGCCTCCGGATGCTGATAGGGCTACAAAATCACCTTCACATATCGTCTGATCGGGGCCGGCTTCGGCAACCGGTAATGGATTTACCGTTATAATAACAGTATCTGAGGTCGTGGTCGAAGAAACACAACCCGTCAGCGCGGGGTCGGTGACCGTAACCAAAACAGTTACCGTATCCTGATCCTGTAAGCCTGATGTGGCAAAGGTGGAACCAGAACCTGATGCAGTTCCATTGATAAACCAATCAATATCAGGATTTAGGCCTGCTTCACTAATATCAGGTGTGAATGTTACCATTTCACCCTCGCAAACCACATCGGAAGGATCAGAAATTATTGTAACTGTTGGATCAAAATCATCTTCGATAGAGACAATAGTGGTATCGTTATATACACATCCATTTGTATCCAAGACCTCAAGATAAACTTCAAAACTGCCAATAGAAGCACTGGAAACGGTAAAATCGGCGCTGTTTCCTGTCTGGCTGTCATCACTTCTGGACCATGCATATGTAGCAGCGGTTACTCCCGATGGTATGGTTACGGGATTATTGATACATGTATTTACAGTATCGGGCAGGTTCAGGGGTAATATCGGGCTTACAGCTACATATGCAACAGACCGTATTGAGCTTACACAAAGTGTGGTGCTATCTATTGCTTCTGCGTAATATACATTACTTACGGATGTATCCGGCTGAAAAGTAGTACCTGTAGCAAAGAGTGTGCCTCCGGTAGGCTGCGTGAACCAGTTTATAAATCTGCCGGCGATCGAATCAGCCGAAATGGTAGGTACAACATCTCCTGAGCAGAAAATAAGTGTATCCGCTGGTATAATCACATCAGCAGGTAATGGGTTTTCCGTTACGATGACTGCCACCCGGCTCGCGCTTACACATCCAGTGGTTGTATTTCTAAGCTCAGTGTAGAATGTTCCGGAGCCTGCAGGAGTAAAGTTGAGACCTGTACTGAGTAATGTACCTCCGGTAGCAGCGTCAAACCAGCGTACCTGAAACCCGGGTCCGGGGTTATTCACACTTAAAGTCGGAACCGGATCTCCTGCGCAATAAGATGCATTTGTAGCTCCTGTGACGAGCGGTGGTATCGGGAATTCTGTCATAGTGGCCGAAACGCGACCGGTACTGGTACACCCGGCGCTTTCATCAACTACCTCAGCATAAAATATACCAGGACCCGGAGGAGTAAAGCTAAATCCTGTACCTACCAGAGATCCACCGGCAGGCGCATCATACCAATCCACCCGGAGTCCCGGTCCCGGATTGTTTACACTTAATTGGGTTATCGGCTGACCTGCACAATAAGCGTTATCTGATGCACCTGTAGGATTAGCAGGTATTGGGTTTTCAGTAACGGTCGCTGCAGCTCTTCCTGCACTGATACAACCTGTGGTTTCATTTACAATTTTAGCGTAGTAGGTGCCGGCTGAACCAGGGGTGAAAACTACCTGATCAGTGGCCAGAAGCGTTCCCGCAGTTGGAGCATCATACCAGTCGACTCTAAAACCAGCACCCGGGTCATCAACACTTACTGAAGCAATGGGGTCACCGGCACAATATTCACCATTTACAGGATTTATCGCATCAGCAGGAAGCGGATTGATATTTATTGTAAAGCTAACTGTCATCAGCCCGGGACAATTACCATTATCCCCCTGTATTGTAATCACATCTCCGTCAATAAAATCAGCAAAGGCTAAAGTAAGGTCCAGGGCAGCACCAGTACCGGCTGTAGTTCCGCCAACCGGAGTGCCATTGACTAATACCTGATAGTCTACGCCCAACTGGCTGCCATCCAGGCTCACCGTGATGTCATCGCCTGCACATACATCCTGCGGATCAGTGTTGGTGATATTAAATGAGGTGGGTAGCGGAATTTCATTGATCGTGAAGCTGCCCGTCATCAACTGGGTACAGTTGCCGTTATCTCCTTCTATTGTCACCACGTCGCCATCAGTGAAATCTGCAGCGACTAAAGTAAGGTCCAGGGCTGAACCAGTACCAGATGTGGTACCACCAACCGAAGTACCATTGACCAGCACCTGATAATCTACGCCTGCTTCGCTGCCATCCAGGCTCACCGTGATGTCATCGCCTACACAAACATCCTGCGGATCTGTGTTGGTGATGTTGAATGCTGTAGGTAACGGAATTTCATTGATCGTGAAGCTGCCCGTCATCAGTTGCTGACAGCTGCCGTTATCTCCTTCTACTGTTACCACGTCGCCATCAGTAAAATCAGCAGAGGCCAGAGTAATGTCCAAAGCAGCGCCAGTACCTCCAGTAGTACCACCGACCGGAGTGCCATTGACCAGCACCTGATAGTCTACTCCCAACTGGCTGCCATCAAGGCTTACGGTGATGTCATCGCCTGCACATACATCCTGCGGATCGCTGTTGGTGATATTGAATGCGGTGGGTAGCGGAATTTCATTGATCGTAAAGCTGCCCGTCATAGCTACTGTACAGAGTCCACCGGAAGTTGCTTCAACGGTTACTACATCGCCATCGGTAAAATCAGTAGAGGCCAGAGTAATGTCCAAAGCAGCGCCAGTACCTCCAGTAGTACCTCCGACCGGAGTACCATTGACCAATACCTGATAATCTACGCCTGCTTCACTACCATCCAGGCTTACGGTAATGTTATCGCCTACACATACATCCTGCGGATCGGTGTTGGTGATATTGAATGCTGTGGGTAACGGAATTTCGTTTATTGTAAAGCTGCCCGTCATCAGTTGGGTACAGCTGCCGTTATCTCCTTCTACTGTCACCACATCGCCGTCAGTGAAATCTGCAGCGGCTAAAGTAAGGTCCAGGGCTGCACCAGTACCAGCTGTGGTACCACCAACCGGAGTGCCATTGACCAGCACCTGATAGTCTACTCCCAACTGGCTGCCATCAAGGCTCACCGTGATATCATCGCCTGCACATACCTCCTGCGGATCGGTGTTGGTGATGTTGAAAGTTGTGGGAAGTGGAATTTCGTTGATCGTAAAATTGCCTGTCATGAGCACCGTGCAGAGTCCACCGGAAGTTGCTTCAACGGTTACCACATCGCCATTAGTAAAATCAGCCGAGGCCAGAGTAATATCCAGAGCAGCGCCAGTACCTCCTGTAGAACCACCGACCGGAGTGCCATTGACCAACACCTGATAATCTACTCCCGCTTCACTGCCATCCAGACTTACGGTGATGTCATCACCTACACAAACATCCTGCGGATCTGTGTTGGTGATATTGAATGCTGTAGGTAACGTAATTTCGTTTATTGTAAAGCTGCCCGTCATCAGTTGCGTACAGCTGCCATTATCCCCTTCTACTGTCACCACATCGCCATCGGTGAAATCTGCAGAGGCTAAAGTCAGATCCAGTGCAGCGCCAGTACCGGCTGTGGTACCGCCGACGGGAGTACCATTAACCAATACCTGATAGTCTACGCCCAACTGGCTGCCATCCAGGCTCACTGTGATGTCATCACCTGCACACACATCCTGCGGATCAGTGTTGGTGATATTAAATGCGGTGGGTAGTGGAATTTCGTTGATCGTGAAGCTGCCCGTCATCAGTTGCTGACAGCTGCCATTGTCGCCTTCTACCGTCACCACGTCGCCATCGGTGAAATCTGCGGAGGCTAAAGTAAGGTCCAGTGCAGCGCCAGTACCTCCTGTAGTACCACCGACCGGAGTACCATTAACCAATACCT
>CAZEQJ010000020.1:0-1759 GCA_964514385.1 uncultured Cytophagales bacterium
TTATCCTTTTTTATCAACTTAACCAATGGTCCGATTTTTAGGGAGTATCACACTTGGAATGAATAAATATCGCTAACAGCACCTAAGAAAACATGGGGCGGACATTGGTAAACACCAGGTTCGTTCTTCGTTGCAAAATTTGTCACAGGCGGACAAGTAAGAGCTTCGAAAGCCACACGTTTCTTAGCGGAAACGTTATGCTCAATAAATTCACTACCAAAAGATTATCAATTAATTTTAACATATGGATTTTATAGAAAAACTTCAAGACATTGGCAACCGAATCGGAAAAATAAAAGAACAGGTTCAAACCGAAGAAGCAACTAAGAACGCGTTTATCATGCCATTTCTATCTGCACTTGGTTATGATGGATTCAACCCACTTGAGAATACTACACTGGAAATAAATGTGAATTGAGTCACTAAATATCTAATGATAAAACAGCAGCCACTCTATTGATTAAAACAAAAGTTAATCCCAAATTTATCTCATCAGATTTTATGAAATAGCACTCAAAGAAAAGTGGAAATACTGCAAAATGCCATATCTCAAATGATCCGGCTCACGGAGAATGAAGCCCGTGTGTTTATGTCGATGTGTTATCGCAGAAATTTCAAAAAGAAAGAAATCTTAAGTGAGGACGAAAAGATCATCGACGAGGTTTATTTCATTGAAAGGGGGATTCTCAGGGTAAAGATATTCGATTTAAATGGGACTGAACATACCATTCACTTCGCAATAGAAAACCAGTTTATCGCAGATTATCGTGCCTTTTTAACAGGGGAAAAATCCAGCTACCTGCTTGAGGCAATGGAAGAAACTGAAGTGATCGTTTTACCTAAAGAAGCCATCGAATGGGGTTACCGTAACCTTAAGGAAGGTGAAAAACTCGGACGGCTTATTGCTGAGTACTATTTTATATATTTAGACAGACGAATTGAGCACCTCTACACACTTTCCCCGATCGAGAGGTATGAGCTGATGAACCAAATTTTCCCTAACATCCACAACCGTGTGCCACAACACATGATTGCATCTTATCTCGGCATAACACCTATTCACCTTAGCCGGATCAAAAAAAACAGGGTTTCCTGAAAGCCTTAACATTTGTTATCGTTTACCATGGCTTTGTCAAACCAATTTTGTCGTGTAAAAAATAAAATACACGATGGAATTTATTACGACGCTTAAAGCAAAGAACGAATTGCTCTTCTATTTTGGCATTGCCAACTTCAGTTTAGCTGCTCTGTTTATAATACTGAGCCAAACGACTTCGATAGCAGTATCTGGTACCAATGCATGGTTTAAACCTATAAAGTTTGCATTATCGATAGGTCTATTCAGCTGGACAATAGGTTGGCTAATGAGCTATCTGCCTCAAGACAGAAGCATTCAAATTATGAATTGGCTCATTGTCATCATGCTTGGTTTTGAAATCCTGTATATTCGTCTGGCTCGTGCTGATCCAGGCAGATGAATGGGAAGAATATTACAATGGGGGAAGTAACCTGGAGCTAATTGATAACCGAGATGGTCGACTTTCGGAAAACACCGTCTTTACCTGGAAAACCATGGGATTGGATTTTACTTCTGAAATTCAGGAATTTGAGGCCCCATACCGCCTTAGCTGGGAATCCATCAATAAAAATATCCGGGGCTATCATAGCTGGCTCATTATTCCTACAGAAAATGGTTGTAAACTGATTACCAGTGAGGCGCAACATGGCTTCATGACGTTTCCTCAAAAAGTATTTGTCC
>CAZEQJ010000020.1:1769-58661 GCA_964514385.1 uncultured Cytophagales bacterium
AATAAATTAAAACGCCTGCATGATGAATGGCTGGCCCAAATAAAGTATAGATCAGAAAATATCGAAAAATGAAAATATCACAAAAAACAATAAAAAGACTTACGGAGAACTATGAAGAATGGGTTCTTATTACAGGCGCGACATCAGGCATTGGAAGGGAGCTGGCTCTTAAATTTGGCGAAGCTGGATTTAAACTCATAATAACGGGGCGTCGTGAACAAGCTCTCGGGGAATTAAGTACACTGCTATTTGATGAATATGGAGCAGAGAGCATCCCGGTGAGCGGGGATTTATCAACTGCTGAAGATGTGAAACAGCTGTTAAAGGAGATTGATCATCTGAATATCGGTATTGCTGTATTGAACGCAGGTTTTGGCACATCGGGTAAATTTATTCACGCTGACCTGGAGCAGGAATTAAATATGCTGGATCTGAATTGCAAATCTGTATTAATGATGTCTCATCATTTTGCTCATAAAATGAAAGCTCAGGCCAAAAAAGGCGCTATTGTCTTTTTAAGTTCTATGGTTGCATTTCAGGGTGTGCCGAATGCTGCCAACTATGCTGCCAGCAAGGCATATGTGCAATCTTTAAGTGAGGCATTAGCAATCGAGTTAAAAGGCGAGGGAATTGATATTTTATCAGCTGCACCGGGCCCCGTAGCAAGTGGGTTCTCCGAAAGAGCCAATATGGTCATGAACATGAGCTTAAAGCCGGAGGATGTTGGTGTTCCGATCATAGAAGCTATTGGCCGTAAGTCGAATATTTTACCCGGCTTCCTGACAAAACTACTGGTTTACAACTTACGCATGACGCCGCGGTGGGGAAAAATACGAATAATGGCGAAGGTGATGCAGGGGTTCACCAGGCATCAGGTAGCCTAGTTTGCTGTAGCATAAACAATGAGCAGAAGAGGTTTGGGTAAACATTCAAACCTCTTTTTTCTAAGGGCAGGAAAACCTCTATAACGGACATATATTTTGTATCATCGGGCTTTTGCTTCTTTTCCTATTTTGATGAACTAGCCACTAAACTTATATTCCTGTTTTTTAAACATATCTTCTGAACATGCTGGTTGTGATGGCGTAATTTTATGTTGGTTTAAAATAACTGGTAAATTTCTCATGAAAAATAATCAACTGTTAATAGGCATATTGCTGTATGTTTTTATGCTCAGCTCATCAGCTTTACTTGCACAAAGCGGTGATCAGATTCTGGACGGAATTGGCGAAACCGGCCTCATAGCCCGCTATACTTTTAAAGAGGACGCCAGGGACTGGTCACGGAATAATCTCCACGCACAAATTCAGGGAGAAGGCTATAATTTCGATGACGACCGCCTTTTCAAAAACATTTTATCACTCCCCGAAGAAGGGAATAGTTATATTTCACTTCCGGGCGAGTCACTGGAAGATCAGGAATCAATAAGTATCACCGGATGGATCATGCTGTTATCTGAAGACCCCGGGCAGGTATTTTTCGATTTTGGTACCAGCCCTGATTCACATCTCTATACCCGTATTATCGGCAATGAAGACAGCATTGGTTTTGAATCGGGTATTGATTCCGGTTCCGGGAGCTTTTCTGCATCCAGTTCATCGATACGGCGATACAGATGGAGCCATGTGGCTTTTGTGGTTGATATTCCTTCGAAAACCTTTAGTTTTTATGTTAATGGAGAGCTCTCAGGTCAGGAAAATGGGGTTGACCTTGAGTTGAATGATATTTTTGGTAGTGGAGATCAGAATGTTTTACATATAGGGAATACTATCGCAGCAGATAATATGAGGCTGCATGCCCGGTTATATGATTTCCGCCTCTATCGTATTGCATTAAGTGCTGATCAGGTGGCCACAATACGAAATAATGCACTAAGAGAAGGACAGGAAGAAGCAAGAAGGAGAAGAGAAGAAGAGCAGAGTCTCCCTGGATTTGATGAATCGACTCCACAGCTATACAATGAGTATCTCGTCAGCGTACCGGATATCAAAGTGGAAACCGTAGTTGGTCACCTTCCCCGGTTACCCAGACATATAGCAGCAAAATATAGTGAGGGTATCAACGGACCTCATGTTAGAGTGCTATGGCCTGCTCCCGTTGATAATAGCATGGTTCAAAAAACCGGCACATATACTATTGAAGGTTCCATACCCGGATCAGATATTATTCCAAAAGCCATAGTTACGGTAAAAGCATCTGCTGAGCCAAATGTGCCCGCACGTCAGCTGGAAGCCTTCAGCCTGAGCGAGGTAACGCTCACACATGATATACACGGCCACAATACCAAATTTACAGAGAACAGGGATAAATTTATCAGTGGACTTGCTGCTACCAACCCCGATGATTTTTTATATATGTTTCGTAATGCTTTCGGACAGGGACAGCCGGAAGGAGCTAATGCGCTTCGAGGATGGGACAGCCAGGAAACCAAGCTTCGCGGTCATGCAAGTGGCCATTATCTCACTGCCATTGCACAGGCTTATGCCAGCACGGGCTATGATGCAGACCTGCAATCCAATTTCGAAGAAAAAATGAATTATATGGTGGATGTACTGTATGAGCTTAGTCAACTTTCCGGTAAACCCAAAACGCCCGGAGGGTCACATGTGTCTGACCCGACAGCCGTGCCACCGGGACCAGGAAAGGATAATTATAATTCAGACTTAAGTGTAGACGGCATTCGTACCGATTACTGGAATTGGGGAGAGGGTTTTATCAGTGCGTATCCTCCGGATCAGTTTATTATGCTTGAGAAAGGTGCTACCTACGGAGGAAGCCAAAGCCAGATCTGGGCTCCCTATTATACCCTGCATAAAATTCTTGCCGGGCTGATGGATATTTACGATGTAAGTGGAAATGAAAAAGCGCTTGAGATTGTAAAAGGCATGGGAAGCTGGGTAACCGACAGGTTAAGTGAGCTTCCTACTGATACCCTGCTTAACATGTGGAACCGTTACATTGCTGGTGAATTTGGCGGAATGAATGAAGCCATGGCGCGACTTTACCGGATGACGGGAGATGAAGATTACCTCAAAGGAGCTAAGCTTTTTGATAATATTCGCGTATTCTACGGCGATGCAGACCACTCTCATGGACTGGCAAAAAATGTGGATATGTTTAGAAGCCTGCATGCCAATCAGCATATACCTCAGATCATGGGTGCTCTCGAAATATATCACGCCTCACAGTCACCGGAGTATTACCGTATTGCCGATAATTTCTGGTATAAAGCCACACATGATTATATGTACAGCATAGGTGGTGTAGCTGGAGCCAGAAACCCTAATAATGCCGAGTGCTTTGTAGCCTATCCTGGCACATTATACGAAAATGGATTATCTGCAGGCGGACAAAATGAAACCTGTGCCACTTACAATATGCTAAAACTAACCCGCCACCTGTTTATGTTCAACCCGGAGGCATCGCTAATGGATTACTACGAGCGAGGACTGTATAATCATATCCTGGCATCGGTGGCCGAGGAATCTCCTGCCAACACTTATCACGTACCACTGCGCCCGGGCTCAATAAAACGATTTGGCAATGCCAATATGAATGGTTTTACCTGCTGTAATGGAACAGCACTTGAAAGTAGCACGAAACTGCAGAACACCATTTATTTCAAAACCAAAGATAACAGCGCTCTCTATGTAAACCTTTTCGTTCCTTCTACCCTCAGATGGGAAGAGAATAATGTCACGGTTCATCAGGAAACTGCCTTCCCAAAGGAAGATATCACAAGACTGAAAATAGAAGGCAAAGGTAAATTTGATGTGAACATCAGGATTCCAAAATGGGCCACCCGTGATGTCGTGGTAAAGATCAACGGAAAAACACAAGCCCTAACGGCTGATGCAGGTCAATACCTTACTCTTAGCCGTAAATGGAAAAATGGTGATGAAATTGAAGTTCAGATGCCATTTCAGTTTCACCTTGATCCGGTAATGGATCAGCAAAATATTGCGAGTCTCTTTTACGGGCCGGTGCTGCTTGCCGCTCAGGAAACTGAAGCAAGAAAAGAATGGCGCCAGGTTACACTTAACGCCCGTGATCTTGGAAGCTCCATTAGTGGTGACAAAGAAAAGCTGGAATTCACTATCGATGGAGTTACGTTCAAACCCTTTTATGACACGTATGACAGGCATTCTGTTTACCTGGATGTGCGGTTGAAATAGAAGTTTTATTTCCTGATACAAAATGCATGCTGATAAAGGCGTGTATTTTGTATCATATTACGGCGAAGTATTATTCCAACAGATGAGGAGAATCCACCAACACATTGTCTGATACAGTAGCTTTTGCATAGTTAAACCCTTTGTGAATGGCATAGGCACCTATGTTACCTTCAATATCCATAGCCAGATACCCGACCTGAAATGATTTATAGTCCAGCTTTTCTGCTATCCTCCCGATAGCTTCCTGACAGGCCTGCTGAGGTGATGCTCCCTGACGCATAAGCTCTACGACCAGAAATGAGCCTAGTGTTTTCATCATCAGCTCCCCCATGCCTGTTGCGACTGCTGCAACCGTAATCATTATCTACAAAAAGTCCTGCGCCTATAATCGGTGAATCTCCAACACGTCCATGCATTTTATAAGCAAGTCCACTGGTGGTACAAGAACCGGACAGGTTCCCGTACTTATCCTGACATATCATACCGATGGTATCATGATTCTCACTGTTAATCTCTGGTTGATATACAGATTTTTCACGCCATCTATCCCATGCCTTTTTAGATTCTTCCGTGAGAAGTACCTCTTCTTTAAACCCCTGCGCTAATGCAAATTTTTTTGCACCTTCACCTGCGAGCATTACATGTGGTGTTTCTTCCATTACTTTTCGAGCAACAGCAACAGGATGCTTAATATCCTGTAAGAAGCAAACCGATCCAGCATTCCCCTGATGATCCATGATGCATGCATCAAGCGTCACTATCCCGTCGCGGTCTGGCAGGCCTCCTACACCTACAGATGTACCTTTTGGATCGGCCTCAACGACCATCACACCTCTTTCTGCGGCATCAAGGGAAGTGCCGCCCGACAGCATAATGCGTATGGCTTCGGCATTCGCTGTCAACCCATGATTCCATGTACTTAACGCCCTGATGGCAGTTGAACGCTGTTTTTCCTTCTGAGGGGATACATGAATATTTCCGGATATACCTATAAGTGAAGTGGCAAATATTGACTGTTTTACAAAATTTCGCCTTGACGACATCTGAATAATATTCTGGTTATTTCACAAGATACATATCTGTATATGAATATATTTACTATTTTAGAATAGAATTGTACCATACATAATCTTGTCAATATCAGATCTGCTATTTTTTCGATATGATAAAAAATATTTTTTTACCCATTATTGCAGCCACATTGTGGATCAGCCTGTCAGAATTTGCAAGAAATGAGTTTTGGCTTAAAAATATTTGGGTCAGTCATTATGACTCTATGGGGTTGATATTTCCTTCAGCACCTTTAAACGGAATCATATGGGGAATCTGGTCATTAATGCTGGCGGTATTTATTTATGTACTTACAGAAAAATTTTCCTTTCTTCAGGTAATTCTCATTACATGGATGGCTTCGTTTGTGATGATGTGGCTTGTAACAGGCAATCTTAATGTACTTCCCTTAAGCGTTCTTTTTTACGCGATACCGCTTAGTCTTATGGAAGTGGTAATTGCCGCTGCAATTGTAAAAAGATTGAAATCATCGTGATAGATTAGCTGTCACACGCCCAACCAGCCTTCCCGGTCCATCGACCGGTATTGGATAGCTTCGGCAAGATGCTCAATCTTAATACTGTCTGACCCTTCCAGATCTGCTATAGTACGCGACACTTTTAGGATACGATCATAGGCACGTGCCGAAAGCCTGAGCTTTTCCATAGCATTTTTTAATAAAAGCTTCCCGGGCTGATCTATTCTACAAATCTCCTTGATCAGATGTGATGGGATCATGGCATTGGTATATACTCCGTCCTGTCCCTCATAACGCCTGGTTTGCACGTCCCTTGCTGCTATCACACGCGTACGGATATCTTTGCTTGCCTCAGACTTTCGATCTGACGATATCTGATCAAAGTTTACCGGTGAAACTTCGATGTGAATATCAATTCTGTCAAGTAGGGGACCTGATATCTTGTTGAGATAGCGGGCAATAGCTGACGGGCTGTCTTTATGCTCTTTGTTAGGGTCATAGAATTCACCTGAAGGGCTCGGGTTCATGCTGGCCACCAGCATAAAATTGGCTGGATAGTTCACCGTACCTTTGGCACGACTTATGGATACCACCCTTTCCTCAAGAGGTTGTCGCATAACCTCAAGAACCGTCCTCTTAAATTCGGGCAGCTCATCGAGAAAAAGGACACCGTTATGCGATAAGCTGATTTCACCGGGCTGGGGATGACTGCCTCCGCCCACCAGCGCAACGTCTGAAATAGAATGGTGCGGGCTGCGAAACGGCCGGCGCGCTATGAGTGATGCATTTACGCCGAGCTTTCCTGCTACGGAATGTACTTTGGTTGTTTCAAGGGCTTCCTGTAGCGTCAGTGGAGGCAGAATGGAAGGAAGCCTTTTAGCCATCATGGTTTTGCCGGCACCCGGCGGGCCGATCATGATCACATTATGCCCACCGGCGGCAGCAATTTCAAATGCTCTTTTTATGCTTTCCTGCCCCTGAACATCCGCAAAATCAAGTTCATCTGTCTCCTGCTGATAATAAAATATATCCCGGGTATCGACGACTGTTTCCTCAACCCTTTTAATACCGGTGAGATGGTCTATGGCTTCCTGTAAAGACGAGACACCGTATACATTCAGATTATTTACGATAGCTGCTTCTGCCGCATTTTCACTGGGCAGAATAAACCCTTTGAGGTTATGTTTACGGGCTTCGATGGCAATTGGCAGCACACCCTTGATCGGTCGGAGCGTACCATCAAGTGCAAGTTCACCCATGATAATGTACTGATCAAGGTCCGGTATGTCTATCTGGTTGCTTGACTGGATGACATTTATAGCAATCGGCAGGTCATAAGCTGAGCCCTCCTTACGGATATCTGCAGGCGCAAGGTTGATCACGACTTTTCGCCGTGGCATGCGATAGCCACAGGCCTTCATAGACGATTCTACCCGGTGCTGACTTTCCTTCACGGCATTATCCGGAAGTCCTACAACAAAAAATTTGGTGCCGTCCACAATATTGGATTCTATGGTAATAATGGTTGCATCTACACCATAGACTGCTCCTCCAAGTGTTTTAGAAAGCATAGTGGTTATATTAGTTGCAATTTATTTTCAAGCAACAATATAAGAATATGTATTATTTTTATATGGATTTCCTGTATCCGATCCGAATATCCATGATGTGGCACTATCAGGGAATGGTCTGCGGTTTTTACTCCCTTGCCACCATCATTTCCTGTCAAAAGTACGGTAATCATACCCTTTGCCTTTGCTGCCTCAATAGCATGGAGAATATTGGAAGAGTTGCCACTAGTACTTAAAGCAAGCAGAATATCTCCCTGCATACCCAACCCTTCAATAAAGCGCGAAAAAATAAATTCAAAGCCGTAGTCATTTCCTGCACATGTGATATGAGATGGATCGGAAATAGCCATTGCCGGCAAAGCTTTTCTTTCATTTCTGAACCGCCCACTCAGCTCTTCGGCAAAATGCATGGCATCACAGTGAGATCCACCATTGCCACACGATATGATTTTTCTGCCGCCTGAAATTGCTTTTACCATGATGTCGGCTGCATCATTTATCGACTTCAGCAATACTTCGTCATGCAGGACAGTATCCAATACATTGCGTGCCTGTGTAAGCTCTGATTTAATGCTATCTAAATCGGTCATACCTAGACAGGGGGGTCATCAGGGTTGAGAGGAAGTATCATCAGATGAAGCGCTTTCCTCACGGGTGGAAGGTGTTGACTGATTTTCCTTTTTGTCATACAACTTTGCCTTCAGCTGGGTAATCTCTGCTTCTAGTTTTTTTGATTTTTTCTTATACGGGCTTGCCACCACAAAACCAATAATAAAATCCACCAAAAATAAGAGTATTCCGAACATACCTATGTATTTCAGTTTGTTGAGGTATGTCAAAAGGTCAAAAACTCGGTTAAGGTTACTGATCACCCACTCTTCATTGATAATTAGGGAAGCGATTAAGATGGCCAGGTGGTAAATACCGAAGATAGAGTAAAAAACGATTTTAAACGTTCGTAGCCTGTCAGGTGACTTCATAAAGGAAAAATAAAACCTATTTTTGGTAAAAATAAGATTATTAGAGATTAGCCAAAACTAATGACCTGTTATTTTTTAAGGACTTTGGTAAATCAACCTCTTATTACCAGAATTTAACACAGTATATTTTACATTATCTAAAAAAAAAGGTAAATCGAATTCAAACGGCAAAGGCCTGAAAAGTGACATTAATTATTGATAATCAATGATATTTGCTTATTCGTTTAGGCGGTTTTATTGAGTTATATAAGATTGCTACCTTTGCTTCTGTAACGAATTGTTATGTCCATGGATAAATTTTCATATGTCGCCAACGCTGATCCGGCTGCTCTGGAAGAGCTGTATCAGCATTACCTGACCGAACCTCAATCAGTAGACAACAGCTGGCAGCGCTTTTTCGAAGGATATGAGTTTTCACTCGCACGCTGGGGGGAAAAGAATGGAGTTTCGAAAGGTGATTTTTCCAATGATGAGGTGAGGGTGTATCAGTTTATCGATGCTTACCGCGAATATGGCCATCTGCAGTCTTCCACCAATCCTGTAAGAAAACGTCTCGACCGCAAAGCTGGTCTTTCGTTGACGGACTTCGGGTTTTCAGAACAGGATCTGGACAGGGAATTTCACGCAGGGGAAGAACTTGGGCTGGGCAAGGCATCCCTTCGCGACATTGTCAATACCCTTCGCCGTATTTATGAACATACCATAGGCTGGGATTATTATGAGGTACGTAACAGGGAGCGTTTTCGCTGGATACGTGAAGCTGTAGAGAAGCAGTACCCTAAGTGGAAACCATCTTTTGAAGACGAAAAGCACCTGTTAAAAAAGCTAAATGAGGCGGTAGTCTTTGAAAACTTCCTGCATACCAAGTATGTCGGTCAGAAACGATTTTCACTCGAAGGAGGAGAAAGTACGATACCTGCACTCGACACGCTTATCAATGCCCTTGCCGATCTTGGAGCCGAAGAAGTAAATATTGGTATGGCACACCGTGGCCGGTTGAACGTACTGGCCAATATTATGCAGAAAACATATGAGCAGATATTTAATGAATTTGAAGGACAGGTTGTCATTGATTCCACTATGGGGGATGGTGATGTCAAATACCATCTTGGCTTTTCATCTGAGATCACTACGCGCTCGGGAAAAAATGTTTTCGTAAACCTGGTGCCTAACCCTTCCCATCTTGAAGCCGTGAATCCGGTAGTAGAGGGGATAAGCCGTGCTAAATCTGACTTTGTATACGACAATGACCATAGCAAAGTAGTGCCCATCCTTATCCATGGCGATGCAGCCATAGCCGCACAGGGTATTGTATACGAAGTAGCTCAGATGTCGGAGCTGGAAGGATATCATACCGGTGGCACCATACATTTTGTAATCAACAACCAGCTGGGCTTCACTACTGATTTCATTGATGCGAGATCATCTACCTATTCCACGGATGTGGCTGATATCATCGACAGTCCGGTATTTCACGTCAATGGTGACGACCCGGAAGCGGTGATGTTTGTATGCAAAATAGCGGCCGAGTTCCGTCAGAAATTTCAAAGAGATGTGTTCATCGACATGGTATGCTACAGAAGGCATGGCCATAATGAAAGTGATGAACCGAAATTCACGCAACCCAAGCTATACAATATTATATCCAAGCACCCAAATCCACGGGAGGTTTATACCCAGAAGCTGATTGAAAAGGGCAATGTGGAAGCTGAAATAGCCAAACAGATGGATGAGGAATTTCGGGGTCTGCTTCAGGACAGGTTAAATATGGTAAAGCAAAAACCCCTGCCCTATCAACCACAACCTTTACAGAAGCAATGGGCAAAACTGAGATGGAGCAAGCCGGAAGATTTCAATAACTCACCGGAAACAGCGATTTCCAAAGAACTCATCGACAAAATAGGCAAAGCACTCATCAATGTACCGCAAGGGTTTAAGCCATTACGCCAGGTTGAACGTTTGATCAAGGAAAGGAAAAAAATGTTCGACGATGGCAATTATAACTGGGCTACTGCCGAGTTAATGGCATTTGGTGCCTGCCTTGTCGATAACAATTTTGTTAGAGTATCCGGACAGGATTCTATCCGGGGTACGTTCTCTCATCGACATGCTGTGCTGTTCGATGCTGAGACAAATGAGCCCTACAGCAGCCTCGACTATATTCAGGAAGGTCAGGAGCAGTTGAGAATTTATAATAGCCTGCTGTCAGAATATGGAGTTTTGGGTTTTGAATTTGGTTATTCCCTGGCAAACCCTAACTCACTTACTATCTGGGAGGCTCAATTTGGTGACTTTGCCAATGGTGCCCAGGTTATGATCGATCAGTTTATCACCTGTGCCGAATCCAAATGGCAGAGAATGAGTGGACTTGTGATGCTCCTGCCACATGGCTACGAAGGTCAGGGTCCAGAGCATTCAAGTGCACGCCTTGAGCGGTTTTTGCAGATGTCTGCCGAATACAACGTCATTGTAGCAAACATTACCTCTCCTGCCAATTATTTCCATGCTCTTCGAAGGCAGCTTGCATGGGATTTTCGCAAGCCTTTGGTAGTGATGTCACCTAAATCTTTGCTGCGTAATCCGGTTGCTATGAGCCCTGAAAAAGAATTTATTGAAGGGAAATTCAGAGAAGTCATCGACGACCCTGTAGCCAAAGCTACCAAAACGAAGCGTCTGCTGCTTTGCACCGGAAAAATCTATTACGACCTGCTTGAAGAAAAGGAAAAACAAAACCGCGATGATGTAGCCATCGTGCGGATCGAACAGCTTTATCCCTTCCCTAAAGAACAGGTAGATAGCATAATTAAAAAATATAAAACGCGTGAAATATTCTGGGTACAGGAAGAGCCTGAGAATATGGGAGCCTGGAGCTTCCTGCTTCGGTTCTATCGTAAAGAGCCGCTCGAAGTGATAAGCAGGAAAATCAGTGCCTCGCCTGCCACGGGCTTTGCAAAAACACACGCTGAAGAACAGAAAAGAATTATTGAAAAATCATTTGCCCCATTAAACGATAAATAATGAGCACAGAAATCAAAGTACCTACAGTTGGCGAATCGATCAATGAGGTTACCGTCGCTCAGTGGATGAAAAAGGACGGCGACTTTGTGGAAGTAGACGAAATTTTATGCGAGCTCGAATCAGACAAAGCAACTTTTGAAGTCACGGCAGAATCGTCCGGAACATTAAAAATTATTGCGAAAGAAGGTGAAACCCTCGAAATAGGCGCTACACTTTGCAGTATTGATGAAAATGGAGCCGGATCATCTTCTGATAAATCCAGTCAAAAATCTCATGCTGAAAGCAGTCCTAAATCAGAAAAAGTTGCCGATGCCCAGCCTGAAGCCACAGGAGAAGTTAAAAAAATGGTAGTGCCTTCTGTGGGTGAGTCGATCACTGAAGTTACTCTCTCACAATGGATGAAAAAAGAGGGCGATGCTGTAGAACTCGATGAAGTGCTGGCTGAGATAGAGTCAGATAAAGCTACTTTTGAACTGACAGCTGAAGCCAGCGGCATATTGCACATTGTGGCTGAGGAAGGAGCTACCTTAGAAGTGGGAGCACATGTTTGTGATATTGAAGTTACCACAGGTACCAGCTCCAAACCTTCTGATTCAGAACACCGCGAGGCGACATCAAAAGCTGATGACGAAGGCCCTGTTGCATCGCCAGCGGCATCCAAAATCATCGCTGAAAACAATATATCAGCCGCTGAAATAAAAGGCACAGGCAAAGATGGCCGCATCACCAAGGAAGATGCATTGAAAGCTGTAGAAGATGCTAAATCAAAACCGGCCGTAAGCAAAGAGGAAAAAACGGAAACCGCTGAGAGTCCGGCACCTCAGGTTCAGGGTGAACGTAGCGAGGAAAGAAAACGCATGTCGAGCCTGCGAAAAACGGTATCGCGCCGCCTAGTGGCAGTGAAAAATGAAACTGCCATGCTGACTACCTTCAATGAGGTAGACATGAAGCCCATTATGGACATCCGAAAACAGTACAAAGAACAGTTTAAGGAAAAGTATGAAGTCGGGCTTGGGTTTATGTCATTTTTCACGCGAGCTGTGACCCTGGCGCTTCAGGAGTGGCCGGCAGTAAACGCCAAAATTGATGGAGATGAGATCATCTATCATCATTATGCTGATATTTCCATTGCTGTCTCCGCTCCAAAAGGTTTGATGGTACCCGTAATTCGTAATGCAGAACGTATGAGTTTTCAGGAAATAGAAAAGGAAATAATACGTCTTGCTACCCGGGCACGTGAAAACAAGCTATCCATCGAAGAAATGGAAGGGGGAACCTTTACCATCACGAATGGGGGTATATTTGGATCAATGCTGTCTACGCCTATTATCAATGCTCCTCAATCTGCTATTTTGGGTATGCATAATATTGTGGAACGAGCTGTTGTCATAAACGGAGAGGTGGTTGTACGTCCAATGATGTATGTAGCCTTGTCTTATGACCACAGAATTATTGACGGCCGCGAGTCGGTAAGCTTTTTAGTACGTGTAAAACAACTGTTGGAGGATCCTGTAAGGCTCCTTCTGGAAATATAAAACTATGGATTTTGATGTTATCGTAATTGGATCAGGACCTGGGGGATATGTGGCCGCCATCCGGTGTGCCCAACTGGGGTTAAAAACGGCTATTGTTGAAAAATACGATTCCCTCGGGGGTACCTGCCTGAATGTAGGGTGTATACCTTCAAAAGCGCTGCTGGATTCATCCGAGCATTATCATAATGCACAGCATACTTTCAAAGATCACGGCATTAAAACCGGCAAGCTGGGTATAGACTTCAAGCAGATGATCAAAAGAAAAGATGAAGTAGTGTCCACTACAGTCGGTGGCGTTGAGTTTCTGATGAAGAAAAACAAGATTAAAGTTTATCATGGCCTCGGAAGCTTTAAGGACGAACACACCATTCATGTGGAAGGTAAGGATACAACCGATATCACGGGTGAAAATATCATCATTGCCACCGGCTCAAAGCCTGCCTCGCTTCCATTTATAAAATTAGACAAGGAACGCGTGATCACAAGTACAGAGGCGTTGTCACTGAAGGAAGTCCCTAAGCATATGATTGTAATTGGTGGTGGTATCATCGGGATGGAGCTTGGTTCAGTCTATGGTCGCCTTGGAGCTAAAGTTTCCGTGGTCGAGTTTCTCGATTCCATCATCCCTTCCATGGACCATACCATGGGCAAGGAACTCAAAAAATCATTGGGTAAACTAGGATTTGAATTTCATCTGAGCCACAAGGTGACAGAGGTTAGCAGGTCCGGTGATGAGGTGACTGTAGTGGCTGAAAATGCCAAAGGTGAGAAGCTGGAGCTTAAAGGAGATTATTGCCTGGTATCGATAGGACGAAAAGCGTACACCGAAGGGCTGAATCTTGAAAATGTGGGTATAACGACCGACGATCGGGGCCGGGTGAAAACAGATGATCATTTGCGTACTGCCAAAAAACATATTTATGCCATTGGTGATGTGGTAGCAGGAACGATGCTGGCTCATAAAGCAGAGGAAGAAGGCACATTTGTTGCTGAAACCATAGCGGGCCAAAAGCCACATATCAATTATCGACTTATCCCGGGAGTGGTTTACACATGGCCGGAGGTAGCAGGTGTCGGATATACAGAAAACGAGCTAAAAGAAATGGGTACTCCATTCAAGGTAGGGCAATTTCCTTACAAGGCACTGGGAAGAGCCAGAGCCTCAATGGATATTGATGGTACCATAAAAATACTTGCCCATAAAGATTCGGATGAAATTCTGGGTGCTCACATTATCGGTGCACGAGCAGCTGACATGATCATGGAAGCCGTTGTAGCAATGGAATTCAGGGCATCAGCAGAAGATATTGTACGCATGTCGCATCCTCATCCCACCTACACCGAAGCATTTAGAGAGGCTTGCATGGCGGCTACTGAAAACCGTCCGATACATATTTAGAACACTACCCTGCGGATATCAGAAATTACACGTTTCGGTATCATGGACCGGTCACCCAGGATTATTTCTTCCCGGGTGACCTTTTTTATTTTTGATATCACAATCCTCCTCGATGCATGATCCGTTTTATATGTAATCTTGACATGGCCCGGTGTATTACTGCTGAATTCCAAAGCCTCATGTACCAGCTGCTCGCGCCTTAAGATCAGCGCCTCACTCTCAAAAACCTCCTTGGTCCTGAAAAAACTCTCCCCACAAATCATATCTCCCTTGCTTAGTTTTACTTAAACAAATTTAAGCCGGGTATATGCATTAAAATAATCAAACTACACCTTCTCATATTTATGTAAGGTTAGGTACATTTTTCAATCCCTGGGTTTTAGTGCAGCACTTTTTTTCTACACTCACATTTTCATCTAACTTTGCACCAATTTAACCTATCCCAAAAGTAAACATGCCCAGAGATACATCCATTAAATCTGTCCTGATCATCGGTAGCGGACCCATAGTTATTGGTCAGGCTTGTGAATTTGACTATTCCGGTTCACAGGCATCCAGATCATTACGTGAGGAGGGAATTGAGGTAACACTGATCAACTCAAATCCGGCCACCATCATGACGGATAATGTGACTGCTGACAATATTTACCTGAAACCACTCACGAAAAAATCAATCATCGAAATTCTCGAAAAGCATAAGATCGATGCTGTACTTCCTACCATGGGCGGGCAGACTGCTCTTAATCTTGCCATAGATTGCGAAAATGCCGGCATTTGGGAGAAATACAGTGTAAAGATTATTGGTGTAGACATTAACGCCATCGAGACCACAGAAGACCGGGAAAAATTCAGAAACCGCATGAACGATCTTGGGGTAAGGGTATGCAAGGGTCGTACAGCCACCTCTTTTCTTCAAGGCAAAGAAATAGCACAGGAAATTGGTTTTCCTCTTGTCATCCGGGCCTCCTTTACCCTTGGAGGTGGCGGGGGTGGATTTGTAAACACACCGGAGGAGTTTGATAAGGCATTAAATCACGGCTTGCATACGTCTCCCATTCATGAAGTACTGGTGGAGCAGAGTATACTGGGCTGGAAAGAATACGAACTGGAGCTCCTGAGAGACAGTAAGGGCAATGTAATCATCATCTGCTCGATAGAAAATTTTGACCCTATGGGGGTCCATACCGGTGACAGTATCACCGTAGCGCCTGCCATGACACTGCCTGATACAGTGTACCAGCAAATGCGTGACCTTGCCATTAAAATGATGAATGGCATCGGGCAGTTTGCTGGTGGATGTAATGTGCAGTTTGCTGTAAACCCGGATGATGACTCCATTGTAGCTGTAGAAATCAACCCGAGGGTAAGCCGCTCATCCGCATTGGCAAGTAAAGCCACCGGGTATCCCATTGCCAAAATTGCCGCCAAGCTTGCTATTGGCTACAACCTCGATGAACTAAGCAATCAGATTACGAAAACAACATCAGCCTATTTTGAACCGGCGTTGGATTATGTGATTGTGAAAATTCCTCGCTGGAATTTTGACAAATTTATCGGTGCCGACCGAAAGCTCGGCTTACAAATGAAAGCCGTAGGTGAAGTCATGGGCATCGGCAGAAGCTTTCAGGAAGCTTTGCAAAAAGCATGTCAGTCGCTTGAAATAAAACGAAATGGACTGGGAGCAGACGGAAAGGAACTCACCAACCAGGAAGAGATACTCCACAGCCTTGAAAATCCCAGCTGGAACAGACTTTTTCATATTTATGACGCTTTTAAACTGGGTATCCGCTTCAACACAATTCAGAAACTCACTCATATTGATAAATGGTTTCTGGAGCAGATCGAGGAGCTCATAATACTGGAAAATGAGGTGGAAAAATATAGTCTGGATACCATCCCAAAAGAGCTTGTTCAGACCTGCAAGGAAAAGGGTTATGCGGACCGCCAGATAGCCCACCTGCTGAATTGCCTCGAAAGTGAGGTCTTCAAGCTGAGGCATGATATGGGCATAAAGCGTGTATATAAGGTAGTGGATACCTGCGCAGCCGAATTTGAAGCTAAAACACCTTATTTCTATTCCACTTTTGATGAGGAAAATGAGTCTGTTCCTACTGACAGAAAAAAGATCATTGTACTTGGTTCAGGCCCTAACCGGATAGGTCAGGGCATCGAATTTGACTACTCCTGTGTTCACGGACTTATTGCAGCCAAAGAAGCAGGATATGAAACCATCATGATCAATTGTAACCCTGAAACAGTTTCGACAGATTTTGATGTAGCAGATAAGCTCTATTTCGAGCCGGTGTTCTGGGAGCATATTTATGATATCATCTTGCATGAAAAGCCGGAAGGTGTGATCGTGCAGCTTGGCGGCCAGACTGCGCTGAAGCTCGCCGAAAAGCTGGACAGATATGATATCCGCATTATTGGTACACCTTACAAATCACTTGATCTGGCTGAGGACAGGGGGTCCTTTTCCACTCTGCTGAAAGATCTTGAAATCCCATACCCAAAATTCGGAGTATGCGAAGATGCCGATCATGCGATAGAGGTGAGCCGGGAGTTAGGATTTCCGCTATTGGTAAGGCCTTCTTATGTGCTCGGGGGACAGAGTATGAAGATTGTGATCAACGAAAAAGAACTGGAATCGCATGTAGTAAATATTCTGAGAGATATTCCGGGTAACAAAATCCTGCTCGACCATTTTCTTGATGGTGCAATTGAAGCTGAGGCCGATGCCATATGCGATGGCGACGATGTTTATATTATTGGTATAATGCAGCATGTAGAGCCAGCTGGTATTCATTCAGGCGATTCCTATGCTGTGCTGCCACCGTATAACCTGGGAGATCTTATTATCCAACAAATAGAATCCCATACTGAAAAAATTGCGCGGGCACTCGGTACGGTAGGGCTTATCAATATTCAGTTTGCCATTAAGGATGATACCGTATATGTGATCGAAGCTAATCCCCGTGCATCGCGTACAGTTCCCTTTATCTGTAAAGCCTATGATGAGCCCTATGTCAATTATGCCACCAAGGTCATGCTTGGGGCTGCAAAGATTAAAGATTTTAATTTCAACCCTAAAAAACATGGCTATGCCATAAAGGTGCCTGTATTCTCCTTTAATAAGTTTCCGACTGTGAACAAGGAACTTGGACCCGAAATGAAATCGACAGGAGAGGAAATCCGCTTTATAGAAGACCTGATGGATGACTATTTCCAAAAAATCTATGCTGAACGTAACCTCTATCTGAGCCGTTAAGTTAATAGTATATCAAATCTGAAGAATGAAGTTTTTATTAATATCCGTTATCACATTTATCATTCTCTTCAGGCTGATCAGTTTCTTTTTCAGGATACTTATCAACACCTCAGGAAGATATCAGCCCCAGGACAGGCATCAACAGTATCAAGGTAGATCCGCTAAAAATGGGGATATTCATGTGGACTATAACACAGATAAGCGTCGCAAAAAAAGGGGGTCTGATTTCAAAGGCGGGGAATATGTGGATTATGAAGAAGTAGAATAAACATTCGTTTTTCCATAGTTTCCGCTTAACTTTGTCGGCTACTTACCAACGAATACTATATGGCTTGGTTTACCAGGAAGGAAAAAGGTATCGTAACTCCCACTGAGGATAAGAAAGAAGCTCCGGACGGCTTGTGGTATAAAACACCAAACGGAAAGATCGTTCATATCCGCCAGCTCAAGAGCAATGCCTATGTATCGCCTGATGATGACTATCACGTCAGGATCGGCTCCAGGGAATATTTTGAAATTCTTTTTGACAACAACAAGTTCAAGGAGCTGGATGAAAATCTGACTTCAGCTGATCCATTACAGTTTGTCGATACAAAAAAGTACCCTACACGTATCGATGCCACACAGAAAAAAACGGGCCTTAAAGATGCAGTGCGTACGGCTCATGGCAAATTAAACGGCCTTGAAGTTGTAATAGCGGCTATGGATTTTTCATTTATAGGAGGGTCAATGGGCAGCGTGGTAGGAGAAAAAATTTCACGGGCTATTGACTATTCCCTGAAACATAAAATTCCCTTTATCGCCATCTCAAAGTCAGGCGGTGCGAGGATGATGGAGGCAGGATTCTCCCTTATGCAAATGGCCAAAACATCAGCGAAGCTTGCATTGCTTGATCGTGCCGGAATCCCCTACATCTCACTGCTGACAGATCCGACCACGGGTGGTGTGACAGCTTCCTTTGCCATGCTGGGCGATTTTAATATTGCAGAGCCTAATTCACTTATTGGATTTGCCGGACCCAGAGTAATACGGGAAACCATCGGAAAAGACCTGCCAAAAGGCTTTCAAAGCGCCGAATTTGTACTGGATCATGGATTTTTGGACTTTATTGTAGACCGGCGAAACCTCAAAAACCGTCTCTACACGTTGTTGTACATGTTACAGAATTAATTTAAATGACTCTTATTAAATCTATCTCTGGAATCAGAGGTACTATCGGGGGCGTGCAGGGAGAAAATCTTACGCCACTGGATGTAGTATCCCTAACCATTGGCTTTGGACGGATGATAAAGGATGATTCATCCACAGAAAAGCCGAAAATAGTGCTCGGACGTGATGCCCGAACTTCAGGCATTATGATCAAACAACTGGTGACAGGCAGCCTCACCAGCATAGGTGTGGATGTAATTGATCTTGATCTTTCCACTACACCTACAGTGGAAATGGCTGTGGTACATCATGAGGCAAACGGAGGTATAATACTCACAGCCAGCCATAATCCACAAATGTGGAATGCGCTGAAATTTCTGAATAGTGAAGGGGTGTTTATATCCGCTGAACAGGGGCAAAAGGTGCTCGAACTGGCCGAGTCAGAAACCGTCTTCGCTGATCATGACCGACTTGGAAAGATTACACATGATACATCAGCATTGCAGCGTCATATTGATGCCATCGTTGCTCTCGACCTTGTCGACACTGAAGCTATACGTAGTGCCGGCTTCTCAATTATAGTAGACCCGGTAAATTCTAGCGGCAGCATCGCAGTGCCGGCATTACTGAAAGCACTCGGTGTGGAGAAAATTGCCGTAATCAATGAAGAACCCAATGGTTTTTTTGCTCACAACCCGGAGCCTTTACCTGAAAATCTGACCGTGCTATCCTCAGAAATGCACCACGGCAACTATGACCTTGGCATTGTAGTAGATCCGGATGTTGATCGTCTTGCTTTTATGGATGAAACGGGCAATCCCATGGGTGAAGAATATACGCTAGTGAGCATTGCCGATTATGTATTACCAAAAAAGAAGGGCCCGACAGTTTCAAACCTGTCGTCAACTCAGGCTTTAAAGGATATAACAGAAAAACACGGCCAACAGTATCATGCGTCTGCTGTCGGTGAAGTGAATGTAGTATCCAAAATGAAGGAAAAAGGAGCTGTTATCGGCGGTGAAGGTAATGGCGGCATTATCTTGCCGGAGCTTCACTATGGCAGGGATGCGTTGGTCGGTATTGCACTTTTTCTTACACACCTGGCCAATTCAAAAATAACAGCATCCAAATTGCGTGCTTCGTTACCGGGATATCACATTGCCAAGAAAAAAATAACATTGGAACCCGGACTTGATCTTGCCGAATTACTTGGTAAAATTCAGGATCAATATTCTTCCAAGGAAATAATCACGATTGACGGAGTAAAGATTATATTTGACAACGAATGGGTGCATTTGAGAAAATCAAATACGGAGCCCATCATAAGAATATATGCGGAATCGGATAGCGAATCAAAAGCAGAGCATCTCGCAGAAAAACTTATACTTGATATTAAGGAGCTACTAGAGAGTGTCTGATGAAAGTATATTTTGACAATGCAGCCACAACCCCGATAGACCCTCAGGTAATTGCTGAGATGGAGCCCTATTTGCATCATTTTTATGGCAATCCCTCATCCATCCATTCACATGGCCGAGAGGTTCGTGCTGTCATTGAAAAAGTACGGAAAACAATAGCTGATATTCTGAATGTCTCTCCTGCTGAGATATTTTTTACAAGCGGCGGCACGGAAGCCGACAATACCTACCTCAAAGGAGCAGCGGAGGCCTATTATATCACAGATATCATCACAACAAGAACGGAGCACCACGCAGTACTTCATACCGTTGAATACCTGGCAGCGAGCCGGAATATCAACCTTCATTTCCTTAACCTCGATGAAAGGGGTATTTTTGAGATCTCTGAACTTGAAGACCTGCTCCATAAAGCTGACCGGCCTCTGGTTACCTTAATGCATGGCAATAATGAAATCGGCAATCTGCTTTCACTGGAAGAGGTTTTAGACCTTTGCAAGCACTATCAGGCTGTTTTCCATAGCGATACTGTGCAGACTGTTGGGCATTTCAACATGGACCTTCAGGCTACAGCGCTGGACTCCATCGTTGCCAGTGCACATAAGTTTCATGGTCCCAAGGGTATTGGATTTCTTTATCTGAAAAATCCGGCTGATATCCATCCTTTTATTCTCGGAGGTTCACAGGAAAGAAACTTCAGGGGAGGAACAGAAAATGTATACGGGATAGTAGGTCTTGGCAAGGCAATGGAACTGGCTTATTCTTCTCTGGAAGATCATAAGAAGCATATTCTGGGCCTGAAAACTCATATGATAGAGCGGCTGGATGCTGAATTTCCGGGAATAAGTTATTACGGGCGTAGTGCCGAAGCTGATCATAGCCTGTACACTTTGCTGAGTGTTAGCCTGCCTCCATCTGACCTGAATGAGATGCTCCTTTTCAACCTTGATATTCATGGTATCTCAGCTTCCGGTGGCAGTGCATGTACCAGTGGCAGTGATGTCGGTTCGCATGTTATCAATGCCATCAACCCTTCTAAGGAACGTGCCGTAGTGCGTTTTTCATTTTCAAAAATGAATACACTTCCCGAAGTAGACTACGTAGTCGATAAGCTTAAGGAGATTTACGCTATTTAGGCTCCTGCAATGCCAGTTGCCTGACAAGGAAGCTTTTCGGAATGAAGTAACAGTGTATCAGAAACAGAGAATCTTCATCAGGGGTAGTATACAGTACGCTGTCCTTGATCAGTTGAAAGTTGTCCGTCATATCAAACCCTCCCTTGTAGGCGCCCTCGTAGTTTTGAAGGACTTCAGATGCCTTCCCTGTAAACTTTTCTGATGACGGATAAGGGCTATATCGCAGAGGTATACTATCAGGGATATTATCCGGATTTAACAAAGGTGCCAGCTCTACTGCCATGGCCATGATTTCAGCATCAGAGGCACGAACAAGTGTCTGCTCATTCCATTTCTGATCAATCGTTTGCCTGTTTTCAGGAAGATTACAACTATACAGAAAAAACAGGATCAGCCCCGCTTCAGGCTTCAACAACAGTCGTAGAAGCATCAAAACCGTATATTAAATATTTAGATGTGCCATTTTCAGTAACTACCTTTCCTGCAGCTGCCGGCATGTCAAGTTTATTGCCGTTTCGAGTTATCAACTTGAGATTACCCGACCAGGGTTGGCCGTTAGAGACTTCATCCTGAACTCTCTGGAAGGCAGCCGGCTCACTCAGCAAAGTTGGAAATGGCCTGTTTTCGAGGTCAGAGGCCTGAAATCCTGTTACGCGGGTGCTGTTTTCATTTACGTGGACTATCTGAAAATTCTGGTTGAGCTCAAAATTCATTAATGCTCTGTTGAATAGTTTTTCCTTATCCTCTGTTGAACGCTGACTGCGCTGCATCTCTTCCTGTGTAGCTACAAGCTCTTCCATGTTCTGGCGCATTTCCTCTTCCTGAGCCTTCATGCGGTCGGTCATCTCCTGTGATTCTTTTAGCAGATGCGTAGTTTGTGCATTTATTTTTACGGAAGAGATAGAAGAGGCAATACTTTCAGCGATCTTCTCTACGAATTCAATTTCAAATGGTCGGAATTCATTAAACGAAGCGAGCTCAATTACCCCGTAAATCTCATCATTGAGTTTTAGTGGCACAATCAGAATGGCGGTTGGATTGGCCATACCCAGACCTGAGGTTATTCTGACGTAGTTGTCCGGAACTTCTGTAATATAAACTGTATCCCCTTCGAGCCATGCCTGACCGGAGAGCCCTTCTCCTTTCAGTACTTTTTGCTCGACATATTTTCGTTTGTCCCATGCATATGCTGCTGCCAGATACATATAAGGTTCATCGTCATCCGTTTTTTCATCAGCAACAATGAAAAGTCCTCCCTGATTGGCATCAAGATATTTTACAAGGCTAGACATGATCTTGGCAGATAACTGCTCCATATCGTTGATATTGGTGCGCAGGAGTTCACTAAACTGCGCTATACCATTGGTAGTCCAGTTACGTTGTTTATCTTCTTCGGCAACTTTCTGCAGGTTATCCCGCATTTCAATCAGTGCATTACCGAGTATATCCTTATCACTTAATGGTGTAAATGCTGAATCATATTTGCCATCACCGATACGCTCCGCAAACTGGGAAGTATTTTTCAACCCGCTAACCAGTGTGGACATGGCGCCGGACATTTCCTTCAGCTCATCGTTATAGCTGGTATTGATATCTGCATCTGCGAGTTCGCCAGTGCCAAGCTTCTTAATAACCTGATTGATCGCATTGACAGGATTAGTAATGGAGCGGGCCACAAATAAAGCGGCTATCACACCCAGCACCACAATAATCAGGGTAAGTAATATAGTGGTTTGGATAAGGTTTCTCGATGCGCGCATAATTTTAGCCTGGGCCAAGTCTGCCTCCTGCTGTTTTTCTGCCGCAAGATCCTCCAGCCTACTTATAATCTCTGTAGTCATAGGCAAGACTTCGATTTCTATAGATTCGACCGACATGAAGGTTATGGAAGGGTCTTCATAATCGTCAAATGTCACAAGCTGGCTCATGATCATTTTCTCCACCTCCAGCAGAGCTTCAAACTTCATTATGATGGTATCAAGGGCTGCCTGTTGTGCCGGATTGTTCCATTGTTTGCTAAGGGACTGAAGCTGTGCCTTTATTTCAGGATATTCTGAGTTTTGGAGCTCTTTTAGTGCTTCTTTATCATCAACGTTGCTTTGCAGGTATACCCAGTTGGTAATCAGCATTTTGCTTCTTGTCACCAGCAGGATCATATCCTTGACACCGTCCACTGTAGGATTAATGACTTCCGACGATAGCTGAATGGATTTATCTGTATTACGTAGTGTGGTAGAAACTATAATAGCGTTGATGATGAATACCAGTATAAGGAGCAAAAAGCCTCCCAGTATTCTGTTACCAACGGTTAACCTAAATCTGCTCATATACTAATTCTTCTCGCACGTTAGTTGACTGCTAATTGAAGTAATTTTGAGGACACTTTCAGGCCATGTGATTCAATATTCTGCTGGTTTGCCTCATATTTTACACGGCCACCCTCTTTAATAAAGTTAATGCCACTGCCTTTAGTCAGAAGTCCGTCCTCTTCGGTGATCACCAATGTAGGCTTGTCTTTCAGCTTATACAACAAAGGCTCGAGCACATTCGACTTTTCCTTTGGAATAAATACCATATGTACTTTACCCAATTCACCGATGTGGTTGACTACCTGGATATCAATTTTTTGTGCACCTGCAGTACGCTGCCGGGCCATCACCTGGAGATACGGAATAATATCTGACTGACCTACCACAGCAATTACAAAATCACCTGACTGATAGCTTGATGGCCACTCAATATATTTGGTAAACGACCAAATGTAAATATGGTGGAATTTATAGTCCTCCTGAGCCTTTACCTGACCCATAACTGCACATAAAAAAAGTATCAAAAACCCCTTTCTGAACATTCCACTTAAATTTTGCTGTAAATTAATCATATATGAGCGATTATCGTATAGATTTGACATGAAAATTATTAATCAAAAGCTATGCCAGATATAACAGAGATTATAAATAATGTAATTAAAGAAAGAAGATCGATATACCCTAATATGTATACCGGTGAACCTGTACCTGATGTCATCATAAAGCAGATGCTGGAAAATGCCAACTGGGCGCCCACACATAAAATCACAGAGCCGTGGCGTTTTATTGTATTTACAGGTGATGGCCTGAAAAAGCTGGCTGATTTTCAATCTGAGCTGTATAAAAACGTGACCATAAAGGATGGCAGTTTCAAGGAAAACGTTTATGAAAAATTATCCAAAAAGCCCTTATCTGCCTCACATGTTATTGCGATTGGCATGGCCCGCGATTCCAAAAAATCGCTTCCGGAAGTAGAAGAGATCAGTGCTGTTGCGGCGGCAGTACAAAATATGTACCTGACGGCTGCAGCTTATAAGGTAGGTGTCTACTGGGGCACAGGCGGGGTAACCTATTTCCCGGAGGCAAAACCATTTTTCGGATTAGGCAAAGATGATCTTCTAATGGGATTCCTATATCTTGGTATACCTAAAAGCTGGCCAGATGGCCGTCGAACGCCTGTAGAAGAAAAAATTACCTGGGTAACGGAGGAATAACGACCAGCCAGCGAAAGGCCCATCGCCACTGTAGTCGGTACGGTCCTTTTATTACACCTTGCCATTCATGCCGGTGAAAGCCTCGTCTCACGGATAGCGGAGCATCAAAGCGTACCATAGGTGAGCGTGAAAACAAGGAGGTAAGCCATTTTATAGAATGATAAGCCAGCGGATGACGATGAAGGTCATTAATTACCACACCTAACCGTGAAGCGTTTACCATTTTCTGTATGATAAACCGAAGTTCGTCTTCCCGAAAATGGTGTAAGAACAATCCGGCATGAATAATATCACATTCAGGAAACGGATCAGTAAGCACGTCACGTGTTTCAAAAGTATAAGACGGGTGCTGTAGTTGCGCATAGCTGGTGACATGTGGGTTGGCATCCCAGCCAAATGCTTCCAGTGTATTGTTTTTTTTCTTTAGAAAGGATTCCAGCACATGGAAAAAGCCGCCGCTTCCACATCCCAGGTCAAGTACCTTGATATGGGTATTATTCGTGCTGCCGAGAAGCTGTTCAATCCCCTTAAGACTAACCCGAAAGCCACCCAACAAGTGATTGATATTATCAAGCTCTCTTAATGTCTGATAAAGTGGCGGGCCTTCATACGACAGGTCATCCATCCACTCCTCTTCGTAGGATCTATGCTGCATGAACTTTCAGTAGATTACTTTCCAAAGTGAGCCCGGGACCAAACGCCAGACCCAGCATATACTCACCATTATTTTCAGGCCGGAGGGAATTCATTAGCTGTTTTAATACAAATAAATAAGTAGGAGAAGACATATTACCATAATTTTTCAGCACATGCCATGCCGCCTTATTTTTGGAAGATGGGATATTCAAGGTCTTTTCAATCACCTCAAGTATCCTTTTGCCACCGGGGTGAATTGCAAACTGACGGATTTGCTCCATCGATATTCTTACCTGTTGAAGAAGCTGATTTACCAATTGCGCAATGCCACTTTGAATGATATCAGGAACGTACGTACTCAGCCTCATTTCAAATCCAAAATTACCTACAGACCAGGCCATGTCTTGCATGCCGGAAGGGAAAAATTCACTGTAGTCATCTACAATTTCTATTGAGATGCCGGGGCCGGGATGCCCTTCAACCATGACGGCGGCGGCACCATCACCAAAAAGGGAAGCTGACAAAAGATCATCTTCCTTATTACTGGCCTGTGTATGGAGGCTGCATAGTTCTACGCTTACGATCAGCACTTTGGCCTCAGGTTGCGCCTGTACGATGTAGCGCGCCTGTCGCATCGCAGTAATGGCCGCATAGCAGCCCATAAAATTGATGCCAAGGCGTGTAGTATTTTTGGGAAGGCCCAGTGATTCTACCAGCTCAATATCCAGCCCTGGTGCATACACGCCTGTGCAGCTGACAGCGATAATATGTGTAGGTGGATTTTCTTTTTCTACAATTGGAGCAGCTGCCTTTACAGCAAGCTGAGGAAGCTCCTCCATGTATTTCTGCATCCGGAGGGCTGTATCAGGTGGGCTTTCCGGATGAAAAAAAGACCGCTCTGAAGCTACTTTTATATAATCATCGATCACGGTGTATCGGGTATGAATACCTGTGGCCCTGACCAGTACCTTAAATTTTTTCTTTTCCTCTTCATTTAGGTGCATGACCTGAGAGAGCACTTCTGTGGCCCTTTCACGATCTACCTCAAAATCCGGAACGGCAGTATTTATATTTGTGATATACACACTCATCCAATGATTAACTATATTTAGGTGATGGCAGTTTTTAGCAGGTCTTCATTTATTCATCTGAGAATACATTTTTCTCTTTTTTTATTGCCCATCTATATTTTTGCCATCGCTTCGGTGCAGGAATATAATTGGTTTAAGGCGTTAATTATATTTTTTATCTGGCATCTTTTTGTTTATCCTGCCAGCAATGCTTTTAACTCCTATTACGACCGTGACGAAGGCAGCATTGGAGGGTTAAAAAGTCCGCCCCCTGTACGTAGGGATCTTTACTGGCTGGCTACTTTATTTGATGCCATAGGCATAGGGCTGAGTTTTTTGATTTCCCCTTTATTTGCAGCAGCTGTTGTCGTTTATATTCTGATATCACGGGCTTACAGTCATCCTGCAGTAAGATTAAAAAACAAACCATTTCTCAGCTGGCTTACCATCGGCCTTTTCCAGGGAAGCTGGGTATATTTTTTCACTTATATATCCGTTTCTGATGTGACTATCAGCCTTCAGGTTTTTGAGGGGGCTGTAATATCTGCCCTGATGTTATGGGGTCTTTATCCGATCACACAGATCTACCAGCACGAGGAAGACCGAAGGCGGGGAGATATCACGATCAGCATTAAAATGGGCATTCGCGGCACTTTTGTAATAAGTGGCATTTTCATAGGACTTGCCGGCATGCTGTTGCTTCTTTTTATATACCGCTACTATCCACTGCACTGGATATGGATATTAATGGCCACATTTTTACCTGTGGTCACATATTTCATGTATTGGTACTACCATGTCACAAAAGGAAAGCCATGGGTAGATTTCAGCCATACCATGACGATGAATGTGTTGAGTTCGGCATCACTTCTCTTGTTTTTTGGTCTGCTTCTGCTTTTCACCTAGAAAGGACTTCCATGGGTCTTTTTCATTATTGAACGGGCTATGAACTGCATATTACTGCCCATCCAAACCCCAAAGGATGAGCTGGCATTGTTGCCGAACAGACCCTGTACGCGATTTGAGAAGTTATACCTTCTGCGAAACAGCCTGTTCCATTTCAGACTATACTCGGTTGCTGTAGACTCCTTGTCGTCAACCCCTTTGTCGATAATGATTTCGGATAATATTTTTGCCTGATGAATAGCCAGTGCCATGCCGTTTCCGGTAAGTGGAACAATAAGGCCGCTTGTATCGCCACACATCATGATATTTTTTACGGCAGGCTCTTTGGTTTCGAAACGAAAGCTATTGATCGCAAGAGGCTTTTCCCATAGTTGTACTGCATTTTTAAACACCTCTCGGATAAAGGGATTTTTACTTAGCACCTTTTCTTCTGCGGCTTTAATCGATCCGGCAGCAGTTACCACCTCCCGTCTCACGAGATAGCATAGATTATGCTTACCGTTTTCAATACCATTGATCCCAAGATAGCCTCCTTTAAAATTATGCAGGCTTACACGGTTTGATGGCAGATCAATACGTACATGATATTTTACAGCCATGAAGGGCCTTGACTTTTTCCAGTAAGGACGTGACAGTTCGGCGTCGATCCGGCTCAGTTTACCATACGCTCCGATGGCCATTCTGCCAAATACAAGCTTCCCACTTTTGAGATATACTGTAAAATGATTGGTTCGCTCAATATTCTTGACCTCATCAAAAATAAAGGTTGTGCCATTATCTCTTGCCAGTTCGTAAAGTGTATGGTCCAACCGATGGCGACTAATGCCTACACCTCCAAGGTCAAGCGGCATCTGAAATTTGTTGCCTGACGGTGCGCTCATTTCGAACTCATCGATCTGTGAATACTCAGGGTCATTAAGGTCTACGCCAAGGTCTGCCATGAAGGGCACTACCTCACGACTCAGGTATTCACCGCATACTTTGTGAAAGGGATATCGGCGCTTTTCAATCAAAGCTACCTCAAACCCTGCTCTGGATAATAAATTGGCTGAAGTAAGGCCTGCAAGTCCTCCTCCAATAATTACAATGTCATAAGTTTTCAAATCAATTGATGAATTATTCGTTGTCCATTTCGCTCAAGATATAAACAATCCTGAATTTGAAATGTCAGCTTCATGTATGATTATACCGCAAGTTTTGTAATTGAGGCTTGCAAAAAATATGTAATTTACCCCTTGATTACAATGGCCTGGAAATGAAGCTGAACCTGAAATTAAATTTCCTAATTATACTGCTGCTGTCAGGAACCATCCTGATAGGTCTCTTGTTTTTTAATCTTTTCAATCAAAGAAGTCAACGCATAACCATGCAGAAAATTAGTACTGGTGAAGGGATTTCGCATCATTTAAATGCATTGACAGCAGATTTAGGGCTATGGCTCGGGCATTGGGAAAAAGTGGCCATAAGTGAAAATGCATTATTCAAATCTGAATTAGAGGCTTTCCGGCAGGAATATCTTGTCTCAAATTTATACATCATGGATAGCTTATTCTCTCAGAATGACCTGCTTCCGTCGGAAAGAGAAGAAATTTTCCTTTCAGCACTGGATATGTACCTTTTACATCCAAGTGATAGTATTCTGGAGCAGATTAATTTCGATCCGGCCCCTTTTTACACTACTGATACGTTGTTTAGTGACATCCTCTATAATGAAATTGCAGGGCATCTGGCAGAGAACAACCGAATCCGGAGAGTGGCATTTGGCGATGTGACGGGTGATCTGAAAGAATTGATCGCATTAACGGAAAGATTAAATATCAGCCTTGATGCAGCTGTAGAAGAGGCAAGGGCCAGTCTCGTTTTGCTGAACCGTCAGCAGATTTGGATCACCATGATCCTGGTACTTCTGCTTACCGGAGTTATCGGGCTGGGTATATACCGGCTGTATACATTGGAACGAAAGAACATTGATGGCATAAGGGGCCGGCTAGAAACACTGGCCAAAGGAGATCATCCTGAGCCCGTAGACCTTGACCCGTTATTCCGTACTGTCGGCGGACAAATCGACATCATTGTAGATGAATTATCCCATCTTAAAAATTTTGCTCATAACGTTGGTTCCGGTGATTTTGATACCAACATCCAGGTGTTTGATGAAAAAAGTGAAATGGGCATTTCATTACGCGAAATGCGGGAAAGCCTGCAAAATGTATCCCGTAAGGAACAGGAGCGATCATGGCTGAACAGGGGTATTGGTGAGTTTGCAGATCTGTTACGGCGTGAATCGGATCTTTCAGTTCTTTGTGACAAAGCACTGCAAATGCTCATACGTAAAACAGAAACCACGCAGGGTGTCATTTACCTGATAGAGGAATCAGACGGCAAACAAGTATTGAATATGCGGTCGTTGTATGCCAATAACCGAAAGAAATACCTGAATAAAACGCTGGAAAAAGGTCAATCACTTGCGGGCCAGTGTTGGGTAGAACAGGATATCATACACATAAAAAATGCCCCGGATGGTTATACAGAAATACAGTCAGGGCTGGGTGACGCCACCCCACGCAACATTGTCATAATACCGTTGATAAATAATGAAGAGATCAATGGCGTCATTGAGATTGCCAGCCTGAAACCCATTTCAAACCTGAAAATTGAGTACCTGAAAGAAGCGGCAGAAAGCCTCAGCGCAACAGTATCCATGACCTATATCAACGAGCAGACCAGAAAGCTGCTCGATGAATCTCAAATGAATGCAGAGCAGATGCAGGCGCAGGAAGAAGAGATGCGTCAGAATATGGAAGAGCTTCAGGCAACTCAGGAAGAATCGGCCAGGAAAACCAGCGAGCTGGAGCAAATAATAAGTAACTACCGCGAAAAGGAAGTAGCCTGGGAAAATCAGATAAAAGAACTTAAACAGTCAGCCGGTTCCTCTCAAAATGAACCGGTAGCCTTTGATCCGCATTTGTTATCTACGCTGGAAAGCAGCCTGGAAAGGACCCGAAAATCTTTCGAGAAATTCCGATCATGAGCCCCAGACGGAAGCTACAATATTCCTGCTATGGCGCCCGTTTCTGAACTCACATAGATAAATCCCCTGCCACGTACCCAGATTCAGCCGATGGCTGGTAATTGGAATGAGCACCTGATGGCCTATCATTGAAGATTTGATATGTGCCGGCATATCGTCAGGCCCTTCAAAGGTATGTTCCAGAAATGGTAGATTTTCAGGTACGATATGGTTGATGATTTTTTCAAAATCACGACGTACGCTTGGATCTGCATTTTCATTGATACTCAACCCTGCGGATGTATGTTGAATGAATAATTGCAGCATGCCCGTTTCCACCTTCATTATACCATCTATCGCCCTTATTATTTCATTGGTTACCAAATGATAACCCCTGCTGTAGGATGGCAGTGAGAACGCAGTCTGTAAAAATTCCATATCAAAGTGCTTTTAAACTTGTTGTATATTTTTGAATATAATCATCCAGTTGCTTTCGTTTGTATTGCATCACGTATCGTGGATGCTCCAGAGAAATTACATTTGCAAACCAACCATATGCTTCATTCAGTCTTCTGAATATTTTTTCATTCTTTCCCGTACCAATGACCACCACATGATCCTTATTGATCCACGGCCAGCTATGCTGATGTCTAATGGATTGTATGATGAAGCTTTCGGTAGATTTCAGCAAGAGATTGTCATCGTAATAATTGATGTTCTTCCCATCCCGGATAAAACCCAGAGGGGATATGGCGGAGATAAGAAATTGCTGAAAAAACAGGCCAGGACCACCATAGGCCTTAACAGCCTCAAATATAAAGGTACTGGACAATTCACGCTGTTCTCCCAGTGTATGGTTGATACCGCAAGAGTTTTTGAGCTGCCATGGATCGGTAAAACCAATGCCTGTGAGTCCTGAACCAAAACGACCGGGATTTATTCCAAGTATCAGTATTCTCTCCGATGGTGAACTGTAATATTTGCTGTAAAAATCAATACACGCCTTTCTCACCGGCTCGTCACGATACGGATCAATGACATCTACACCCAGACTTTCGGGGATATTGAGTTTTAGCTTGAATAAAAAAGAGGTAATATCTTCAAACACATCAGAAAGAAAGTAAAAAATACAAAAACAGCAATATCCACATCGCATCAAGGAAATGCCAAGCGATGGTTGCCATACGTATTTTTACATGCTCATAAGGTGTTGTCTGCATAATAAGCCGCTTTACAGGATCTTTTACCATTATCTGCGCCTTTTTAAACAGGTGGGTAAGAAATATCATTGCACCTAACATATGCAGAAAATGAAGGGCAGTAATAACATACAAAAAAGCACCGGCTGGATATCCCTCCAGGCGCACGCCATTGTTGTACATCTCTTTCCAGCCAAAATACTGGGCACAGGTGAATAGAAATCCCATCAGGAGCACCGTGCCGATAATGCGACGGTATTTTACAAAATCTTCATTTTTAAATGCTGCCAATGCCTGATGCATTATGAAGGAGCTGCTCAGCATGATCAGGGTAGAAATAACAAAGAATTTCGGTATATCAATGATTACCTGTTTCCCTAATGTAAAATAGCTCAGACTGAAAAAGCCAAGCAAAAAAATAAAGATGATAGAAGACCCAACTAAGGCAAACAGCAGAATAACCTGATGAGGATGCATCTTTTCCATCTTTTCGAGGTAACGCCCCGCCAGAGTACTGCTTTTTGTTTTTGATGTATTATTCATAATATCCTTAAATCAAAATGATAGCTTTGCGGTTTAGTTAGGTGTATTCTTATAACATAAAAACCATCAGAACGTTTGACTGCCGAGCAGATCTTATCGATATATGAAGCCGATCCCTTCATAAAAACACTGGGATTACAGCAAAAAGCGGGAAAACTTACAGGCTTAAAAGGTAGCTTTCTCGCATTTTTGGTTGCCTCGCTGGATAGCATGCAAAAGCGCGATATCCTGATCAATATGAAAGACCGTGAGTCGGCTGCCTACCTGCGCGACGACATCCAAAACCTGCTGCCTAATAAAGAAGTTCTGATGTTTCCCTCCTCCTATAAAAAGCCCTATGTGGTGGAAGAAACAGAAAATGCGCAGGTGTTGCAACGTACAGAGGTGCTCAACCGCCTGCAGCAAAAAGAACGCCCCTGTGAGATTATTGTCACCTATGCTGATGCGCTGACCGAACGGGTAGTCCGTAAAAAAGCACTTTTAGACAATACGTTCAGTGTTCAGCTGGGTGAAAAGATTAACTCGGAATTTGTCGTCGAATTGCTGAATACGTACGGTTTTGAACGTGCTGATTTTGTATATGAGCCGGGACAATATGCTGTTCGTGGGGGTATTATCGATATTTTTTCGTTTGGAAATGACAACCCCTACCGGCTTGAGCTTTTCGGCGATGAAGTAGATGACATTCGTACTTTCAATCCGGATGATCAGCTTTCGGTTGAAAAGCTCACCCGCATCAGCATTATTCCGAATATACAGGATAAACTGCAATCGGCAGAACGCGAGCATTTTACCACCTACCTACGCAAGGGTGCACTGGTAATATCTGAGGGATTATCCTATATGGAAGAGGTTATAACTCAATATTATCAGAAAGCTACCGAGCGCTTTCGTGCGATTGTAAATAGTGCCGGTGGCACGCAGGTGATCCTGGCGCCTGATGAGGTGTATGAAAGCCCGGCATCCTTTGAAAAGAGTCTTGAAAATCATACCCTGATACAATTTGAAGGAGGCTCATATAAGCCGCTTGAAAATGCCGAGGAACTGGTATTCGATTGTCAGGCGCAGCCATCCTTCAACAAAAACTTCGACCTGCTGGTCAGCGACCTCAAAAACAATACGGAAAAGGGTTTTACCAATATACTCACAGCCGAAACGCGGTCTCAGCTGCAACGTCTGGAAACTATACTGGAAGAAATTGGAAAAGACAACTTATCCTTCCATCCACTGCTACTGGGACTCAACCGCGGCTTCATTGACAACGAACGCCACCTGGCCATATATACAGATCATGAGATTTTTGAAAAATTTCACCGGTACAAGGCCCGCGACAAAACTTCTAAATCAAAAGCCTTAACGTTAAAAGAAATCAAAACCCTTCAGCCCGGTGATTATGTAACACATATCGATCATGGCATAGGGCGTTTTGCCGGCATGGAGACGGTAGATGTCGGAGATAAAAAACAGGAGGCTATCAGGCTCATTTACCGGGACAATGACCTGTTGCTGGTAAGTGTGCATTCCATCCATAAAATCGCCAAATATAGCGGCCGTGAGGGACAGGCTCCACAGGTAAGTAAGTTGGGCTCTGCCGAGTGGGAAAACAAAAAAAAGCGGGTAAAGAAAAGGCTGAAAGACATCGCCAAAGACCTCATTTCACTTTATGCAAAACGCAGGGAAAGTGAAGGTTTTTCCTTTCAGCAGGATAGCTACATGCAGGCGGAGCTGGAATCGTCCTTTCTGTACGAGGATACCCCTGATCAGGCGCGCGCCACTGAGGAAGTAAAGAACGATATGATGAAACCCTACCCCATGGACCGCCTGGTGTGTGGGGATGTAGGCTTCGGGAAAACGGAAGTGGCGATCAGGGCAGCATTCAAGGCTGTACTGGGAGGAAAGCAGGTCGCCGTGCTGGTACCGACCACCATTCTTGCTATGCAGCATTATCACACCTTCAGCAACCGACTCAAGGATATGCCGGTAAAGGTGAGCTTTATCAACCGCTTTAAGTCAACAAAGGAAATCCGGGAAACGATAAAACAACTCAATGAAGGTAAAATCGACATTATCATAGGTACACACAGGCTGGTAAGTAAGGATATTGTGTTTAAAAACCTTGGCCTCCTGGTCATCGATGAGGAGCAAAAATTTGGTGTAAAGGTAAAAGACCGATTAAAAGAGCTGAAGGTAAATGTAGATGTACTGACGCTTACAGCTACCCCTATTCCACGCACCTTACATTTCTCACTCATGGGAGCCAGAGACCTGAGCGTGATCAATACACCTCCTCCCAATCGTCAGCCGGTTACTACTGAGATCCACGCTTTCAATGAGGCGGTGATCCGTGATGCTATTTCTTTTGAAGTAGACCGTGGCGGGCAGGTGTTTTTTGTAAATAACCGCATCAATGATATCAATGAAATCGCCGGGCTGATACAACGGCTGGTGCCGGGTACACGTGTCGCCGCGGCTCACGGCCAGATGGACGGGACTAAGCTTGAAAAAATCATGCTCGACTTTATTGAAGGCAGGTATGACGTGCTGGTATCGACCAATATTATCGAGTCGGGACTGGATATACCCAATGCAAATACGATCATCATCAACCATGCCCATATGTTTGGGCTCAGTGATCTTCACCAGATGCGGGGCCGTGTAGGCCGATCGAATGTAAAGGCATATTGCTACCTGCTGGCTCCCACCATTTCAGGCTTTACGGTAGATGCGCGCAAGCGATTAACTACCCTGGAAGAATTTTCCGATCTGGGTGATGGCTTTAAGGTCGCCATGCGTGATCTGGATATTCGTGGTGCCGGTGATCTGCTGGGTGCAGAGCAAAGTGGTTTTATCAACGACCTGGGGTTTGACACCTACCATAAGATGCTGGATGAAGCCGTCGGTGAACTGAAGGAAAATGAGTTTAAATCACTTTTCGAAAAAGTGGAACCCAACGAGTTTCCGGCTGAAAAAGAGTTTGTGAAGGAGACCAATATTGAAACAGACCTGGAGCTGCTTATTCCCAATGACTACGTGAAAAACATATCAGAAAGGCTTTCCCTTTACACCCGTCTGGACAACATTGAAAAAGAAGCAGAGCTTACTGCCTTTGCGGTGGAAGTCAAAGACCGGTTTGGACCGATACCTGAGCCTGTCAGCGATCTGATCGAGTCCGTAAGATTACGCTGGGATGCAAGGAATGCCGGTTTTGAGAAACTAAAAATTAAGAACGGTGAAATGCGGGGATACCTTATCGATGAAAATAACAAGGATTTTTATGCCTCAGCCCATTTTACTTCCTTGCTGAATTATGTACAGATGCATCCCAAAAAATGCAGGATGAAACATATAAAAAACAGGCCTCTTGTGGTATTCAGCGATGTAAGCACCATTCAGGAGGCCCGTAATATTCTGGCAGAAATCAGATCAATAGAGCATGCACTGGCTAAACAATGATAGCCAGTTTTTTCAGCTCAGTAGAAACCCGAAAATTATTTTCATCCATCAGTTTTTCGTTGAGCTCAAACTTCATCCTGCCATTCTGAACGGTAAAGTTGATCATGGATCCCCGTGTAGCCATACCGTTTCGGTTGCTCACATAAAGGATCGATTTGTTGCCCAGTTTTGCCTGTAGCTCCTCAAACTGATTGGCTGAAATGGTGGACGTAAACAACATATCACAGGCTGTGGCATCCTCCCATTTTGGAAAATATTTAACTTCTACATCACTGCGAGAGGCAAACCGATACGACAGCTCTTTATATACAGCCTCCTCGGCAATGATGCCAATGGTAAGTTTGCCGTCATCCTCCGGCCACTCAATGTATTTTGTGAAATGGTAAATGAATAATCCCTGAACTTTCTCAGGTGCCATCTCCTGAGCGATGGCTTGGGTGCATACTAATGCCCCAATGAAAAAAAGCGTTTTCCAATTCATAACCTTGCAAATAATTATCCCGTTGCAATTTACTGTGTTAAGTAATTGTAAAGCAAGTATTTAGAAGAATTCTAAACCAGAATAGCCAGTTTTTTAAGCTCCGAAGACACTTTTACACCACTGCTCGCAATATTTTGCTGGTTCAGCTCAAATTTCATGCGCCCCTCTTTCATCACAAAGTTGATGGTAGAGCCCTTATGTGCCATTCCGTTGCGATAGCTAACATACACCACATCAGCTCTGTCCAGGCGTGCCTGCAGATGCTCAAGGTCTCCTGAAGATAAGGTGCCTACATATAGCAACTCTGCCGGTGCTGCCTGCTCCGGTTTGTTGTAAAACACTACGTTTACGGCATTATTCCGTGCAAAGCGAAGGCTTACCTCATCATACACCGCCTTATCTCCGATGACTCCTACCGTAATAGCTGCCTTTTCCGGCCACTCGATATACTTGGTGAAATGGTATAGAAATAAGCCTTGTATTTTCGTTTCGCTCATTTCCTGGCAAAAACCGCCAACAAAGAAAAAAGTAAATAATGTGATCAATCCCCTTTTCATTACTTTTTTATTTGCAAAGTAAGGGTATGCGGCAATGGATAACTGTTCAAATTATCCTTCTATCCTTTTTATGTAAGAAATAGGGGTTACTTAGTGCTTCAGGTCGTGCTCGTTGTCGCTCAACATCTTATTTGGAAATATAAATGGCGACAAAAGTGTAAGAATAAACAAAAACCCTATTAAATAGATCATGTACATGGCACTCTAATTTTTTCGTAAAGAAAATAAAAACTACGAAAACTGTGATAAAATCCTGCTGAAATATTTCCCGAGGTATTCTGGGGCTGATGTATGAAACTCGTGCACTTTCTATATTTCCTCTTTCACTTAAACCTGTATATTTGCAATCTAAAGTTGGATTTATGTACGATATAATAGTTAATAGCGGAGCAAACTTTTTCTTTTGGATTGCCGCCGTCCTTATTGGAGTCATTGTAGCATTTTCAGTAGGCGACATCGCGAAGATGAACCCAAAAGGCAAAAAGGAGGAGGATGAAGCATAGTGGCCTTCTGGCGGGATTATGCTGTGTGTTTTTGATTATACTCGGCTGCTCGAAGCAGTCCTACACGGCACATGATTTCATCTCCGGTTCACTTGCTTTACTTATGACAGAAAGTGAGTACATACCACTCGATACATTACGCATCAACCAATCCTACCTGTATGCTCAGCCTGATTTTACAGAAAAGGTAAATGCATTAGTCACATCTTTTCCCGAAGGTTCCGCGGTTTCACCTGATGTTTTAGGTATTATGGCCGAGAAGACACTGATGAGAACAAAGGATGAGGAACTGGAATCCAACCTGCTGGCGCTTAATCAGTATCTGGCAGGCTATAATTTAAGTGCCTTTGACCTTCCCCATCTTGATGAAATGGAATTATATCTTCACCATTGCCTTATCAATGGGAAAGAGTCGCAAGTGATTACAGAAATTGATCTGACTGAAGGAAAAATCCTGTTCTATCAGTTCATTTAGCTTCAATCCGGTATATCGGATACGTCATAAAGTCCTTTTCAGCAAATGGAGAGTTTTCATAAATAAAACGTAACTGGGCTACAGGGTCACTTTTGAAGGTCCTTGACTTCATGGCTTCTTCAAAAGCGTTTCTTAAGTCTTCATCTGTCTTCAGCAAATCAGCTGCTAAATCCTCAAATACATAGGAAGAATACCCTTCCTTTCGCTGCAGATAGGTGTCAAAGAAGTTCCACCGGAAAAATGAGTCCCTTGCTTTGGGCTCCAATGCTTCCACGATATACCGGTTTGCTACCTGATCCATAGGTATGAGGTAATCTCCCCGACGGAAATTCACTTCTTTGCTGATGCTTATCGTATTTACGTTGCCATGAGGGTAATGCCCCTCGTAGGGATAAGTGGCATAGGTCACATCCGTCAGCGTATAGGCTGTGACATCTATCGCAGTATCTGCAGCCAGCTGCAGGTAATTAACGTGATTGGCTTCCAAACGTGACATAACATTTTTCCACGCCTGTGGTACTACATAATATGCCGGCGTGGTCACGGTATAGACTGGATTGTAGGTAGAATAAAACGGAATTTCCTTTTCAAAGGGCTTATCATGATCATAAAATAGCCGTTGCCCGGTCGTCGCCTCACTTTGTATCTCATCGCCTTTGTAACCGGAAAATTCAATCATCTCAGGCTTTTCCTGATCGGCCTCCCACAATACAGAAAAGCTTTGCTCTTGCATTAACTGTAACCGGTCCTCACTGACGGCTTCCCTGATCTTTTCATGATGCTGCAGAGCATAGGCATACATGCCCACCATAAATGTTTTTGTTGCCATTACACGATCGTGAAAAGGCTTTAGCATATGGGCTTCGGTCATAATGCCTATCGTGCTAAACAGGCTGGCGTAGCCGGTAGAATACCTCGGATGGTCAATAAACTGTGTCCAGCCATTTTCAGGTGTACGTCCCCAGCTATTGACGTAAGGGATCATAGCAGAATGGTTGACCGCCATATATTCATATAAAAAGGGTTCTAACTGAGTTTTCAGTAAGCTTCCGGCATTGCCGCCAAGTTTGTCTTCCTGAGTTGGTAGATAAGTAAGCGTGTAAGGATAATCAGCACCGTTGGAAACATGAGGCTCCAGGTAGAGCTCCGGATAGATGGTAGTAAAAAGCTGGACGAAGGAACGGGCATTTTCAGAGTCCATTTTGAGAAAATCTCGGTTCAGGTCATAATTTTTTGAATTGCCACGGAAGCCATAGGATTCCGGTCCGTTCTGATTTACCCGTGTGGTGCTGTTTCTGTTGAGTACGCCGCCAATGTTGTAAAAAGGAATGATGACAATACGAATATGCTTCAACTCTTCCTGAAGGTTGTCCCGATCGAGCAGGTCTTTGACAAAAAGCATGGTTGCATCCACTCCGTCAGGCTCACCGGCATGTATGGCATTACTGATCAGCCAGGTGAGTTTTTCGCTTTTTTCTATTCTATCATGATCCGGATCGATGATTACAATATGCAGTGGCTCTCCACTGTCAGTCATGCCAAAGCTTTGTATGGAAATGAAGGGAACAGCCTCAGCGAGTTGTGTATACCAGTTCATACCCTGATGATAAGTCGGTGTTTGTGTTCCTTTTGATTGTTCAAATATCGTTTCAGGAAGCTGCTGTGCATACAGTATGCCGGCAACAAAGCATAGCAAAATTGATAGGGACAGTTTCATAACAGGTAAAAATAAAAAAGGCAACCGTAATAGATTGCCTTTTATTATAGAAGGATCAATTATATTATGAATTTTTCCATTTGATCGTGCAGCCGGTAGCCCGGGTCGTTGTTTGAGGAATTGATTTTCCGGCCAATAGTGCTTCAACTGCATCTTCAACGTATTTTTCTTCTGCTTTTGATTCATCGCGTGCGTTGCTGTCAATGCCGCCGATATACGCTACCCGCAATTTGCCATTTTCTTTGTTGAGCAGAAATACATGCGGAGTAACGGTAGCACCATATGTTCGGGCTATTTCCTGGGTGCCATCGACAAGGTATGGGAAAGTAAAACCTTTTTCGCGCGCTCGTATTTTCATGTTCTCAAATGAATCTTCAGGCTTTATTTCAGGGTCATTAGGGTTAATGGCGATCACCGGGTATCCCTTTGCCTTGTATTTTTTGTCGAGAGCAATGATACGATCTTCATAGGCTTTGGCAAAAGGGCAGTGATTGCATGTGAATACCACAATAAAGCCTTTGGCATCATCATAGTCGGCCATTGACACCATGGAGCCATCGATGTTTTTCAGAGAGAAATCCATGGCCACGTCGCCTACCTTGTAGCCTTCTTTTTCTACAAGACCAGTATTAATGCCCATTACCATGATAAGGGCAATTAGTATTGATTTTATCATAACGATTTAATTTAGGTGTTTATCAATTAGTTTTTGTAACTCTTCCTGTTCGAATGCCTGTTCGTAAAACCAGCGCTGATTGGTATCGGTACGTACGATCAGTGTTGCCGGTATTGCGCCAGACCATTCTTCACTGATTTTGGGCATCCATTCGTTAAAGTTAAGATTTTCCATGATCATTACCGGCGATTCCAGCTGTTTTCTTTCCTGAAAGCGGGTCACTTTATCCAGTGCATCTTCCTCAAAATCAATGCTTACCAGTAGTACATCTACCTCGTTTTTTCGTCCTGCCTCTTCAAAATAAGGCAGTTCTTTTACACAGGGCGCGCACCATGTAGCCCAAAAGTTTACTACCAGAAGCTTTTGGTTATTATAGTTGTCGATGTATGCCTCGAGCTGTTCGAAACTCACCACTTCCGGAGGGTCATTGACAGGCTGAAAAAATGATAATAAAATGAAAATAATTACATGCATAGCGTATCTCTAAAGTAATCTGAGTAAACGAATATTTCCCATTCTGAGTTTAGCCAAAATTACTAAAATGTTGATTTATAATGATTTAATTCTCGCCGTTAACAATTCCTTTACAGCTATTTTAGTATGCAACTTTTTTTGGGCCAATTTATCCACAAAATGATCAAGTTATCCACACCTTCGATTCCGCTTTTCTATAACTACCTGATTATGTAGTACTTAACAATATATTTCTAAATATATTCTTTGTGGATAAACCCTTAAATGTCTACGTTTTTTTATTTTGTGCCTTCCATGGCATATTCGATAGCCATAACGTATTGAAATTCAGACGTCTGGGAATTAACATTTAGAAAACATTCTAATAATCTGAATTTTTCCGCCTCAGCTTGGTTCTGTAGGCATTAAAAATACGGGATTTTGATAAAAATCCTACATATTTTCCTTCATCGATAACAGGCAGGTTCCAGGCGTTAGTGATTTCAAATTTATTCATCACGGTATTCATCGAATCACGCAATTCTACAAAAGTCGGCGGCCGGTGCATCAACTCCCTTACTTTGATTTTTTTCCTCGACTCCTCATCAAACATAATTTCACGTATGTCGTCCAGCGTGATTATGCCTTCCAGCTCATCATGTGCATTTACCACTGGGAAAATATTCCGTCTTGAAGACATCACCAGTCTTACCAGGTCATCGAGGCTTTTTTCGGGGCTGATCACCAGCAGATCTTTTTCGATGATCTTTTCGAGGTTGATAAGGCTGAGTACACGCCGGTCGCGATCATCCGGAATAAAATCACCCCGCTCTACGAGTGACTTGGTGTAGATGCTGTACTTTTCAAAATAGGAAATCGTAGAGTATGAAATGGCTGACACCAGCATCAACGGCACAAACAGTTCGTATCCACCGGTGATTTCTGCTATCAGGAATATGGCAGTAAGCGGGGCATGCAGCACACCACTCATCACACTGCACATACCTACCAGGGTAAAATTGCTCGTACTCACCTCAAGCCCGAAAAAAGGGAGATTGAGCACGGTAGCAAACAGAAAGCCTACAAACCCGCCAAGAAACAAGGACGGAGCAAAGACACCCCCACTCCCTCCTGCTGCAATGGTAATGGAGCTGGCAAAAGGCTTGACGAGGATCACGCCAAACAGGAAAGCCATCAGAAACCAGTGATTGTCCTGAAAATTAAGAAGAATACTATTACGAAAAAGCCCTTCCGGATTGCCCGAGATCATGGCTTTGATAGAGTCGTATCCCTCCCCATAGATTGGGGGGAAAATGAAAATGACACCGCCGATCAGTATGCCTCCCAGCAGGGCTCTGTTTACACGGTTATCAATATTCCGGAAACGTGAGTCAACCCAGTAATTTACCCGTGTAAAATATAATGAGGCCAGCCCACCCAGTACACCCAGCAAAATGTAAAAAGGTGTATCAGCTGCCTGGAACTGATCCTGAAGCCGAAAGGAAAATAACACGTCGTCTCCCAGCAAGGTAAGTGAAATAATGGCACCGGAAACCGAGGAAATCAATATCGGAATAAACGCCGAAATGGTCACTTCCGTGAGAATGACTTCAATGGCAAAGATCACACCTGCTATAGGGGAGTTGAAAATGGCTGAAATAGCGCCTGCGGAACCGCAACCGATCAGCAGGGTCCTGTTTTGATAAGTAAGCCTGGAAAACCGTCCGATATTGCTACCAATAGCTGAGCCTGTTACGACAATAGGTGCCTCCAGTCCTACTGATCCGCCAAAACCAACCGTAATGGCCGAGGTGATCATCCGTGAATACATTTTGACCTGACGTATGATCCCCGACTTTTTGGAAATACTGTACAGAATATCCGTAATACCATGGCCCAGTTTATCCTTCAGTATAACGTTTGCCACAAATACCGTGATCAGAATACCAAAAAAGGGATATACAATATACAGCCAGCTGAAGGAGGATAAGTCCAGGAGATGGAGTAATATTTCCTGAATAAAATGTACCGTTTCTTTTAATGTTACGGCAGCAATACCCGAAATTAGACCCACTAATGACGCCAGGATCAACATAAAATTTCTGTTGTTGATATTGCGCAGTCGCCAAATAAGGATTTTAACCAGCAGGTCATTAATTTTCATAGGGCAAAGAAACAATATAGCCCGCGCTATTTGAAATATTACATATGAAAAACAGAGTAACCGAACTACTTAACATCGAATATCCAATCATCCAGGCGGGAATGGTCTGGTGCAGTGGCTGGAAACTGGCACATGCCGTGAGTCAGGCCGGCGGCCTGGGCATCATCGGCGCGGGTTCCATGTATCCGCATATTCTGGAAGAGCATCTCCAGAAAATTTCAAAGGCTGGCACATCCAACTTTGCCGTAAACGTACCTCTGATGTATCCCGACATCGATAAAATCATGAAGATCATCATGGACCATCATGTGCCGGTGGTATTTACATCAGCCGGAAACCCTCGTGCCTGGACATCCACCCTGCAGCAGGAAGGCATCCGGGTGGTACATGTGGTATCCAGTGTAAAATTTGCATTAAAGAGTCAGGACGCCGGAGTAGATGCTGTGGTGTGTGAAGGGTTTGAAGCTGGTGGCCACAATGGGCGGGACGAAACAACTTCAATGGTCCTGATCCCTGCAGTAAAAACCGCCCTGGACATCCCGGTGATAGCTGCCGGCGGCATTTCGACCGGACTGGCGATGCATGCCGCCTTTGCTCTGGGTGCCGAAGCCGTGCAGATCGGCAGTCGTTTTGCCATCAGTAATGAGTCTTCCGCCCACCAGCTGTTTAAGGAGCGTGTGGTGGCAGCAGCAGAGGGTGAAACCGTGCTGACATTAAAAATGCTGGCTCCGGTACGTCTTATACGCAACAAATTCTATGAAGACGTAGTGACACTTGAGCAAAAAGGTGGCAGCAAAGAAGATTTTGCAGCACTGCTGGGACGTGGCCGTGCCAAGAAGGGCATTTTTGAGGGTGACCTGGATGAGGGTGAACTCGAGATTGGACAGGTATCCGGCCTGATTCATGACATAAAACCTGCGGCAGCCATACTGCATGAGATCTGGCAGGAGTTTTTAGACTCTGTAAAGGCGGTACATAAAAAGGTGATAGAATGAAGTGTTCAGAGTTGGTATTTAAATGTATATTGAAAAAATGATGGCTAAAGATGCCATTTCACCAACTTTAAAGCACCATTCGGCATATTTATCGCCTGCTTCTTTTTATTTTATGTCTAAAGTCCGGAACTTTAGAGAAGATCAGATCATGTTGAAAAATGAAAATACTACATGCCCTTCTGATTTTTTTAGTTTTCTCACCGGCTTTTTCCCAAAAAGCAACAGACAGCCTCCGTTCAGAGCTGAAAAAAGCTACAACAAATCAGGAAAAATTTGACATCCTGCTTTCGCTCACCTATTTCTATGGTTTTCAAAACACTGACTCGGCAATCTATTTTGCTGAAAAGGCATTAGAGCTTGGCAAAAAGTCTGATAACCCGCAGGATGAAGGAAAGGCACTAGCCAGGTTGAGCCTTGCCTATTCATACCGCAATGAATTTGTACAAGCTATTGAATACCTGACCGAAGCTCATGCAATATTTGATGAGCATTTTGATACACTATGGATGGCGTTGATTTATAATGAATATGGCATCATCCATTTATTACAGCATCAGCTTGAAGAAGCCCTTCCACCTTTTAAAAAATCATTGGAACTGAAAGGTGCATTACAAGACTCCATCGGCATTGCAAAGACACTTAACAATATGGCAGGTGTTTATGAGCAACTGGATAAGTTTGACAGCAGCATATTATTTCATAAAAAATCACTGGCCATCAAAGAGCAGCTGAAAGATATCCGAGGCATAGCCAATTCAAAAGTCAACTTGTCCAGCATTTATTTCAATCTACAGCAATATGATACAGCGATGGTATTTGCAAGAGAAGCTGTGTCAGGGTTCCGGTCAGAAAATGATATAAACGGAGAAATTTATGCCTTGAACATGGTATCAGAAGTATACCGGATGACCGGAAAAATCGATTCGGCTATCTATTATCAACAGCAAGCTCTCGATGCAGCGCAAAAACTTAAAGTACTTCGCCGATTACAGGATGGAAGTAAAAAACTGTCGTGGCTGTATGAGGAAAAAGGAGATTTTGAAACGGCGTTGAATTATCTAAATGATTTCATCACCTATAAGGATAGTGTCGATAATGAGCAGAACGTACGTAAAATCGAGCAGTTAAAAGCAAACTATGAAATTGAAAAAAGAGAGATTGAGATAGACAAACAAAAGGCTATGATCGCCAAACAACTATTTCAGCGAAACTCTTCATTTATCGGAGCTATTCTGCTTGCTGTTATAGGAGGCCTTGTCATTAACCGTCAAAAACTTACGATCAAAACAAAAAAGCGGGAAAAAGAGCTGGCAGAATTGCAATTGAATAAGGCAAAAGAGGAGCTTTCGCTCAGAGAGCAGGAGCTGCTGACCTATGTGATCACCGTATCGCAGAAAAACAACCTGCTACATAATATCAAAGAATTTGCGAAACCGGATAAGGATCTGGATTCGTGTAATGAGAAGCTTAAAAAAATCCATACTGAAATTATAAACGGGCGTGATCTGACCCAACAATGGGAGGAATTCCGGATGCGTTTCGAAAAGATCCATCAGGATTTCTTTAAAAAGCTGGCGAAAGTTGGACCTGGTTTGACTAATAATGACCGCAGAATATGTGCCTACTTGAAAATGGGCCTCTCATCGAAGCAAATATCCAACCTGCAGAACATAACAGTTGCCTCGATAGAGGTACAGCGATCACGGATACGCAAAAAACTTAACCTGAGTAGTGAAGAAAACCTCAGCTCTTTTATTATGAATTTATAGGAATTCCAATAATCCGGACCATTAGCAAATACATATAACTATCTGTTTTACAAGTGTTTACAAAATCTGATAAGGTTTTGTTAAGGCAGAAAATTAAGATATAAAGCAAAAAAGGCCTTCCATTGAATAAAAAAACTGAAGGCCATGAAAAAGTTAAACTTCCTTTCCATTTTAGTTTTGATTGCAACTTTTGTGCAAGCGCAGCCGGATACTACGATACTTTCGGGTAAAAGCTGGGTTTCTGCCGAAAGTGATTACAGTCCTGTTGAAATCGATCAAAGTGCCGGAGGTCCCGATGCTGGTGATGGCGGAACTCTCTTTATCGTCGGATCACCCGGAACAGGAAAATCCTTTGCCACCGGCTTCGGCGTATTTGCCAACTCAGAAATTGTATTCCATATCAACAAAGAATATACGAAGTTCGAATCCTGGTTTGGCATAGATGAATGGTCTGGCCAAAACGCGAATGTAGTATTTGAAGTACGTGCGGATAATGATTCGCTGCTATTTCAAAGCGACACCTTGACCGAGGACAGTCCAGCACATTTTATCTCACTGGATATCTCATTATTTGACACGCTCAAACTGGTGACAGTCAAATGTGATCAGACGGGCTCAGACTGGGCTGACTGGGGTGATCCGATCCTTATTCGGGCAGACCAGAATCTTTCTGATTTGGAATGGGTATCCGCAGAAAATGGCTGGGGACCGGTAGAACGTGACATGTCAAACGGACCAAACGGAGCTGGAGACGGAAGTACACTTGAAATAAACGGGACTTCTTACGATAAAGGCCTTGGGGTACATGCCTATTCCAGGATCACCTATACATTAAATCAATCCTATGCACGCTTTACCTCTTTAATCGGTATAGATGACTGGTCTGACAGAGGAAATACAGTATTTAATGTATATCTGGACGACTCGCTTGCCTTCAGTAAAGTTAAACTTTTTAATGAGAAAGCTGACTCCATAGACCTTAATGTATTAGCTGCAGATACACTGGTACTGGAAGTTGTAAACAATAAAGGCGATAACGGTGGAAATCATGGCGACTGGGCGCTGCCTGTACTGTCAAAAAAAGATTGTAACGGGGATGTGCTGGGAAGCGCATATATAGATGAATGCGGAGATTGTGTGGGAGGAAACACCGGACTAACAGCCTGTCAGCAGGATTGCAGTGGGGAGTGGGGTGGAATGGCCCAATTCGACAGTTGTGGCTTTTGTACTGGCGGGACCACAGGGATAACTCCCAATGCATTATGTGATAAAGACACCACGCTATATTTATCAGACTTAAAGCCTTTAAGCCAGGCCGGAACAGTAAGCTTTGATCAAAACACGCGAAGTAATGCAATAAAGATCGGTGGCAAAACATATGACAAGGGGATCAGCATGACGGATGACCCTTCCATAAGCTATGCTCTCAACTCCAATTTTGTCAGACTAAGGGGCGAAATCGGGGTGGATGACTTCATCAGCTCACAGGCAAACACCATATTTCAGGTTTTTATGGATGACAGCCTGGCCTATCAAAGCCAGTCTTTCAAACATTACGAAGAAGCAGCCGTGCTTGATCTTAATGTGAAAGATGTTGATACGCTAAGGCTGGAAATAATATACGAAAATGATGCATCAACAAATGACATTGGCAACTGGGGTGATATTCGCATTTCGACTTCCGACTGCAATGGAGTGATAAACGGAGAGGCCTATCTGGATGCATGCGGAGTATGTGTGGGAGGTACTACCGGACTCGAACCAAGTTCCTTTTGTTCAGTAGTACAAGCCTACAGGGGCGACACAATATATGTTAATACACTTGCTTCGGGGTCAAATGATGGGAGTTCATGGGCCAATGCGTATTCAGATCTTCACGATGCTTTATCCACAGCACAAGCCGGTGATCAGATATGGGTAGCCAAAGGGGTGTATTATCCCGGTACTACGGCTTCCAATTCTTTCTACCTGGTGGATAGTGTTGGGGTTTACGGGGGTTTTGCCGGATCTGAAGTTTCCATCGATCAACGGGACTGGCAACATAATAAAGCTGTACTTTCCGGTGATATTACACAGAATGATGGTAGAGACGCAGATGGTATTTCTTCTACTATAAACGGGCCGAACAGCTATCATGTAGTGCGAATTACAGAGGCCCTGTCAGAAAATTCCCGACTGGATGGCTTTTACATTACAGGTGGTCGCGCAAATGGAAGTGATGATGATAGGTATGGAGCAGGTGTATGGATTAGTCCGAATTCCAATCAACGTATATATGCCATTTTTGCAAACTGTGTATTCCAAAAAAATCATGCGAATAGTCTCGGAGGAGGTGTTGCTGAAATACCAAAGGGTAATGCCTCTAATACATTGATATCAACGCGTTACATCAATTGCCAGTTTATTGATAACCGTGCAGGCAACTCAAATACTACAGGAATCGGTGGCGGCATGTACCGGTTTAGTGACGAGGATAACAGGGTGGTGAGCGAAATCATCAATTGTACTTTTACCAAAAATGTTGCCGGTGTCCGGGGAGCCGGAGTGCTGAACTGGACATTTAATGGTGGCAGGATTGACGCTCATTTCATCAATTGTCTTTTCTATAACAATGCTGTGTGGTTCAACGGAAATGACGCTGCAACACCGCCTGCAGGTAGGGGTGCGGGAATGTCAAATTCCAGTATTGGCCTGGTGAAAAACTCCCATACCGAAATCTATCTCACCAACTGTACCTTTTCTAATAACCGATCCCAGCTATCGGGATCTGCCATGGAAGGATGGAGCGAGAATAGCTCCACCACCAAGATTTTTATGTACAATTCCATCTTCTACGGCAATAAAAAACTGGACAGGACTCCAAATTCTGCCATACACTACGGGTCAGCCAGCCAGGGAAAAGTGATCCGGCAAGATTACTCCAGTACATTTGAAAATATTGATCCGGCCTTTGTATCCGAAACGCTTCAGAATTACCATCTGAATTTAACATCAGACAACCTTGATGATGCAAACCCTGCCTATCTTCCATCAGATAAATATGATATTGACAATGACGGGGACATAAATGAAAAAATACCCTATGATGCATATGGAAATGAGCGGATTGTGGGCGCGCTTGATATCGGCGCGCTGGAAACGTCAGAAATCATGTTTCCGGATTATCACTATGAGCAATTCACACCGAATATAAGCGGGCCTTTTGCTTTCGATATCGTTTTTGATAAAGTGATTTCCGGGTTTCATCCCGACTCTATCACGACTAACTATGCAACTATTGACAGTCTGATTACCTCGGATAGTTCCCGTTTTACCGTATATGCCACCCCTTTTCATGACAATGATACCATTACGCATGTTACACTCGTCCTTTTTAAGATAGAAAAGGGGAAGGCCTCTGATGCTGAAGGTTTTAAAAATCAAACGGAAACGGCAATTGAATTCAACTTCAACAGCGATGACCTAGTAGTTGGGTTAAATACGGCTTCGGATACGGTATCGGGTAGCTTTTATGTGGACGTATCCGTTTCCGAGCTGGTCAACTCCCTAGATATTACAGCTTTTGATACGGAGAATTTATCCATCGACAGCATTCAGACTATGAGTCAGGATCTTTTCCGCGTTTTTTTAACACCTGAACAAAATGGCGATACGAAATTAATACTAAAACCAAACGGCATCAGGGACATCTATGGAAACGGAAATGCTGAAGGAGATACATTGAATGTCTTCATGAAAAATGAACCGCCAACGCTTGCGCTTCCGGCTACGATCACAATTAATGAAGATGAAATATTCGCATTCTCTTTGGATTCTTTAGAAATCAATGACCCTGATAGCAATTATCCAAGTGACCACACTTTTGAATTTGAAGGAGGGAGCAACTACACAATCGATGGAAATCAGATTATACCAGATGCCAATTTCAATGGTCTGCTGATTGTGGAATTAATTATAACAGACAACTGGGGAAATGAACTTCAAACCTCATTTGAACTGAATGTACTACCTGTCAATGACCCTCCGGAAGTGATATCTGCTATCGAAGATCAATCTTTCACAATCGGATTTCAATCAACCTCTTTTGATCTTTCCCAGATCTTTGAGGATGTTGATAATCAATTGAGTTTCTCAGCTACTTCATCAGATGCCTCAATAGTAGAACCTGCCATTTCCGCAGAAGAGCTTATAATTTCAGAAAAAGGCGGTGTTGGTGCTGTTCAGATTGACGTGGTAGCGTCAGACGCGGATGGTGAGCAAGCTTCTTTATCCTTCCAGTTTGAAGTAATTGACAAATCAAGCCAATCCATCACCTTCGAAGGTATCCCTGACAAAAAATATGGAGACGGGCCATTCAATCTAAGTATATCCACAAGTTCGGGACTGGAAACCAGTATCTCCGTGACCACTGGCCAGAGTCTGGTAGCCATAAACGGAAAGGAAGTCACTATTCTCGGTGCCGGCCTGGTCACGGTTTTGGCTGAACAGGAAGGAAATGATGCGTTTTTTGATGCTGATCCGGTCGAGCAGACGTTCACTATACAAAAAGCTGAGCTTTCAGTGATTGCAGATGATCAGGCCATCACCTACGGTAACCCCATTCCAGACTTAACCTTTTCCTATTCCGGCTTTGTCAACGGAGATGATGCCTCCGACCTCGATGAGTTACCTCTAATTAGTACCAGTGCTGCGACTGATTCAGATGCAGGGGACTACCCCATCATCCTGTCAGGCGGTTCAGATGACAACTACACCTACTCGCTCACAGAAGGTACCCTCACCATCGGACAGGCGGCTCAAACCATCGTATTCGAGGAGATCGCCGATGTCGATTTAGCCGGTCAATCTTCCGTCTCCCTGTCTGCTTCCGCTTCTTCCGGGCTTGAAGTGACCTACTCCCTGATCGAAGGGGATGGAATGATCGAAGGAAATATACTGACCGTAAATTCAACCGGTACCTTTACAGTAGAGGCCTCACAGGCCGGAAACACCAATTACCTGTCTGCAGAATCTGTTAGCAGATCCTTTAGCGTCACTGATTCCAGGAAAGATGACCAGACCATCACTTTCGAGTCTATCAACAACCTCACATACGGTGACGTATTTACCCCTGTAGCCACTGCCAGCTCAGGACTACCCGTCATCTACAGCATTGTCTCAGGACCTGCTACAATCAGCGATGATGAAGTGAGCTTTACAGGTATAGGCACGGTCACCATCAAAGCCACTCAGGCCGGTAATGCAGAATTCCTCGCAGCCGACCCTGTGCAGCAGACATTTGAAGTAATTCCAGCTACACTCGCTGTGCTTGCAGATGATCAGTCGACTACGTTCAACGAAGCGATTCCAGAACTGAGGTATTCGATCAGTGGATTTGTAAACGGCGAGGATGAGAATGTGCTGACCCAGACGCCGGTTGCCAGTACTACAGCTGCCGTAGGAGACGATGCAGGCACGTATGCGATCACGGTATCTGGAGGCGAGGCAAATAATTATGCTTTCAGCTACATTGAGGGTACACTTACCATCGAGAAGGCAGTAGCTACCATTACCCTGACAGATCTCGAGCAGGAGGCAGACGGCACAGCCAAACTACCAACCGTCACTACCGATCCGGCAGATCTAACCTACACGATCACTTTTGATGGCTCTGTAGATGCTCCAAAAACGGCAGGAGAATATCTGGTCAACGTTGAAATCGATGAAGTGAACTATCAGGGATCGGCCAGTGGTACATTTATTCTCTCTGAGGTGGAAAAAATCCTGAGTACAAATGAAGAAAGAGTAATACATATTTATCCAAATCCTGTGGAAAGCATGGTGAATATTTCCGTATATGATACGAAATCCATTTACCTGTCAGATCTTAACGGCAGGATGCTTCGGCAAGCTAAAAATGGGGCCGCTGAAGTCCGCTGGGACCTGTCAGGCCTTGCAGGGGGCGTCTACCTCATCGGCGTTATCTTCAAGGATGAAACAGAAATTGTTCATCGTATTGTAAAAAAATAGCATCAGCTTTTCAGCGTATTAATCAGGAAACCGGGTTCAATCATGAATCCGGTTTTTTGTGGGATGAGCACAAGATTTAACGGCTCTTGATGTCGAACCAGAATAAAAAAAAGTAAATTTGAGGAAGCAGCAGAAGGTGAGTCAGGCGCTGTGTCGTTGGGATCATTCACCTTACCAGCGGTAATTTTCATTTGTAATACAACATGGATAAATAAATACAACAATGAGAATAATACTTATTATCGGCATCGTACTGATGGTGCTTGGCGGCCTTTTTATTGGCTTTCGCATGTACACCAAGTCTTTTTCACCACAGGAAAAAGTGGTGCTTGAAGAGGGTGATTTTAGTGCTGTGATCAAATACAGCCGTCCCTATAAAAAGGATCGCAATATATTTGGCGCCCTTGTTCCTTATGACACGGTATGGCGTACAGGCGCCAATGAGGCTACCACACTAAAGGTGACACAACCCATAAACATTCAGGGCAATACGCTGGCAGCGGGTAAATACAGTCTTTTTACTATCCCAGGTGAAGATGAATGGACCGTCATCTTCAATGAGGACCCCAGTCAGTGGGGCGCCTTTTTTTATAAGCCGGAAAAAGATGTCCTCCGTGTTACAGCCAGACCGGAGCCGATACCCGGAGTCACCGAACAGTTCACCATCCGCTTAAGCGGCAGCGGTGGCGAAGGACTCCTTGAAATGGAATGGGATCAGACCCGTGTACCCCTGTTATTTACCTATTGATGATACTGGAAGGTCAACACATTGTCGTTACCGGGGCCAGCAGGGGCATAGGGCTGGCAATAACCCATGAATTACTAGCTGAAGATGCACAGGTTGTCGCTGTTTTTCGGCGTGATAATGAGGAAATCAAGGCCTTGTCTGCACGCTATCCCGGGCAACTGCATACACTACATGCTGACTTGTCTGCACGGGAAGAGGCAGCAGGACTATGGCAAAAAATAATTCAGCTATGTCCTGTGGTGTCCGGGGTGGTGAATAATGCAGGCATTGCGCTGGAAACAGCCATAGAAGAAGAAAAATGGCTGGAAGACTGGGAGCAAACGATGCAGGTGAATCTGCATGCTGTGGGCGTGATCTGCCGGGATGCACTACTACATTTTAAAGAAAACGGAGGCGGCCGGATTGTGAATATTGCCTCACGTGCAGCCTTTCGCGGCGATACTCCCGAATATATGGCCTATGCCGCTTCCAAAAGTGGCCTTATCGGACTTACAAGGTCTATAGCCCGTGGATTTGGCAAGCAGCAGATCAAGGCATTCCTGATTTGTCCGGGTTTTGTGAAGACTGATATGGCGCAGGATTTTATTGATACGTATGGAGAAGCCTTTGTTACAAGTGACCTGGCATTGAGCGATATGACGTTGCCGGAACATATATCACCCACGGTGGCCTTTTTACTTTCCGGCAAGGCCGACCATGCCACGGGGTCGACGATAGATATAAACGCGGGGAGTTATGTCCGCTAACCGATGTGACTTGGCCGATCCGAATAATCCCGTCTATATCCGGTATCACGATGAAGAATGGGGCGTGCCAGTCCATGAAGAGCATATCCATTTTGAGTTTCTGCTACTCGAAGGCGCACAGGCAGGGTTGAGCTGGAGTACCATACTGGCAAAGCGTGAAGGCTACCGGCTGCTTTTTCATCAGTTTGACCCGATGGCGGTAGCGCACATGTCAGATCCTGAGCTGGAAACGATACTGCTGGATAAACGCATCATCCGCAACCGCCTGAAAGTATACGGTGCCCGTCAGAATGCGCAGGCGTTTCTGCGGGTGCAGGAGGACTTTGGCACATTTGACGAATACATATGGCAATGGGTGGATGGCAAGCCCATTCAGAATGCGTGGAAGGACATAAGGGAAGTTCCGGCGAAAACACCCTTGTCGGATCGTATCAGCAGGGATCTGAAAAAACGGGGGTTTATTTTCGTAGGATCTACCATCGTCTACGCCCATATGCAGGCGACCGGCATAGTCAATGACCATCTGATCACATGCTTCAGGCATCACGAGGTGAAGACATTGGGATAGTGAAAAAATGGATTTACGGATGATAGAAAAGAGGAGATTTGTAAGGCTTCAGAAGACTAACTGAAATGTTTCTTAAACAAACTAAATCCAACTAGTTTTGTAAAAAGCAGAAACTAACAATAAATGAAAAGAATCCTGACTGCTACAATCCGAATACAAGTATTCATTTTAATTTTTTTGCTTACAAATAATATTTACAGTCAGAATTCACTTTATATTAAATTTAAAAATATAGCCGATACGCTGAGTGGAAATATTGGCGTAAGTGCTTTACACATTGAATCCGGAGAATCGATCTCCTTCAATGGAGATAAAAGATTCCCTATGCAAAGTGTTTATAAGTTTCCTGTTGCTATGGTAATGCTTCACGAAATTGACAACGGAAATTTCTCCCTTTTTGACTCCATTTTGATTAATAAGAATGAATATATAACCGAAGCGGGTCATAGTCCGATAAGAGATAAACACCCAAATGGTGTGACTCTTACCCTAAAAGATATCCTGGAATATAATATATCACAAAGTGACGGAACTGCTTGTGACGTTTTGTTAATGCTATTAGGAGGACCCGAACAAGTAGAAAGGAGTATCCATGATTTGGGTGTTAAAAATATCGCCATTTCAACTACAGAGATGGTTCAGGTTGCAAATGATAGCATCCAATACCAGAACTGGGCAACCCCAAATGCAATGAATGAACTTTTACAGATATTTTATGTAGGGGACTTTCTTTCAAAAGAAAGCCGGGAATTGCTGCTAACCTTTATGTCAATCTCAAATAAGTGGCTTGACAGAAGAATAAAAGGATTATTACATCCAGAAACCAAACTCATACACAAGACAGGGACTTCCCGCACCTATAACGGACTTACCAGAGCAACGAATGATGCCGGCATAATGACTTTACCTGATGGCAGTCATTTGGCATTAACCATTTTTATATCAGACTCATATGATTCTCTTACTAAAAGGGAAATGAGTATTGCAAGAACTGCGAAGGAGGCTTATGATTATTGGACAAAGCAACACGACAGGTAAAGGGCTAAATGCAAGCTATTGAAATTATTACTAATAATTCTGAATAAACCCCAGGTCATACGGTATCTGTGAATAGGTACCGTAATCGCCGTCCATTACACCCTGAAACAGCATCTGACAACGATTTAGGCTTTCGATTTCCATCAATTCATTATATCCGGCCCTGATCAATTCCGGGTGTGATACCTGTTCAGTCCATTGCTCCGTACGGTGGACCAGATTGTCAATATGGGCCCATTCTTCAGCCAATTGAGTCCAGTTACCCCCAATTTCATCTGCTTCCCATAGCTCGATATGCCGGGCTATATCTTCCACTATCATATAATATTTAGCATTGGCGAGGTTTTTATAAACATGTACCGCCTCGAAGGTATTCCTTGCCGTGATCTCAAATTGACCCCAGCCAAAAGGAAAATCCACCATGGTAGTTCGGCGTCGTTTAATATTGCCGGTACCGTCCTGCGCTGAGTAAAAGCAATACCAATAAGAGGAGTCGGTAATCACCCAAAAATCAAGACCGTCATCAAAGCCCATGGACTGCCCGGGGGACCAGCCATCCGGGTCTGTAATATCATCATTGGTAGAGAAGGTAGCCGGCCCGGTCTGATACACCAGATACCACAGCGAGTCATACCGGTTAAAGAATACCTGTGGGGCTGCCGCGTATCCGGTTGCATTCAATACCCCCAGTTCAATATGCTCAGCATCGGTAAACCCTTCCAGTGTTGCTGCGGTTGCATATCCCAAACTCCAGTTGGAGAGATTCCTTCCGGTGAAAAACATATGGTATTTGCCATCCACCTGCACTATTGTAGGATCCTTAACGGCGGTATCGTCAAATGCGCCGGGAGGGCCGTCGTGGAATATACGATCCCGAACACGCCAGAAGGGCGATAAGTTGACCACTTCAGGGCCTTCTTCTACGACTTCCTCATGTTGAGGTGAAACATTATTATTTTCTGAGCAGCCGAAAAGTAACGGCAATAAGAATAGTAAATGAGTTAGCTTATGCATTGATCAAAGATAACAAAATCATTTGTTTCGGTTGATGGTGAATTTATACGATGTCCTGCCAAACAAAATGGGTGCTTATCGTATAAGGATAGAAGTTATAACATCTAATTATGAGTTTCAGAGCATCGATAGAGAACAGATATACCACGAAGAACTATGACCCTTCAAAGCGACTTCAGGATCATCAGCTGAATGATCTGAAAGAAATCCTGAGGCTGGCACCGTCATCGATCAACAGTCAGCCGTGGAAATTCACGTTTGTCAGAGATGAAGGCGTTAAAGCTACCCTGGCTGATGCTTCCATGCACAACAAACAAAAGATACTGGATGCAGATACGGTGGTTGTATTCAGCCGGATCGACCATATAGATGCCTTTGAACGGCAGTTACGGGAGGAGCATCCCGAGTTTGCGTTGAACTATTTCCTGCAGCATCTAAAGCCCCGGCCAGTGCACGAGTTGCTGGGCTGGTTTGACCGGCAGGTATACCTTGCGCTGGGCATGTTTCTGAGTGCCTGTGCGGCGATGGGTATTGATTCAACACCGATGGAAGGGATTGAGCCGGCGCATTATGATGAGATACTGGAGCTGGAGGATTACCATACGCTGGTAGCGGTAGCTATTGGATACCGGGATGAAGAGGATTTCAATCAACCCTCGAAGCGTCCTAAAACACGAAAATCAAGAGAGAAGGTGGTAAAGGAAATATAGCATAACTGTTATTCGCCGGTCTGGTAGGCAAATTCAGCTGTCAGGGTTAAACAATCGGATCGGTGAGGTAATGGAGACAGGGCGACAAGCGATCGTATGTCAGAAGCATGTCGGGGAATCGTGTAATCGCATCGCAGGATCGCACAATTGTATGGCAGGGTCGTGTAATCGCATCAAAGAGTCGTGTAATCGTTTCGAAAGGTCGCGCAATCGCTTCGAAGAGTCGTGTAATCGTATCGAAAGGTCATGTAATCGCATCGCGAGCTGACGTAATGACAGACCAAACTGACGTAATTGCAGAATGAACTGACGAAATTGCAGACGCGACTGACGTAATTACAGATCGAGCTGACGTAATTACAGGCTAGCGTGACGTAATGGCAGTCTGGAGTGATGTTATTATATCCGGGTGTGATGCAAGGACAGTTGAGACCAACGCTATGTCCGATTGCGCTGATGTAACGGTTGCATGGGCTAATACCCTGTTATACCATATACAATCCATAAGGATGGAATAAGTAATCATGCGCACTTAATGCATTGCAGCCCTTAAACGGAGTATCACGAGAGCCTGAAAACTGAAAAGGTACTCTCTACAAATATACACTAAATAGCTTATACCCTTTGATTTAACCCGGTAAATGCCCAATTTACCTTAAAAAATGACATAGTGGATATATCGTCAATAACGATATATCCGCGTTGGGGCACATGCAAAAAAAGACAACGGACACATTGACAATGACGAGTAACAA
>CAZEQJ010000021.1:0-44955 GCA_964514385.1 uncultured Cytophagales bacterium
CTTGTCCGGTTACAGGCGAACCCCCGTTATTGGCTGTAGCTACGACTACAACGTCACCATTTCCATCTTCCAGTGCAGTCAGAAGTCCTGTTTCTGAATCAATTGTAGCATTTCCCGTACTTGCATTTTCATCGATACTCCAGGTGATAGCCGGATCGGAAGCACCTGCAGGCTCCACAGTAGCTTCCATTTGAAGTGTGCCTTCAAAATCTTCGATTGTAGAAGCCCCTTCAGCTCCTGCTACGTTTACTGTGGTGACATCTACAAAATTCCCGGTTACCGTCACATTGGCCGAACCTGTAAATAATGACCCATCAGTAGCAGTGGCAGAAACAGTTACAGTTCCATCACCAACAGCAGTAAGTAAACCATTTTCATCTATGGTGGCAACATTTTCATCGCTGACGCTCCAGGTTATATTCTGGTTATCACCAGTTACAGTGGCTTCCATTTGAAGTGTGCCCCCCGCAGTGGTAATCTCTAATGCAGCACCGCCCTGTGCTGCGACAGCAATGTCTGATACATAGTCGAAAGTAGTAGCTGTACCCAGTACCCGGATATCATCCAGACCAACACGATTATCCCGTGTATTTGCAAATACAAGGTCAAGTACATCACCTGATGCAGGTAATCCACCAAAGCCTGTAATAGATAAGGTATCAAGGTTCCATGACGCGGTTGCGTCATCTCTGGTTAATGTAGCTGTATCCAGGACAACATATCCACCACCATCTATCTGTGCAGCGACCACAAGGTTAAGGTTTTCAGGGTCACCTATTCGTGATCCTTCCTTTAGGTAACCAAATTCAACACTGATATCTTCAAAACCGGAAATACTTATATTCGAAAACACAAGTGAGTCGAAGCTGCCGCTCAATGAGTTCGCACCCCTGTTCGGAGCCATATGCAGGTGAATACCATCTGAAGCATGACCCCAGAATTGTGCAGGGTCAACATTATTATCTACGTAGGTGGTCAACCTGATAGATCGATCTCTGTTGATACTGCCATTAATAATATTATTAACCTCAGCCCCTCCGTTTATATGAGAGAGTTCAGCCTGTACCACAGCATCAGATTCATAGTATTGGGGCCCATCAAATCCATCGGATGCGGTGGGTGTATTACGTGGTGCGTTGGTATCATTAACGTCTAACTGAGTCGTGCCGAAATTTTCCCAAGCAAGAATGCTGATTGCAGGCCTCACTTCAAGGTCATCAATGGTAAAGGTTACAGGTAAAAATGATGAATTTGCACCCTCTGCAAGGCGGATAGGGAATCTCAATTGATCGTTATCTCCTGAATTGAATGTAAAGGTTACATTTTCCCAATCGGTTGTGGTAAATGTATGAGTAACACCATTGCTTACTCCACCAAATGAAGGATTTTGAACAGCCATACTTAATACACTTCCTACTTTATCTGACTTTACCCAGACGCTGTACAGATATTCTGTATTGGGCTCAGCAGGAAGGGAATTACGTGTTGCTTCAATTTGGAAATTACTTGGTGTGAGCGTTGTTACAACAGCCTGTAGTCCTTTAGATCCGGATACAGCATCTGACACTATTTCGAATGTTGCCAGCCCTCCGTTCCCTGTTCCGTTATTTAAAAACCAGTTCGTTGCTGAAGTAGCTCCAAGCTCATCAGCCTCAAAACCACCATTGGTGATTATATTCTGAGCAGTAGTAGTCAGGCTTATTCCCAGTAAAAAAATAAATGGAACCATCCATTTCCCAGGCAGCCGGTTGATATTGTAAATTTGTTTCATACGTAATTGGTTTTGGGATAATTTTATAAAAGCTATCTAATTTTGAAAGTAATTTACACAATCGATTGCATTATCAGAAACTATTGTGAAAATTATATTTTCAGAAGGTGGAATTTTTACGTAGCCAGACCTAATTCCAATCCTCTTAATTCGGCAAGTCCCTTAAGACGCCCAATAGCCGAGTAGCCCGGATAGGTTCTTTTTTTCAAGTCATCCAGCATCTGAAACCCGTGATCCGGACGCATCGGAATAGAGATATTTCGCAGTTTCATAATTTCCAATACTTCTTTGACCACAGCTTTCATATTGGTATCTCCACTGAGGTGTTCTGCTTCCTGAAAATTGCCGTAATCGTCCATTTGTGTATTGCGCAGGTGAAGAAAATTTATCCGATGACCTAAGCGTCTTACCATTCCCACAATATCATTGTCTCTTCTAGCACCCAGCGATCCGGTACAAAAACACAGACCATTGGAGGGTGAATCTATAAATCCGATTATATCAGCCAGATCAGCTTCGGTACTAACAATTCTGGGTAAGCCCAGGACTGACCTTGGCGGGTCATCCGGATGAATGGATAATACTACACCATTTGATTCGGCAACAGGAACAACTTCATTGAGGAAATATGACAGGTTTTCCTTAAGCTTAACGGTATTGATATTAGCGTATTTCTTCAGCTCGGACAATACAAGCTCTGGTGTGAAACTTTCATCACTTCCGGGCAGACCGAGCATGATGTTATCAAAAAGCTGCTTTTTTTCCTTATCTGAAAGACTGTTGAAATATTTTTCTCCGGCGGCTTTTTCTTCTGCTGTATAATATTGTTCTACACCCGGCCTTTTCAGCATAAACAGTTCAAAGGCTACAAATGCATCTTTTTCAAATCGTAGTGTGCGTGCACCATTAGGGAGCACGAAGTCCGGATGTGTGCGCAACCAGTCAAAAACAGGCATAAAGTTATAGGTGACATTTCTGATGTTTTCAGCTGCCAGGTTCCGAATGGAGATCTTATAATTTTCGATATACTCCAGATATTTACCTGTTTGTCTTTTGATATCTTCGTGTACAGGGAGACTCTCTACAACAGACCATTCAAGACCTGCATCTTCAATGAGCTTTTTACGTTCCCTGATGGCTTCAACAGACCAAACCTCCCCAACAGGTATTTGGTGCAATGCTGAAACTACTCCACTACATCCTGCCTGAAGAATATCGGTTAGGCTTACCACATCATTAGGCCCATACCAACGCATAGTTTGCTTCATTAAATTCATAGTGCTATTCATTTTACCACCTTGGTTGTATTCCCGGTGCGTATGGGAAACGAAGTGATTTATAATATTCAAGTGTATTTACCGGTTCTTCAAGCATCTCGGGCCAATCCATTTTCGAATAGGTCTGAAAATATAACATGCAGGCATCTTTCCACCATATTGCCTCTTTCTCCTGTATGTTTAGCAACATTTTGACTTGACGAAAACGAAGCTCATCAATTTTTCCTTCCAGTGAATCCCACTGCTTTTGCATTTCCCTGACCTGATTTATTCCTTCCTGATATTTATAGCCCAGCTCATTCCAAAGGGTTCTGCCGGAATTCATTTTATGATCCCACGGCACATGATGAAACCATAGTAACAACTCTTCAGGCACCTTATTGATATCGCCATATTTTTTTTCAAGCTCCTTGCTGTATTGCTCTACGGCATTGCTTCCTGTTTTTGTCCGGTCAAAGCCGATACCTTCATCATCAGATTTATGATAATAATAAGGCGTCCAGTCTGCCCGTGAAAGATTGTCAACCCAGGGAGCCGGGCCGTAGTGATGTCCTGTTCCCATCAGGTGATGTAATCCCAAAGGTGTCATGTAACTTACGGAGGCTTCCCATGAGCTCATCATGATCCTGATGATCGTATTTACTACTTCTTCCTCGTTTCCAAATGTCATTTTGGTCCAGTCTGAAGCTATATCTTCTGAATCCAAATAAGGGTCCCATGCCAGTCTTCCGAATGCATACCAGTTAGATTGCGCAATCGGATGCCCGGTCCAGTTGATGTCTGTGCCAATGTTAGCTACACCGGCAATACCTGTCACGTCATAGTCATGAATTTCACCATCAATAATTTTGGCTACAGTGGAGCCTTTACCGTGGGAATAGGTGTCCGTATCCAGCGCCTCTTCAAACATCGGGGCCAGGTATACAAGCTGAGTAGCCTGTCCAAGATACTCCTGCGTTATTTGAAACTCCATCACAAGCGGGGTTTCCGGCATCGCCCCGAATAATGGATGAAAAGGTTCTCTTGGTTGAAAATCAATAGGCCCGTTTTTGACCTGTACAAGCACGTTATCTTTAAACGAACCATCCAGCGGTACAAATTCGTTGTACGCCTGCTTTGCCCGGTCTACCGGCTCTTCATCACTGTATACAAAGGCCCTCCATATCACCGCACCATTGTACGGAGCTAATGCATCTGCCATCATATTCGCACCATCTGCATGTGAACGGCCATAATTTTGTGGTCCGGGCTGCCCCTCTGAGTTTGCCTTTACCAGAAAGCCTCCAAAGTCCGGGATTTCTTTATAAATTTCATCCACTTTGTTTTTCCACCATGCTTTTACCTGATCATTCAGTGGGTCAGCTGTTTCGAGACCGCCAATTTCGATCGGAGCACTGAATCTGGCCGTGAGATACACTTTAATGCCGTAGGGTCTGAAAAGGTCGGCAATTGCCTTTACCTTTTCCAGATAGGAGGGAGTAAGCACCAATGCGTTGGCATTTACATTTGTTAATACGGTCCCGTTTACTCCGATAGAAGCATTGGCACGTGCATAATCTGTATACCTTGGATCTAAATAATCTGGCAACCTGTGCCAGTCCCATATTGAAAACCCGGCATAACCTCTTTCAGATGTACGGTCCAGGTTATCCCAATGATTTAGAATGCGCAGATCAAAAGCTGGGTTGCTGACTACATGCAAAGCAGAGATGTCTTCGTGCGTCTGAAGTGCTTTAATAAAGTGAAAGGTGCCATACAGCAGACCTGTTTCGGTATGACTGGTAATGACCACCGTTTCATTGATAGTTTTTATAATAAAACCATCATTTTCAATTTCTGAAGCGTCAATATTATCTTTTGGCACATTACCCGCCAGCACAATCTGAATAGATGCGCCTTCGGGATTTTCTGCTGAGGTGAGTGATTTTCCTAGCATCCCTTCGATTGCACCTGATATTTCTTTCTGTATGATTTCTGAGGTGGCGGAGTGGTTTTCGACGTAGTATGATGTGATAAAATCACGATAAGAGGAGGCAACTTCATCGTTTTCAATCGGCTGGTATCTTAACCAAAGGTCATATCCGGTTTCAGTACATAAGCACCAAGTATTAAATAAGATAAGGAATATTGTTATTGTTAATCGATGGGTCACTTCTTTTTTTATTAAGTTTTAGGTAATGCAAGTCTACATTTAAAATAAGATTTACGCAATCGATTGTGTTATTTTCTATGAAGTTATAAATTGCAGTCCGCAAAGTGTATGAATTTTATGAAGCTTAAAATCATCATCCTTATTTCCACTTTCATCCTTCCACCCCTGACAGCACAAGAACTTGACTTCAGGGATACTTCATTACCCAATCGCAAGAGGGCTGAAATATTGGTAAGCAAGCTGACGCTGGAAGAAAAAGTTGACCAGATGATGAATGCCACACCGGCCATAGATCGCCTGGATATACCACCCTACGACTGGTGGAACGAAGCATTGCATGGTGTGGGCAGGTCAGGTGTTGCCACGGTATTTCCCCAGGCAATCGGTATGGGAGCAACATTTGACAAAGAACTTGTGGAAAGAATTGCCTCTGCTATTTCCGATGAAGCAAGAGCTATTTACAATTTATCTTCCGCTAAAGGGTATTACCATAAATACAATGGCCTTACCTTCTGGACGCCTAATATCAATATATTCAGAGATCCGAGATGGGGGAGAGGGCAGGAAACATATGGTGAAGATCCCTATCTCATGGCCCTACTGGGAACTGCCTTTGTCAATGGCCTGCAGGGCAATGATCCTGATTACCTGAAAACTGCGGCCTGTGCCAAGCATTTTGCAGTACACAGTGGCCCTGAAAAACTCAGGCATGAATTTAATGCCATTACGAACGAGCAAGATCTTTATGAAACTTATTTACCGGCTTTTGAGGCATTGGTAAAGGCTGATGTTGAAGCCGTGATGTGTGCTTACAATCGCACAAATGGCGACCCTTGCTGTGCTCACAACCGGTTATTACAGGAAATCCTGATCGGAGAATGGGGATTTGACGGTCATATCCTGACAGATTGCGGCGCTATTGAAGATTTTTTCTCCGAGAATGGACATCATATTTCAGAAGATGCTGCTGAGGCATCGGCCTTTGCAGTGAAAATGGGAGTGAGTTTGAATTGTGGAGAATCTTACAGCGCTCTGATAGAGGCTGTGCAACGGGGTATTATTACAGAAAAGGAAATTGACGAGGCTCTCGTTCAGCTTTTGGTTACACGATTTAAGCTTGGGTTATTTGACGAATCTGGCCAGAACCCTTACGACGAATTAGGTGCTGAAACCATCAATAGTGCAAGAAACCGTCAACTGGCATTGGAAGCAGCCAGAAAATCCATTGTAATGCTAAAAAATGATGACGTTTTACCGCTTAGAAATGATCTGGGTCGGTATTTTGTCACCGGCCCTAATGCAGGTGTGATTGAAGCTTTAATTGGCAACTATTATGGTACAAACCCTGAAATGGTGACCTTTCTGGAAGGTATTGCAGCTGCAGTTGCACCTGGAAGTCAGGTACAATACAGACAGGGTGTATTGTTGGACCGTGATAACCTGAATCCGATGGACTGGGCTTCCGGCACCGCAAGGAGTTCTGACGCCACCTTCTATTTTATGGGCATCAATGGTCTTCTGGAAGGTGAGGAGGGCGCTTCCATTGCATCACCCTACTATGGAGACCGGTTAGATTATAATATTCCGGAAAACCAAATAGAATATCTTCGAAAGCTTAAGCGGAATAATGACAATCCTGTAATCGCAGTAGTGGTTGGTGGTTCACCAATGAATCTGACAGAAGTGCACGAACTTGCTGATGCGGTTCTACTGGTGTGGTACCCGGGTGAGGAAGGAGGAACCGCCGTAGCGGATATCATTTTTGGTAAAGAGTCGCCTTCAGGTAAACTTCCTGTTACATTTCCGAAATCGCTTGATCAGCTCCCTCCGTATGACGACTATTCCATGAATGGACGAACCTATAAGTTCATGACTGAAGAACCGTTATATCCATTTGGCTTTGGGCTCGGATACACAGATATCACCTATTCTGATATTCAGCTGAGCCAAAACAAAATGAAGAGTGATGAAACCGCTGTAGCTGCTGTTGAAGTTACTAATGCATCGGATTATCAGGGTGATGAAATTGTTCAGCTCTATATTTCCAGAGTTGAAGCAGATTTTCGTGTTCCATTATTTTCTCTGAAGGATGTTGAGAAAGTAAATTTGGCACCTGGCCAAACAAAAAGGATAGAATTTACCATTACGCCAGAGATGCTCGAATTGGTAAATGAGCAAGGCGAAAAAGAAATATTGAAAGGAGATTACCAAATTCACATCGGGGGGTCACTACCTACTCAAAGATCACTGGAACTTGGTGCCAGTCAATACAAAGCAATTTCATTAACCATTAAATAAAAACCATTTCAGCCATGAAAATATTAAGTAAACTTCTGACAGCAGGGTTTGGTGTGTTCTTATCTTTGCAGACCTCCGCCCAGCAGCTGCCTATTGCCGAAGGGAATGATAAGTGGATAGGAAATATCTACAGCGGAAGCCAGATTTTCAATTTTACCCGCTACTGGAATCAGGTTACGCCTGAAAATGCCGGAAAATGGGGTAGTGTTGAGGGAACACGGGACGTATACAACTGGTCCCAGTTAGATGCAGCTTACAATCTGGCAAAAGAAAATGGTTATCCATTTCGGTTTCATGTTTTATTCTGGGGCAACCAGCAACCTAACTGGATAGCTGCATTAAGTGAGGAAGAGCAGCTTGAAGAGATTATAGAATGGATTGATACCGTTGCAGCCCGATATCCGGATATAGATTATATTGAAGTAGTGAATGAGCCCATACATGACGCTCCTTTTGGTGCAGAAAATGGCGGCTATGGTGGTGCACTTGGCGGTTCCGGAACTACAGGGTGGGACTGGATTATCAGGGCCTTTGAATTGACGCGTGAAAGGTTCCCCGATGCACAGCTTATGGTAAATGATTATAACATTGTAAGTAACCAGAGTAATGTCAACAGGTATCTGCGTATCATCGAACTCCTGCAGGAAAGAGATTTAATCGATGTGATCGGTGTACAGGCGCATGCTTTTTCTACAAGGGGAACGGCTGAATCCATGAGAGAGATACTGGATATTCTGGCAGAGACAGGTTTGCCCATCATGGCTACTGAGATGGATATAGATGGTGTCGATACTTTTGGTAATGAGGATGATGATGTACAACTGGAAGCGATGCAGCGTATTTTCCCTGTATTTTGGGAGCATCCATCCGTAATAGGTGTTACATTCTGGGGCTGGAGACCAGGATTATGGCGAAATGATGAAGCAGCCTACCTTGTCAACCTGCAGGGTAGAGAACGACCGGCACTGGAATGGCTCAGGACATATGTTGCGAGAAACCCTACAGGACCTTTTACGGGTATCAGGGAGGAGGTACATGTGGATGTATTCCCTAATCCGGTAAGTGGAGATAAACTCTACATTTCGGCGGCAGAATCTATTGAATCGGTTCATCTTTTGGATATGTCGGGCCGGGTTGTGAAGCAATACGATTTCCGGTATGCCGACACACAAAAACAAATAAACATAACGCCTGAAACCACAAAAGGCATGTATATGCTTAGCATACACTTCAAAGACGGAGTTAGTCAGTCACAAAGGATAGTAATTGAATAATAACATTAGATAGATTTTTATGAAAAACATATTTTTATTAATTCCAGGAATTTTCGGTTTGATCCTTGTGTCCTGCACCTCATCTAAGGATACAGCCGAAACTCAACCTGTGACAATCGGATCGGTATTTAAGGACGATTTTACTATCGGGGCAGCGTTGGGCGCGCGACAGATTACTTCTGAAAATGAAAAGGAAAAAGCGCTGATCGCAACACAATTTACCAGTGTGACTCCCGAAAATATCATGAAATGGGAGAGCATACATCCTGCACCTGATTCATTCAACTATGTACTTCCTGATAAAATGGTGGCTGACGCTGAAGCAAACGGTCAGCAAATCATTGGGCATACGCTGACCTGGCATAACCAGACACCCAACTGGGTATTTGAAGATGAAGATGGTAATCTGGTAGATACAACCACACTTTATGCGCATATGAAATTTCATATCGAGAATGTTGCAGGTCGTTACAAGGATAAAATATTTGGATGGGACGTGCTCAATGAAGCGCTGAACGAGGATGGAACCTACCGAAACTCTAAATATTACCAGATAGCAGGAGAAGAATACATCTACAAAGCCTTTCAATATGCAGATGAGGTAATCCCGGATACAGAGTTGTATTACAATGATTATAACATGCATCGGCAGGATAAGGTAGATGGCGCAATCCGGATTGCAAAAAATATCCGCAGCAGAGGCCTTCGTATCGATGGTATAGGTATGCAGGGGCACTGGGGTATTGATGGCCCTCCGGTGGAGCTGATAGAACAAAGCATTCTCAAAATACATGAAGCAGGGCTGAAGGTTATGATCACTGAGCTTGACATCGATGTGCTGCCAAACCCCTACAGAATTGAAGGCGCAGACCTGAGTGATAATTTTGAGTCAAATCCGGAAGTCAACCCGTATAAGGTTGGCTTACCTGATTCTGTGAATCAGATTCATGCACAGCGGTATAAAGACCTTTTTGAGCTGTTCCTGAAGCACCGGGACAAAATCACCAGGGTTACATTCTGGGGTGTGCATGACGGTCAGTCATGGAAAAATAACTGGCCTGCCAGAGGAAGAACAAATTACTGTCTCATATTTGACCGTGATTTTGAGCCCAAGCTGGCGTATGAAGAAATAATCGGATTAAAAGAAAGCGAAGAATAAGCCCCCTGAGATTCCAAACTAACCAAACATCTAATGAGCATTGATAGCATAAAACTTTCCGTAGTAGAAAAAGTAGGGTATAGTCTGGGAGACCTGGCAGCAAACCTTGTTTTTCAGACCCTTGTAACCTACCTGGCATATTTTTATACCGATATCTACGGCCTGTCAACAGCAGATTCGTCAGCAATCATCCTCGCTGTCGGCCTGGTTGCAGCATTTGGCTTCAACCCGATAGTTGGTGCATTAGCAGACAGGACAAAAACGCGTTGGGGGAAGTTCAGACCCTGGATTTTATGGACGTCAGTGCCACTGGGTGTGATTGCCTTGTTAGCATTCACCACACCGGACTTTTCATATAAAGGCAAACTGATATATGCAGCCGTTACCTACACCTTGTTACTGCTGTTATATGCAGCTAATAATTTACCATACGCTGCCTTAAGTGGCGTTATCACAGGTAATATGGGAGAACGCAATAGTGTTTCTTCCTATCGGTTTGTGGCTGTGATGTTCTCTCAGTTCTTCGTTCAGGTATTTATGTACCCTCTTATACTAAGAGCCGGTGATGGCGATAAGGCTGCCGGTATCGAGACTGTGATGACCTATCTGGCCATTATTGGTTCTGTCATGCTACTTATCACCTTCTTTACCACACGTGAACGAATCATTCCGAAAGAAGAACAAAAATCCACACTAAAAGAAGACCTGGGAGATCTTGTCAAGAATAAACCATGGGTAATTATACTCCTCTGCACCTTTTTGATATTCATAACCCTCGCCATGAAAGGCGGCTCTTATGTCTATTACTTTGAGAATTATGTGGACGAGCAAACATTGGGGACATTTTTAGAACCAATTTTAGCCGGCCTTTCTGCAGTAGGCTTAAATGTATTCACAGAAGGAGCGATATCAGCTGGATTTGGTTTATTCAACGCAGGTGGTATCATTTTTATGATCGTAGGTATTACATTATCCAAAGGTCTGGCAGATAAATATGGCAAACGGGATGTATTCCGGACTGCATTATTTATATCAACACTTTTTGTTCTTGCCTTTATCTTTTTCCCTTCCAAATCAGTTGGGTTGATGTTTCTTTCACAGATTCTTCACGGCTTCTTTTATGGAATAACCATTCCACTACTCTGGGCGATGATTGCTGACGTTGCAGATTACTCAGAGTGGAAAAACAATAGAAGAGCCACTGCCATAATTTTCTCGGCTATGATGGTGGGATTGAAAGGAGGCCTTAGTGTAGGCAGTGCTCTGGTAGCATGGATATTAGGCCTTTACGATTACATACCTAAAGAAAAGATAACATCAGCATTTAGCGGCCAACCGGAAACTGCGATATTCGGGACAAAACTTCTGGTGTCTGTTTATCCCTCTATTCCATTCTTCTTATGCGTAATCCTGCTGTTCTTTTACGAAATCAATAAAAAGATGGAAATTCAAATTGAATCAGATCTGAAGCAACAAAGAAATAAATAATGGCAGACGATTTCGGACATATCAACTTTGATGAACTAAATAAAAAGGCGATCTCGAAACCACTGGTTACGGATATATACACGGCAGATCCGTCAGCTCATGTTTTTAACAACAGAATATACATCTATCCCAGCCATGACATTGACGCCGGTGAAGCATTTGATGACCTTGGCAGCCATTTTGATATGCAGGATTACCATGTATTTTCAATGGACTCTGTAGATGGAGCTGTCACCGATCACGGTGTTGCCCTGCATGTGGATGATGTCAAATGGGCAGCAAAGCAAATGTGGGCTCCGGATGCACAGGAAAAAAACGGGAAATACTATTTATTTTTCCCGGCAAAGGATCATGAAGGCATATTCCGGATAGGCGTAGCCGTAAGCGATTCGCCTGCTGGTCCGTTTCAACCACAGTCGGAAGCTATTAAGGGCAGCTACTCTATTGATCCTGCGGTATTTAAAGACGATGACGGCAGTTACTATATGTATTTTGGGGGTTTATGGGGTGGACAACTGCAGCGATGGCGAACCGGGAAGTTCAATGCTAGTGAACCCGAAAGCCCAACTGCCCATTTACCTGAGGATCATGAGCCGGCATTATCACCTCGCGTCGCCAGAATGACCAATGATTTACTTGAGTTTGATGAGCAACCCAGGGAAGTTCAGATTGTAGATGAAAATGGGAATCCGCTATTGAGCGGGGATAATAAAAGAAGGTATTTTGAAGGGCCATGGCTGCATAAACACAATGAAACCTATTATTTTTCTTATTCCACGGGAGATACTCATTTTATCTGCTATGCCACCAGCAATAATCCGTATGGTCCGTTTACCTACCGAGGGCGAATACTGACACCTGTCATCGGGTGGACGACCCACCACTCAATATGTGAGTTTAAGGGAAAATGGTACCTCTTTTACCATGATTCCAGTTTATCAGAGGGGGTGACACATCTGCGTTGTATCAAACTAACGGAGCTCCATCATAATAGTGATGGTACAATCAGCACCATAGATCCGTACACTGGCGTAGAGAGCGATATTTTGATCTGATTAATGGCTGTATAGTGGTAGCCAGGGGCTAACCTATGCAGTCACTACTTCGGCATTTATCACGGTAGATTCCCTGATAATAAGCTCTGTGTCAAGTTTAACTATCTCCGGTTCAGGATGCTCTTCTTTATTCAGAATATGCTCTGCGGCTATTTCTCCCATTCTTTCACCGGGATGATTAATTGTAGTGAGCTTAGGGGTGATAATAGTAGATACCGGATCGTTATTGAAACCTACAATTTTTAACTGATCCGGAACGTTAATACCACGCTTGCGGGCGCTTTGTATTACACTTATAGCCGAGGAATCATTCGCGCAAAAGAATCCATCCGGCTTATTCTCCTGAGACAAAATGGATTCACTTATTCCAAAAGCATCTTCACTGCTGACAGACTGACTAAACCGTATCCAGTCCTCATTTACATTGATGCCATGCTTTCTTAAGGCAGCCACAAAGCCATCTTTTCGCTCACGATAGATAAACCTTGCCTGAGAACCACCAATGTGGGCTATTTTTTTGCAACCCAGCTCTATCAGGTGCTCTGTTGCCATAAAAGCTGATTCAAAATTATTAATCACTACCTTGTCTGCCTGTATTTCCTCAGGCACACGATCGACAAATACGACAGGTATATCATTATCAATAAACTGATTGAAATGGTCATAGTTAATCGATTCAGCAGCTAATGATACGATCAGGCCATCTACCCGGCTATTAAAGAGTGCACTGGCATTTTCTACCTCTTTCTCATAGTTATCCTTAGTCTGTGAAATGATTACATTGTAACCCCGTTCATTGGCATAGGCCTCAACGCCACTGATCATGGATGATATGAAAGGCCGGTTGATCCACGATACGATAATGCCCAGTGTTCTGGATTTTTGACTTCTGAGGCTAGCTGCTAACGTGTTTATTTTATAGCCGTGCTTTTCAGCATAGGCTTTAATAGCCTTTTTTGTTTTTTCGCTTATACTTTTATGATCATTTAAAGCCCGGGAAACTGTTGAAGGTGAGACCGCAAATTTCTTTGCTATGTCATAAATCGTTATATTTTTACTCATATGGCAGGTTATTGGATCATTATGAAAATGAGGTAAAAAGATATCAACACAATCGATTGCACGATTAAAACTAAGATACGTTATTTGCAAAGTAAAGAAATAGTTCAATAATGTCAGATTATTTTAATGAAAAGGTGGTTGTCATCACAGGTGGGGCAGGGGTACTGGGAAGCAGCATGGCGAAATGCTTTGCCGGGTTGAATAGCCGTGTGGTTTTAATTGACCGAAATCAGGAAGCACTTGACAGCATCACTAAAGATTTACCGGAAACGGTCGGAGTACCTGGGGATGTGCTCGATGAAACAAGCCTGAAAAAAACGGCCCATGACATTCTGGATAAATATGGAAGGATTGATGTATTGCTAAATGTAGCCGGCGGAAACGTCGAAGGAGCAACACAACGCGAAGATCAGTCCATATTTGATATTGATACTACCCTCATCAACCGTGCCATAGAGCTCAATCTTCATGGCAGCATATATCCTTCATTGGTTTTCGGCAAAATCATTGCTGAAGGTAACGGTGGATCGATAATCAATATTTCATCCATGGCAACCTACAGCGCCATTACACGAGTGATGGGCTACTCAATTGCGAAGACCGGCGTCAATTCCCTTACGCAATGGATGGCTTGTGAGATGGCTAGGTTGTATGGTGATAAAGTACGTGTTAATGCAATTGCGCCAGGGTTTTTTATTGGCAACCAGAACAGAAAGCTTCTCCTGAATGAAGACGGAAGCCTCACTTCACGCAGTGAAAAGGTAATCAATAAAACACCTATGGGTAGGTTCGGCTCCATAGATGAACTGAATGGTGCAGTGAAATTTTTGTGTTCCGATGAGGCGAGCTTTATTACAGGGGTTGTATTGCCAATAGATGGTGGCTTTAGCGCCTTTAGTGGGGTATAATGAGTTAAAAATAGAAGAACAAAACCTATGAGTGTTTATTTTCTGGGGTACGATATTGGTAGCAGCTCTGTAAAGGCAGCATTAGTAGATGGTGACACCAATACAGTCCTGGCTACCACGCATTTTCCTAAGACAGAAATGGAGATCACGAGCCCTAAGCCGGGGTGGGCTGAACAGGACCCTGAATTGTGGTGGAAATACGTGGTAGAAGCCACCAAAGAGATTTTATCAGAGGTGGATGCGGAAGTAAAAGCCAATATCAAAAGCATAGGCATTTCATATCAGATGCATGGCCTGGTGCTTCTCGATAAAAACCAACGCCTGCTGAGGCCTTCCATCATTTGGAGTGACAGCCGAGCCATAGAAACAGGAAATGATGCATTGGCCGAAATAGGTGAAAAAAAAGCCTTCGACCGGTTATTGAATACTCCGGGAAATTTCACAGCATCCAAATTTGGATGGGTCAGGAACAACGAACCAAATGTGTACGATCAGGTAGATAAAATCATGCTGCCTGGTGATTATATTAATTACAGGCTAACAGGTGAAGTCAATACTACGCCGAGCGGGTTATCCGAAGGAATATTATGGGATTTCACTGAAGGCAAACCAGCGCATTCTATTTTTGATACATTTGGCATAGCCCCTGACATGATACCGGAAGTGAAACCAACTTTCTCGGTACAGGGGGAGGTTTCCAGAGAGGCAGCTGATATTTTGGGTATCCCTGAAGGGGTGGTCGTAGGTTACCGTGCCGGCGACCAGCCAAACAATGCCATGTCACTTGGCGTAAATAATCCGGGCGAAGTGGCTGCCACCGGAGGTACCTCCGGCGTTGTGTATGGTGTACAGGCGGATAAAGCCTGCGACCGGTTGTCAAGGGTAAATTCATTTGCTCATGTAAATTACACGAAAGAACAGCCCAATGTAGGTGTATTGCTGTGCATCAACGGTTCCGGAAGTTTGTATCGATGGACAAGACAAATAACCGGCGCGGCATTGTCATACAAGGAAATGGAAGCAGCCGCATCCGCAATTCCGATTGGCTCCGATGGCTTATTAATCCATCCATTCGGCAACGGGGCTGAACGAATGCTCAATAATAAAAATATAGGTGCGCAGATAAGTCATATTGATCTTAACCGACATCAGCAGGGACATGTCTTCCGCGCTTCGCTCGAAGGAGTGGCTTTCAGCTTTGTCTATGGCATGAAAATGTTGAATGAAATTGATGTTGAGACAAAACAAATGAAGGCCGGGAATGATAACCTCTTCCAGTCTGATATTTTTTCAAGTACCATTTCTACGCTGATGGGTGTAGAAATAGACCTTATCGACACCACCGGAGCTGTCGGTGCTGCTAAAGCCTCCGGTTTCACAATTGGACATTATACTTCTTTGGATGAAGCTATGAAAGGGATAAAAAGTGAAAAAACAATAACACCTGATACCAGTAAATCAGATGCTTTAAACGAAGCATATTCAACATGGGAAAATCATTTAATTAAATTACTATCATAATGGCGATACAACTTACAATTGGAGAGAAAGAGTATTTTAAAGGCATTGGTCAGATCAAGTATGAAGGACCGGAATCTGATAACCCTTTAGCGTTTAAATATTACAACCCTGCAGCTGTTGTTGCGGGTAAAACTTTGGCAGAGCATTTTAGATTCGCCATAGCCTACTGGCACAGCTTCACGGGCACAGGCGGTGATCCCTTCGGACCGGGCACGAAAGCTTTCCCCTGGGATGCAGCCGGAGATCCGTATCAGGCAGCAAAAGATAAAATGGATGCGGCCTTTGAGTTTATCACTAAAATAGGAGCAGAATTCTATTGCTTCCATGATTTTGACCTGATCAATGAAGGCCCTGATATAGCGGAGTCAGAAAAGAGGCTTCAGTTTATCACAGACTATGCACTGGAAAAACAAAAAGCTTCCGGCGTAAAGCTACTTTGGGGTACAGCAAACTTATTTTCCAACCCTCGTTACATGAATGGTGCCTCAACCAACCCGGATTTCGCTGTTGTAGCCAATGCGGGCGCTCAGCTTAAAAATGCCCTGGATGCAACAATAAAATTAGATGGTCAAAACTATGTTTTCTGGGGCGGAAGAGAAGGATATATGAGCCTTCTGAATACCGATATGAAACGAGAGCAGGCGCATCTGGCACGGTTTCTTCACATAGCGAAAGATTACGCACGCAGCCAGGGCTTTAAAGGCACCTTTTTCATTGAGCCAAAACCAATGGAGCCGACAAAACATCAATATGATTTTGATGCAGCAACAGTCATTGCATTTCTTCGGGAGCATAATTTAATGGATGACTTCAAACTTAATCTTGAGGTGAACCATGCCACACTGGCCCAGCATACCATGCAGCATGAAATGACTGTAGCTGCTGCCGCCGGTTTATTAGGTAGCATAGATGCAAACAGAGGCGATTATCAGAATGGATGGGACACCGATCAGTTCCCTATAAATCTGAACGAGCTGACCGAAATGATGCTGGTTTTCCTAGAGTCTGGCGGACTGCAGGGCGGAGGTGTCAACTTTGACGCGAAGACAAGGCGTAACTCAACAGATCTCGAAGACTTGTTTTATGCTCATATTGGGGGCATGGATGCATTTGCCCGCTCATTAATGATTGCGGAAAAAATCCTGAATGAAACCCAGTATTCAGCCATGAAAAAAGAGCGGTATGCCAGCTTCGATAGCGGTAACGGAAAGAAGTTTGAAGAGGGGAGCTTATCGCTTGAGGCATTAGCTGAAATCGGAAAACAACTGGGTGAACCTAAGCTTACCAGTGGACGACAGGAGCTGTTCGAAAATATCATAAACAATTCCATTTTCTAGAAAATTAAATTAATATCAATTGCAAAACCCATCGGCATGCCCGGATGGGTTTTTTTATTTTAACATCAACAAAGGGTGTATGCCTGTCAACCCGCCCGGCCGGTTTCCTCATCTGTATCGTAGTCCTGAGTTTGTAACTCAGGACTATAATATTCAGCCTCTCTAATCTTCGTTAGAAACGAGGGCTGATCCCAACATGGTTCTGTAACGCATTTTTTCCGCATTTGAAGCATTTAATTACTAAGGTGTGACGAATGATCCCCAATTTTATTGGGGATGACGAACAGCAACCCCGACAACCACCGGGAATGAGATGAATAACAGGCCTTATCACTATCTGGGACTATCCACAACACCGTAATATTTACTATTTTCGGTTTTCCATGATGAAACATAACATGCAAAACGTATTTCTGACCCTCTCCATAGTCCTGATTTCTGTAGTCGCAAAGGCTCAAAATCCGTATTTCCCCAGAAACCGTTTGACTAAGGATAATACTCTTCAATTACCCGGTTATTCCCATCAATAATTAAAGCTGTATTTACAGGTATTTCTGGATTAAGAATTCGAAATGAATCATATTCATCATAAATTACAAATTCATTTATCTTCAGTTGTTTTAAATTAAAATTTGCAACTGCAGTATCATTAGAATGCCAAATAAGTAATTGATCTTTTCCAATGCTTTTGTCTTCTTTGATATTAACAACTTTTGAATAACAAATTGGGCAAGAACCATCAAAATAATAAACCAACAACTCTCTCTCTCCATTTGAAATCTTGTTATTAATATATCCTGGAATATTGAGCTCTATCCCCAAATACGGACTGGGCTGACTATTTTGATTCTTTTTATTTGAATTGCAGCACGTTACAAGCAGTCCAACGATTACTGGTAAAACTAATCTCATAAGTTGAATTCGAATTTAATTACTGCTGGAACTGGATCGTGCGTTAGAGCATAAATATATTGGTTTTCCCAATCCACCGTGAATACAAAAATGCCTTTATCCAATTCCAGAATTCTATCCGGATTACCTTGGGCATCGAATACATAAATATAATTAGTATGATAACCATCAGTCATTAAACGACCGTTAAAAAGAGTCATTATGAAATTTTCACCAATCCTTGGTGATGTGAAAGCATTTATGGCATCGGGTCCACCACTTCCCATTGTTGCACCGTTTCCTAAATCCATTACAGCGGTTGATGGAGGCACTTTAACCGGTCCAAAATTTCTTTTTAATAACACACCATCAATAGTGTATATATCAATCATATCTGTGAACAAGTATGCTAAAACAATTGTGGAATCAAGTATAGCCATTTGGCATTCTGCAGAATACGTTACACCTTTAGTTAATTCGAATCCTTCCATTTTAGGCATTGTTCCTACTTTATCAATCAAATCGCCATTAAAATTATAAATATTTAACCTATGTGTTCCGGCTATGCTAAAATCCACAATTCGCCCTGAATTACTTAGTAGCGGTTGTTTCACCTCCGTATTTTCTATTTTTATTTCTTTTAACATTTTAGGTTTAGAAACTAATGAGTCTTTATCAAAATAAAGCAGTCTTCTCTTTTTATTATCAAATGCAATCAAGGTATCTTCTGAAAACTGCAGACTTTTAACAAACAGAATCTCATCAGGCCCATTTCCTTTTTTTAGATATCGACCCTGAAATTCGTTGGTTTGGATAGTATAAACTGATAAGCTGTAGGATGGATGTTCATCAAGAATATAAAGTTTGCCATTATTGAAATAAATTCTGTATGGAAAAAGCAATGAATCTAACCCAATAATGTTATTTCCTTCAATACTTTCAATTGTAAAATCAGTCTTTTCAATTATGGTTGCTTGATCATAATTTTGAGCATTATCACATGAAAATAAAGTCCAAAAGCAAACTATATATGCAAGGTTATTTATTTTAAAACGGGGCATGGAATTAGTTTATATAGTTAAATAACTATTTCAGTGATTAGCCACTGAAATAGTTATATATACATAATTAAATTACTCTCCTACCACAAGACCAGGATATCTATTATCACAAATCGTTAAAGTACCACTTGTATATCTTATTCCACAAGCAAAATTAGGGTTTGAAGTACAATAAACCTCACAATTCGGATCCGCTTTCACTTCCTGCGTGGGTACGAAAGTTGTTAGTCCTGCTGCAACTACTACAGCCAAAATTAATTTTTTCATTTTTTAATTATTTAAATTTACAATTATATTTTCTAAATATATATATATTGATCCAAATTTTTAGATATCAACTCGTCCTCTTTTCCACAAAGGACTATACAACCATTAGTTTTAAAGGCATTTCCGCATTTGAAACATTTAATTACTACGGTGTGACGAATGGCAATCCCTTTGGGACGAACTGCAATCCCGATAATTATCGGGATTTGTGACGAACGGCAATCCCGACAACCACCGGGAATCGGATGAATAATAAGCCCTATCACCATCTGGACTATCAACAACACCGTAATATTTACTATTTTCGGTTTTCCATGATGAAACATAACATGCAAAACGTATTTCTGACCCTCTCCATAGTCCTGATTTCTGTAGTCGCAAAGGCTCAAAATCCGTATTTCCCCAGAACCCTGAATATGCAGGAACGTGCCGAAGTTATTGACCTCTGGCTGGAAGAGCGTATCGATCAGGTGTTACCCGCTATCATGGAACGCACCGGCATCGATATGTGGCTTATCATTGCCCGCGAATACAACGAAGACCCTGTGATCAAAACCATGCTGCCAGCTACCTGGCAGTCAGCCCGTCGCACTACCATGCTGGTCATCTACAACCCGGGCGGTGGCGCCCCACTTGAGACGATGGCCATGGCACGCTATGATGTAGGCACCAAATTTAAAAAAGTATGGGATAAAGATACCCAGCCCGATCAGTGGCAGGCACTGGCAGACCTGATCAGCTCCAGAGATCCGAATAAAATTGGCATCAACAAATCCGCCACATTTGGCCTGGCCGATGGGCTCTCCGCAACCCATTATGAGATGCTGATGGACAAGCTTCCCGGGAAATACCAGAAAAGGGTAGTATCTGCAGAAAATCTGGCCGTTGGCTGGCTGGAAACCCGCACCGAAAATGAGATGATCGTATACCAGAATATTGTACGCATAGCGCATCAGATCATTGCCGAAGGGTTTTCCGAAAAAGTCATTCAACCCGGCATCACCACTACCGACGATGTGGTATGGTGGTACCGCGATCGTATCAATGAAATGGGCTTTTCTGCCTGGTTTCATCCTACCGTATCGATACAACGGCAGGACCCGGAGTCGATCGATCACCTCCGCTCGTTTTCAAGCCGACCGGAATTACAGATCATTCAGCCCGGCGATTTACTTCATGTCGACTTTGGCATCACCTATCTGCGACTAAATACCGATACCCAGCAACATGCCTACGTGCTTATGCCCGGAGAATCCGAACCTCCGGATTATCTGACTGAGGCCTTCCGTACCGGCAACCAGTTGCAGGATATCCTCACATCAAACTTTGTGAGCGGACGCACAGGAAATCAAATCCTGCTCAACACCCTGCAGCAGGCCGATTCCGCAGGTCTTAAGCCTACCATCTACACACATCCGATCGGCTTCCATGGTCATGCAGCAGGCCCTACGATAGGGCTGTGGGATCAGCAGGAAGGCGTACCCGGTGGTGGGGACTATCCGCTGTATCCCAACACAGCTTACTCCATCGAACTGAACAATGCAGTCTACATCGACGCATGGGACAAAGAGATCCGTATCATGCTGGAGGAAGATGCCTTTTTTGATGGCGACTCCGTGCGGTACATCGACGGACGGCAAACGGAGCTGATGACGATACCTCGGGCCTTATTTCCCAATAAGTAAATACTCATTTCCCTGAACGCCTTTGAGCGCATCAACACAAAAAAGCGGCTATACATGATGTGAATCAATAACTAAACAGTGTTCAGTCCGCTAAAAATCACGGGCTTGTGTAACTTAAGTCACGCTCAGATTAATACGATTTGGTACTTTTCGTGCCTGAAATACCGACCGTGAAAAAACTGATTTTTTTACTCTCCCTCTGCATTCCGGCTGTGCTGTTTGCACAGCACCATGGACTATCATCTGACACTGCTTCGCATCGCCATTTTCACTTTTCACTTGTCCTCGGCCATACCTACCTTACTGAAAGCACCGTCACCGGTGACGAAATAATCGTCCTGCCATCTATTGGCCTGGACCTCGAATACTGGCATAACGATCGGTTTGGTATTGGCCTTCATAACGATATGGAGCTATTTACATTTGAAATCCTCGATGCCGAGAATATTTATATCGAACGCCGCTATCCCGTATTGGTGACTGCCGACTTTCTCTGGAAGCCGGTTCGTAACCTAAGCCTTTTCACTGGTCCGGGAATAGAGCTTGAACGTGAACGTAATTTTGCCGTTTACCGCCTTGGTATCGAATATGACGGAGAAGTAACCTGCTCCATCAGTTTTTCGCCCATTATCTTCTACGATATACGATTCAATGCCTACAACTCCTTCTCTATGGGCATTGGCATCAGCTACCATAACTAGGCAGCCGTTATTTAGGAGCATACCCGAATCAAGTAAGTGTCATTTGACTGAACTCTGATGGCCTCTGACCCCGGATCGACTGTATTCAACTCTTTTTAGGGCATCATGGCTCCGCTGAATCACAAAAATCATGGTGAGAGGGAGAAAAAGAGCGGATGGTAGCCCGGGAAATTAAAAAGGGAAGCAAGCATCATTACCAGCAAAACCTAAACAACACTTCTACCACTTCCCTTCCATTCTATGACACAAAAAATCTGCTTTCGGTTGATTAACTCAAACCAAAATGGTTGATTCCCCTCTCATTTTATGGTAAATTCCCATTTCACCTAAAAACCAATTATGAAAAACCTGACAATTATTTTTCTATTACTTGTATTTACCTCCATCGGATATGGCCAGTGTTCAAACCCATACTACACATGGACGAAAGGAACCGTCATTACCATGGAAAACTACGACCGTAAAGACAGGCTGGAGAGCTCCCAGACCATGCGCGTTATCGACTGGGAAGAAACACCGGCAGGGTATACCGCCACCATCGGTTATACATTGTTTGACGACTCAGGCAGCGAGATTTCTTCCGGGCAATATGAAATGTCCTGTGACGATGGAGTCATCCTTATCGACATGAGTGCCTTCATTCCACAGGAGTCCATGGAAGCCTTTAAAGAAATGGAAGTTGAGATGACCATGGACGATGTAGCCTATCCGCCCAGCCTTACCGTCGGCGACAGGCTCCCAGATGCCAGCTTCACAATGGAGACCAAAGGCATGCCCATGACCATGAAAATGACGATGAACAAAACCAGCCGCAGCGTCGATGGCAAAGAAACCATCACCACCCCGGCAGGCACTTTTGAATGCCTAAAAATCACTGAAACGATGGAGTCAAAGATCATGATGGCCAATACATCCTTTAATACCATAACCTACCTCGCTGAAGACTATGGCGCAGTACGTACTGAAACCTATCGTTCCAACGGAAAACTGATGGGCTATACCGTGATGACACAGTTTGAATAAATTTTGGGCGTGTCCCCCAACCGGGTTGGGGGTCAGGCTGTCCGGCACTCCGCTGTCGCTCCGGTAGAGCACCTCTGCGGGTGCTCCACCCGGCTGCGCCGGCACCTCCCATCCTTCACGCATCCGTCTGCCGAGTCCGATCCGTAGACATTTACTATTTCATTTTGTAATTAAGTTTTAGCTTTGTGCTATGTATTTCCGCTGGCTATTGTTATCTGCCGTATTTTTTATCACAGCATGTCAGTCCGAACGGCAGCCACCCGAAGGAATGGTTAAAATTCCCGGTGGCACCTTCACCATGGGTGGTAAAACTGAACAGGCATCCCGTGATGAGTTTCCACGCCATCAGGTGACTGTTACCTCATTCTTCATGGACAAGTATGAAGTGACCAATGCCCAATTCCGGGAGTTTGTCGACGCCACCGGTTATGTGACAGTCGCAGAAAAGCCCGTCGACTGGGATGAAATGGCAGCACAATTGCCTCCCGGTACACCAAAACCGGCAGACAGTGTGCTCCAGCCCGGATCGCTCATTTTTCAACCTACTGACAAAGCTGTGCCACTTGACAACCCCGTCCTGTGGTGGAAATGGACCATTGGCGCCAGCTGGCGTCATCCTTTTGGTCCGGGTAGCACTATTGACACGATGATGCATTATCCCGTAGTACATATCGCGTATGATGATGCTGTTGCCTATGCTCAATGGGCCGGAAAAAGACTGCCCACAGAGGCAGAATGGGAATGGGCTAGTATGGGCGGTTTAGAAGATGCCGTGTATCCATGGGGCAATACATCCGTGGAGGAGGCGTATACAAAAGCAAACTTCTGGCAGGGCAGCTTCCCGAATATGAATTACCAGCTGGACGGGTACCAGGGCGCAGCCCCTGTAGGCAGTTTCCCACCCAACGGCTACGGACTTTACGACATGGCCGGTAATGTATGGGAGTGGTGTATCGATCATTACAACGCCGGCTTTTATGGAGATCAGGAAGGAGAGGGCCGTAATCCTGTAAGCCGCTCCTCGTATGATCCCAACGACCCCTACACCGAGAAATTCGTGACACGTGGCGGCTCATTTCTTTGTAATGACAGCTATTGCTCCGGCTATCGGGTAAGCAGAAGGATGAGCTCCAGTAGAGACTCAGGTTTTAACCATACCGGTTTCAGATGCGTGAAAGATCTGTAGCGATACGCTGCCCCTTACGGACAATCTTTTTACTGGCAATACCTTTTATGCCCACCTCACCATCTTCTATCCATAGTATTGCGCCAGTGGGGCATCGCTCAATGGCTTCACGGGGTTGCCTTCCTCCAGCATAATTTACTATGGGGAGGTTGTTTTCAATTTTGATCACTCCTTTGCTGTCCATGGCACATTTACCACATGCTGTACACCCCACTTCACAATCCTCCAGCACGCCGTCGCCGGCTTCCAGACTCTTACAGGCTACCCAAAGGTGATGTGTGACCGGAACTATCGAAAACAGATCTTTCGGGCAGGCTTCCACACAGTCGCCACAGGCAGTACATTTTTCCGGGTCAACCACCGGTAGCGAGTAATCGTCCATGTTAATAGCATCAAAGTCGCACGAAACCTCGCAGTCTCCCATGCCAAGGCAACCCCAGCTACATCCTTTACCACCGCCGGACACCAATGCCGCAGCGCTGCAGGATTTCAGTCCTTCATATACACCTTTTTGTACCGCCACATTATCACCGCCGGCACAAGCCAGCCGGGCTACCTTTTTGACCTCATTCCCCAGATCGACACCCAGAAATGCGGCTATCTTCTGATTGGCCTCCTGTGATCCTACAGAGCATTTTCCGGGTAGCACATCTCCCTTTACCAATGCTTCTGCAAATGGGCGGCACCCGGGATAGCCGCATGCACCACAATTGGCATGGGGCAACATATCCTCAACCTGGTCGATTCTGGGATCTTCATACACATAAAACGCCTTGTTGGCGACTACCAGCATGATAGCAAGCAGCAGGGTGATCCCACCTAATGATAATATGGCGATCAGCACCGTCATCAGTACACGATTTCAGCCCATTTATTACCTGCGATCAGCTCAGCCTTGCGGGTAAACCAGTCATTTTCACTACCCATGATCCGCGTGAAGGTTTCATCCAGCTTTTCCTTTACTTTCTTGTATCCGGCTATGTATATCCGGGTATTGGTTTTGTTCAGCATCTCATAGATTTCCTCCGCCCGCTGCATGATAGCATCATCAAGGGCTATAGGATCATTCATATGAGGCCTTGGGCTTAGGGCATGGAAGGCTTCAAACGTCTTCTCATCATAATACTGGGAGAGGTCATTGTCCTCCTCATTGAGATACAGCAGCTCCAGCCCGCTGCGGGCTCCGTAAAACAACAGGATTTTGCCTTCCCAGCGGCTATGTTTGGTATACAGATGCTTGATGAACGCCCGGAATGGCGCTATGCCTGTACCCATGCCGATCAGTATCAGGTTGGTGGCCTTATCGTTAGGTATATCAAAAGGTAATCCATGAGGTCCGGTAAGCGTAATCAAATCCCCTTTCTTACGATCGCAGAGATAGTTGGATGCTACACCTTCATACACCTCCCCGTTAAAGTCATCGATATAGGAACAGCGCTTTACCAGTATTTTTATAATAGTTTTACCTGCTTTTTTTTCCGGGAGGTCAGCTACGCTGTAAAGACGGTGATGTTTATAGTTGCCGAATTCACCAGTCGATTCGATCAGCACACCAAAGCTCTGGTCAATTTCCGGATTGAAGCCGTTGTCCTCTATTTGCATGGTAATCTCCCGTATTTCTTCGGCATCATCAGGGGTAAGCCTCTTCGATTCGATTACCTTAGCGGAAAAAGTTTTGTCTGTGGGTAACTCAGCTATTTGTGTCATTTTACTCTTTTTTAGTTGAATTTAGTTTACAGGAAATTTGGCAGTTACAGCTGCCGCAGTCGCTGCGGCCATCGAGGGCGTCATCCATGCTGTTTCTTCCGAAGGTTTTTTTCCATACGGACTGCACGACGCTCCAGAAGACCATCATGGATATAATACCACCGATACTGATCACCACTGACTGCATCACTGGCCTCCTCCCAAACCTGCAAATCCCATAAATGAAAGTGAAAGTATCCCGGCAACAAAAAGTGTGATCACCGTACCCTTTACAGGGGTGGGTATATCAGCCAGCTCCAGCTGCTCACGGATACCGGATATCAGGATCAATGCCAGTGTAAAACCGGCCCCTGCTCCAAGCGCATATATTAAACTTTGAGGAAAATTATATCCCTTGTTGGTTTGAAAAAGGGCCAGTCCCAAAATAGCACAGTTGGTTGTGATCAGTGGTAAAAAAATGCCCAGCGCGCGGAAAAGTGCAGGACTGATTTTCTTCACAAATAACTCTACCAGCTGTACCGTAGAGGCGATCACCACGATGAAGCTTATCAGCTCAAGAAAGGGTGCGTTGATGTACACCAAAAAACGGTGAATACCGAAGGCAGCCACTGAACTGATGAGCATCACAAACATTACGGCACCACCCATTTTAGTGGCAGTACCCAGCTTGCCTGAAACTCCCAGAAACGGGCAAATACCCAGAAAATAAGCCAGCACAAAATTATTGACCAGGCAGGCATTGAGAAATATATAACCTAATGATTCGTTGTTCATGCGCTTCGCTGTTTAGCCAGATTAAAAACCAATAACCATAGAGCAAGTGTAAAAAAGCCACCTGCAGGTAATATCATAATAACCCATCTCTGAAACTGATCTGGCATTACCTGAAGATTGAAAAGTGTGCCGCTGCCCAGTATTTCACGTACTATACCCAAACAGAGGAGCGCAAACACAAATCCAAGCCCCATGCCGAAGGCATCCTGTATCGACTTGCCGACACTGCTCTTGGAAGCGAAAGCCTCGGCCCTGCTCAGGATCAGGCAGTTTACCACGATCAGGGATATAAAAGCGCCCAGACTTTTGTGGATTTCCACGCTGATGGCCTGAATAAGATAATCAGTGATGGTCACAAACGTTGCGATGATCAGGATGTAGGAGGCTATCCTTACCTGTTTCGGTATTATCTTCCGCAGTAAAGACACCAGGATATTGGACATCAGCAACACAAACATGGTGGCCAGCCCCATCGCTAATGCATTCATGGCTGTGTTGGTAACCGCCAGCACCGGACACATGCCCAATACCTGTACGAAAACCGGGTTTTCCTTCCACAGCCCTTTGATAAAGGCATTGGTAGACATTGTTTCTGTTGTATGTTCAGTAATAGCGCTCATTCTTTTAAGAATTTATCGAGATTTTCCTGTATCACCGGAAAAAGCTCACTTCCACTTGACTGTATAATATCGCCAATAGCCCGTGACGAGATGGTGGCGCCAGTAATGCCGTCAATTTCCCACGCTTGTTCTTTCTGCCCATATTTCACCGCTTTAATTTCATTTACCAGGACCGTTTGGTCTGCATTCAGAGTGGCGTCAAGGGAGATGAAGTTTTTCAAAAACTCCGGATCCTTACCAATTTTATCTCCAAGTCCGGGCGTTTCCTTGCTTTCCAGTATATGAAGGCCGGTTACAGCCTCTGCAAAGGGGTCATAGCCATACAATATCCTGATTTTATCCGCATACCCCATACCGGAAGCTGCTATGGCAAATCCTTTTAATTCACCATTTTCACTGTAGCCGGCATATAACGATGGCTGAGCAACGCTTTGTACCAGTTCGCCATCGGTGAAATCATATGCCACCATTGTCGATACGTCCGGTATTACCTGGTAAATGGCTTCCTCCAACGCAATTTTTTTAAGGCGCTCGATACGCGGTTTGGTGCCTTCAAATGTCAGGGCGATAAGCAACGCACATACAGTTCCGATTCCTGTCATGGAAAAAAGCATTTGCCGGTTTGATGTCATATTTGCTGCCTTCATGATGCTTTACCTTTAGTTCCGTACACACGTGGCTGAAGCATCCTGTCGATATGAGGCGAAATGGCATTCGCCAATAGGATAGCATACATTACACCTTCCGGCAGGCCGCCCCAGTAGCGTATGACCACCACCAGCGCACCGATCAATACCCCATAAACGATGACACCTAAACTTGTAATGGGACTTGCTACCATATCGGTAGCCATATATAAGGCTCCCAGCATCAGCCCACCCGAGAACAGCATAAACATGGGACCAGCATAGCGTGCACTGTCAATGGAGTGAAAGAGCAGGCTCAATAATGCCACAGTCGCCAGTATGGATACCGGAATTCTCCAGTTCATCATTTTTCGGGCTATCAGGTATAAAGCTCCTATCAGGATGATCAGGGAGCTGGTCTCTCCGACGGAGCCGCTTACAAAACCGAAGGCCAGATCACCGGCTTCAGCTGCTATTCCATCAAATTTAAATGCTGACAGAGGAGTGGCTCCGGAAAAACCATCTATGCTTGCAGGTTCCATAAACGGTAGTGCCAGCAATGAGGCGGAAATATGCTGAAAGCGATCTGCCATCAGGGCTGGCGACCATGTAGTCATGGCCACAGGAAAAGCTGCCTGCAACATCGCCCTTCCCACCAATGCAGGATTGAACGCATTGCTGCCTAATCCGCCAAACATAAATTTCCCCAGGCTTATGGCTACAACACCACCAAGAAATACCATCCACAGGGGTAGGGTAGGTGGTAATGTCAGGCCGTAAAGCAATCCTGTGATCGCAGCTGACCAGTCATCTATGGTGCTCTGCCTTCGTGACCATTTGCATAGCAGATGCTCGGTCATGACGCTGGATAAAACGGCCACCAAAAGAATAAATAGTGCATTTAACCCAAAAGCATACACTGAAAATGCGGCTACAGGCAGCAATGAAATGACCACATTACGCATGATGTCATCCGTGCCAAGCCCTTTTACGATATGAGGCGACGTGCTGATATGTAATGTCTTCGTGATCATGCGGCTTCTTTAGTCTTTTTCTTTCTTACTATACCTTTGGCCGTCCGGAAATACTGCGTCAGTGGTATATGTGACGGACATACGTAGGCACAGGACCCGCATTCAAAGCAGTCCATCAGGTGATGGGATGTCATTTCATCGTAATTTCTGGCTTTTGCCAGGATGCCCAACAGCGAAGGGTTCAGCCCGAGAGGGCATGCATCTACACACGCACCACATTTGATGCAGGGGAAGATCTTATCACTGCGGCTGATGTCCTTTGCTGTGAAAGCCAGAATTCCAGAGGTACCTTTTGTTATGGATATATCCCGACTGGAAACAGAAACACCCATCATGGGGCCACCCATAAATACCTCTTCCACATCATCGGCAATACCCACCTCATCCAATACAAATTTGAGTGGTGTGCCAATAGGAATCAGGTAATTCCCTTTTTTGCGTATGCCATTACCGCTGATGGTGACTACACGTTCCTGAATACCTCTGCCCAGTGGCAGCAGCCTGCCTATCTCAGCCGTTGTGGCTACATTCACGACCACTACCCCTACATCTATGGGTAATCTACCGGACGGCACTTCGCGTCTGAGGATGGATGTGATCAGCATTTTTTCCGAACCCTGTGGGTATTTTACTGGAACTACCTCAACATCTACCGGCATATCAGGAGGTATTGCAGCGGAAAGTTTATCTGCCGCATCCTGTTTGTTCGACTCTATGCCAATGATAGCACGCGGTGCACCGGTAGCTTTAAGCAGATATCTTATACCCATAAAAATATCATGCGGTTGCTCCAGCATCACCCTGTGATCAGTGGTCAGATAGGGTTCGCACTCGATGCCATTAATCATCAGGTATTCACATTTTTTATTTTCCGGTACTTTCAGTTTTACATGTGTGGGAAACGCTGCTCCGCCCAGGCCTACAATGCCGGCTTGCTGTATGCCTGCAAGGATTTCCTCAGGCGTTGCCGTAGCAAGGTCAACAGGTTCACCCGCAATCACCTCCTGTACAGAGCCCGGCGATGTGTGGATGTAAATACCGGTCGACAATTTTCCGGACACTGTGGGTACCCAGCCTATTTTCGTGATTTTACCTGAAACAGGTGCATGCAGGGGAACGGAAACATACCCCTCTGAGGCAGCAATTTTCTGTCCCCGGACTACGTCCTGACCTTCCCGGACAAGTATCCTGGAGGGAGCACCGATAGGCTGATTCACGGGCAGAATGATCTCAGGAGCAAAAGGGAACTGCCTGATCGGCAGCCCTCTTGTTTCCTCTTTGCGTTCCGGTGGATGAATCCCGTTTTTAAACGTTTTCGATGTAAATGAAAACATACATGTAGTTAGTTGAATTTTTCGCCACGGGCGATCCATTTGTCAATATCAGCTTCGGACCTGTCCTTCGGTAAACCCGGATGGATCACACCTGCTGTACATTTTTCTGCAGCCTTCACAATATCGGAGTACGGTCCGGCATCAGGATCTTTGATATAGGCCTTTTTGTCGTTGTCATAGGCGAATATCCGGGAGTTGATGCCGATACATTCATCGCATGAAGTACAATACTCTGTTTCTATCCACGGCTTGACGGAATCCGTTGCCTCATCCGGTTTGGCTTCTTCTGCCTGTACAGTTTCATTTTGTGGTGCTGTCACAAGATTTGCGAGCGACAATGATTCACCGTTACTGTTACCACCGGCAAGGTCCATCAGCCCTTTCGCAATTCGACCTACGACCTCAGCACGAATACGCTCTTCCACGTTTTCTTCCGAAGGCTTTTCGGGGGTGTAGCCTGAGAGATCCCGCAGCATAACCCAGAAGTCCTTTCTTTCTTCGCAAGATTCAACCATGGTTTTGTCTACCAGCACACGGTTGAGCTGCTGTTTTCTGTCGACTGCCCAGATGAAGGGGAATTTTCCTTCACGATCAGATGGGTCAAGCTCCAGAAAATCCGATAGTATGATCATATCGTCATTCCATGTATCTCGCGGAGCTTTTCGGAAATGCTTTCTGAATCTCGCTTCTGTGACTGCGAAGTCAGCGAATGTCATAGCCACTTCCGTGGTCTTTTCTCTGCCGTTCTCCTGATATTTCAACTGGTACGTTGGCCAAATCTTGTCGATATCAGGGTTTCCTGATATATCCAGGTTTTCTCTGGCAATTTTGCTGATGTCAGGATTGTACCGGAATATCGGATAGGCACGTGATTCGTTGGCGAGTTTAGCCTGGTTTACACCCATATCATCACCAACTCCATGTTCGGGCTGGCAGGTGGTATAAACATTGAACAGTGCAGGTCGGCGTGCCATAAGCCCGTCGATAAAGCCTTCGATCATATGACTGGTATTGGCCAGTGTAGCCTGCATCACATAGGTGTTGCGATGCGCCAGACCGATCAGTCCGATTTCCTTACGTGGTTCAGGTTTACCTTTCCATACCTTTCCATATTGCGCCATATCTGAAACCTGACCAATAAAACCTGATGTACAGGCCTGCCCGCCGGTATTGGAGTATACCTGTGTATCGACCACCACGACTTTGATAGGCTTTCCGGAGGCCATCATTCTGGACAGATTCTGAAATCCGATGTCATACATGGCGCCGTCACCACCCAATACCGTCACCGGTGGGCAAAGATGCCATTCTTCATCGGTAAACTGTTGCCAGTTGAAATAAGTAAAGAAACTGTTATGCTCGGCAGGGTTATATTTTCCGTCCAGAACCAGCTCTGCTTTCCTCACCGATTTGAACCCTTCCGCCATTTTGGCCATATGACCTTCAAATATGCCCATAGCCAAAGATGGTGAATCCTGGAAGAGGTGGTTTGACCATGGGAAAGGGTAGGGGTTATACGGATAGGTACTACCCCATACGGAGGTACAACCGGTGGCATTTGTCATACCCATGGATGTACGTCCTTTGCCGGTCACTCCCTCTTCATACTGCCATTTCTGATGTTTCAGTTTTGCCAGAAGTTGCGATATATCCCGGAGCCATTCCTGGTCTATCGGGTCGTTGCCTCGTGTGGATTCAATTTTTCTCGCCAGGTCGGATACAGACAGATCCTTGTCAGCCGCCTCACGAATGATCTCATCGATCATGTCCGGGTTGGAAACGTCCACCTTACTGAAAAGCTTTGACTGCATATGGTGCTCCAACCTGCTGATCAGATCATTGAGTTTTTCAACATGCTTCCTGACGCGAGGCTGCATCAATGCTTCTACGGTGGCTACAAAAAGGTGAACCACTGATTTTTCAGAACAGCCAAGACATGCGCCATCACCACTTGCAAAGCTTTGATAAGCCTCTTTATTCAGCAATAATGTCTCTAAAGGACCTATTTTTTCCTCCAGACTCTCAATACGATTATACTTTTCAGGTGTATTGGGTAAGTCTGTCCACAGATCCCAATCCTGCCTTAACCTTGCTATCGAGCCTTCGGTCTGTATCACGGGTTTCAATGCGTCATCATCACAAACTTTGATACATTCCATACAGCCTTTACAGGTGTTTGGGTTTATAGTGATGCTAAGCAGACCTCCCGATCCTTTTGACTTCTTTTCGTGCAGGTCATAATATGGCCGTGTGAGGGCAAACTGAAAATCACCCAGTTCTTCCTTAAACCAGCCCAGCTCTTCCTTAAGGGATTCATCTCCACCCTCCATGGTTTTATCCACCACCTCTTTTATCAGATTGTTTGCAGTAGTGTTTTTCCCATATTCGTCAAAATATTTCCTGATTTCAGGCTCCATTTTACGTACAACGCCGGGGAGTTGGCTCACATTTTCATGCTGTTTCCTGACACGCGACACGACGGTATTCAATACATCTGAGAGGTCACTCACCAGGCCGGGTATAGCTGTATCAGGACATACCGTGTAGCAGTCACCACAGGCGGTACAGTTGAGCGGATTCCATTCGGGATGCTCAAACCTGATGCCGGTCATATCCCTGAAAAGTGATGTAGAGGCAGGAATAACACTTAAGCCGATAAACGGATCGGTGATATTGTCATTGCCCATACCCTGAGCGTAGAAGTTTCCGGTCTGTTCCCAAAAACGGTGGATGTCAGATAATGCAGCTTCCGACACCGGTTTTTCTTCCACCAGCCGTGGTACAGGAGGTGCAACACCATTCTTTTTATTGATGACTTTGTCAGAAATTACCTTGTTTGTGATTTCTTTAATTTCGTCAAACCCTCTGCGCACAACACGGAGATTATCTTCCACCACACGCCTTCCTTTGGAGCCAAATTTATGCTCCAGCTGGTCTTCAATGGCCTTCATCAGTTTTTCTTCAGTGAGGCCGGTTTTTTCCATCATGGGTGAGGCTTTGAAAAATGCTCCCTGAAACGCGATACCCTGCATGCGCAGCTGAAGTTCAGGGTCGGTGGCTTCCTCTCTTGCAATTTTAAAGCCGTCGATAAAGAAAATGCGAATGTTATTATCGATGATCAGCTTCTGATAATGTCTGGGAATATCCTGCCACACCTCTTCTGGCTTTACTTTATCACTTTGGATGATAAAACATCCGCCTTCTTTCAGTCCTGCAAGGGCATTGGTATGTTTGAACACATTGGGGTCTGGTGATAATACCACATCCACAAAATAGTATTCGCAGTTTACACGGATCGGTTCGGGAGCAGCTACCAGATAATATGTGGTTGGCTGGCCTTTCTTCTCAGACCCGTATTTTGGGTTGGCTTTGATGTCATATCCCAACAATTCGAAAAGGGTCATGGCCAGGTTTTTACCTGTTGTTATCGCACCCCAGCCACCGACGGAGTGAAATCTTACCGTGGTAGACCCTTTCGGCATCAAGTCCGGGTTTTCACTGCCATGAATGGCCAGTTCCTTTACTTTAGGATAACCTTCCAGTATCTTCTCCTGGTGAAGGCGTTGCTTCGGTGTAACCGGATTATCCTTGATAAAATCGATACCCAGATAAAACTGTTTGATTTTCTTGCCTTCAGGCAACATATTTTCTACGGCAGCTATGATACCTTCCGGTTGGAGATCACGGCTACCCAGACCAAATGATCCGGAATAAATGGTAGGGATGTCACGCTTGGTAATATAGGCATCGAGTTCGTCGTATACCTTATGTTTTACTGCGCCGTTTTCTATGCATTTGTTTACTGTTGCTCTTACTTCCCTGGCAATAGGGAGATCGGCAGCAAGGGGTTGGTCAAGACGTTCCAGTATGGCTACCCCTTTTTTACCTTTGATTATATTGCCAACAAGGTCAGATGGAAATGGGCGGAACATAACCAGATTCACCACGCCCACTTTAATGCCTCTTGTTTTACGCAGATAATCCACTACCGCTTCAGCGCTCGGAATAATACTACCCTGACCCAATATCAGATAATCTGCATCATCAGCTTTATAGGTCATTACACGCTCGTATTTCCTGTGTGTCAGCTGGTAGTATTCCCTAAAGGCCTGTTCGGTCAAGTCTTTGATGTGATCAAAAAAGAAAGGCCGTTGTGCTGCTACACTTTGCATGTAGGCATCCTGATTTTGAACTATACCGGTCATGGTTGGATTGTCTACATCCCATATTTCCGGAATTCTGCGTCTCTTTTCGCCATAGATCATGCGCTGGGCATGAGTGGGAGTGTCGATAATATCATCAGGTCGCCCAAGAAACTCGGCTATCAGTTCTCTTTCCGGCAGGTTGAGCGATTCGATAAGATGCGTAGTGAGAAAGCCATCCTGGGCAATGATGCCCGGTGTAAGGGCCAATTCGGCAATTCGATGACATATAATGTTAAGATCAGCTACATGCTGTACATTTTTGGCAAACATCTGAAAGAAGCCGGTATCATCCACAGCATGATAATCGTCGTGACCGGCGTGCACATTAAGGGTAGACTTGGTCATGGCACGTGCGCCAATGTTCAGTACATAGGTCAGGCGTTTACCTACTGCAGCATATAAGGATTCATGCATATACGCTATACCCTGACCGGAGGAGAAGTTGGAGGCACGCTGTCCTGTCATGGAAAGCCCTGCCGTAACTGCGGCGGCAGCGTGCTCACCCTCTGGTTCTATAAAAATAAGAGGTCTGCCCGAGATGTTCAGGTGACCTTTGGCTGCTTCCTCTGCCCAGTATTCACCCATTTGGGTGGAGGGAGTAATAGGATATGCGCCGGCGGCATCTGATGATTCGCGCTCACACATAATGGCAGCAGTATTTCCGTCCAGAGCAACACGCTTGCCCGGATATTTTGGGGTTGATTTAGCCATAATTAAAAGAGGTTCGTTCTTAATTCAATCCGACAAGAAGTCTTGTGCGGGTCGTCAGGTCCATAAATTCCTGCGCTTTTTTTACATTGATCCAGATTGCATCAGAGTCGTCATTTAATGACATCCTGCTTAGGTTTAGCTCGCTAAACCTGGCATCTGCACGTTTGCACAGCTCAAGCAGTCCGGATATATCGTTGACGCCTTTGCTATCAATATCATTATTCTTAAGGTATCCTTTCAGATAGTCAATGACGGAGTAATAACATTTGTGACAAACGGCATAAGGAACGATGTCCTCTTCAGGACGCATGAATTCCTCTTTTGCGGCTGTGAAAAGCTCATCCGCGTTTAAAAAAGATGTGTTGTTCTGTACCATGATCTTCAATTTTTATGCCTTTTAATTCAATGACCACAAATTAGAGCTTCCACCTTACAGCGTTTATGATGAGCATCACAGCATAAAATGAAGTTCGTCACAGAGAGTATTTCAAAATAGATACCACTTCATTATGAATCTTACATAAGTTGACAGGAGTGTTTTTTGTCCAAAAGCAGAATATTCCCTGTTGTATCTTTACAAAAAAAAGCAAGTGGTATGGAAACAATTTTTGAATCAGAAGTAATTAAAATCGAGCGGGATGAAGAGATCAATGCCATCCTTATGAACTGGAAGCCTGCATTTTTAAAATCCGATTTGTACAAGGAGGCATTGGAGCAGGGGCTGGCAGCTGTGCACAAGTTTAAAGCAGAAAAATGGCTTGCAAACCTGAAGGACATGAAGATCATAGCCCTGGCAGATGAGAAATGGACCAATGAGGTTTGGTTTCCGAAAGCCATAAACTCTTCACTGAGGTGGATGGGTATTGTGGTATCTCAGGATGTCTTTAACAAGGTGTCTGTGCAAAAGATTATGGCACAGGATCAGGTAAAGGTGTTAACGGTAGACAACTTCCTGTCTGTCGAAGATGCGCACAACTGGCTTAGGGAAAAACACCAGGTAGCGGCATAGCATTATTCTGACTGTAAAGTATTAAAAAGCCCGTTCATCGACGGGCTTTTTTTTATGTCCAATTTTTAGATACGATTAAATGTATTTTTTACACTCATTGACCGTTTTATGACATAAATCATAAAACAAGTGATTGAAGATCAGTGATTTTTGAGTTTACAATGGTATGATTATCATTTTTTCAATACTACTGTATATTTTCGGGCTGTAATGTTGCATTATAAAAAAATAGTGATCTAGTTTGCGATGTTTATAAAACACTACAAAACCAAATTTTACATTTAATCATTGACCTATGCTAGATTATTTCAGTGTCGGCATGTGGAAGCAGGTAAAAAAATCCGCCTGGTTTTTCACGTGCATTTTTTTTAGTGTAAGTCTTCATGCACAGCAGATGACCGTAACCGGTACCATCACTGATGCGGAGACTGGTGAAACGCTGCCACGGGTAAACGTACTCATCAAAGGTACAACTACGGGTGTTATCTCAGACCTGGACGGTGTTTATCGTATTCAAGCCAACCGCGGAGATACCCTTGTATTTTCATTTGTCGGTTTTAACCCGATCGAACGAGTGGTAAGCAGTGCGAACATGGATGTGCAGTTGGGCCTTAATACTGCCCAACTGGAGGAAGTAGTGGTAATCGGTTATGGTACCACTACGGTTAAAGATGCTACCGGATCCCTTACATCGGTAGGTGAAGCAGACTTTAATAAAGGTAATATCGTAACGCCCGAGAGTTTGCTAAACGGTCGTGTGGCGGGGCTTCAGATCACGCAGGGTGGTGAACCCGGTGCCGGGTCTGTTATACGTATCAGGGGTGGTTCCTCTCTTAGCGCCTCTAATGACCCGCTCATCGTAATCAATGGATTACCGATTGATAATAGCAGTGCATCAGGTTCAAGAGGTGTTTTAAGTACCATCAACCCCGCTGATATCGAATCATTTACGGTATTGAAGGACGCCTCTGCTACAGCCATTTACGGTTCGCGTGCATCAAACGGAGTTATTCTGATCACCACCAAGCAGGCAAGCCGAAAACTGAGTGTTCAGGCAGATGTGCAGGCGGGTGTAAATACGCTCCCTAATCGCTTGGATGTGATGGATGCAGATGAATTCCTTTCCTTTATCCGGGAATATGCACCTGAGTATATGGATGATGTAGCTGACTCTACCGGACAAACCAATACGGATTGGCAGGATGTTATCACGCGAACAGGTTATTACAATAACATCAACCTTTCACTGAACGGAACGATAGCAGATGTGCTACCAGTACGGGTTTCAGTAGGCAGAAATGACCAGGAAGGTATCATGAAAAATACCAGTTTCACGCGAAATACACTGAATGTGAGCCTGAATCCTGCATTCTTTGAAGGGCATCTTGTTGTAAGTGCCAATGCCAATTTCTCACAGGAGCAAAATCAGTTTGGTAATCAGATTGGCAATGCCATATCTTTTGACCCTACGGCTCCGGTTTATGATCCTGAGAGTCCGTTTGGTGGATATTTCCAATGGGTAAATGAAAACAACGACGGAGTATTCAACCGCAATGACCTTCGGCCTTCAGCACCGTTTAATCCCTTGGCAGAACTTGAGCAGCGCAGAGACGAATCTAATGTGATCCGCAAGTATGGTAACCTGAAGCTGGACTATAATTTTCATAATATTCCCGAGTTGACAGCAGTGGTAAACCTGGGTATTGACGACCAGCGCGGTGCAGGCGTAGTAGAAATAGACTCACTTGCTACTCCGGCTACTAACTCTGACCTTGTATTTGCCGGTGAATATAACGAATACACAAACCGCCGTCAGAACCTGCTTTTTGATGGCTACCTTCAATATGATAAGGAAGTTGCTGGTAATATGAATCTCGATGTAACAGCAGGTTACTCTTATCAGCGGTTTACCAATAGAAGCTGGAGCCTTAACAACTCCCGCGATGTCATCGTGCCACCTGAGGAGAATATCAGCAACGATATTGTACTTATAGGTTTATTTGCAAGAGCCAATCTTAATGTTGACGACAAATACCTCTTCACATTTGCCATGCGAAGAGATGGAACTTCTCGTTTTGCCCCTGATAATCGTTGGGGTAATTTCCCTTCCGCAGCCTTTGCCTGGCAGATCAGGGATGATTTCTTCCCTACTTCAGCTGTGGTTTCTACCATGAAATTACGTCTTGGATGGGGTGTGACCGGGCAGCAGGATATACCGGTATCAGATGTTTACTTATCAAGATATTCAACAAGCCAGCCTACTTCGAGGTACATATTTGGCTCGGGTAATAATGCCGATACTGTCATTGTGGGCTTCCCGCAATTCCGTAACGAGGCAATCAAATGGGAAGAAACGCAAACCTTCAACGTCGGAGTGGACTATGGCTTTTTTAATGATCGCCTGAACGGATCAGTAGAATATTTCTACAAACAATCTCAGGACCTATTAGCCAACGTGGCAATTTCGGTAGGATCCAACTTCAGTAATGGCGGGGCTCAGAACTTTGGGGATTTCAGAATCCAGGGTCTTGAATTTGCCCTTAACTATGACCTGTATAACTCAGATGACTTCTACTGGAACCTGAACTTCAACTTCACTGCAATAAGAAGAGAAATCAGTGCTCTTGCCCTGGGTCAGGATATACCCGTAGGTGGTATCGCCGGTGGTGTAGGGGGTACCGTACAGCTGCACCGTGAAGGACTGCCTCCATTTACTTTCCTAAACTATGCACAGGTATATAATGAAGATGGTTTTCCTCTTGAGGGTGTATTTGCTGACCTGAACGGTGACAATATCATCAACCAGGCAGATCGGTATCCATCTGCAGTAGGATTCCCTGACTATACCATGGGTCTGTTATCCAATACAAGTTATAAAGGATGGGATCTTAGCATCAATATGCGGGCAAATGTAGGTGCATCTATTTATAATAACGTTTTATCTTCCAGAGCTCAGGTATTGGCTATGCGAGGTATTTCTACCATCAATAATGCACCTGCAAGTATCCAGGATTTCCCATTCCAGCAGACATCGACCGGATTGTTATCAGATTTCTGGCTTGAAGATGGATCTTTTTTGAGGTTAGACAACGTTACATTAGCATATAACTTTAATAACCTGATCGCGGACAAAATATCAATGAGAGCCTCAATCGGAGGTCAGAATATTCTTGTTCTCACCAGGTACTCAGGTCTTGATCCGGAGGTATTCAACGAGGGTATTGACAATACCATCTACCCGAGAGCAAGATCGTGGTTTGCAGGACTTAACTTTACATTCTAATTCATATTTTCATGAAACAACTAATATATGTATTCATAGCTGTGTTGCCTCTGACATTCCTTTCAGGATGTTTTGGCGACCTTGATATAGAGCTCAGGGATGATGACCTGTTCCTTGCTGATGATTTTTATGATTCAACATCATCATATCGTCAGGCGCTGGCATCGGCATATGCCAATCTTTCCATAACAGGGCCTAACGGGCCAGGTAGTACGAACCTGATCGATATCGACCCGGGTTACAGTCAGTACCTCAGATGTTATTGGTATGTAAGCGAATTTACGACAGATGAAGTGAAGTGGTCATGGGAAAATGACCCCGGGCTTGCCGAATTGAACCGAAATACATGGAACAGTGAAAATCCATGGTTCAGAGGGTTCAATGGACGTGCCGGAACTTCAATAGCATTTGTCAATGAATTTCTGCGGCAGACGACAGACGAAAAACTGGACGAAAGAGGTCATAACGATCCTGCACTCCGTGATGAAATCCGGATATACAGGGCAGAGGCAAGACTTCTGAGAGCATTAGCACATTATCATTTGCTGGATCTTTTCCGTCAGTCTCCTCTGGTAACAGAAAATGATCCTGTATCGGCTAAGCAGCCTCAGATAATGAGGGCAGAGGAGTTGTTTGCCTACATCGAAGCAGAACTATTAGCTACGATACCTGATCTTGTAGATCCAAAGCAAAACGAATACGGTCGTGTAGATAAGGCAGTAGCCTGGATGATATTGGCTAAGCTTTATCTCAATGCGGAAGTATACGCAGAGCAGGATCGCTACAGCGATGCTATGACGTATATTCAGGAGATCATCAACTCAAATCAATATACACTGACACCAAACTATCTTCACAACTTTACCGGTGACAACGATGTATCGGGAGCGGATGAGGTTATTTTTGGTGTAATCTCAGACGCAGTAGCTACACAGAATTATGGAGCGACCACGTCCATGATCAATGGTCAGGTGGGTAATCTTGAACAAAATGGTATTAGCCTCGGTACAAATGCCGGAGGTTGGGGTGGAGCCATGCGAGTTACACGTCAGTTTTCTGAAACTATGCTGTCTCCAACTTACGCCAATGACGACAGAAACACACTGCTACCTCCGGGAGAGCGTCCGATTGATATCACTGAAATCACCCGTAATGGTACCGGTTATATTATAGAAAAGTGGAATAACAATTTCAGTACTGGCCCAAGACCAACCGTTAATGAGTTTGCTGATATAGACTTTCCGCTATTCCGTTATGCTGATGTATTGTTGATGTACGCCGAATGTCATCTGAGAGGTGGCGGCGGAGACCGCAACACGGCTATTCAGTATCTGAATGATTTGAGAATACGTGCTAATAATACCGTAGCAGTAACAAATGCTGATTTTGACCTTGACCTTATTATCGATGAGCGGCTTGTAGAATTGCACTGGGAGGGCCACAGACGTCAGGATCTTATCCGTTTTGGCCTATTTACTTCAGGTAACTACACGTGGAACTGGAAAGGTAATGCCTTGAATGGTATTCCTTTAGCTCCGTATCGCGAGGTATTCCCAATTCATACAGCGGATCTTGCCGCAAATCCAAATTACAGACAAAACCCTGGTTACTAAACACTATTAATAATTAGCAAAAATGAAAACACTTAATTCACTACTTATATCTTTAGCGATCGTTGCAGGATTCACGTCCTGCGAAGATCCGTTTGGCCCACAGTTCACCGTTGACGGCTCCCCTGATTCAGTTGTACTGGCGTTTAATAATACGTTTCTGGATACCTATTTTCTGGACACGGATGTAGAGGACAATATAGCCGAGCGCTTTTTCTGGGAAAAACCTGATTTTGGTGCCACTATTAACCTTTCGTATGATATACAAGGTAGCATTGACCCTACCTTCAGCACATTTGAGACAGTAGGTACCACCAACGAAACAAATTATGGTGTCACAATAGGCGACCTCATCGGGTTCGCACGTGATCAGGGACTTGATGATGACCCTGCTACAACAACCGAGACAGGAGCTCCAAATAATGTCGGTGAGGTTTACTTCCGATTAAGGGTATACACCGGTATTGGGGAAGACCTTGAAATCGACACAGTTTCGGAGTCTTATCAGATTGCGATCAATTGGGTAGAGCGTCAGCCTACAGGCGGTGGTTGTCAATCTTTATTCCTTGTAGGAAATGGTACCAATGCTGACTGGAACTGGGGTACCGCAGTAGAGCTTACATGCGAAAATAATGTCTATACAGGACGTGTTCGACTGATCAATGGTGACGGGTTATCATTCCGAATGTTCACAGAAAGAGATGAGTGGGGATCTGGTCTGAATTACCCTCATTATGAAGGAGAAGGATATACCATTGCTTCTGAATTTGAAAATGCCGGAGATGGTGAAAGTAACTTTAAATTCACCGGAACTACAGGTGTTTATGAAATGACAATTGATGATAATAATCAGACAATTTCAATTGAGGCTTCTGGACCTGTATATCTCGTAGGTAACGCTACCCAAGCAGGTTGGGATTGGGCTACACCTGTGGTAATGGAACAGATACTTCCTTACGTATATCAGGGTTCTGTAACCTTGACTTCTTCACCTGGTGGTGAAAATGCTTTCCGTGTGTTTACAGTAGATGGTGATTGGGGATCAGGATTAAACTTCCCTTATTATGAGGACGAAGGGTATACCATTGATGACAGGTTCTACAATGCAGATGACGGCGATAGCAACTTTGCCTTCAGCGGAACTGATGGAACTTATACCATGACCATCAATGATCTTGATCAGACCATTACATTGGAATAACTATATTTCATGAATATATTGAGAAGGCTGCCACTATTGTGGTAGCCTTTTTATTTTAATTTTTCCTTATATGAAGTTTCTTTTTTTGACACTGGCATTCGTTTTGTTTTTTTCATGTGATAACGAAATACTTACCGTTGCAAATAATCAAAAGGATGACGGAGAGATTTCGGATACTCCTTTCTATTATGGTGCAGACCTTTCCTATGTAAATGAAATGGAGGATTGCGGAGCCGTTTATTATAATCAAAATGGTGAGATGCAGGATCCCTATGAAATATTTGCTGATGCTGGCGCCAACCTGGCGCGGTTCAGGTTATGGCATTCGCCTGAATGGACAGACTACAGCACTACAGCGGATGTGATCAAAAGCATCCGCCGCGCAAAAAAAGAGGGAATGCAGGTATTACTTGATTTTCATTATTCCGATAACTGGGCTGATCCGGGAAAACAGGAAATACCGGCAGCGTGGGTGGATGTCATAGATGATACCGGCATCTTAGCTGATTCATTGTATCAATATACCCGAAGTGTGTTGCTGCAATTGCATGAAGAGAATTTATTACCCGAACTGGTACAGGTAGGTAATGAGATCAACGGTATGATACTGCAGCAGGGGGAGTTGGAGTGGCCTATAAACTGGCAACGAAACAGTTTGCTCATCAACGCCGGCATCAAAGCAATACGTGACCTGAATGAAGAACTGGATACTGATATGGAAATAATGCTCCATATCGCACAGCCTGAAAACGGGCTGTGGTGGTTTAAGCAGGCAACAGAAAATGGTGTCACTGACTTTGACTGGATAGGGCTGAGCTATTATCCGATCTGGTCTGAGTATACGCTTGATAATGTAGGTCAGGCATTTCGCACATTGGTCAATATCTATAACAAACCTCTAATGGTGGTTGAGACAGCTTATCCATATACTTTCGAGGATGCCGACCCTGCCGGAAATATCTTAGGCCAGGGTGCATTGGTGGAAGGAATAGAAGCCAGCCCCAGAGGACAGCTTGAATATCTCAACAGACTAAAAAACATAATCCGGGATGCAGGTGGCAGCGGACTGGTTTACTGGGAACCGGCGTGGGTTTCTACACCGTGTGAAACGCAATGGGGTAAGGGATCACATTGGGACAATGCTACTCTGTTTGATCATGATTATAAGGCTATGGAGAGCATGAATTTTTATAACGGCTCCCAGCAGGAAGAGTAATAAAGCCTAATTACCAATCAGTAGTTATTAGAGGAAATAAAAAAAGCGGACATTCTCGTCCGCTTTTTTTAAGATGTAAGGAGTGTTTTTAATGGATGATGGAAATGGATTTGGTAATTACTTCTTCATTTCCTTCCATCAATATCATGTATTGCCCACTCGCAAAGCGATGCGTATCGATAATTTTGGCAGATTCTCCGTTGAGAGTCAAATTAAGTACTACTTCGCCTTCAATGTTAATTATTGAGATTCGATTCATATTACTCAGGCCATCGATTGTAAACCTGTCTGATGCCGGATTTGGATAAATACCTATCGATACTGCAGGTTCATTCAAAGGCATTTCACCGGGAACTGTTTCAAGTTCTTCATCTACAACTCTGAACCAGCTGTTCATATCGGATTTAGGATTATCAATTTCGCCTTCATCCACTTCGCTGGAGCTATACCATCTTTTTCTTTTAAACTCAAGACTTGCCGTTTGACTGGAAGTGTTTCCTGATGCATCGGTAGCAGTCACATTCAGATCAAATGATGGCCCTCTGAACATTACAGGATTGCCATGCCTGTCGTACAATACATCAAATCTGAATTTGTTTTCAAGAAAGCGGTAGGATTCACCGTTCTGCACTTCAAACCCTCCATCACTGATCAGTTGATCATAAAATGCATATGGGTCTGGTGCAAATACGATGATTCGCTTTTTCCAGAAGTCAATTTTGACCTTAGTGAGAAAATACTCGAATTCCTTTTCATCGTCCTCTTTATGCCATCCATTATGTCGATCCCAGCTCCAGGCTGTGCATATATATACTACTCGAAAATTACTTAGATCACCTGGCAGGGCTATTACACCTGTTGTCTCTGGCATCGCATCACACTGGTCTGTGGCACTAAAATCCGTCGTGTATAGCCCCTTAATTGGCCATCTTCTCCATTTTACCTGATTGAAGGAGGCTTCTGTGACAATTGGAGCTGTAACATCCAGTACTTCTATTGCTACTGACGCTGAACTTACATTATCGTTGTTATCTGTTGCTGTAACTATTATGGTATTAACACCTACATCCATACACGAAAAATCGGTTTTACTTAAAGAAATGGATGAAATACCACAAGCATCATTGATACCACCGTCAACATCCTGGACAGTTATGGATCCTGCACCCGTTTCATCTAATGATAACGTGAAGTTATTCAATATCAACTCAGGTGCGATATTGTCCTCAACGGTCACGATAGCCGTAGCCGATGCGCTGTTGCCGTTTACATCTGTTGCTGTGAGGGTCACGGTATTTTCGCCTACATTGCTGCAATCGAAAGATTCGATATCCAATGCCAGCGAAGCAATCGCACAGTTGTCAGTTGAGCCGTTGTCAATATCAACTGCGGAGATCGATGCTGCACCGCTTTCATCCAGCTGAACGGTAATGTTTTGTGTCACCACGACCGGCGCGATATTGTCCTCAACGGTCACGATAGCCGTAGCCGATGCGCTGTTGCCGTTTA
>CAZEQJ010000021.1:45055-58602 GCA_964514385.1 uncultured Cytophagales bacterium
GCGAAGCAATCGCACAGTTGTCAGTTGAGCCGTTGTCAATATCAACTGCGGAGATGGATGCCGCCCCGTTTTCATCCAGCTGGACGGTGATATCCTGGGTAGAAAGTACTGGTGCCTGATCATCAGTTATAGTTACATTAAAAGTTTCAGATGCAGCATTTCCACACGCATCTGTTGCAGTCACCGTTATGTCATAAGAACCGGTTTCATAGAATCCGGCAGGAGAAGAGAAACTCAGGCTTGCATCACTGCAATTATCAGAAGCTGTAATCCCGTCAAAATTTATGATCGTGCCGCAGGCGTCACCTTCGGCACTAAGCTTAAGCATTTCAGGTACGTTAATGATTACGGGTGCCACATCATCAACAATCGTGATTGTCTGTGTAACTGCAGCAGTATTTCCGGCAGCATCGGTTGCTGTCCACGTACGCGTAATGGTACCATTACAATCATCACCAGCAGATAATTCCTCAAATACAACTGTGATATTATCATCCACATTATCTGTTGCTGTTAGCGTTGCCGGTGCCGGTACGTCATTACGGCATGACAATAAAATATCCTGTGGTATAGATGAAAAAACCGGGGCTTCTGTATCTGTCTGTTCAAACTCAATTGTGACAAGTCCGTTGCCGCTACGGATACCGGACGTATTATTTTGGTTGGTCAGAATACTGAAGGATCCGCCACCTCCGGCCAGTCGTCCGCCATCACCTCCGGTGTAGCCACCACCGCCGCCGCCGCCCCAACAGCCGGCACCGCCGCCGCCGCCAAAGCCTCCAATGCGGAAACCACCACCAAAGCAGAAATCCTGGCCTCCGAAAGCTCCGTTCAGAAAGCTGAGTCCTCCGCTACCGGAACTGCCGTCATTAGCACCGTTGCCTACAAATCCGCCACCACCGGAACCCCATGAAGGGCTGCTCACAATACCACCGTTCAATGTTGTTGCTTTGGGTATACCCCCGCCAGTAGAGGCATTGGAACCTGAACCTGTGGTACCTCCGCTGGTAACGACCCCCGGATAACCATCACGCAAAACGGCTGCTCTTGTACCGCCACCACCACCGGCAATCAGTACCGGTTCAACAAATAGTCCGGCAAATGGTCCGGTATTGATCTGATATGGAGAACTGGGGACCACTTTTACAATAAAGGATCCGCCGCCTCCGCCGCCACTGCCTTGAGATTCTGTAGGCCGGAATTTCGTACCCTCGCCACCTACAAGTATCAGGTAGCGCTCACCGGGGGTGACGGTGAGGTCTCCACTCATATAAGCGCCTCTTCCTCCCTGATAATTGAGGTCGCCGGCCTTCCCTTGTGCCCCGAATGCCTCCATTCGTACCTGAGTGACACCAGCGGGTACTGTCCATTCCACAACTCTTCCTGAAAAGTCGAACGTAAGTTTATTGCCAATCTGCACCTGACCCCATGCCGACGAACTCAGCAGAATCAGAAAACCAATTATTAGTCTCAGCACCTTCATATCATCGTTGTTTTTATGGTGAATGAATCAGCACTGAGGCCATCATAGCTTGTGAAGGTTAAGGCAGCATTGTTGTCACATTGGCCTTCTACAATTTCGTCGGCCATGAGGGCTACCTCGTAAGGTGAGTCAGATGCATCTACGACGGCTGTTCCACCATTGATTGTAACTTCTACCTGAATCAATGCATTGTGATCCAGCGTATTCTGGATTCGAATCAGGACCTTATCACTACCGTCGCAGTCCTGCACGGTGTAATAAAAAACGATTCCGCTTTCTTCCGTTATCTTCACCCATTCATTCTGAGCAAACAATAAAGGTGAGCAGAAAAATAAAATAAGGATGTAAATTTTAGACATAAGCAATAGGTTAGGTGAAAAATCTGATGATTCTTAAAAGCTGGGTGAAGACCGATTATTCGGTTTATACAATGATACGAATATTTTTACAGGAATCATATACCCAATATGGGGTATATTCAGTTTGGTTTGGGATGATAAGCTAACGGAAAAAGGCCCTGTTCACACCGAAAAAATTCCCACCACCACATACTATTGTCCATATATCCTAAATCCATTAATTAGTATATCCTGATTTTTATATATTGCGAAGATATGTAAGAGACTACCATCCGAACTAAAAGAAACTTATGAGTAACACGTTTTCACCATTGGATTATACGGTATTTGCGATATACTGTGTAGTAATTGTAGGGCTTGGATTGTATCTGTCCAGAAATAAAAAGGGTCATGAGCGTACGGCACAGGATTATTTTCTGGCCAATAAGTCATTAACATGGTGGGCTATAGGAGCTTCCCTGATTGCGGCCAATATTTCTGCAGAACATTTTATCGCCATGTCAGGATCAGGTTTTGCGATAGGACTTGGTATTGCTGCCTATGAATGGATGGCTGCCATTACCCTGATTGTTGTGGGTAAATACTTCATTCCTATTTTCATTGAAAAGGAAATATATACCATGCCCCAGTTTGTTAATGGCCGCTTCAACAAGTTTGTGAGTGGCTTTTTTGCAATATTCTGGCTTGCGGTGTATGTTTTTGTAAACCTCACTTCGGTAAGTTACCTGGGCGCTCTGGCACTCCGGGAAATTGTAGGCATTCCCCTGATTTGGGGAATAATTGGCCTTCTGGCTTTTTCCGGACTATATAGTATTTATGGAGGACTTTCTTCTGTCGCATGGACAGATGTTATACAGGTAATATTCCTCATTTTTGGTGGGTTGGTAACCACATTTCTGGCACTTAAAGCTGTGGGAGGTGGTGAAATATTGCACGGCTTCAATACCATTTATCAGCAGGCGAGCGATCATTTTGTGATGATCATCAAACGGGGACTTATGGAAGTGCCTGATAAGATAAATCCGGAAACAGGTAGTGTTGAGAGCTTTAAAGATGCCTTTACCGATTTGCCAGGTCTCGCTGTACTGCTCGGAGCGATGTGGATCACAAACATGGGATACTGGGGTTTCAACCAGTATATTATTCAAAAAGGATTAGCTGCAAAATCGATGGAAGAAGCAAAGAAAGGCCTAGTATTTGCAGGGTATCTTAAGATTCTTATTCCATTACTGGTAATTATACCGGGTATTACGGCTTATGTGATCCAGCAGGATCCGTCCCTCGTTGCAGGGTACGATATCGTCGGTGAAATCAATAAGTCGGATGAAGCCTATCCCTTCCTGTTGAAAAACTTTGTGCCTGCCGGTGTTCGCGGACTGGCATTTGCAGCCCTTACGGCGGCGATTGTATCATCTCTTGCCTCGATGATCAACTCGACATCTACTGTATTCACGATGGATATTTACAAGGTATATATCAATAAAAATGCTAACAACAGACAGATGGTGAGAACAGGCCGTCTGGCTGCAGTTGTTGCCCTTGTTATCGCGGTTATCGTTGCTCCTGCACTACGTAATCTTGATCAGGTATTTCAGTATATCCAGGAATACACAGGTTTTATTTATCCGGGTGTAGTGGTAGTATTTGCAATGGGCCTTTTCTGGAAACAGATAACGACCCGTGCCGCAATATGGACCACCATTGTAACTATACCAATGGGTGCAGCATTTAAGTTGTTGCTTCCTGACCTGCCATTTATTCTTCGAATGGGGTATGTATTTATTATCCTTTGTACCATTGCCAGCGTCATTAGCTTCTTTGACAAGGCACCAAAAGTAAAGGTTGACCTTCCGGATGGCAAAGAACAAAAAGATCTGGTAAGGTGGGCCATATTCTTCGGTGTACTTGGGGTTTTTGGAGCTGTTTTCACGACAATTACCCTCAATACCTATGATTATCTGGGTATTCAGTCACTCTATATGCTCTCCACATTATTTATAATGCTTGCCATTATTCTGTATACCAATGCGAAAATTGACACCATGGATAAAAATGCGATTCGGGTACATGAATCTCTTTTCAATACATCTGTGGTGTTTAATGTGGCTGCTATCGGAATAGTTGCGATTGTGGCTGCATTGTATATTGCTTTCTGGATGTAAATGAGGCATATATCATGTCAATGAAAAGCACTGCGGTTTTCTGCAGTGCTTTTTATTTTTGTGCCAAGTAAGATTGTAGGCGCAATTTACTATTTATAACCACTTTATTTTAATACTTTAGAGTAGAATCAAGTAATGGGCGTTGAAAACACGATCACTTTTTTTTGAAATTCTGCAAAATGAACCCGGAATATTCGATGAGATCCGAACCTATGGACAGTCAGGCATCATAGTTATTTCGGATAAGCTGGAAGAAGTATATACCGATAACCGCCTTATTAATGAGCTTGGGTTCAGGAAGGAGAGTACATTTCTTACTAAAAATAAAGCATTACTTGACTCACTTCAAAGAGACGTATTCTTACAAAGTAAGAATATAATATCGCTTAAGAATGCAAAAGGCGATACCCAAAAGCTCAATGCGCACAAAGTCATCACCAAAACACAAAATATCCGCATATGCATTCTGATGCTGGATGATCTACCGGATAATCAGTTTTCGTTTTCCACGTATCAGAACGACGAAGATGTGGTTCATAACCTCCTGGAGTGGCTGAAGAACGATGAGCTGGGATTAAAGAAAAACCAGTACGACAAAATCCGCTCCTCCATCAAGCGCCTGGTCGATACCGTAAACAGTTACGATAGTATTAACAATAATATACCCGGAGCAGTATTGCGATATAAGATTAATGCGGATTATTCAGATGAATTACTCTACATAAGTGAGGGGGTTAACCAGGTTTGGGGACTTACAGTGTCAGAGGCCATGAAAAATGTCGCCAAACTATGGGAACCTGTAGTACCCGAAGACCTGAGCGGTATGCAAAACTCCATAATTCAATCCGGAGAAAAGCTTACGGAGTGGGACCATATGTGGCGTATTCGGCAGAAAGGCAGAGTGAAATGGCTTCATGGAAGAGGTGTGCCAAAAAAACAGAAGGATGGGGGCGTCGAGTGGGATACGCTGATTCTGGATATTACAGCAATAAAGGAATATGAAAAGGCATTGAAAGAATCGGAAGATAAAATCAACAAGCTTGTCAAAAATGTTCCCGGCGTAGTATTTCAGTTTGAAGCCTTTATGAATGGTGAATCCCGCTTTGCCTATCTTTCAGAACAGTTTAAGCTGCTGCACCCCGAAGTGGATTATAACAATGTGCTTGATGATCCTTCCATTGCTTTCGGCACTGTCCATGCTGATTATCTTCCGCATCTGATGTCTTTAATTCAGAAGGGCTTTCATTCTTCCGAACCGATTGATTTTACATATCGGGTAAAATCAAAGGAGGTGATCTGGCATAACATTATTGCTACTCCCGAAAAAATGGAAAGCCGGGTGGCATGGTACGGTATCATCCGAGACGTTACACATGAGATCAAGTCAAGACAGGAGATAGAATTACTGGCAAATACAGCCCGGCACTCTAGCGACATATTATTAACCGTAGAAAATGACGGCAGAATAAGCTGGTCCAACGATGTGGTGCATGAAGAGTTCAATGCTGGAAACGGTAAACTTACAGATCTTCGGCTGGACGAACTGCTGTTGAAAAACAATATCTCAAAAGAAGAGCTTCCTGCTATCCTAAAATCCTTCAAAGGAAAAAAATCCTACGAAAATATTCTTCCCTTTAGTGGCAGTGAAGAAAAGAAATGGTTCAATTTCAATATTAAGCCGGTCTATGACAATGATAAAAAGGTGTATAATATTGCACGGCTTGCCAATATTACCCACGTAATTGAAAGACAGCTGGCACTGCAACAGCTTTTGGATGAGACAGCCGAACAGCGAAACAGATTCCAGCAATATGCCTATATCACCTCACATAATATCCGATCCAATGTAGCCCGGATCATCGGGCTTGTAAAACTGATAAAATCAGAAAAGGAAAATGCAGATTATCTGAATATGCTTGACGACTGTGCTGAAATGCTCGATACTACGTTGTCGAATATCAGTGAGCTGATAACCATGGAGAAGGAATTTTCATCGCCAACCTACAAGCCGTATTCTCTCAAGGAAGCCTGCATCCGGCAGGTTGATATGCTCAGAACAACTATCAGACAAAAGGAAGTAAAGATCGATTTACAGCTGGATGACATTGTGCTCCATACTATGCCTGCCTATATTGACAGTATACTTAATAATCTGCTGACCAATGCACTTAAATATGGCGTTACGCCAACTTCAAACAAGATAAAGGTAGTATTGAAGAAAAAAAATGACAAAAAAGTGGTCCTGATCGTACAGGACTATGGGCGTGGCATTGATGTAGAAAAATACAGGGACAGATTGTTTAAGATAGGAAGCCGGCTACATGAGGTGAGTACCGGCAATGGGTTGGGTCTTTATCTTGTTCACCGTCAGGCAAGTACAATAGGTGCAGATATCGACCTGAAAAGCAAGCCGAATGAGGGGGCTAAGTTCACTGTTACTTTTCCTGTAGTTAATCCGGAGAACCTTTAAAAGCATTTTTTTGCACACAAACTATCTCTTTATTGATACCGAGACGTCTGCAAAGCCGAAAGATTTGATGGCGTCGGTAAATGATCTCGAAGCATGGCCGGAGGTGATACAGGCTGCCTGGGTGATCTACTCGCCAGAAAGATCTTTGCTCCTTGAACGGAATTTTTATATTTACAATGAAGGATTAACTATCGATCCAAATGCGGAAAAAGTGCACGGCATTGACGGGCAATATTTAAAGGAAAACGGAGTTAGCCGAAAACAGGTAGCCCGGGCCTTTTCAGGTGATCTTCACCGATATAAGCCTGTTGTGGTTGGCCATTTTGTTGAGCTTGACAGTAAGATGATGCAGGTGACGCAGCTTCGAAGCGGGCAGAAAAATACATTAGCAGAATACTCTCATTTCTGCACAATGCGCTCAACATCCGATTACAGCAACTACCGTTATCATGAATTCCCCCAACTTCGTGAACTTTACAGTAAGCTGGTTGGTGACAAACTGCAAGGCGCCCATGATGCCTTACATGATGCCCGTGCCACAGCACGCGTGTTCTATGCACTTGTGGATAGAAATGAATTTAATGACGAACTCATTCGGCGGAATCTATTTAAAGTACGGGATAAGTTTGGACGACGGCGAAAACACGGGAAAGGGTGCCTGACCCCATTGATGTTTACATTGATTTTAACCCTATTCATTTTATACGGATGGAGGATATTATAACATTTCTTAGTGAAAACAGGCCATTTTCCACCCTGCCAGCAGCGGAACTGGAAAATCTGGCAAAACAACTCAGCCGCGTTGTTTATGAAAACAATGAAATTGTTTACCATCAGCATCGCACCAAAATTCAGGGCCTTGATATTATTTACAAAGGAAAATATGAAACCTTTTTTTATAACAGCGAGGGATTAAAGGAAGCAGTTCATGTGCTTTCAGAGGGCGACTCCTATGGTGCATTCTCCATATTATTGAATAAGCAGAAGTCTATAAGCTCGGTGATGGTGGAAAAGGGCACAATTGTCTATCGTTTACCGGCTGCTGCTTTTCTGAAATTATCCAAGAACTACGAACCCTTTTATCAGTATTTTCTCACGCATTTTGGGCGTGAGATGCTCAACGATAAATATGCTACCTATGTGACCACGCCCTCCGCCGATATCGAGACGTTATCATTTGACCGGTATTTTGTTCGCAGGATTAACACCCTTAACCCAAGGCCCCTGATAAAATGCGACCCCAACACACCTTCATTTATGGCAGCAAGGATCATGGAAGAAAACCGTTTCAGTTGCCTTTTTGTTGAAGATCCACACCAGGGTATTACAGGCTATATTACGGATATCATTCTTCGCAATAAGATAGTAGGGGAAGAAAGGCATTCACATACGCCAGTATCTCATATCATGGAAGGTCCTATCTTCAGAATCAACAGCAGGTCATTTGTATATGAAGCTGTTCTGATGATGTTCCGTCATAAAATCAGGTATCTAATCGTTGAAGAAGATGGGCATGACACCGGTGTCATCAGCCGTAGCCGGCTGTTATCTGACCAGTCGGAGTCGCCATTTATATTTATCCAATCGGTACGGAATGCATTAACAGTAGAAGAACTGGCAGAAAAATGGCAGGAAGTACCGGAAGTCGTATACCAGCTGCTGACCCGGGGCGTTAAGTCCGAGCTGGTAAACCAGATCATCACTAACGTTTCGGATACTATCGCCCAAAAAGTTATAGAAGGTGTAATTGAGGAAATAGGTGCACCACCGGCCAAATTTGTTTTTATGGCATTAGGCAGTGAGGGAAGGAGGGAGCAGACTCTTAAAACGGACCAGGATAATGCCATTATTTATGAAGATAAAGCCAACGAGTTTCGTGAAAAAACCAGAAAATATTTCCTGCACTTTGCTGAGCTGGTGTCAGAACGCCTCGACCGTATCGGGTTTACCTTCTGTACGGGTGGCTTAATGGCCAAAAACCCAAAATGGACACACTCACTTTCTCATTGGAAGAGAAATTATAACGAATGGATTGATAAGGTAAATCCCCAGTCGGTTATGAATTTTTCTACCTTCTTTGATTGCCGCTATATTTTTGGTGAGAAAGATCTCATCACACAGCTGCAGGACCATATTGTCGAAAAGCTCGAGGATCCGGGTGACTATTTTTTTATTCAATTAGCTGATAATGCCCTACAGTACGAACCTCCCCTAACATTTTTCAAAAGCATAAGAACCATATCCAAGGGAAAACAGCAGGTCTTCAATATTAAAAAGGCAATGACACCTATCGTGGATTTGGTGAGGGTCTATTCACTTAAAAATAAGATAGTGCTTACCAATACGGGCGATCGGCTGGTGGCATTGAAAGATCAAAAAATTTTTTCTGAAGAGGAATTTCACGAACTCATTCAGTCCTATTATTACCTCATGGGCATGAGGCTACGGTATCAGTCTCAATCCATTATTTTTGATAATGATGAGCCACATAACGATGTGGGCATCAAAACCCTTACAAAAATTGAGATCGTAACCGTGAAGGAAATTTTCAAAGTAATAGAAAAATTTCAGCAACGGATCAAAGTGGAGTTTAAAAGGCAGTTATTTTAAAAAAAAGGAAGCTCTCAGACTTCCTCTATTCCCTATATTTCAAGGTAAAAAATATCCATCGTGTTGTACTCGCTGCGGCTTAGCGTACCGGAATCATTCATGTCCCAGTTTTCAAAAACAGTCTCTGCCAGCTCGTACTCGTTGATATAACCGTCTTTGTCAATGTCCCATGTGAGGTAAAAACTTGTGTCATATAACGCATCATAATATTCATCATAGTCGATGAATCCATCTTCATCATAATCGTAGTACACCAGGCCGTTATAAATGATAAACTCATCATCTACATAGGCATAAATGTTATCCCACTCCTCAGTGCTGATGAGTCCATCATCGTTTCCATCGATATATTCATAGGTATAATAGTAAAAATCTTCGTCATCCAGACCTTCATCATCGATGTTGTCTAAATCATTATAATACTCATCAATAAATTTGCTGATAAATTCATATTTTTCGATTTTATTATCGGAGTCTGCATCCCAGTCACCGAAAGTCAGATTGTCCTGACTGTAAAGAGTCAGTGAGCACAAAAACATAATGCCTGAAAGAATATGAAGCTTCTGCATTTCTAAAAATATTTTTAATTTTTCGGATGAGCTTCTCTCACCCATTCTGTTTTTAATTACGATGTGGCAAAATCCATGTTATTTTTGACATTTTTGTAGATAAATACACATCCGGTGTTGTGTAAATTCCACAAATATTCTTGATTGCAGGTGAAAATAACACAACCTAAGGCTCATCAATACCAGATATATGAAAACCATTTACTTTTTGCTTATCCCGATATGTATGTACGCACAGTCAGCAGAACCCTGGAAAAATCCGGAAGTAACCCAGATCAATCGGATGGAAGCAAGGGCTACATCCATGTCGTATGCTGATAGGGAAGCAGCTCTTAGCCTTGATTATGCAAAGTCAGATCGCTACCAGTTACTGAATGGTGACTGGAAATTCTCATGGTATCCCGTTGCCGGCCAGGAGCCTCAGGATTTTCATACTATGGCATTTGAGGACAATGACTGGGAAACGATACCTGTACCCTCCAACTGGGAGATGCACGGCTACGGTCAGCCGATATACAAGAATACATATTACCCCTTCAGTCCTGTAAATCCACCTTATCCTCCATCAGATGATAATCCGGTTGGGTTGTATGTCCGGCAATTTGACGTACCGGACAGCTGGAAAGATATGCAGGTCACGCTTCATTTTGGTGGTGTAAGCTCGGCGTATTATGTATGGGTAAATGGTGAAATGGCAGGCTACAGCGAAGACAGCAGGCTGCCGGCGGAGTTTGATATCACACCCCACCTCCATGATGGAAAAAATACCCTTTATGTGAAGGTATATCGCTATTCTGATGGAAGCTATCTCGAAGATCAGGACCACTGGCGTCTCAGTGGCATTCATCGTGAAGTTTTTCTAATGGCTTCCCCCAACGTGCAGGTATACGACTTTGAGGTAAGAACAGATCTAATGCATGATTACAAACGTGCGCAGCTTGCAGCCCGACCTTCAATACGTGTTTTTGGCGATGTTGATACAAAAGATTGGGTCATCGAAGGGCATGTGTATGAGGGCAATACACCAGTTTTTGAGAAGTTTTCGTCGCCGGTAAACCGCATCCGATACGAAAGGCATCCTAGACTTGGGCATGTGTTATTTCCGGTATGGGAGACCGTTGTGGATAACCCTAAATTATGGTCCTCAGAAACCCCGAATCTGTACACGTTTATCGTCACGCTACGCGATGAAACCGGTAAAATAAGAGAGGTAAAAAGCTATCCTTTCGGTTTTCGGGAAGTTGAAATAAAGGACGGCATGCTATTTATAAATGGCAGGTCGGTTCTTCTTTATGGTGTAAATCGCCATGACCATCATCCTGTGCTGGGCAAAGCAGTAGATAAGGCTACCATGGAAGCAGATGTACTGCTGATGAAGCAGTACAACGTAAACGCTGTCCGGACATCCCATTATCCAAATAACCCGTATTTTTATGACCTATGTGATCGCCACGGCCTTTATGTAATCGATGAAGCCAACCTTGAAACACATGGAATCGGTTCGGTATTGTCCAACGACCCTGCATGGATGACATCACATGTCGAAAGGGCATTGCGTATGGCTGAGCGGGATAAAAACCATCCTTCCGTGATAATGTGGTCTCTTGGAAATGAAAGTGGGATGGGCCCCAACCATTCAGCTATGGCGGGCTATTTAAAGCAACTCGACCCGACACGGCCCATTCATTATGAAGGGGCACAGCATTTTCAGGAGGGTGTCACCGCCCATGATCCGGAGTGGGTCGATGTGAGAAGCCGAATGTATGCCTCCATTGAAGATATGGTGGAGATGGCACGTCAGCATGATGACGGGAGGCCGGTGTTGTGGTGTGAATATGCACACAGTATGGGTAACAGCACCGGCAATCTGTTTGAATTCTGGGATGCTATACGAAGCGAAAAAAGACTCATAGGGGCATTTATATGGGACTGGGTAGATCAGGGACTGCTGATGAAAGATGAAAACGGCGAAGAGTTTTATGCTTACGGTGGCGACTATGGAGAAAAAAAGCACGATGGTAATTTTTGCATAAATGGGGTCATCAATCCCGACCGTACCATCAAGCCGGCCACAGAGGAGATGAAGAAAGTCTATCAAAAAATTGCGTTTGAAAATGGCAATTATAATCCAGATGAAAATATTATGTGGGTCAAAATCAGAAACTGGCATGAAGTCACCAATGTAAATGAATTTGAGTTGCGTTACCGCATCACCGAGGAGGGCAAAACAATTTATAAAGGTACAATTTCATCGCCTGATATACCGGCCGGTGAGGAGGTGAACCTCAAATGGCCAGTCGATAACATTGAGTTCAGGCCAGGCCTCGACTATTATATTACTTATTCTTTCCATACCCGGGAGGATCATTGGTGGGCCGATAAAGGTCACGAAGTTGCCTGGGAGCAGTTCAGGATTCCGAACCCATTGGCATTTCAGATGCCCGCTATTTCGAAAACTAATGAGGTGAAGGTCAATAAAACGGAAACTGGGATATCGCTTCAGGCTGGTGATTATTCCTATCATTTCAGTACGTCTTCAGGGTGGCTGACGGAGCTTAGAGTAAAAGGAGAGAATGTGTTGGTACAGCCTATGAAACCCAATTTCTGGAGGGCATTGACTGATAATGATATCCGTGGACATCGCATAACTGAGCGATATAAGCTATGGGTTGATGCACTGAATAATATTAAATTATTGTCCGTGAATACAGGGGATAAAGAGATCACTGTACATTATGAACTGGAAAATAAATCAGTGCTGACGATATCCTATGCAATGGACAATACGGGCGAGCTATCAGTAGACTATCATATAAAAATGGCGCCTACAACATCTGAGGTTCCCCGCATTGGGATGCAGCTTGCTTTGGATCCCTCGTTTCGCAAGATGGAATGGTTTGGCCGCGGACCTCATGAAAATTACAGTGACAGATTGAAAAGCGCACCCTTCGGTAAATATTCCATAGATGTGGTGGATGATTTTTTTCATTACATCATGCCTCAGGAAAGCAACAACCGAACCGGTATCAAATGGGCTGTCTTATCTTCAGACAATATGGCATTGAAAATTAAAAGCACCGGAACTCCATTGAGTATGAGTGCATGGCCGTATAGCCAGGACGACCTGATGCAGGCAAAGCATACGAACGAACTTGAAGTGAGGGATTATACTGTCCTGAATATTGATCATATGCAAATGGGAGTCGGCGGGGATGACAGCTGGTCGCTGAGTGCCCGGCCACATGACCCTTTTCGCATTAAGCCGGGCATATACCGGTATTCATTTACCATAGGACCGGTTAAGTAAACCTGAAAACCAGATTTTCATGTTTCCTCTTTTGGGCAATAACATTTAGAAAAAAGGGATGGACTACCATGATGCGCGGATAGCCACCGGTTACCTGGGCGTCACGCATCAGTATGATCAGTTTCCCTCCGGGTGTTAACTGCACTATACCCGGAAATACAGGCACTGTGAGGATGCTATGTTCATGAGCAAGGGTTGGTTCTGCTTCCAGTATATAACCCATCCGGCTGTTTTCTGCGATAGAAAATACTGAAGATTGAATCATATCCTGCTGTATGGAGGTCAGCATATCCCATTCCGGACCTGCAGATACCTCCACTTCCTTCGCATATGACCAGTCATCAGCTATCCGTACCGAGGCACTTTTATCTGATGAAGTTATAAACGGAGGTACGTGAATAAAATCCTGTTTTTTGATAAGCCCATCGTCTTTGATACCAGGAAACCATGACCTGCTACCCATGACAGGAGATGTCATAATACCATGCTGAAATGCAAAATAACCACGGGCACCACGATACAGCGGAGCTATTGAAACACGCTGACCCTGCTTTGCATTAAGCGGCATATTTACCGCTGCCTGCTTA